>JAVBLP010000004.1:0-166616 GCA_031553505.1 Endomicrobiaceae bacterium
TAGCCGTAGAAGTATCTAAATATATCGCGCCGCCTCCGCCGGATTCATTGGAATTAAACGCCATTGAAGCGGCATCAAAATAAAGATTTGAATTTTCAGAGTAAAACGCGCCGCCGATCTGGCCGTTATTAGAAGCAAACAGCATTTGCCGCGCCGCGGAGAATGTAAAAGAGGAGTCAGCAATAGCCATCGCGCCGCCGATTCCGTCAGGAGAACGGTTTGAAGTAAAACTTATATTTCCTCCGGTTGAATAAAAACTTCCGGTTGTACTATGCGCCTCTATCGCGGCGCCGCCTCCGCCTGTACCTGCCGCGTTTGAATTAAACAATATATTCTTTCCCGCCGTAAAACTTATTGATGAATTTTCAACATATAAAGCCCCCGCGTGCCCGTCCACGGTAAAGTTTGAATCAAAATTTATATCATTTACAGCGTTTAAATTAAGCAGCGATAACGCCGAATATATACTTCCTCCGGCCGTTTGGGCGATATTAGAACTGAAAAATATATCATTAACCGCAAAACTTATATTTGACCCGTGGGCATATATCGCGCCGCCGTTGGAGTAAGTCATCGTTAAACCGTTAGTTGAAGTATTGTTTGTAAAGCTTGCTTTACCGCCGTTAAAAGACACAAATGACATGCTTGAATATATCGCTCCGCCGTTTATAGTTGCGCTGTTACCGGCAAAAGTAGCATTTGCACCGAACACAGCCGTGCTTTGGGAAATATACAAAGCGCCGCCGGATCTTCCCGCGGCATTGCCGGAAAATTCAATATTTGAGGCACGGCTAAAATCCAGCATGCCATAATTGCTTATGGCACCACCATCATAAAGAGCTCTGTTTGAACCGAAAATAACTTTATTTGCCGTAAAACTCATAACGCCCGACACACTGATTGCCCCGCTAAAGCCTGCTTTATTAGAAGTAAAAATTATGTTGCTTGCTAATAAATTTATTGTGGAACCCGAAGCTACTATTGCTCCAGAATGATAATAGTCACTTGCAATATTTGAATTAAATACTAAGCTGTTTTTCGCGTTAATATCGAGTAAAGAATAGTCTGCCATAATGGCGCCGCCATAATAACCTTCCACGCTGTTTGAGCTGAATGTAATATTATTATCAGAAGTTAAAACCATGGTCGACCTGCTTAAAGCTATTGCGCCTCCGCCATTACCTGCAAAATTTGAATTAAATGAAATATCATTCGCCGATTTAATACTTACTGAAGAAGAATACGCATAGAAGGCGCCTCCGGTTGAATATGCCTTGTTTGAGTTAAAAGAAATTGTGTCACTGCCCGTCAAAGTTACTGTTGAAAAGAATAACTCCAGGGCGCCCCCTGAGGACGTAACCGATGAACCATTATTGGTAAAATCCAATCTGCCGCCGTTAAACGAAAAATACGAAGAGGTTGAAATTACCGCGCCGCCATTCGCGGAAGATTTATTATTTGTAAATGATACATTTCCCTTAAAAACCGCCGAGCTGTTTTCCAAATACATAGCACCGCCGGAACTGGATGCTATGTTATACGAAAACTCCGTATTGCTGTTATTAAACACCAAGGAAGACTCTGAAGCGTAAATAGCTCCGCCCGCTCCCTTCACGCCGGCAGTGCCGGAAGCGATATTATTGGTAAATTTTACATTTCCGCCGTTAAAATACATTTCAGAATCAGTTGCGTATATCGCGCCGCCAAAACCCATACTTTGATAGGAACCTTTGCCGAAAGCAGAGTTTCCGTCAAAAATAACATTCGCGCCCGTAAATACAAAAGATGATGATTGTGAATATACAGCTCCGCCGTACGCGTAGCCTAAATCGGTAGATAATCCGGATGCTTTATTTCCTGTAAAACTTATCGAATCGCCGTTAAAGTTAAATGTCGAGTTTGCCGCATAGATGGCTCCGCCGCCCGCGTTACCGCTTTCAATAGTTGCCAATGACTGCGCGGAGTTGCTCGAAAAAACTATTGAGCCGTTATTAAACGTAAAAACAGAGTTATCTGCCATGATAACTCCGGCATAACTTTGAACATAATCTATGCTCGGCTGAAAACCGGTGGATGTATTTAAGGTAAAAATAACATTTCCTGAAGCCGCGGCTGACGAATTGGTTAAATTAAACACCGCGCCGCTTTGCCCTCTCATATTTCTTACGGTTAAATTGTTGATTTTTACTACCTGGTTGCTATTAGAAAGGATAAAAGCCGAATATAGAGAATTGCCGTTTAACGTATAGCCGTTTCCGTTTATTGTCAGGTTTAACGGGTTTCCGGCGGTGCCGAGATTAGAAGTAAACGTTATACTGCTGCCGAGCGTTACCGCGCGCGTACCTGCAGCGGTATAAGACGACTGCAAGGCGCTAAACGTTGTAATCTGTGCGTATGCCGATGCCGCGCTTAAAACTGCCAATAATAACGGAAATAGAATAATTTTTTTCATTTTCTCACCTTTTTAGTGTTGTATAGTATCTATAATAATAAGCGACGTAATTATAGTAGCAAATAAATGCTTTGTAAAGATGTAAAATTTATGGAAAATTGAATGTGTTTTAATAAATAAATCCGCTGCCGGTACAGAAGGCAGCGGATTTAAAAAATACCAAGCGGCAAAACATTATACTAAAAAGCTAATATTATTCTTTATTACTTCGCTCCTGCTTTTTTAAGCATATCCGCTATTTCCGTATAGCCCTTTCTCTCGGCATAATCTAAAGCGGTATTTTTCCCGTATAATCCAGTACCATAGAGAAGCCCTTTTAAATGCGGATCGGCTTTGGCTTTAAGCAGCATCTCAACTATTTTTTTGTGACCGTTTTGTGAAGCCAATATTAGAGCCGTTTCTCCGTGGAAACCTTGCATATCCGGATTCGCTTTTGCTTTAAGCAGCATTTCAACGATTTCTTTGTGCCCGTTTTGTGAAGCATATATTAAAGCCGTGAAGCCGTCCGCATCCTGCATATCCGGTTTTGCTTTGGCTTTAAGCAACATTTCAACTATTTCTTTGTGCCCTTCTTTAGAAGCATACATTAAAGCCGTTTGCCCAAACCCTTCCCATATATCAGGATCTGCCTTCGCTTTGAGCAGCACTTCAACTACTTCTTTGTATCCTTCTCTTGAGGCACATAATAACGCCGTTTCTCTGTGCCCGTTTTGCATATCCGGATCTGCCCCGGCTTTAAGCAGCAGTTCAACGATATCTCTGTATCCATTTCGTGAAGCAAACAGTAAAGCTGTTTCGCCGCCTGAAGGAAAATCGCTGCCAACTCCGGTTCGTACGTTCGGGGCTGCTCCGGCTTTAAGCAGCATTTCAACGATTTCTTTGTGTCCGTTTCCTGAAGCAATCATTAAAGCAGTGTATTTACCGGCATTCATATCTGCTCCGGCTTCAAGCAGCATTTCAACAATTTCCTTGTGCCCTTTTCGTGAAGCAACCAATAAGGCAGTTTCACCGTATCTATCCTTTGTATCAGGGTCTGTTTTTGCTTTAAGCAGCATTTCGACGGTTTCCTTGTCGCCTTCAAAAGCGGCAAGCACTATATCACTTTTGTTTTGCGCAACAGGCATTTTTTCGGCTTTAAGAAGCAGTTCGGCTATTTCTTTGTGGCCCTCTTGTGAAGCCAAATCTAAAGCTGTTTCACCGTTTTTATTGTATATATCAGGGTTCGCTCCGGCTTTAAGCAGCAGTTCAACTGTTTCTTTTTGCCCTTTTTGCGAAGCGTCCATTAAAGCTGTTTCTCCATCCCAGCCCCGCTGTATGTCCTGGTCTGCTTTTGCTTTTAACAGCATCTCAACAACGTCTTTGCGCCCTTTTTCTGATGCATACATTAAAACTGTTGCACCTCTATAATCTTGTATGTCCGGATCCGCTTTGGCTTTAAGCAGTACTTCAACGATTTCTTTGTGGCCGTTTTTTAACGCATACATTAAAGCCGTACGTCTGTATTCGCCTTGCATATCCGGATCGGCATTAGCTTTGAGAAGCATTTCAACGATTTTTTTGTGCCCGTTTCGCGAAGCCCACATTAAAGCCGTCATTTTGTATTTATCCTGCACATTCAAATCCGTTTTAGTTTTAAGCAGATTTTTAACAACTTTTTTATCCCCTTCAAGAGAGGCAACTGCTATTCCGTATTTATCCTGCTTAACGGCCTTTTCTTTGGCTTTAAGCAGCATTTCAACTATTTCTTTGTGACCGTTTCGCGAAGCCAAAATCAAAGCCGTTTCTCCGTTCCTGTTGTATATAGCAGGGTTTGCTTCGGCTTCAAGCAGAATTTCAACGATTTCTTTGTGTCCATTTTGTGAAGCAAACATTAAAGCTGTTTCACCGTTACCGCTGTCAGTATTACTCTGTACATCTGTGTCGGCATTAGCTTTAAGCAGCATTTCAACTATTTCTTTGTATCCGCCATATGAAGCCAACATCAAAGCCGTCCGGTTTTCATAGTTAGTTTGTATATTCGGATCCGCGTTAGCGTTAATCAGCATTCCAACGATTTCTTTGTGCCCGTTTTGCGAAGCAAACATTAAAGCCGTTCTGCCGTAAGGTTTTATATTTGGGTCAGCTTTGGCTTTAAGCAACATTTCAACTATTTCTTTATGCCCGTTTTCTGAAGCAAGCATTAAGGCTGTTTCGCCGTGTATATTATTTGTTATATTCGGGTCCGCATTACCTTTCAGCAGTATTTCAACTGCTTCCTTATGCCCGTTTTCTGAGGCGTACATTAAAGCCGTCCTGCCGAAACTTTGTATATTCGGATCAGCTTTGGCTTTAAGCAGCAGTTCAACTATTTCTTTATACCCTTTTTCTGAAGCAAGCATTAAGGAAGTTTTTTTGGACTCATTTTGCATATCGGGGTCTGCTTTTGCTTTAAGCAGTATATCAACAATCTCTTTTTGTCCGTTTTGCAAAGCAATCATTAAAGCCGTATTACCGTACTTATTTTGCAGATTAACATTTGCTTTGGCTTTAAGCAGCATTTCAACAGTTTCTTTGTGCCCGTTTTGCGAAGCAACCATTAAAGCCGTAAAACCGCCGTCTTTGTTTTGTATATCCGGATCTGCTTTGGATTTAAGCAATATATCAACAGTTTCCTTATATCCTTGTTCCGCGGCAAACATTAAAGCCGTGTTGCCGTGTTTATTTTTTATATTTGGGTTTGCCTTGGCTTTAAGCAAAATTCCGGCAATTTCATGATAGTTTTCGCTGCCGGCATAAATCAACGGCGTACGCCCTTCGGAATCGGTAATATCCGGGCCGACGCCGGATTTTAAAAGGCTTGATACGGCCGCGGCGTCTCCTTTTTTTACAGCATCAAACAATTTATCCGCTTTTATTTCGGCATTACATACGGAAACACAAAAAACTCCCGTTAAAAAAAGGGCGGCGATAGATTTAAAAATCATTTTGGCTTTATAATCCCTATTTGCCATTGTATACACCTCCGAAAAAGCATTGTTTGACGGCAAAAAAGCCATCTTTTATTGACACCTGTTAATTATCGCCCTTAGTTAAAGTGATAACCGCGATTTCGCCTTTGTTGGCAAATCTCATAGGCGGCCCCCACCAACGGGTACCTGATGTTACATACATTACGGAATCTTCAATATTGTACAGCCCGTAATTGTACTCCATAAAATATCTTCTTGCTATTTCAATCGGGGGAATCTGGCCCGCGTGCGTATGCCCGGAAAGCTGTATTATTTTATATCCCTGTTTTGCCGCTATATCAAAGGTTTCCGGCCTGTGGCTAAGAAAAAGAACGGGGTATTTTGCATCCACAGCCGATAAAGATTTGCTTATATTTTCAACGTTTTTCCAATCCGTGTCATTTATGCCGGCAACATTAATAACTTCACCCGCGACAATGCTTTGGTTTCTTAAAACGGGTATGCCAAGCTTCTCAAAAGCTTCCAAAAAGGAGTTTAATTTTGCATAGTACTCGTGGTTGCCGGTTATCGCGTATACCCCGTAAGGCGCCTGCAAAAGTTCAAAACCGTATTTAAGGTATTTATCGTCTTTCATAATATCAATATCTACCACGTCGCCGGTTATAACTATCAAATCCGGATTCAAAGACTGCACTTTTTCAAATATTTTTCTGATACTGTCAGGAGTTGTAAACGAAGTGATGTGCAGGTCCGACAGCTGCACGACTTTTAAAGATTTAATCGGAAGTTCGGGCACTTTAAGATTGATTTCTTTAACATCTAATATAATCGCTACATTTGCCAAGGACCAAACGCTTGCTATTACGCTTATGCCCAAAGCGGCAACTGTGGACCAGTATCTGAAGTTTTGTATTTTAAACAGTAAATTGAATAAGTTTACAACGTCATTTAATATAAAAACCGTAAGCGTTATGCCCCAAACGCCCATGCATATATACCCCAAAGGCCCTAAAAAAGAAGCAAGCGGCATATCATTTCTGCTGCCTACAAAAGAAACTATGCTCAATACGCCCAAAGCTATTATGCCTATAAACAAATACACGCTGTAAGGCGAATGTATTTTCAATCCGGCATTAATCCTCCACGCGATGTAGGCGTAACCGCCAAAGTAAATAAACAGCATTATTAAAAAACGCATAACAAACTCCCATGTTTTCATTATTTTTTCCTTTTTGTTTTATGATATTTTAAAAATCCAATAGTATTATTTATTTCAGCATCTTGTTGTTTTGCAAGACCCTGAAACAAGTTTAGGGTGACAGCTTAACAGCTTCTGCAATCCTTTCAGGATGCAGAAGGACAACTTAAACGGCGGATTCCCGATTATAAATTTCGGGAATGACAAACAAAGAACTTTGTTAACTGTAAATTGTTATTTGTTAATTATTACTTGTTACTTGTCTTTCTGTACAATACAATCTCAACTATTTCCGAAACGTTAAAAAGCCTCATCGGCGGCCCCCACCAGCCCGCTCCGGAAGTTATATACACTATTGAGCCGTCTTTTTCCCATTTGCCGTAATAATACTTAAAAAACATAGAACCTACTATGCCCATAGGCGGTATCTGTCCGCCGTGCGTATGACCGGAAAGCTGTATAAGTTTTGTGCCTTTGTTTTCTTTGAGCGCTTCTTTAAAAATATCGGGCTTATGGCTTAATAGTACGCTCGGCAAATCCGGATTTACGCCTTCAAGCGTTTTATGTACGTCGGAAGTATCAAGTCCGAGTTTTTCGCCAAATTCGTCATTGATGCCGGCAAGGTTTATTATGCCGCCGATTTCCACGTTTTCATTTCTTAAAACTTTAATATCCAGCTTCGCGCATAATTCTAAAAATGCCTCAACACCAAAATAATACTCGTGGTTTCCCGTAACGGCGTACATACCGTATTTTGCCTGCATTTTATCGAGCCCGTAAAGTTCATAAGTCCGCGAAATATCCGTATCCGTTAAATCGCCCCCAAAAAGAAGCAAATCAGGCTTTATCGAATTAATTTTATTTACAAGCGCGCTTATTTTTCTAAACGGCGTATATTTGTCTATATGCATATCCGCGATAAATGCGATTTTAAGTTTTTCAACTTTTAAATCTTCTATGCCTATATGTATCTTTTTGACCCGGAGAAAAAAGCCTATATTAACGCCGGACCATATGCTTAAAACCGCTGCTGCCGTTATCGCAGCAAGCGTTGAAAAAAACCTGAAAGACGCGCCGCCTGAAAAAATAAAGTTTATCAGGTCATTGGCAAGAAAACATATAACCGTAATGGCAAATACGCCCATCCACGAATGCCCCGCCCTATGCGACCATTCCAAAAATTTGGAATGTATCCTTGTCGCCACAAGGGAAAGCACGCTTACAAACGCCATAAAAAATACCGCGGCTGCAAGCAAATAGCTGTAAGGCGACTTAATACCCAAACCGTAATTTATATGCCCCACTATATATATGTGTGCCGCAAAGTAAAGGCAGATTATAAAAAGATAGTAAACATCTTGTTTTTTACTCATTTAACAACCTTTTATTTGTTTAGCGCGTTCCGCTTCCCGATTACAAATTGCTGGAATGGCAACAAAGGCGAAAATACGTGCTTCAGATATTCACTTATGCTGCGGAAAGGGCTGCTTTCTGCTTTCTTTAAGCTGCCGCATCAGCTCTGCCCTTGCCTTGAGCAGAAAATCTTTGGCGGCAGGCGAAGTGTAGTCCGGATATGACCATGGAAGTTTTATGAAATCTTCTTTTTTGTATATAAGCGTAACTTCCCCGTATATGCCTTTTGACAGATATATCCTGTGGCTGAAATCCTTTGTTGACGCCAGAATAACATTTGCCGGATTTAAGTATCCGGGGTCGATATTTATGCGCCTTTTACCTTCCGCGGCAAAGCTGTCTTCAAGATCATTCGTAAAAACCTTGATTTCAGCAAGTTCATCCGCAAAAATAAGTTTTTCAAAAGAAATCCAACAGCGTTTTAGTCCTTCGCCCATTTCAGGATTGTAGTAAGAAGTAAAATCAAAAGCCACAACTTCGCTGCGGATATCCGTCTTTCCGAGGCGTTGTTCAAGTACGCTAAATGCTTTTTCTTTTATTTTTTCATCGGAATATATTATTCCGCAGAAAAGTTTAACCGTGTTTGCCGCGCCTGTCTGTCCCATTATGCTAACTGCTCCGTTTTAATTTCAGCTTCCGCCCATCGCGCCGTTTGTATTATTGCTGAACTCCGTATTGCCTTCAAAGCTGATGCCGGAGTTTTCAAGATTAAGGCCTCTTCCGTTATAGCTTATAGTTGCGTCAAGAAAAACCGCGTTCGGAATATTGAGAAAATTCGCGCCGGTTTCAAACCTGCTTAATGTGCCTGACGCAAACTTAAAATCAGGTATATTTGCGATGTTAAGCCCTGTCGCGCCGTCAGAATCGCCGGTACCGGTCAAATCTATGCCGCCTATTGTAAGGCTCTGTTGGCTTGCGGCGGAAATATCAGGAGTAAAAACTATGCCTGCGCCGGAATTAAAATCTATGGACGCCCTTCCCGTTAAACCCGCCTGTATTGCGCTTAAATCTATGCCGAGATACGTCGCGCCGTCAGGGCTTATAAGATAAATATCTTTAGATAAGTAATTTGTAAAATTAAAAGCCGGCATTCCCTGATACGCGCCGGAAAGCAAAAGAAAAGTAAGATTATCTTCAACGGTCGCTTCATTACCGGCAACCGCCTCATCAAGTTTTGCCGGATTTTCAAATGTGCCGGCTCCTCCGGCAGAAGCGTTTGATGATACCACTACAAAATATATGTCATCGCCGTTTGCGGCTTTTAAAATGTCATCCTGATCGGTAATTTTAGCGCTTGCAGTGCGCACGTACATATCCCTTTGCACCATTTCGCCCATTCTCTGCTTAACTTCTTTCGGCTTCGATTTCAAATAACCGCTAGTGCCTTTAAAAACGCTTCCGTTTCTGAATATATTGCCCAAATTAACCGGTATGCTTATATCGGCACCTGCCTGCCAGTTTGAACCGTTGAGTTTGTCATTTTCATACATGGCAAAATTAAGCCTTAAAAGATTTAACGGTTTATACTCGATTCTGCCTTTTGCGCCTTTAACGGCTTCCGGCGCTTTGTCGGAATCAAAAAAGTAGTAACCGCCGAAAATTTTTAGCTGCCCTAACATTTCCGGAAAAGGTATTTTTAAGCCCGCTTCGCAGTCAAAACCATGCATAGAAACTTCATACTGGTTGACCGCCACTATCCTGTGGCCCATCGGCGCAAAGCCTGCCTGCGCTATTTTAACTTCACTGTCGCCTACCGGAACATAGCCGTTGGCGCGCACATCAACCCATTTGCTTAAAAATTCAACGCCTGCCCCGCTTTGACGGAATTTGCTGCCGGTTTGCGACTTTCTCGCGTCATAATAAGCGTTTATGCCGAAAATCACGTTTAATGTTTCCGAGTAATGCCTTATTCCAGCGCCCGCGTTTAACTCATCCGCGTCATCTCCGAAAAGAGAGCTGCCAGTCATACTTGCCCTCGGGTTAATAAATATAAAGGTATTTTTGGAACCTATAAGAGGAATGATCCAGTCTATAAAAGTGTCGGTATAATTATCATTGGTAATTCCGCCGCCGGTTATCTCTCCGGACGCGGGAAGAAGTTTAGCTTCAAGATTTGTTACGAACACAGCTGAAAAACACATAAGGCACAGCGTTAAAGCAATTTTTTTCATTACAACTCCTTTAAAGCGTTTACCTGTTTAAACTATACTAAAAACAACTTGTATTTTCAATGATTTTAGACAAAATTTGGTAAAAACATTAAGAAATTGTAAAATATTACGGATGAATTTTATAAAAAACTTTTTCTCTAACTCAAAAAAAGGATTATTAGTGCTTTTTTACGCTTTAAAAGACAAGCGCACTCCTTTATTTTCAAAGATTATGTCGTTATTTGCGATAGTTTATCTTATTTCGCCCATAGATTTACTTCCGGATACGTTTTTTCCGCTTGGCTTTGCAGATGATCTTGCCATAGTCCCCGCTTTATTCTATTTTATATACAAAAATCTTCCGCCTGACGTTTTGGCGCGTGCGCGGGAAGACTCTTTGCGTACGGTGAAGCAGGTTAACAAAGGAATTATTATACTTCTTATTTCTGCCGCAGCGGCGTTTATGCTATTTTTAATTGTATTGTATTTTTTGTATCAACTAATATTTAAGTGAGGTTAAGATGAAAAAATTTTTACTGCCGGCTTTATTTGTTACTGTGTTTTGCGCGCTTTCATTTGCGGCAAGGAATTTTGTTGAAAATACAGACTATTTTGTGGATTTTAAACAAAATAGCGAAAATATGGCGGCGGTTTTACATATCAACTTTATCAGTATGCAGCCGGAACCTTCAGAAGCGGAAAGCATCTTAAAGAGCCATCTCAAAACTTATGGCGCCCAGCTGGAAAAAGAAAGGCTGGAACAAAAAAAAGCTAAGCCGAAAGCAAAAACCGGCAAAGATGAAGATGAAAAGTATAAAAATATTATAGGTTCCGTGTGGTATGCCGAAAACGGCGACCCGGAAAATATGGTGAAAGTTAAATATAAAGAGGACTTAAGCGCTTATGTCTGGCTGGGGAAAACCAAAAAAATAGTTGCGTTTCCAAGTTATATAGCGTTTTTAAAGCAAGAAAAAGAAAGCAAAAAAGAGAAAGACAAAGTGGACGCTGCGGCTGCAAAACAGGCGGAAGAAACAGTTTTATAATAAAATTCCGCACAAAAAACTACACAATTTCGCGATCATTCTGCGCGAAGCCGCAGAATCTATGAATTAACAAAAGAAATTATTTAAATACTTTCTTTTGTTATGCTATTCCAATATTCTTATTTAAAAAAGCTTATGTAAAACTATCTTTTTTACGGTTTCATCCACCTGCCGTTTGGGCATGGCAAAAGCCGTTTTGATAATGAAATCCGCGGTCAAATCTTTAAGCCTGCATATTTTTGTATGCTTGTTGGCATTGGAAGTTTCAATAGATGAAATGTCGGTAGTATCCGTAAAAACTATAAAGTTTTGTATAAAAGGCCGGTAAATCTCTTCATATTTAGGGTATTTTTCTTCTTTCAGGATTTTTTCTATCCTTTTGCTTACCTGCTTAAACTGGTTTTCCGACTGTTCAAAAAGATTCCTGCGTTTTGAAGACACGGTTTCTACGCCGTTAACCAAAACCTTCATCGGTTCGTTTACGCCGCCGTAAATTTTAGCGTTTGGAAAGTATTTTGTTTCAAAAACCATAACCGCGAAGGGCAACGGCGCCGCCGTGAAAGCAAGCGCGTCTATTTCCTGCCCGTTTATTACCACATTTGACTGCGGCGCATTGCCGCCCTGCATAAAAACCTTATGCAGCGAACGCAGTTTTTCCAAAACCTCATTTTCAAAAAGCCTGCCGGCGCCTTTTTCATCATCGGAAGAAAGCATCCCGGAAAGGACGGTATTTTCAGACTGAAGCTTTTGCAGTTTTTGCGCGGTTTCGTCTTTAGGGGAAAGCGCTTTTTTTATTTTTACGATAAGTTCTGTTTCGGTAGCGGGTTTTGAAATAAAATCCGTTATATATTCTCCGGCTTTTTCGGTAACGGCCTGGCCGTATGTCTTCTCCATCGCGCTCAAAAGAATCACGGGGAGCGAAGGAGAATATTTATTAATATCCGGCAGTATATCGAGACCGGTTTCGCCTAAGCCAAAATGTATGTCTAATATTAAAAGGTTTATTTTGCCGGGATTGTTTGAAAGAAACTTTTTTACGTCAACGGTAGTGGCAAAATGAATAATCTCCGTATCTTTGAAATGCTTTTTTATAGTCCTTTCAAGAGACAAACGTATATTTTCATCGTCATCGGCCAAAGCTATTATTTTCTTTTCTTCAGGCATCCGCTTTCTCCCTTAATTATTTTTCATACGCCGGCAGGCGTATAACCGTTTCAAGTCCGGCGCCGCCGTAATCCCTATTTTGGGCCGTAATATAACCGCCGAAAAGATTTATAAAATTCTTTGCGATCACAGTCCCTTCGCCCAATCTTTCGCCTTTAGAACTTTCTATAGGAAATTTATAAATCCTCGCAAGCCCTTCTTTGGAAAGCCCTCCGGCATTGTCAACAATTTTAACCGCTATTTTTGGCCCGTTTTCTGCAAAAATCGAAATGTTTAAAACCGCTTTAAATTCCGGATCCATAACTTTTTTCTGCAGGGCGTAAACGGAATTATCCAAAATATTATTGACCGCCATAAAAAATAGTTTGTTGATTCTGCAATAAAGCGTTTTATTTTTGTCTGTTTCAGATGTAAAACTGACACTTATATATGATGCGGTTTTTTCTGCGAGAGAATCCGCAATGGTTTTAAGTTCTTTTTCCAAATCTTTAAAAGAATACTGCTCAAAAACGCCGTTTGTTATCTCTTCAATATAAGAGCGCATTTCTTTCTGGCTTTCTAAAATAGAATTTCTGTACGGTTTTACGACATTATCATAAACTTCTACAAGGAGCTCGTCCATTCCGGTTTTAGATTTTTCAAGCTGGTTTATCAAATCGTGCCTTGCTCCCCTTAAAAACTCAACGGTACTGCCGGACCAGTCAAGCTCTAAAGACTGGAGCTTTTGTTTTTGCGCGTCAAAAGATTCCGACATGTGTTCAACGGTCCGGCGCTTTACAAGCTCGTCATTTAAAGTAATTGCTTCCGTGGCGTCATTATTGCGCCTGTCCAGCAAAATAAAAATTATAAGCATAACTAAAAGCCATACAAGCGTCGACGGATTGGCTTTTACGGGAGATATTACATTGTAATACGCCACCGGAGAAATACCGGTAATTGCCATAAGAATGTACAGGTACACAATCAAAATTACGGCCGAAAACATAAAAGTATTTATAAGGAAATTTCTTAAATCTTTGCCCATATTTTTTATATAAAAATTGTCTCTGGCGCTTATTCTGAAATCAATAGATAGCGTTTCGCCTTTTTTGGCGGCAAAACAGCCGGTTAGTATAATAAAAACAACCGCAATAACAGTAAAAGCTGCGGCTTCCACAAACAAATAATCCCTCACGGAATAAACAGGTGCTTTTTCGGCAAGCCCTCGCAACATCTCAAAAACTCTGCCGCCTGCTTTAAAACAGTATACCGCGCCAAAGAGCGCAAGCAACAGCATTTCTACCAACCCCGCTTTTTGCAATATAATCTTATATAAAGGTGTTTCGCTGTTTTGCATTTCATCCTGATAAGTGTCTGTTAGAACTTTTATATTGAATTTAAATATCGTAAGGCATATTGCCGCCCCGAAAAATACTGAAAGAGTTTTATCCGGTATTTCAATAAAAGTATCTGCGACATAATTTGCAAAAACGCTTGCCCAGCCGGAGCCTGACACTGAAAATAACCCTCTGAACCATTCGGCAAAATACAGCGAATACGGCTGGTCAAATATTACTCCCTGGAAAACTACGCCTCTTATAACGGAAGAGCATAATGCCGTCAAAAGGCCGCAGCCTACGCCCGCAAAAAGAACAAAAAACGCCGATGATATAAAACTTGATTTTAATGTGGATTTTAAGGCATTGCCTTTTGTTTTTAAAACGGCAAGCGCGCCGCTTTCGCATAAAATTCCCCAGTAAAACGCGGCAATAATGTTAACAACTGCCAAGTAAATAAAATGCGGCGATGTTACCATCGAAAGGAGAATAGAGCTCGCAAGCGCGACTATAATACCCCAGACGCTGCCAAGAACGACTACGGCGACAAAAGTGCCCATTGTGTCAAAATAAAGGAATTTATAGCTGTTTTCGTATACAAAAGTATTGCCCGCCCAATTGAGAAGAATTGAAAAGGCCGCCACAAGCAAGCAGTAGCGTTTGGCGTGGAGTTTCCAGTAAAGATTGGAGAAAAACTGTCCGGTCTGCATGACATATATGATATGATTATTAACGTTTTTTTACAATACGCTTTGATATTTTTTCGCTTTTTAATAAAATATGCCTTATGGAACAAAACGGGCAGACAAAACACGATAAAATAAAAAAGATTGTTTTCAGATGGGCAATATTTTTAGCCGTCATACTTTCTATTTTTATTATTGCCCAGATATGGGTTAAAAAAACAGCGGCCGCAACGCTTGCCGCAGTACCTGTTGTCATAATACCCACATACCCTCCTGAAATGCTTTTAACCGATGTTGAAGTAAGAATGAAATACCTTGCGCCGCGTGTGCGCGGAACAAATTTTTTTGTTTACACCGTACGCAACGGCGACAACTTATGGAAACTTGCAAAAAAATACGGTTATTCCGTACATACGATAATCGGCTGCAATCCGCAGCTTAAAACATATAATGTCAACGTAAACCAAAAAATATTAATCCCTTCAGCGGGCGGCTCCCTGCACCCAATACAGAAAAACGACACGTGGGAACTGATTGCAGAAAGATATGACTCTGACACGGCAATGCTTAAACTTGTAAATTTCGGCGTTTTTAAATTGAATGAAGGAGAATATGTGTTTATTCCCGGAAAAAGGCCTGCCGTAGATTTACTAAATGAAGATATGCAGGAAAAATACTCTTTGCGGTCGCTTTTTACTTCTCCGTTGGGAGGAAGGCTTACAAGCGCTTTCGGTAAAAGAACACACCCCGTAACGGGAAAAGTAAGCACTCACGGCGGCATAGATATTGCCGTACCGCTGGGCACATGGGTAGGCGCGGCTGCTGACGGAGTTGTAATACTTGCAAGCACCGATGTCGGGCATTATGGCACTGCGGTTTTTATAGACCATAAAAACGGTTATATCACGCATTACGGGCATCTTTCGTCTTATAATGTCAAAATCGGGCAGAAAGTACGCGCCGGACAGCTTATAGCAAGAAGCGGTTCCACAGGAAGGTCTACAGGTCCGCATTTGCATTTTACGGTAAAAAAAGGAAATGTTTCGCTCGATCCGCTAAAATTTTTATGGTAAAGGGCGCGCAATGCAAACGGATAAAGAATTTTCAATCTCTCCGCAATCTCAAAAAGAACTTTTGGGCCTTTCAAGAAAAGCGATACAAGAATACCTCTCCAATGCAAAAATTTTAAATTTTCAAACAAAATCCCTGGAACTTCTAACCCCTGCCGCGGTTTTTGTTACCTTAACGCAGGATAAAAACCTGCGCGGATGCATAGGCACAACCGAAGCGCTATATCCGCTTTATGAAGCCGTTATGAGAATGTCATTAGCCGCAGCGCTTAACGATTCACGGTTTTTCCCGCTAGCAAAAGAAGAGCTTGATAAGACAAACATAGAAATATCAGTTTTATCCCCTATGCAAAAAGTAAAAACCGCCGGCGAAATAATTCAACATAAACACGGCGTATTGATAAAAAAAGGCGCCCGCTCAGGATTATTTTTGCCGCAAGTATGGGAACATTTTTCAAACAAAGAAGACTTTTTAAATGAATTGTGCTCTCAAAAAGCGGGCCTTCCCAAAAATGCCTGGAAAGACCCGCTAACTGATATTTTTATTTTTACCGTTTTTTCTTTTGCAGATTAATCTGCGTCTTTATACAGCCAATATGAAAACCTGCATCTTAAACCCACATTCGCGTACGCATTATCATAGCCGTCAGCGGCCGAATAACCTATATTGGCAAACATATCAAAAACCCTGGTCAGAGAAAACTCCGCGCCGGCTCCTATATTTAAGTTCACGTCTCCCTGCTTCATACTTTTTATTTTCACGCTGTCTGAAAGCTGTTGTATAAATTTTACTTCTATCTCGTTCTGGTCTCCGGAAAGAAGGCAGCCGGCGCCCGCGTCCGCGTACCATCTGAGATCCGAATGCGTGCCTTTAAAACCTATCCCGCCGATAACATTAGTCCTTAAATAATCATTTGAATCAACTTCGAGTTCGGCACCGCTTCCTTTTTCTTTAAAGCTGTCATTTTTAGAAAAACCCGCGCCAAATTCCGCGAAAGGATTAAAAACAATAGCCTCCGATAAAGGTACTTTATACGCCGCCCTTACATCAAAATTTACGCTTGCGGCAGAAAAGTTGCCTTGCGCGCTTTGAGCTATAGTCACTATGTCCCTTCTTGCTTCATAGGACTGCAGCCCGAAAGTTAAAGCGCTTTTTATTTCATATTTTTCTTTAATAAATCCGCCGTAAGCGCCCATGTTAAAGTCATAAATTTTCGCCCTGTCATATTTCTGTTCAATATCATGGTACGTAAAACCTGTCATCAAGCCGCCGACAACATTAACGTTGTTATATATATCCCAACCGCCTTTTACGCCCCAGCTTTTATCTTCCAAGTCGCCTATATAGTTTTCATCTTTTTTCATGTTTATAACATTGCCGAAAACGTATGACCAGACATTATCGTCTTTGTCTTCTTTTGTCCTGATCTGCCCGAAAAAATTATTTCTTGCGGAATTGACTGCCGGCAGCATAAGTAAATTCGAGTAGAAAGCGCCTGAAACCATATCGAGAGTATCTTTTAAATCCTGCATTTCCAAAGCATCCATCGGCGATACAACATTTCTCCAAAAAGAATTATCGGTATCGTAAGCGTTATTGTATTCTTTATGTATCACATTTGCCATTTGTTGCTGGTTATGGGTAAAACCGGTCAACTCGTCATATCCCAAAACCGTCAAATCCACATACACGTCATTACTTCCGCCGTAAGTTAAGGCCCAGGAAGTTCTTGCGCCAAAATTACCGGAAGGCGCGTTAAATGTTCCGCTTAATGAGCTGGTAGCCTGCATTATTTTAAACGAAGCAACCCCGCCCTTAAATAAATTACCGCCAAAGCCGATCGTGCTTGTAGCGGAATTTAAATTAATATTACCGCCGTTGATGGCATCTGTCTTGTTTTTGGTTAAATCAACTCCGAGTTTTAAGTATCCGTCAATATTTAAAGTATCGGCATAAAAAGAGTTTACGGCATCGGTGCTGAGCTGGCCGCCTTTAGCAATGTTCAGCGTGCCGGAAACCGCGATATCCGTTCTTCTTTCAATTGTAAATTTAGTGTTTGCTATTACGTCAAGATTTTTTATTTTAAAAACAGCGTCATTAAGCACAACAAGAGAGCCGCTGTTAAGATTGAAAGTCGAATTAATGTCGCTGATGCCGCCGATTTGCAAATTATAGCTGCCTGTTTTGTTAATAACAATATTAGTTCCGGATGCGTTGTCAGATATGCCGCCGGTGACAGTTATATTGCGCTTCCCTGCGTCAAGGTTGAGCCTTGAGTTGCTGTCAAGATAAATATCGTTTGAATTTCCAGACGCGGTATTGCCGGAAAAAACAATGTCGCCCGAATCAGAGCCGACCAAGGTAAGTTCGGCTAAGGAAGAAGCGGAACTGCCCGTCAAATATACAGCGCCGCCGTTCTGGGAAGCGCTATTGTTAGAAAATATGCCAGAATGCAAGGTGACGCCGCTGTCCTTTATGTACATTGCCGCGCCATTCGCCGCCTGATTACCGGTAAAGCTAAATTCGGAAAGATCGGCTGAAGAGTTATCAAGAAAAAACGCACCTCCGCTTTGCCCCGCAATATTGCTGTCAAATGATAACTGCGAAATGGTGACGCTGCTGTCTTTTATATACGCCGCGCCGCCGCTTTGCGCCGTATTGCCCGTAAAACTGCTTGAACTTAACGTCATTTCGGAGCTGTCAGCATAAAACACTCCGCCCAAATTTGCGGAATTAGCATACGCCCAGCTTCTTGCGGCGTTTACTTTTGCATCTTCAAAATACGCGCCGCCGCCATACCCCGTCGCCGTATTGGATATAAGGTAAGTCAGCCACATATTTACCGATGATGTAGTCGCATATAATGCGCCGTTTGTTATTTTATTATCATAAAATGTATTGCTGGTAAAAGAAATATTCCGGGAAGAAGAAACGTAAACGATTCCGTTTACCGCGGTATTGCTGGAGAAACGCGTGTACCCTATATCGCCCCATGAATTATCTATATATATTGCGCCGCCGTCATTTGAAGCGAGGTTTGTGATAAAAGAACTTGCATACACGCTAAATGTGCTTTTTTCAAAATAAAAAGCACCGCCGGCTCCCAGCGAAGTATTACTAAAAACATCGGAACTGTCTATATAAACTATGGATCTTGTAGAATAAAGAACCCCGCCTTTTACCACGGCCGTATTATATGAAAATGAACTTGTGCCCGTTTGGAATGTACTGCTTGCCAAATATACAACCCCGCCCGCAGAAGAGGCATAGTTATCTTTTGCAACGACCCTGTAGCCCGACAGATACGACCCGCTTGTCAGATATACCGCTCCGCCGTTATTGGCTTCATTGTTCTTTAAAGTAAACACTTCTCCGACGGCGGTTGAATCCATTAAATACAGCGCGCCGCCATTGTCGCCTCTAAAATCCTCAAGCGATATTCCATAATTAAATTTGTCATCTTTTTCATTATATTCGCCGGCAAAATATATATATGAATATGTCGTAAACACAAGCCCGCTGTATACGCCGTTCCCGCTTATCACCCTGGGGGAATGTTCCGTGTTGACATTAGATTGAAAGGTAAATTCTTTTCCGTTATACCTGTAAGGCAGGTTTGAGGTAAGGGTTACGGAGTTTGTTGTAAATACGATAGTTGTCGCACCATTTCTCCCCAACGCGCTTCTTAACGAGCTTTCAGAGCTTACGTAAAAATTATTTTCAGACTGGGCAAAAGATATTCCTGCAAACACGCCGGCAAACAACAAAGGCAAAATAATCTTTTTTAAAAGACCCATTAACCCTCCGCGGGATTTAAAATCAGAATTAAGCATTTATTTCTAACATCCTTTTAATAGGCAGATATGCCTTTTCTCTTATATTTTCAGGCACTTTTACTTCGTTTTTCATATTTGAAAGAGTATCCAGAACTTTCGCAAGCGTTATCTTCTTCATATTAGGGCAAACGGCAAGCGGAGAAACCGGATAGAACATTTTGCCCGGATTTTCTTTTTGCAGCTTATATAAAATGCCGGTTTCGGTACCTATTATAAACTCTTTTTTACTGCTTGACAAGACATGTTTGCACATACCGCCAGTTGAAAGGGCAAAGTCAGCCATGGCAACCACTTCAGGCCTGCATTCCGGATGAACTAAAACTTCGGCCTCAGGGTGCTCGCGCTTAACCTGCAAAAGGTATTCCGGAAGTATCATATTGTTGTGTGTAGGACAAAAACCGTTCCAGATAACCATTTTTCTGCCGGACATTTTCTGCACATAGTCGCCAAGGTTTCTGTCAGGGACAAAAATGATTGTATCGGCGTCAACGCTTTTAACAACATTGACCGCGTTTGAAGAAGTGCAGCATATATCGCTTTCCGCTTTTACTTCTGCGGAAGTGTTTACATAAGCCACAACTTTGGAATCAGCGTATTTTTCCTTGAATTCTTTAAGCTGCTTTCCCGTTATCATATCCGCCATAGGGCAGCCGGCTCCGGTATCCGGAATTAAAACTTTTTTCTGCGGACTTAATATGGCGGCAGTTTCTGCCATAAAATGCACGCCGCAAAAAACTATGACGTCAGCGGCAGTTTCTGCGGCTTTTCTGCTTAAATCCAAAGAATCGCCGACAAAATCGGCAATATCCTGAATTTCGGGCAGTTGGTAAATATGCGCCAGAATAACTGCATTTTTTTCTTTTTTTAATTTATTCAGCCTTTCAGCAGCTTCGTTCATTATTTTTTCTCTTCCACTCTTTTCATTTTATTTACCGAAATATCGCTCAATGTGCTTATTTTATCAAAAAGCTTGTTTTTAAATGTTCCCGGCCCTTCTGATGTTTTATCTGCGTTTTCGGCAGCTATTTCAAAACACACGAGGCCCGCAACCGCGGCAAAAAGATAATCTTTTTCAACCGCGCAGAACGTAGCTATAACGGAACCCGCCATACAGCCGGTTCCTACTATATTAGACATCATCGGCGTGCCGTTTTTAATTAAAAACACGCTTTCGCCGTTAGTGCATATATCTTCTTTGCCGGTAACGACAACCACGCATTCCCTTTCATTGGCAAGGTTTTTCGCTATGCTTACCATATCTCCGGAAACATTGCCGCTGTCTACGCCTTTTGTAGTCACGTTTATTCCCGCGGTGCTTGCTATTTCAGAAGCATTGCCTTTTATAATGTCGATTTTAAATTTTAAAAGTTCTTTTATCGTATCATTTCTGAATTTTGTCGCGCCGGCGCCCACTACGTCCAAAACAACAGGTATGCCTTTTTTATTCGCCGCGGCTATCGCGAGTTTCATGGCTTCCACGCTTAAAGCGGTAAGAGTCCCTATATTTATCACCAGCGCGTTTGCTATTGAAGCCATATCCGCGGCCTCTTCTTTCGCGTGCGCCATAACCGGAGATGCGCCGAAAACTTTGACGATATTCGCGCAGTCATAAATCGTAACCCAGTTGGTAATGTGATGCACCAAAGGTGATTCTTTTCTTACTTTTTCAAAAACCTCAAAGACTCTGTCCATATTGCCCCTCCGGATATTATATTTTTAATTAAACTGTTATTTAGAAATCACGAAAACCGCGGTTTGCGCGAAAAGGTTCGGCAAAAGCTTAATTTCCCTGTTTGAACTGAAAAAGAATTTATTTAAAATCTTATATTTTTTATCCGCGCAAAACTCTTCAAAATCTTTAACGCTTAAAAATCTTAAATTCGGCGTGTCATACCATTTATAAGGAAGCGTTTTGGTAACCGGAGAATGCCCTAAAAACAAATCTTTTCTCGCCCATACATACGCAAAGTTAGGAAAACCTATAATTACTTTTTTACCCAGCCGGAAACATTCTTCTATTACGTAATCAATTTTCTGCACTTGCTGCAGGCTGTTGTGCATAATCACGTAATCAAAGCTTTTGTCGGGGTAGGCTTCCATTCCGCCTTCAATATCCGAATGAAAAACAGTCAGGCCTTTTTCAACGCATTTATATATGGCTTCATCGTTTATCTCTATTCCTTGGGCATTAACGTTTTTTGAATGCACAAGATAGTACATTAAATCGCCTTCGCCGCAGCCGAGGTCCAAAACTTTAGAGTTTTTTTCCACCACGGAAGCGATTTTTCTGTACTCCAAAGGAGTATTATTTATTCTGTCAGCCATTTAAAGCCTCTTTGCGCACTTTTTCCAAAAAATGTTTTACGAGTTTGGTTTCGTCTTCCGCTTCCAAAATAAAAGCGTCATTCCCGTAAGTGGATTTTATTTCCATATATGTCGTATTGTATCCTTTCAGTTTAAGTTGTTTAACTATATCTTCTGACTGGTAAGACGGGTAAAGCCAGTCAGACTGGAAAGAGATAACCAAAAAGCTTGTATCTTTGTTTTTTGCCTCTTTGACGAATTTTTTGCCCGAAACGTCAAAATAATCCATCGCCTTGGTTATGTACAAGTATGAATTCGCGTCAAATCTCTTAACAAACGTGTCTCCGCGGTACCTTAAGTAGCCTTCGACTTCAAATTCAGAAGCAAAACCGGAAGAATCATCTTTTTCTTTGCGTTTTCTGGAAAATTTTTCTTCCATCGATTTGTCGCTCATATAAGTTATATGGCCTATCATCCTGGCAACCGCCAAACCTCTTTCAGGCTGCACATTATCGTAGTAATCTCCGTTATTCCAGGATACGTCGCCCATAATTGACTGCCTTGCAACTTCGTTAAAAGCTATTTGCTGCGGAGAATGCTTCATCGTTGTAGCTATTGGTATAGCCGAAAGAATGCTTTCGGGATAGGAAACGGCCCATTGCAGCACCTGCATGCCGCCCATTGAGCCGCCTGCAACAGAAATAAGCTTCTTTACTCCTAAAAAATCTATAAGTTTTTTTTGCGCCGCGACCATATCGGCCATCGTAATTACCGGAAAATCCAGACCGTACGGTTTGCCGGTTTCAGGGTTTACGGAAGAAGGGCCTGTGCTTCCCGCGCAGCCGCCAAGTATATTTGAGCAGATAATAAAATATTTATCGGTATCAAAAGCTTTTCCGGGGCCTATCATATTATCCCACCAACCGGGTTTTTTGTCTCCTTCGTGAAAACCAGCCGCATGCGCGTCTCCCGTAAAAGCGTGCACAATCAACACAGCATTATCCTTTTGAGGGCTTAAACTGCCGTAAGTTTCATACGCAACCGTTATATCTTTAAGCTCTTTTCCTGATTCTAAAACCAGTTTATCAAACTTAAAAAATTCGGTTTTCACAATTCCTAATGATTTTTCAGTGTTTTTTTCCATTTTTTCCGTTGTTTAAAAATATGAGGTTATTATACCATTTTTTATATTGTTTTTAATAATGTCAGAAAAGCTTTTTACGTACAAAACCGCATATTAATTCTGCCGTTGCGTCAATGCCGAGAACTGACGAATTTACGCATAAATGGTATGATTCCGCGCTGCCCCATTCTTTTGCGCTGTAAAAGTTATAGTATTTTATACGGCCGTTATCGGTTTTTTTCATTAAGCTCTCGGCTTGTTCGGCGTTCATGCCTTTAGATTGCGCGATTCTCTGTATTTTGTCATTGGCATCCGCGCACACAAAAATATTTATGCACCTGGGATTGTCGCGCAAAACGTAATCAGCGCACCTGCCCACAAATACACAGGATTCTTTTCTCGCAAGCTGGCGTATAATATCGCTTTGTATTTTAAATATAGAGTCGTTTATAACCATGCCTTCCGTAGTATATCCGTAACCGAGTATGCCGGAAAGCCACCCGCCAAGGCTGCCAAGCATTGCAAAAGGGGTTTTTTCATCTGAATTTTCAAGAAAATTTTTATCCAGCCCGCTTTTTTGCGCGGCTATCTGTATAAGGTTTTTATCATAATAGGGAATGCCTAACTGTTCAGACAGTTTCTTTGCAATCATTAAGCCCCCGCTGCCAAACTGACGGCCGATAGTTATTGCGTATCTTTCCATTATACTACATCCCCCTCTTTGTAATTGTGCTTCTTAAACTGCCTGAACTGCGCCGCAAGCATGAAAGCCGTCACTATAAAAGAAAAGAAGTCGGCAATCGGCATGCTTATCCACACACCTGTAATGCCGAAACGCCCCGGCAAAATGATAAGCAGCGGAATAAGAAAAATAACCTGCCTCGTAAGCGAAAGAAAAATTGTTTTTTTTTGCCATTCCTATGCTTTGAAAAAAATTTGATACCACCATCTGAAAACCCGCAAGAGGATAAAAAATAAACACATACCTTAAACCCACGGCGGTTAAATTCACAAGCTCTTCATCGGTAGTAAATATTGACGCGACCGCGTGCGGAAAAAGTTCTACTGCCGCAAAACCTATAAGCATAACCGCTGTCGCAGCAAAAATGGATTTTTTTAAAACTTCCGTCACCCTGTCATAAAGCGCCGCGCCGTAATTGTATCCCGCAATAGGCTGCATTCCCTGATTGATGCCCAGGATAATCATAACAAAAAGGAAAGCTACGCGGTTGACTATACCGTACGCGCCGACCGCCAAATCGCCGCCGTGAAACATAAGCTTCTGGTTAATAAGAATCACTATTACGCACGCCGCCGCATTAAGAAGAAAAGGCGCCATTCCGATTGCCACTATCCCGCGCACAATATCTTTTTTTAAACGGTAAATGCCTTTTTTAAAATGTATAAAGTTTTCAGGGTTTTTGAAAAAATTAATCTGCCAGACAAGCACTATTATCTGCGATAAAACCGTAGCCAGCGCGCTGCCGCGTATCCCCCAGCCGAAACCGAAAATAAAAAGCGGATTCAATACTAAATTTATGATAACCGTGGCGATTGTTGCCTGCATTGCCTTGCGCGGGCGGCCCGCGGAACGCATCAGCGCGTTAAGACCCATAAACAAATGCGTAATAACATTTCCGCAAAGAATAACGACCATAAAATCACGGGCATAAGGCAGAGTGTTTGAGCTGGCTCCGAAAAAGTAAAGCATCGGTTCAAGAAGAATCAAACATATAACTGAAAAAGATATCCCGACGGCAATATTTAAAACAGTGACATTTCCCAAAATCACGTTAGCCGCTTCATAATCTTTCTGCCCGAGCCTGAGCGATAACAAAGCGGCGCCGCCCATACCTACAAGCGAGCCGAAAGCCGCCGCCAAATTCATCAGCGGAAAAGTTATTGCAAGCCCCGACAAAGCCATAGAGCCGACTCCGTGGCCTATAAAAACGCTGTCCGTTATATTATAAATTGAAGCTGCCACCATAGCGATAACCGCTGGCATGGCGTATTGTATAAGCAGTTTTCCTACATCTGTAGTGCCCAGCGTAAGGGGAGCGGATCCTTTCTTCATTAAATATATCCTTTATGTTATTTTCTTGTTTTGTCATTTTGCGTCCTGAAAGGATCGCAGGGCCATGCTGTTTGTTGTGGATGCTGCGAGAGTCAAAGACTCCGCAGCATGACAAACTGATGCTTTTTCCATTTTGTCGTTCTGCCGCCCTTTTTGCGGCTTACGCGCAACAAGTAATAATTATCATTTGTCTTTAATGTCGCATCAGCACACATCTTATGAGCGAAAATTTTTAAATATCTATTTAGGACTGTTTGAGCGGCCCCCTTAGATGCCTTTATCTGCTGCGAGTTCCGCAAATTGTTTTAAAAATTTAAGTGCGTGTGTGCAGCTACAGTACTTTTGGTACTTTTATAACGTTTGATAAAAGTACACGGGTTTGGGTGGTAAATCCAAATAATTTACTTACTTTTTAAAAGTAAGGCAGGCACAAGAGCATGCAATACCCTTGTTATTCAAACAGCCATGTCGAAACATATCTTTCGCCCGTATCGCATAAAACGGTTACTATATTTTTACCTTTCGCTTCCGGGCGCGCGGCTATCTGCAAAGCCGCCCACAGGTTTGCGCCGGAAGATATGCCGGCAAGCATGCCTTCTTCTTTGGCAAGCTTTTTTGAAGCATTGCCCGCGTCAGCCGCATCAACCCGTATTATTTCGTCTATTATTTTAGTATCCAATGTATCGGGCACAAAACCTGCTCCTATGCCCTGTATTTTATGGGGCGCGGCTTTTCCGCCGGATAAAACCGGCGAATCTTTTGGTTCAACCGCGATTATTTTAACTTGCGGATTCTTTTCTTTTAAATATCCGCCCACTCCGGAAAGAGTGCCGCCTGTCCCTACGCCTGCGATAAAATAATCGATTTTGCCGGATAAAGCGTCCCATATTTCAACGGCAGTCGTTTTTTTGTGCATAGCCGGATTTGCCGGATTTTTAAACTGCTGCGGCATAAAGCTGTCCGGGTTATTTTTTAAAATCTCTTCGGCTTTCGCAATCGCGCCGGACATGCCTTTTGCACCTTCCGTAAGTACAACTTCCGCGCCAAGCATTTTAAGCAAAGCTATTCTTTCCTTGCTCATAGTTTCGGGCATTGTAAGGATAAGTTTATAACCTCTTTGCGCGCAGACAAATGCAAGCGCAATGCCGGTATTGCCGCTGGTAGGCTCTACTATTATAGTGTTCTTTTTTATCTGCCCTTGCTTTTCTGCGGCTTCAATCATCGCAATGCCTATTCTGTCTTTTACGCTTGAAAGCGGGTTAAAAAATTCCGCTTTGACAAAAACCGTACCGCCGGATTTATCCGCAAGCTTATTAATTTTGATAAGCGGCGTATTGCCCACCGTTTCAATAATGTTATTGTAAACTTTTGCCATAATCTGCCTCTTTATTTTTGGGATTTTTGCAGCGCATTATCCAAATCTTTAATTATATCGTTAACGTTTTCCAAACCGACGGAAAGCCTTATATAATCCGGAGTAACTCCGGCGGCAAGCTGCTCCCGCGCGCTAAGCTGCGAATGCGTTGTCGTAGCCGGATGTATCACAAGGGTTTTGGCATCGCACATATTAGCAAGGTGTATGGCAAGCTCTACCGATTCAATAAATTTTTTGCCCGCGGCGCTGCCGCCTTTTATGCCGAATCCGATTATTGAACTTCCGTAACCACCGAGATATTTTTTTGCTTTTTCGTATTCCGGGCTGCTTTCAAGCCCCGGGTATTTTACCCATGAAACAAAAGGGTGTTTTTCAAGAAACCGCGCGACTTTTAAAGCGTTTTGGCAATGCCTTTCTATCCTTACATGCAGCGACTCCATACCCTGTAAAAGTAAAAACGCGTTAAACGGCGATAATGCGGGCCCGGTATCCCTGAGCAAAACCGCTCTCGCTTTCATAATATATGCAAGATTGCCGAACGCTTCGGTAAAATTTAATCCGTGATAACCGGGGTCCGGCTCGGAAATAAGCGGAAATTTACCGTTTTTCCAGTTAAACTTTCCGCTGTCCGCTATCAAACCGCCGAGCGCCGTTCCGTGGCCGCCGATAAATTTAGTTGCGGAATAAACAACAATATCCGCACCAAAGTCCGCAGGCCTTAAAAGATAGGGAGCCAAAGTGTTATCAACAATTAACGGTATGGAATTATCATGCGCTATTTTGGCGAGCTGCTCGATATCCGCGATATCAACATTCGGGTTGCCGATAGTTTCCGCGTAAATTGCTTTGGTTTTGGAGTTAACTGCTTTCTTAAACGCTTCAAAAGCGCCCGCTTTTACAAAATTAACTTTTATGCCGTACCTTTTAAATACATTGCTAAACAATGTGCGCGTTCCGCCGTAAAGATTATCCGCGGAAACTATTTCATCGCCGTTTTTGGCAATATTTAAAACCGCGTTTGTCACGGCAGCCGCCCCGCTTGAAAACGACAAAGCGCCCGCGCAGCCGTCAAGCAAAGCAATTCTTTTTTCAAGAACGGCGTTTGTGGGATTTGTAAGCCTTGTGTAAATATTTCCGGCTTCTTTTAAGTCAAACAGGTTTTTAGCGTGTTCGGTATCGTTAAACTTATATGAAACGGTCTGGTATATAGGCACGGCAACCGATCCCGTAACCGGATCAGGTTCCTGCCCTCCGTGTACTAAAATGCTTTCTTTTTCAAGCTTATAATCAATTTTTGACATATGTTTATCTCCTTGAGATATCTAATAAAGCCTTTACGGGGCAATCCATACAGCTAAAAAAGATATTTTATTTATCCGGATTGCCTCAAAACCTGCCAACAGGAACAAATTTTCCGCAATGACAACAGTAATTTAAATTACAAAATCTAATATTTTTGAAACCGGCTCTTTTTCGTCACGCATTCGCATTATGTTTTCAAAAGTTATGTTTTCCATGCTTTTGTAAAACGTATCCGCTACATTTTTCCAGACATCGCGCATTACGCAGCCTTTTTTTTCACAGTTTCCGCTTTTACCGGAACAATCGACAAAACAGCCTCCGTCTTCCTCCAAAACCTTTACGACCTGTGAAAGCGTTATTTCGGAAGGCGCCCTGGAAAGAGAAAAGCCTCCGTTTTTGCCTCTGGCGCTTTTTACAATCCCGGCATCAATAAGCAATAAAAGGATGTTCTGCAGGTATTTTTCCGAAATATTTTGATGTTTCGCGATTACGCTTACCGGAAGAAGCTGCTTTTCATAGCTGGACGCAAGCTCAAGAAGAGCCCTCGCGCCGTAACGTGTTTTAGTTGATAATTTCATAAATTCCTATATGTAAGTGTTTTAGTTAGGATTATGATACACAAATGATTTAAAAATGTCAACTGATAGACGGTGTAAAATACAACTTGATTTGTGTTATTTATGCCGCGGCAAGCATTTCTTTTGATGCGGGCACGTTTGCGGGCGCAAAATGTTTTTTGCCTTTAAACATTTGGGTAGGTATTTCCGAAAAACCGAGATAAGAAGCTTCCAGATTATCTTTAATGGCTTGCACTATATTATATGCCTGATAATTATCATCTTCCGCCAATGAAGCTATATTATTTTCAAGCTCTTCAAGAATCATTTCGTGGATCAAAGTGCCTATCTGCGTTGATGTTTTAGTTTCTATGCCGCTGTTTTTAAAAACCTTCCTTGCGTAAACGGTACCCTTATTTGAAATATCGGAAAGGTTAGTATTAACAACAACGATGTCATGGAATTTTCTTTTAAATAACATTTTTCCCACGGCGCCGTCAGCGCCGCCTTCATGATGCTCATCGCCGCTAAACATTACATACCTGGCATTAGTGCCGTTTCTTATAGTGGCGGCAACAGCAATGTCTTTTCCGCCGGTATTTTTGTAAATATTAATGGTAGTTCTGCCGTTTTTTGCGACAATAAGGTCAATTTTAGAATCTTTAAACTCCGGAGAATTTTTTATTTTGCTGTCAATAAGGTCCGCGAGGCTGTCCCTTATATGCGTAACCCTTATAGGCGAAAGCGCGTAACGCACCTTACTCTCTCCTTTTTCCCCTGTGGCAACAAGCTTTTTGTATTCTCCCGATAGGATACCTCTGATATCGTCCGCGTTCGTAAGAACAAGCTTATTCCTCGCGTCCTCTTCTGCTTCTGAAAAAATTATTCTGGAATACTCTAAAAGCGAAATAATTTTCAGCATTTCTATGTATTCGCCGTCATCCAGCGAAGCTTTTAAGTTTTTATTAAAGTAATAATTTCCGGTTATTTTTAAAACTTCAAGGACTTCTTTAAGTGAATATCTCCCCCATGTTTCAACAAGTTCTTCTTTTGTCCGCAGGTTCGCGTCCGCCGTTTCTTTCAGCAGTTTAATAAGTTTACTGTCATCATTATAGTCAGCCAAAGCCGCCAAAACAGTTTCCCTGTATGTTTTAGCGCCGTTTGTTTTACGGATAAAATCCTGAAATACGTTATCAAAAACGGTATCGGCGTCAAAAGTATATTTTCTTATATTTCTTATCATGTCGATGCCGATTTCAGCGTTTGAAACCTCCTGAAACTCTTTATCTTCAAAAAAGCCGTACTCGCCGGGCTTATCCGGATTTTCTTTCCACTCATACTTTATTCTTCCGTCCTGAACGTAGAAAACAAGGTTTTCTTTAATAATGGAAGGAAGTTCGTCAAAACGCACCATTAAAGCGCCTTTTTGGTTGCCGGTAATAATAACGGGGTTTGCCATTTCATAAAAATTGAGAACATTAAAAATTTCCTTCATTTCAGGAGAGAAAGGTTTTCTTCTTTCGGCAATATTTTCATCTATATCCGCAAAAACTTTTATTTTTGCGACTTCATCCATATTTCTTTTAAAATTCGCCGAAACGCGGGTATACCCGTTCGCGTCTATACTGAAATTAAGCTTTTTGCCTTTCGGGCTCATAAACTTTATGCCTTTTTGCGTCACAACTGGCATTGCCTTACTCCTTACGGCGTAAATCATAGCCGCCCTCGCAGCAGGATTATCCCAGGCATCTATGCTTTTAAGAAAATCTTTAAATTCAAGAAGGGTTTTTTCATTAAATAAATCCGGCGCGTTTTGAAAGTACTCGATTTTTCCGGAAATGAGCCGCATTTCAGCTTCAAAACCTTTTAAAACGGCATCAACATACTTGCCGGTGCTTTCGGGAGGCACCGATATGTTAAATTTATCGTTCCAAACGCTGCCGTCAAACACTTTAAGCGGATTTCCTTTAAAAACAAACGGAGTGAAATCCGTAGAAGGATTTGAACTTTCCGCAAGCGAAATACTTTCAAACTTCAACAGCTTGTTAAATTTAAGCGCGGGGGCTTCCGACAAAAACCACTCACAAAGAACACTTTCAGCTTTTTCAATATCAAAACCGTCTTTTACAATATAATAACACTGGGTCAAAAGCGTTCCTTCAATCTCTTCCGTAACAAAATACACATCTATGCCTGCCGCTGCGGCAATACTGCTGTACGCCTCTCTGCCTTTTATGCTGTTTTCTGACAGCAGCGCCGAAACCTCTGCTTTGCTTACGGGGATAAATTCAAAAACATTAATGCCGTATTCCGCCATTTCGCGCGCCTTTTGCTCATCGCGTAAAGCATCCACGGAAAAGATCAACGCTGTCGAGTCCGCAAATTTTGTATCTTTTAAAAACTGCCTGAAAGGATATCCGTCCCTTGAAGCAAACAGGCTTTTTGTTTCAAATTTCAGTTTATCCCATATTTTAGGGGAAAGTATGCCGGGATTTGCGGCAAGCTTGTAAACAGCGCGTGACGCGTCATCGCGGCGGCGCACTGCGATAACATCTATGCCGTTTCTAATATAAACGTATCTTACGCCGATACCGGCAAGCTTTTTCCTGCCTGATTCGGAAGGTTTGTTTATGCCCCTGTACCCGCCGCCGGCCTTACCGTCAAATATATCTTTTTTAGTTAAAAACCCGTCAACTTCTTTTTCAAGCCCGTTGCCGTTCCACGCGAAAACAATATTAAACATATCCTGAAAACGCTGTCCTGAAACTTCCTGAACAAAATCTATGGTTGAACGCCGCCAGTTCATGCGGTTTTCATTATCTTTAACCGGATTGGTTATAAGGATTTTATCCGCGGAAGAATTCGCAGCGATTGCGCCGGAAAGATCTTTATCGGCTATTTGTATGCCAAAACTTGATACCCAGCTGCAAAGCCCGGCAACTATAACTTTGGCGTTTTTAACGGATTCTTTGATTCTGGACTGCGTTTTAATATCCTCAAAAACATATCCTACGCGTTTTGCGTCCCAAAATCTTCTGTACATTCCGCCTTTTAAGCTGTTATCGGAATGTGAAAAATAACTTTGTCCGGCTTTTTCCACCCCGCCGACCATTTCAACAGTCATGATATTTCCAAACGGCATGTCGGAAACCGCCACGGAACCTACGCCCAAAAGCCCCGCAAAATCTTTCATTGCGGCATATATGCCGTCAGGATTCATGTATCCTTCGCCGTAGCCCATATTATCCAGCACCATCGCTTCAAATAAAAGATTTTTCAGGCTGTTATTCTTTATTTCAAAACCGCTGTCATCAAGATATTCGGCATAGTAAGTAACTTTATTCCAAAACTCGCCAAATTCTTTATCCAGCCCTTTTTCAGAAGCAGCTTTTTTTAAAGGTTTTTCGTGCGTTTTAACTTTATCGTACAGTTTTCCGCTTTCATCAAAACGAATGCGCATAAAATCAGAGATAATATTTTTTAACGGGGCTTTACTGTCTTCCAAAAACGCGGCGGAAGTTATAAAATTTACGATATCGCCCTGCGCGGGAGACAAGACGCCGTACTTCTCCGCATTAAAGCCTCTGCATAAATTTGAACTGCCTCCGTCATCGCTTCTCGGCATAAGCCCAGCAACCGCGCCCGACAGGTTAAAATTTTCAGAATGCAGTATATTTTCCGCCACGCCGCCGCCAGACATCATAAACACCGAGTAATCCGAAATCCAGTTTTCTTCTTTTGCTCCGGCAGAGCCGAGATTGCCCATGATAAAGCGTACGGAGCCGGTAAGTTTTTCAACGCGTTTGCGGGATTTTGACAAGCCGCCTTTTTCAATTAAATCAATATCGCTTAAAATCCCTGAAACGTCTTTGCCGGTAATTTTATTGAGGTTTTGCGCGAACGCAAAAACAAAAGCTTTAAACGCCTCCGCGTACGCGAAATTATCCGATTCGGTATCAACGCCGTCAAAAAGAATGTTTGCCGCAAACATGATATCTTTATCGCTGATTTTTGAAAAAACCCCGAAAACAGCGGTTTTTGTGCCTACTGGCGTTTCAGGATTTCTCAACACATCCAAAGCTGCGGCAATATAAGCAAATCTTTCTTTTCTCGGCGCGCTTTCAAGATTAGCTTTGTAATTACCGATATCGCGGCGTATAAGAAATTCCGCGTCCTGCCTTTTGTAATCGAAAAGCACGCTTGATGCGTATAATTTTAAAGATAATCCGTTTGCGTTAGAAGATTCCATATTAAACGAAAATAAAGCGGAATCTCCTGAAAAGGCGCTGTTTCTATTTTCTTCTTTTATAATCCTTTGCAACGCGCTTTCCGATTCAGTGGATTTAAAATTTTTCAGCCTTAAAACCGCCTGCTGCCTGAGCCAGAACATTCCCTCAACGCCTTGTTTTTTCTTTATTATGCCGCCATCGGCAATTTCGATAAAAAAATCCCGCGCCGCGTTAAAAGATTCCGGGCTGCGCGCCGCAATATCCGCAACAGCTTTCATAAGCACGTTTTGGTATATGGCCACTCTTCTGAGATATTCCGCTTTATCGTTGTATTCTTTTTCATACTTTGCGATTTTGGCAGGGTCTTTTTCATTCAGGGCGGACAAAAACAGCCATTCAGACTTTTTTAAACCTACGGGATCCGCCATTTCGGAAAATAAGTAACGCGACATTGAAAGCATTTCTTTGAAATCCTGCGTATCCGCATATTCCGAAGAAATTTGCGTCGCGACAATGCTGCGTATAAGTTTATTTTCCATTTCTTCCTGGTTATTAACGCCGAATTTTTTATTAATAAAATACTCTATTATTTCTTCCGACTGTTTTTTTAAAGCTGTTTTTGCCGCAGGTTTCAAATTTTCCGGAAGGTTTTTAAAATAACTCTCTTTTAAATTTACGAAAGACATATCTTCAAAATTGTAGTTTCTGTGAGGCAGTTTTTCCACGGCATATTTAAAAATATATTTTTCAGATAATGAGGTATTTTCATAATCGCCAAGATAAGCGGAAATGTCTCCTTTTATACTGCCGTATACCGAATCAAAATTTTCGGCAAAGTTATTGATATCGGTAAAAATAACAGGTTTTATGCCGTATTTCCGCAACAGCTTATTCATGCGGCTTTTAGCTTTATCAACCTTTCTTTCATAGCTTTTGGGAATAAAAGCTTCGTTGATTATTTCGGCAAAGACGGATGCCGCCGCCGATACTTTTTCCCTGAAAACCGCCTTTTCGGCTTCACCTGCCTGATTGTACAGTTTTTTTGCCCCGTTAAGCTTTAAATAAAAGGAATCGTATGTTTTCAAAATTTCCGGAATTTTAAAGCTAAAATCCCCGTTATCTTCAATTTGAGACATTGAGGCTTTATACAATTCAAAACGCGCCTGGAACCAGTCCAGCTCATTTTTCAGTTTTTCAAATTTTAAAGGAGTTTTTAACTGGAATTTATACCCTTCATATACGCTTTTAAAGCTTTTTAACACCTGATACATCATTTTTTTAGTGTTATCCGTATTTTTAGAAACCTTATACGTGTTTTCAAATTTGCCTGATTTTGTGTTGATTTCCACATCTACTATATATGAAGAAAAACTTTTTTGAACCGACTTTATAACCACGGATTCAATCCGGTTTTCCGGAGAAAGCTCTTTGTTTATTTCGCCAGCCAGGCTTTTAATATACTCCGCGTACATTGCTTTTTTGCCGGCCTCCGGAGTTTTTTCAAAATAATCTACAGCGCTGTAATTTAGAAGAAGAGAACAAAAAGCGGCGGTTTTAAGGATGCCGTTTTCAATCATCATCGGTTCAAAATTTCTTAATGTCTGCATTGCCGATGACAATATGCCGGCCTGAAAAAGAATAGTATTTTTATATAAGAGTTCGCTCTTTTGCACGTCTGAATTAATATTCGGAGTTAAAACAATATAAGAAACCTTTCTATTTTTTAGTATGCCGGCAAGAGCTTCGCTGTGATAACCGCCCGTAACAAGAATTTTTACGGTTGAAGCATATTTAAACGCGTCGCTGAGTTGATGGCTGTCGGGATTTGCCTGCCTGGTTTTACCGGTGCCGATGCCTGCGTTTTTTATGAAAATATCATTTCTGTCATTATTAATATCATAATGCTTCTTTGAATGGTTAAAATACTCTACAACTTCAGCGGGCAGTCCGGTGCCCGTAAACTTGTTGAATAAAGTAAAGAAATCCCCGTTTTGCCGCTTAAGCTTTTCGTATTCGTAAGAATAAATTTTGCCTTCCATAAGCTTTTTGGCGTAATACATGGTCTGCAGGAAAGAGACTGCCTGAAGCTGAAGGCTTGTTTCCGCCTGCGCGTTTAAAATCTCCCAGAAAAGCGCGTCTTCTTCCTTTAGCAAACTGACAACATTGATATCGCGGTTAAGCTTTCTCTGCTTAAAGTACGCGCTCAAATAAAAATTCCTGTAGGAATAATCCCCGTACTTTTCGGCAAAAGCCTGCATCTGGTCATTCGCGTTATCTATATCGGCATACTCTTTATAACTGAGCGCGGTTTTAAGAAAATCATTATATTCAATAACGGCTTTGCTTATTTCACTGACGGAAAATTTATTTTCCAAAAGGTATGCTTTAACGGATTTGTCAAAGTTGGGGTATTTTTCCGGGCAGTCTATGTTGTATTTCTGCGCGTGTCTGAAAAGCGCTTTGACGTATTCTTTGTGGTTGGGAGAAGCGCTTTTGTCAAAATCATCTTTTTTATTTATGAGACGGACGCTTTTCGGATCCAGAAGTTTCAAAATACTGTTTTTAGCTTCGCCGTGAAAGGTATTATAAATTTTGAAATTTTGCTCTCTGTTTTCCATTAAATACGCGAGCGTTTTTAAGTTGCCTATATATATATCTTTATCTTCAAGCGGATACAGAACAACGTCTTTATTCCTTAAAGCAAAGAATTCGGCGCCTGTAATATCGCTGTTTTTAAGGAGATTTTCGCTAAAAGAAGGGTACCATCCCAATAAATAAAGATTTTTATAGTATTCCAAATCCACATTTTTATATGCGCCCTCAACATATATTTCAACATCTTTGTCGCTCGCGTAAATCATTTCTAAAAGCTGATTTATGGCAATCTGGGTATTAAAATCACAGTGCAAATCCTGAATGTTTATTACAAGCGTATCTGAAGAATAGTTTGAAAAATCAGTTATTTTTGCGTAAGAAGAATCAAAAACGCTTCCCGCTCCGGCAATAGGAGCGGCGGCAAAGCTTTCCTGAACGGAAGAAAATGCCTGCGCCGGAAAAAAACCCCAAAGCAGAAACAATGCGCATACAACGGCAATAATTTTACGGACTATTATAATCATAAAATCAGTATAGCCTCAAACGGAGTATCCCTCAACCACATTTATTATTCATTTTTCAGTTTGTTTTTAAAAAACAAACCGTGAATGCCGCCTTTAGCGGCGGCATTCACAAGGGATATTTTAATTTATATTATTTAAATTTTTGATAAAGCGTTTTCGATATCGTCAATAATATCCTGCGCGTCTTCAATACCAATCGAAAGCCTTATGTAATCAGGAGTTACGCCGTTTGCAATCTGAGCTTCTTCCGAAAGCTGCTGGTGTGTTGTTGTTGCGGGATGTGTTGCAAGTGTTCTTGTATCTCCGATATTTGTTAAATGGGAGATCAATTGAAGCGAGTTTATAAATTTTCTCCCTGCTTCTTTACCGCCTTTTACGCCAAAACCTATCATTGCGCCCGCGCCTTTTGGCAGATATTTTTTAACCCTTTCTTTTTCCGGGCTGTTTTCAAGTCCGGGATAATTTACCCACGAAACTTTATTGTTTGTTTCAAGGTATTTTGCGACTGCAAGAGCATTGTCGCAGTGCTTCTTCATTCTCAAATGAAGCGTTTCCATTCCGTTAAGCATCATAAAAGAATTGAACGGGGAAATTGCCGGCCCCATATCGCGCATTAAAGTAGTTCTCGCTTTTGCTATGTACGCCATTTTGCCGAAAGCTTTTATAAAATCTTTTCCGTGGTAGCTTGGTTCGGGATCGGCAATCAAAGGAAACTTGCCATTGCTCCAGTCAAAATTTCCGGAATCAACTATTACCCCTCCCATAACATTGCCATGGCCGCCTATATACTTTGTGGCAGAGTGGACAACGATATCAGCGCCGAAATCTATCGGCCTTAAAATATAAGGCGCAACAGTATTATCAACTATTAAAGGAAGCCCGTTTTTGTGCGCGACTGCCGCGAGCGCCTCCAGATCGGCAACGTCAAGTTTCGGGTTGCCTATGGTTTCCGCGTAAACGCATTTTGTTTTACCGGTTATCGCTTTTTGTATAGCGTCAATATCGTTAGATTTCACGAACTTTACGCCTATGCCCATCTTTTTAAATGTGTTAACAAAAAGACTGTATGTGCCGCCGTAAAGATTGTCGCAGGTAACTATTTCGTCGCCGCATTTGGCGATAAGCATTATTGCAACCATAATAGCCGACATTCCGGTCGCGAAAGCCAAAGCGCCAACGCCTCCGTCCATCAAAGCCATTCTTCTTTCAAAGATATCAGATGTAGGATTTTGAAGCCTTGTATATATATTGCCGGGCTCATTTAATTCAAATAATGAAGCCGCGTAATCCGTGCTTTTAAACTGGTATGCGGTAGTAAGATGCAAAGGGACGGCTCTTGAGCCGGTTATGGGTTCCGGTTCTGCCGCGCCGTGTATTAAAATGCTTTCAGGCCTTAATTTTTCATCAACTTTTGACATAATTTGCTCCTTTTTACCGCAGAGTGAAGATCTGATAGCGAGGAGCGAGTGTTGTCATTTTTGCGGCGCTATGTCGCGCGCAGAATCCACAGACTCATTATTTCTAGACCCAGCAACTACAGGACCTTGTCCTTTGTGCAGGGTGACACCCCTGGCGTCATCTTTACTTTCCACTCTTAACTTTATTTTTAAATGTCTAATATAAGACCCTTCGACTCCGAAACAAAACTCCTCCTCTCAAGGTGACAAAACGCGGCTGATTTGTCATTATGCCGCCCTTTTTGCGGCTTATGAGAGAAAAAATATTTGTATTTGCTTAACACAGTTGCGCTGTCTGAAGCGAAACACCTTTAAAAGTCTTTATTAGTGTTTCGCAAGTTCGCAAACTGACAAATATTTTTGAACGATTGCAAACCGGCGGCTCTTTTGCCAACTTTTTAAAAAGTTGGGCGGGTTTAAGGGTATGCAATAACCTTTTATTATCTGCCGCGAGCCAGCGCATAACGCAGTATAAACACAAAAGTCAAGCTCTTTAATTAAAAACCGCTTTCTTTAATGACCTTTCTCACCTGCGCCGCGGAATTTTTAAACGCAGCAAGCTCTTTATCATCAAAATCAACTTCCAAAGTCTGCCTTACTCCGGTTTTATGTACAATCGCGGGAACGCTTAAATATAATCCGCTTTCGCCTTTGTAGTTTTCGAGGAGCGAAGAGACCGGCAGAACGGAGTTTTCATCTTTTAGTATGGCTTTAGATATTTTTGTCAGCGCAAGCCCGATTCCGTAAGAAGTTTCGCCTTTTTTATCGATAATTTCATAAGCAGAGTCCCTCACGTCTTCAAATATTTTATTAAGCATCTCTTTCTGGTCCTGTCCGCACTTTTCTTTGCAGGTGGCGCAGTAATCTTTAAACAGAACTCCGCCTATCATCGCTGTGCTCCACATAGGAAATTCGGTATCGCCGTGTTCGCCGAAAATCGAAGCGTGTATGCTTCTCGAATCCACATTACAGTGCCTGCCTATGAGATACCTGAAACGCGCGGAGTCCAAAACCGTGCCGGAGCCGACTACTTCATTTGAAGGTTTTCCTGAAATTTTATACGTAATATATGACAAAATATCTACAGGATTTGCCGCGACAAGTATTATCGCTTTAGGAGAGTATTTTACAATCTGCGGAACTATACTTTTTAGTATTTCGGCATTGCCTTTGACCAAATCAGTTCTGGTTTCGCCGGGTTTTTGGCCTCTGCCGGCGGTTATAACTACGAGGTCGGAATCAACGGTATCCGGATAATCGCCCGCGTAAATATTAACGGGGGAAACGTACGGCGCTCCGTGTGATAAATCCATGGCTTCGCCTTCAGCCTTTTTCCTGTTATAATCCACAAGTACCAGCTCGCGGGTAACGCCTTTAATAATCATGGAGTACGCGTAACGCATACCCACATTGCCACAGCCGATGATAGAAACTTTCGGAGATAATTTTTTCACATTCCCTCCCTTTGCTGCCAAAAACAATTTAAGTGATCAGCTAAACGCGCAGTATTTTATGATTATACGAGACTTGCGCGAAGTGTAACAAAGCACAATCGTAAAAGACAAACGCTTTTAACTAAAATCCTATTTCTTTTATGACTTTCTTGACTTCCGCCGCGGAATGGTGAAACGCTTTCATTTCTTCGTCATTAAAGCTTATTTTTAAAACTTTTTTAACGCCTTTTTTGTTGATAATCGCAGGAACGCTCAAATAAACATCGTTTACGCCGTGGTAATCTTCCAAAAGAACGGAAACTGACAAAACGGAGTTTTCATCTTTCAAAACCGCTTTGGCTATTCTTGACATAGACAAGCCTATGCCTGACGAAGTTTCGCCTTTTCTTTTAATGATTTCTTTGCCTCTGTCCTTAACTTCCTGGAAAATATTGTTAAGTTTCGCTTTATAATCTATTTTTGACGGGTTATCCAGCGCGCCAAAAGCGTCTTTTAAGGGCACTCCGCCGATAGTCGCCACGCTCCACGCCGGGAAAGCCGTATCGCCGTGTTCGCCGAAAATCGGCGCGTATATGCTTCTCATATTTACGTCAAACGGAGCCTGCAAAAGGTTTATAAGCCTCGCGGTGTCAAGCAGTGTGCCGGATCCGATGATTTCGCTTGAAGGTTTTCCTGAAACTTTATATGTAACGTATGAAAGGATATCAACGGGGTTTGAAACCACCAAAATTACCGCATCGGGAGAGTATTTTACTATTTCAGGCACTATTGCTTTTACGATTTCGACGTTGCCTTTAACCAAATCAATTCTTGTCTGCCCGGGCTTTCTTCCTGCTCCGGCCGTTATAATCACAAGTTCAGAATTTGCCGTATCGCTGTAATCTCCCGCATATATATCAACCGGGGAAAGAAAAGGGCCTCCGTCACAAAGATCCATGGCTTCGCCTTCAGCTCTCGCGTTGTCATAATCCACAAGAACGATTTCCCTGGCAAGACCTTTTATTGCCATTGAATACGCAAATTTCATCCCGACCCTGCCGCAACCGATAATCGATACCTTACGCGATAATTTCTCCATCTGCCAGCTCCTAATATTAATAATATAAATACAAACGTAAAAGATTATACCATAAAAAAACTGCGCTGTATGCTTACACAGCGCAGTTTTAATAAATGCTAAACTTATATTACGCCATTTGCTTTCATTACATTTGCCACTTTCATAAATCCCGCGATATTTGCCCCGTTTACCAAATTGCCGGGAGTGCCGTATTCTTCAGCCGCGGATTTCGCCGAACTATGAATATTTATCATTATTTTGTGGAGTTTTGCGTCAACTTCGTCAAATGTCCATGCGAGCCTTTGTGAGTTTTGTGACATTTCAAGCCCTGAGGTCGCTACTCCGCCGGCATTTGCGGCTTTGCCGGGGCCGTAAGCTGTCTTTGCGTCCAAAAATACTTTTACCGCTTCAGGAGTTGAAGGCATATTCGCGCCTTCCGAAACCGCTATGCAGCCGTTTTTAACAAGCGTTTTTGCGGCTTCGCCGTCAAGCTCGTTTTGAGTGGCGCAGGGAAGGGCAATGTCGCACTTAATTGTCCATATTCCCGCGCAGCCTTCCGTATATTTAGCGGTTTTTACTTCTTTTACGTATTCTGAAATTCTTGCTCTTTTTACTTCTTTTAAATTTTTAACCACATCAAGCTTTATACCGTCAGGATCATAAACATATCCGTTTGAATCCGACATCGCGACGACTTTCGCCCCGAGCTGCGCAGCTTTCTGGTTTGCGTATATCGCCACATTGCCGGAACCGGAAATTACTACCGTTTTACCTTCAAAACTTGTGTTTTTGTCTTTAAGCATCTCTTCGCAGAAATAAACGCAGCCGTATCCGGTTGCTTCCGTTCTTGCCAAAGAGCCGCCGTACTGGAGGCCTTTGCCGGTCAGAACGCCGTGCCATATATTTTTGATTCTTTTATACTGACCGAACATAAAACCGATTTCCCTGGCGCCTACGCCGATATCTCCGGCAGGTACGTCGGTGTCGGCATCTATATGCCTGTAAAGTTCCGTCATGAAGCTCTGGCAGAAACGCATAACTTCATTGTCAGACTTGCCTTTAGGATCAAAATCGGAGCCGCCTTTGCCTCCGCCCATCATAAGGCCGGTAAGCGAATTTTTAAAAATCTGTTCAAAACCCAAAAATTTGATAACGCTTGTATTCACGGAAGGATGGAACCTTATTCCGCCTTTATAAGGCCCGAGAGCTGAATTATACTGTACCCTTATGCCTCTGTTTACCTGCACTTTTCCTTTGTCATCAACCCATGGAACCCTGAAAATTATCTGCCTTTCAGGCTCAACTATTCTTTCAAGGATTCCTGCATCTTGGAAATCTTTGTTTTTTTCGATTACGGGAGCTAAAGACTCCAATACTTCAGTTACCGCCTGGTGAAACTCCGCTTCACCGGGATACCTTCTCTTAACGGTTTCCAACACACTGCTTACATACGCGTTTGCCATAAATTTCTCCTTACACCAAAGATAAACCTTTCATTGAAAATTTTGAAAGGTTCAAAAAAAAACTCCGTTTTGTGTAGGGGGTTTTTTCTATTCTATTTAAAAATGCCTGTTTTTGTCAATAAAAAATTTCAAATACCTCAAAAACGGCGCAAAACAGGATAAATTTTATTTATACTAATTCTGATTTTTTGTATAATTACCCTAAACCTCCAAGGATTTAAAGATGAAAAAGCTTCTTAAAAAAAGCCTTAAAAGCCAAAAACGCACCATTGAAGATTTAGCAAAACTCACGCCGAAAGAAGTTCTCTCTATTTTAAAGAAAGGCAACCAGGATTTTGTTAACGACAACCTTACGATAAGAAATAACACAAAACGGGTGAGGGACGCGGCACTGGGGCAGTATCCTATAGCGGCGGTTCTTTCCTGCCTTGATTCGCGCCTGCCGGTTGAAGATATTTTCCACAGGGGAATCGGCGAAATTTTTGTGGCAAGAGTCGCAGGAAACATTATAAATGACGATATTTTGGGCAGCCTTGAATATGCCTGTAAAGTATCTACCACAAAACTGCTTTTAGTGCTAGGGCACGAACATTGCGGCGCCGTGCGCTCCGCGATAGATAATGTATCCATAGGACATATGACAACTCTTTTATCAAAAATCCGGCCGGCGGTTAAACAAATATCTAAAAAGTTTAGCGGCAAAAAAATATCAACAAACGCGGCTTTCGTAAAAAACGTAAGCATAGCAAATGTTATGAACTCTTTAACTACTATCCGCTCCCAAAGCCCGATTCTTACGGAGATGGAACAAAAAGGCGAGATAATTATTATAGGCGGAATGTATAATATGCGCAGGGGCAAAGTGCGTTTTCTAAAAACTGCCTGAATCGGGGCAAAAATGAAAGATTTTATAACGCCCGCGAACCACGTAAATTTTTTAGCTAAAAAACTTTTCAAAGAACGCGGCAGGATAATTGACGGCTCAATAGCATATCTTGAAAAAGGCGGCGGCGGGCCGGTTGAAATGCACGCTCACCTTCATAATCATCTATTTATAGTTGTTTCCGGGCAGGCAAAAATTAAACTTGAGGGCAGCGAAATTATTATAAATGAGAATGAATCTTACCTTATTGAAGGCCAAACGCTTCATTCCGTGTGGAATAATCTGGACACAACTACCGTAATTATTGGAATTTCAGTTACTGCGGAATAAATTACTTTTTCAACCGCACATGAAGGATAGGAAAAGGCTTCCCTTGCGAATCAAATTCAGATCGGCTAAATATTTTAAAACCCATATGTTCGTAAAAACCCGCCGCTTGCGGGTTTTGCTCATTTACGTCAACAAACCTTATTTTATGTTTTCGTGGGAGCGTAGCGGGAATACATAAGTTTGCAGCTGACGCAGTTGCAGCCGGAATTTTGCAACCGCCACCATCAATTGGTATAATGGAGTTCTACAATATCCGGCGTCCCGATAGTCTTCTCAACCGCCGCGATGAAAGAATCTGAACAATCGGACAAATATTCGGTTTCTATGCTGAAATTTCCGTGTACAGGGTCTTCCAAATCCAAAAATACTTTGGCTTTTCCTTTAAACTCTTTTAAAACCTTTGTAAGCTGGGCGCTCAAATCGTCATCGTACCTTGTGGTAGAAAGTTTTATATGCACTTCGCCGCAGTTGGGCTGGTATTTTTTCTTCGCTTCATCTATCGTCATCATGTCTTCAACAATAATTTCCGCCTGCCCTTCCGAACCCATAAGGCGGCCTTTAATTACAAGCACATTATTAGGCGTAAGGTAGTTCTGGTACCGTTCAAAAGATTTAGGGAAAAGTATGGCTTCAACGCTGCCGTGCAAATCTTCAACTTTAAATTTGGCGTAAGGCTCTTTTTTGGCTTTTGATATAAGCTTTTTTACCGCGGAAACCATCCCCGCGATACGCACAATCTGAGCGTCTTTAATGTCCGCGTTTTCTTTCGGCGCCGGAAGCGAATCAAGCCTGTAATTAGAGTACGCTATAAGCTCCCTTTTGCGCGGAGTTAAGGGATGCCCTGAAAGGTAAAAACCCAAAACTTCCTTTTCAAACTCAAGCGCTTCAAAAGGTTCCAAAGGTTTTGCCTTTTGCAGAGACACTTCGTGCTGTATGGTTTCCGCGCTGTCAAATAAAAAGCCCTGCGCGGAATCCCTGTCTTGTTTTATCTTCGCGGCTTTATCCACCGAAGAGTCTATGCTTGCAAGAAGCACGGCCCTTATCCCGAGTTTATCTTTGCCGAAAACGTCAAAAACACCTGCCTTCGTAAGGCTTTCCAATGCTTTTTTATTTGTGGATTTTAAATCTATTCTCTGTAAAAATTCGTCCCAATCTTTGTACGGGCCGCCTTCTTTTCTTGTCTGCTCTATCGATTCCGTTATGCCTTCGCCGACATTTTTAACCGCAAGCATGCCGAAACGTATATTTTTGCCTTCCGTTTTAAATCTGCCGTCCGAATGCTGTATGTCGGGAGGCAAAATTTTTATGTCAAACGCGGACGCGTCATCAAGATACATCACAAGCTTGCTTTCTTCATTGTCTTTAATAGCGGAACGGCCGATTTCCGAATTAAGCAGCGAAGTTAAATACTCTAGCGGATAATTGGCTTTTAAATATGCGGTCTGGTAGGAAACCATGCCGTAAGCCGCAGAATGCGATTTGTTAAAACCGTATCCCGCGAAAGCGTAAATGTTGTCGTATATTTTGTCGGCGGTTTTTTTGTCTATGCTGTTTTCTTTGGCGCCGTTTACGAATTTTTCCCTTTGTTTTTCAATTTCTTCGGGGATTTTTTTGCTCATGGCTTTGCGCAGGCCGTCAGCTTCGCCCGGAGTAAAGCCCGCCAAAGCGATTGCCATTTTCATGACCTGCTCCTGATACAGGATAACGCCGTAAGTATCCGCCAGAATCGGCTCCTGCAGCGGATGGTCGTACTCAATTTTTTTTCTGCCGTGCTTTCTCGCCACAAAATCGTCAAGCATGCCGGAACCCATAGGGCCCGGGCGGTACAAAGCGATTAAAGCGATAATATCGTCAATAGTGCTCGGTTTTAATTTTCTTATAAGGTCTCTCATGCCTTTGCTTTCAAGCTGGAAAACGCCCATGGTTTTTGCTTCGGTAAGCAAATCGTAAGCTTTTTTATCATCCAGAGGAATGGCGTTTAAATCAAACCCGGGATTTTTTTCTTTTATGAGTTTTAGGGTGTCGTCAATAATGGTAAGAGTGCGCAAGCCGAGAAAGTCCACCTTTAAAAGGCCCAGCCTCGGTAAAACGTTGCCGTCATACTGCGTGGTTACTATCTCTTTCGAGCCTTTGGCAAGCGGAGAGTAGTTCATGATCTCTTCATTAGCGATAACCATTCCCGCTGCGTGCACGCCAGTATGCCTTTTTAAGCCTTCAAGCTTTTGCGAAGCGTTTATAAGCTTTTCAACGCGCGCGTCAGTTTTTACAAGTTTTGACAAATCTCCGGAGGCTTTAAGCGCTTCCGATATGCTTGAGTTAAACGGTATAAGTTTTGCGATATTGTTGGACTCGGTAGGCGTAAAACCCATCGCGCGGGCAACATCTTTTATGACAAGCCTTGCCTGCATCGAGCCGAAAGTGATAATCTGCGCGCAGTTCTGTTCGCCGTATTTCTGGCGCACGTAACGTATTACTTCATCGCGGCCGAAGTCCGCGAAATCGATATCCAAGTCCGGCATTGAGCGCCTGTCCGGATTTAAAAATCTTTCAAAAAGCAACCCGTATTTTAGCGGGCATATATCGGTAATGCCTAAAGTATAAGCAACCATCGAACCCGCTCCGGAACCTCTGCCCGGCCCTACCGGTATGCCGGAATCTTTAGCGTATTTTATGAAGTCCGAAACGATTAAAAAGTACGAGGCAAAGCCCATTTTGTTGATGATGGAAAGTTCGTGTTTAAGCCTTGCTTCGTGTTCAGGCCTTATTGTTCCGTATCTTCTGCCAAGCCCCTGGCGGCAAAGTGTTTCAAGGTATTCGGCATCGGTTTTAAAGCCCGCCGGAACCGGAAACTGCGGCAAAAGGAGCTGGTCCGTATTTATTTCAAGGTTGGTTTTTTCCGCAATTTCCAAAGTATTTTTTAAAGCTTCCGGAATGTAAGAAAAGGTTTTTGCCATATCTTCCGGAGAACGGTAAAAGAAAAGGTCGGAATCGAAACGCATCCTTTTTACGTCGTCAATCATCTTGCCTGTGCCTATGCAAAGCAAAATATCGTGCGTTGCGGCGTCTTCTTTTCTTAAAAAGTGGCAGTCGTTTGTGGCTACAAGCGGAATGCCCGTTTTTTTGGAAACTTCTATAAGGTCCGGGATGATTTTCTGCTGGTCTTCAAGCCCGTTATCCATTATCTCTATGTAAAAATTATCTTTGCCAAACATATCGCGGTATTCTATGGCGGCAGCGGTCGCTTTTTCGGTATTGCCTTTTAAAAGATAGGCGGCGACTTCGCCCGCAAGACAGCCGGACATAGCTATCAAACCATCGCTGTATTTACGCAAAACCTCTTTATCTACGCGCGGTTTATAGTAAAAACCTTCCGTAAAGCCTATGCTGACGATGTGCATAAGGTTTTGGTAGCCTTTAAAATCCTTCGCAAGAAGCGTTAAATGGTTGTAATTGCCGCCGTCATCCGCGGTCCTGTCTATGGTTTTATCAAAGCGGGATTTGGGCGCGACGTATATTTCGCAGCCGATTATGGGTTTTATGCCGCTTTCTTTAGCTGCCCAGTAAAATTCCATGGCGCCGTACATATTGCCGTGATCCGTAATGGCAAGCGCCGGCATTTTATACTCTTTTGCGATCAAATCGAAAAGTTCGGAAGGTTTGCCTCTGTCATTTGTGATTCTGACCGCGCCGTCCAAAAGAGAGTATTCGGTATGATTATGTAAATGTACAAATTCTGCCATTGTTTAGTCCTGATTTTTGGATTTTATGCTATTATATCAAATTAACTACCATAAATAATTAAGAATTGAACACACGATACTTTTCCTTCTTAATTTTACAAGGATTATTATGAAAAAAAGGATAAAAAAGCTTATGTGGATTTTACTGGTGATTGTTGCAGTTCTTGTTGTATTTGCAATCATTTTTATAAATTCAAAACCTTTTGGGGCATTGTCTTCCGGCGAAAGGCTTGAAAGGATTAAAAACTCACCCAATTACAAAGACGGTAAGTTTCAAAATTTAAGCGACACCCCGCAGATTACGGGAGATAAAAATGCCCTTTCAATGCTTTGGGATTTCCAGTTCAAAAAAAGCAAAAGGGTAAAACCCAAAAGCCCGATTCCTTCCGAAAAAACCGACCTTTTAAATCTGGACAGAAATGAAGATATTTTGGTGTGGTTTGGGCATTCATCACTTTTTATACAGCTTAACGGAAAAAGGTTTTTGGTAGATCCGGTTTTAAATAAGCCGGCTTCACCTGTACCTTTTTATAACAGGCCTTTCAAAGGGGCGGACAACTATACAATTGAAGATATACCCGAAATAGATTATCTCATAATTACGCACGACCACTGGGACCATTTAGATTATAAAATAGCATTGAATTTACAATCTAAAGTTCAAAAAGTTATTTGCGCGCTGGGAGTGGGCGCACACTTTGAAAGATGGGGCTTTGCAAAGGATAAACTTATTGAAATGGATTGGTATGAAGAAGCGGCTTTGGATAGCGGTTTTAAAGTTTTCTGTTTACCCGCAAGGCATTTTTCCGGAAGAAGCATTAAACCCAACCAGTCTTTATGGGCATCTTTCCTTGTACAGGCGCCGGATTTTAAATTTTACGCAGGCGGAGACAGCGGATATGATGCTTTTTACGCTGAAATCGGTGAAAAATTCGGGCCAATAGACATAGTATTTTTAGATAACGGCCAGTATGGCGCGAACTGGAAATTTATACATATGATACCGGAAGAAGCCGCGCAGGCAGCGCAGGATTTGCAGGCTGCAAGAGCCCTTGCAGTACACTCTTCAAAATATGTTTTAAGCGTCCACGCATGGGACGACCCGCTTATCCGCATATCAAAAGCGCTTGAAAATTCAAGCGTAAATCTGATTACTCCAAAAATAGGCGAAAAGGTATTTTTAAAGGATTCATCACAAACTTTCACTAAATGGTGGGGAGAGATAAATTGATTCGTGGTATTTGTATGCCAAACCGCAAAGGGGCATTGCCCCTAACACCCCAGTACTTTTGCCAAGTGATGCAAAAGTACCAAAAAATCTGCCGCTGAAATGCATTCGCCAATAAGATTTGAAAGCACTTTTAAAAAACTCACAAAAACCATGCTTTTGCTGTCACCCTGGGCGAATACGCAAGGTAGAGAAAATAAAAATTGTTAGCTATTCCTTATTACTTGTTAACTGGCGTATATACTCAATTCGTCCTTCAATGTTTTGGTTTATCAAACCGTACTGCAAATCGTAGCCGTATTTGTTTTCTTCCAGTTTAGTTTTCGCGATTTTAAGATATTCCAGTTTGCCTTCAAGCGAAGGTTCCCAGTTAATCTTTACAAACCATCCCCAGACTGCCGCAATATTTCCGTTTACTATCATAGCATCCGTAACGGTGTGCGGATTTGCCCAGAAATATTTTCTCGTAAATGAGTTTGCGGCGCAGTAAGCAAAAAATACGGCCAAAACGGCTATAGCAACCCGTTTTTTATAGTTTTTTGAAGATTGGAAAAAATATTTTTCAAGAAAAACAAACAGCGCGAAAAATATACCTATGGACGCGGTGTACATATACCGCAGCGAAATAAGCTCGGTTTTATACATAAAAATTATGCCCGGCAAAAGAAAAATTACAAATATAGCGGGCGCAATAAGGTTTTTTTTGTCTTTTTTAAATATCAGCACGCAAACTGCAATATATATGGCTATCACCGCGAATTTGCCAAGATACATAAAAGGCATTTCGGCAAAAACCGGCAAAGGCGGCGCGAAAATAATATCAAAGAAAGGCGGGATGAAGCAGTAAATTATATAATCCGCGATCAGCGCGGGTATTTTATAAAATGATTCCAACCCGAAAAGATTTAGCGAAAATATCAAGCCGTTATCAAAAACCGCGGACTGCGTTTCCATGGAATGCCTTAAGTGGGAAATATAAAGGTTTACCGCGACAACCGCAATAGCCGCAAATACAAAAGGAAGCATCTTCAAAACTATCTTTTTTACGCTTTCGCGGTTTTCCTTTACCGCTTCATAAACTAAAAGCAGCGCGGGCAAAACTATCAGCGTCGGCCAAAAAAACAATCCGGTAAAAAACAAAAGCGCCGAAAGCGCTATAAAATGCTTGTTTTGGTTGTGTTTAAGCCCGCTGGAATCGGCAAACATATACGCCAGAAAAGATGATAAAGCAAAAAATGCCGTAAAAAGGTGGCCTCTGGCGGCTATCTCGTTTACCGCGTTGCTGCAAACGGGCGCGCCCGCAAAAAATACGGCAGTAAAAAAAGCAATCCTGTACGATTTTGAAATTCGTAAAATTACGAGATAACACAACAATACATTTAATATATGTATCAAATCGCTTAAAATATGCGAAATATGCGGGTTGTAAGGCGAAATTATATTAATGCAGTAGTTTACAAGGTGTTTAAACGGCACGTAAAAATGAAAAGTTTTGAAATCAGTAAAGATGTTTTCAGCAGGATTTTCAGGGTTAACAAGCGGGTTATAAATAATTTCCTGGTAATCGTCAAAGTAACTGTACTGGTTTGAATAGTTGCCGAGGTATATTATTGCCGTAACGGCAATAAGGATTAAAGAATGGAAAACTATTTTATTGGTAAAAATATTTTTAAAAAATTTCATTTTTGCCATTCCGCTGCAAATATTGTAAGCCAAAGTCTTTGCTTTTTGCTGTTTAGCCGCTTCAGGGCACATCTTATGAGCGAAAATTTTTAAATATCTATTTAGGACTGTTTGAGCGGCATCTTTAAAAGCCTTTATCTGCCGCGAGTTCCGCAAATTGTTTTAAAAATTTGAGCGAATGTGCTCAGCGGCAGTGCTTTTGGTACTTTTATCACGTTTGATAAAAGTACTTGGGTTTAAGGGGCAACGCCCCTTTTACGTTTAATGGCAGCATCCGCCGGAGCATTTATGTTTGCTTTTTGAAGGGCAGTAATCCGCCGTTCCGCACGCAGGCGAAGCGTTTGAAGAAGCGGAAAAGCTTGAAAACTGCTTTTCCACATCGCCGCTTTCGCACTTAGGGCACTTAACATTCTGTTCTTCGCCGCTGAAAACAAGTTCTTCAAATTTTTCCCTGCAGTTTTTACATATAAATTCAAATAGCGGCATAATATTACCTTTTTTTATAACTTTTTCCGCTGCCTTGCTGGCTAAAGCGTGAACGTTTAAAGCCGCCCTGGCCGCCGCCGCGCGCTGAACCGCCGCGGTTTCCGCCGCCGTACCGTTTGCCGCCGGAATCGCCTCTTCCGCTGCCACCTTCGCTTTCTTTCGCGGGGGCTACAGAGACGCTTTTTCCTTTAATATTGCTTGAGCTTAAAGCGTTTATAACATTGTCCGCGTGTTCATTGGGAACTTCGACAAATGAAAAAGTTTCAAGAATTTTTATATTTCCTATGGAGTCGCCCGGAAGGCCGGTTTCGCCGGCTATCGCTCCGACAAAATCGCCAGCCCTTACGCCGTCTTTTTTACCGATGCTGATAAACAGTCTCGTCATTCCGTAATCTCTGGCACCTGTTCCTTCATAGCCTTTCTTTGCGAAAACATCATCTTTCTGCTGTTCCTGCTCTCTCTTTTCATTGTCAAAAAACATCTTCAGAAGGGCCGCGGCAACATCCAAAGAAGTAACATCATCGGAAAGCAAAGATTCAACGCTTTGCGTGTACTTTTCGCTGTCTTTTCCTTTAAGCGTTTCTTTAACTTTTTCCAAAATCATCGTTGTTTTTATGTTTTCAACGTCAGCAAGCGAGGGGACTGTCGCCCTTTTAATATTAGCTTTGGTATATCTCTGTATATCGCGCAGCTTATAAATATCTTTTCCTGAAACAAAACTGTAGGCTTTCCCTGCCCTGCCGGCGCGGCCTGTCCTGCCGATTCTGTGCACGTAATCTTCATCGTCTTTAGGCACGTCAAAGTTAAAAACCATATCTATATCGTCAACGTCTATACCTCTGGCGGCAACGTCTGTCGCTATAAGAAGCTCAATGGAGCCGCTTCTGAACTTCGCCATAACCCTGTCTCTTTGGGACTGGTTCATGTCGCCGTGTATGGCGTCCGCGGAATAACCGCGCGCCTGGAGCGACGCTGTAACTTCATCCACTCTTCTTTTAGTGTTACAGAAAACAAGGGAAAGTTTAGGATCGTACATATCAAGGCACCTTGTAAGCGCTTCTAGTTTCTGGTGTTCGCGTATGTCAAAATAATACTGTTCGATTAACGGAACGGTAAGTTTTTCACTGACGACTTTAATCGTTTCCGGGTGGTGCTGGTATTTTTTCGTCAAAAACAAAAACTCTTTAGGCATCGTGGCTGAAAAGAAAACGGTCTGCCTTTCTTCCGGCAGGTTTTTCAAAATCAGCTCTATATCATCCCTGAAACCCATATCAAGCATTTCGTCGGCTTCGTCAAGCACTATTGTCGATGCTCCTTCCAGCTTTAAAGTTCTTCTTTCGAGATGGTCTATAACTCTGCCCGGAGTGCCTATAACTATCTGCGCGCCCCTTGAAAGGGCGATCATCTGCCTTTGTATAGGCTGTCCGCCGTAAACGGGGACTATGTTTATGCCCTTTTTATACTTTGAAAACAGTTTCAGTTCTTCCGATACCTGTATCGCAAGCTCTCTTGTCGGGCACAAAATTATCGCCTGCACGTTTTTATTTTTCGGATCGATTTTTTCTAAAATCGGTATGCCAAAAGCCGCGGTTTTGCCCGTACCCGTCTGCGCCTGTCCGATAATATCAAGCCCGCTTATCATTTTCGGTATTGAAAGCGTCTGGATGGGAGTGGCTTCTTCAAAACCCAAATCCGCCACCGCTTTCAATATTTCGTTCGAGAGCCCTAATTCTTCAAATTTTAATGTGTTCATTTTTCTTTAAAAATCCTTTTGTTCTAATATTTTTTTTATTTCTTCAATGTCCGCGTCCGTTCCGGAGCAGCCGTCTTTTGTAAGCGGCACGTATTGCACAACCATATCGCCGCCTTTAAAAATCTTAAAGCCTAGTTCGCCTTCATAGTAGCAGGCGATGCCTACAACGGCTTCCGGCTTGTACTCTTCAGCAAGTTTCATAAGCGTCCTGCCGCCTTTAACTATAAACAAAGCCGTATAACCGAGTTTTTTTGTCAGCTTGCTTATCTTATCGATAGTACACCCGCCGCATTCTCCGCATATATAGTAGCTGTCTTTTTCAACAGCGGTACATACGGAAGTATTGCGCATGCAGTGCGGCGCAAACACTATACGCTTTTCAAAAGGGATCCGGGCAAACTTCTTTTGATGGGATTTGTTTTGCTTGTCAGTAAAGGCCTTATAGATTTGCTCTTTGCTCTTTTTTGGATGCTTACACAATTTCATTGGTATGTTTTACCAAATACAGACTGAAAAATCAAAGAAAAAAAACAGCCGGACGGCTTGTATTAAGCCGTCCGGCTGAAGTCATTAGTTGCTTTGCTTATTTTTACAAATGAAACCTGATGCCGGCGTTTATGCCTAGCTTACTGTAAGAAATATCGCTTGAGCCGCCCGCTTTATAATCTATAGTTCCGTAATATACGCCATACATGGCTTCAACCATCAGGCCGAAAGGCAGGTCATACCCTATGCCGAGCGCCCAGTAAGCGCCGCCTTTTGAAGAATCAACTAAATCGGAATCATTATTAAATAAAACATTGTACCCTATATTGCCTTTCGCGTATAATCCGGAAAGTATAATAGGTATAGGGTTTACCTGAACGGTGGCGTAAACAGGCATAAAACCAATTTTAGCCCCGTCATTAACATCAAGCTCCCTGTCAAACTGATATTCAAGGCCGCCGCCTACTCTTATCAAATGCAATATAGGGATCATCACTTCGCCTATGGCAGAAAAGCCGGATTTCATAATATTGTTTGTATCTCCACCGTCTGCTTTATTTTTGATATCACCAAAGGTGTCATATCCTACTTTAAGATTTAATTCTGCCGCAAAAATAGCGCTTGCCATGAAAACCAGCATAAAAACCGCCAAAACTAATTTTTTCATCAAATCCCCCTGCTTTTATTTAACTGCAACTTACGGCTCATTGTATTATTTAAAATATTGCAAATCAACCCGTTCCTTTTGGAATCAAAAAAAAGTATGATATTGCAATAAATAAAAGGATTTACGCGTTAATGCTGATATGAAAAAAACAATTTTAATATTACTGGTTTTTGCGCTTTGCGCGCCTTTAGCTTTCGGCGAAAAAATTAACTGGGAAACTATTGTCCGCCAGACAACTGAAAAAAACCCCTCAATTAAATCCGCCGAATTAAGGCTTGAAAACGCAAAACAGTCTTACAACCGCTCTTTAAGCGGCTTTATGCCAAGCATATCGCTAAGCGGTTCGGCTTCACAAAGCGAAAGAGACAAGAACTTTTCAAGAAGTTACTCCTACGGCCTAAACGCGAATCTTTCGATTTTCTCCGGATTTGAAACATATAACGAAGTAAAACAGAAATCCGCGGAACTTAAAGCCGCGCAGGCGGACTATGACAGGATTATTTCCGATATTGCCTATGAAACCGCTACGCAATACATAAACCTTATGTGGGCTTACGAAACCGTCGAACTCTCTAAACATATTAAAGAAAGAAGAACTGAAAACAAGGATATGATACAGCTCAAATATAATTCCGGCAATGTGGATGTCGGCTCTTTGCGCAGGGTAGAAGCCGACGTTGAGCTTTCATCTTATGATTTGAAAAAAGCCCAAAGATATATTGAAACGGCTTCCGCGGCTTTATTAAAAGCCATCGGCAGAAGCGATGAAATCACGCTTGAAACCGATGAAAAAATTTTAATAGCCGACAGAAGCCTTTCAACGCCGGATTATGCCGGCATAATAACAAAAACGCCTGAATACATGATAGCGCAGCTTGATATAGACATATATAAAGCGCAGTCTTCCAAAGCAAAAGGGCAGTGGTGGCCGGAAGTAAGCATTTCCGGAGGAGTATCCCGCTATGACAATGAATGGGCGCCGAATAAACAGGGCTGGGACGCGGGACTTTCCCTTTCTTACCCTCTTTTTACCGGCGGCACAAGATACGCCGATGTGCAGATAGCGGCAAATTTGCTTAAAATTGCCGACCAAAACCTTAAAAATACGACAAACGCGTTAAGAGCGCGCGCGATTTCATACTTTAACAGTTTAACTGATTCTTTTGAAAACATAACAACAAGGGAGCACTATTTAAGCGCTTCGCAGCTTCAGGCGGAAATATCGCAGAGAAAATACGTAAATGGCTTGAGCACTTACCAGGACTGGTATTCAATCGAAAATGATTATATAAGTTCGCAAAAAACGCTTTTAGACGCAAAAAAAGCCGCGGCTTTGGAAAAAGCGGCATGGCATAATTTTAAAGGCGACGGTTTTATAGACCCTGGCAAATAAAATAAATTACATATAGCCCGGCCGGGCAAGAGGAACATTATGAAAAAAATTTTTATTATCGCAGCAATCGTGATAGCCGCCGCAATAGCCGCGTTTTTTATTTTCAAGCCTTCAAAACAAGCGATAGATAAGGAAGCGCATCTTGAACAAAGAGATCTGCATGTAGAATTCAGGGAAACTGGCGAGGTGCGCCCCAGAAACAGGCTGGAAATAAAACCGCCTTTCGCGGGCAGGATTGAAGAAATTTTAGTTGAAGAAGGCGATAAAGTCAAAAAAGGGCAGGTTATAGTTTGGATGAGCTCAAGCGAACGCGCCGCGATGACGGACGCCGCAAGGGCGATAAGCGAAGCGGATTTTGAAAAATGGAAAAACATATATAAGCCCACGCCGATAGTCGCGCCAATGGACGGCTTTATCATTTTACGCAGCAATGAGCCCGGCCAAACGATAACGGCGGCGGACGCGATACTTGTCATGGCGGACGATTTAATCGTGGAAGCAAATATAGACGAAACGGATTTAAGATATATAAAAATCGGCGATAAGCTGGATATGTACCTTGACGCTTACCCGGACGAAACTTTTACTGGAACGGTTGAACACATAGCTTATGAATCAACCGTAGTAAGCAATGTCACCGTTTACACTATTAAGATAAGGCCCGATAAAAAACCGAAAGTTTTCCGCGCGGGAATGACTGCGACAATCACCGTGACCGCGGAATCTAAAAAAGACGCATGGTCAATACCCAACAACTTTATAACCGAACGCGGCGGCAAGAAAACCGTAATCATCAAAATAAGCAAAAACGGCAATACCGTTTTTGAAACAAGAAATATAACAACAGGCGTAACGGACGGAAGATATACAGAAATTCTCTCCGGTTTAAAAGAGGGCGAAACAGCTGTCACAATGAAAGAACAATCGAAGGAAAAAGCCAAATCGTTTATGAGCAGGCCTTAAACGGCAAGTAAAAATTAATAAGTAATAATTTACAAATTCAAATCCTTTGTTTGTCACCCCCGAATGTCGTAATCGGGGGTCTGCCGTAAAAAACAATTTGTCACAAAGGCAAAAATATGAAAGTAATAGAACTAAAAGGCCTGAAAAAAACATACCATCTTGAAAAACTGGACGTTCCGGTTTTACACGGGATAGATTTAGATATTGTGCAGGGCGAATTTGTCGCGATAATGGGCCCTTCCGGAAGCGGAAAATCCACGCTTTTAAATATTTTAGGGCTTCTTGATAAGCCAAGCGAAGGTTCTTTCAAACTTGCGGGCATAGAAATTTCCAAATATTCGGATGACGAGCTTGCGGCGCTCAGAAACCATTATTTAGGGTTTATTTTCCAACAGTTTAACCTTTTATCAAAACTTACGGCTTTGGAAAACGTTTCACTGCCCGTGATATACGCAAATTCAAAAGACGAAAAACACCATGAAGACCCTAAAAAACTTTTAAATCTTGTTGGGCTGTCAGACAGGATGGACCACCGCCCTAATGAGCTTTCCGGAGGGCAGCAGCAAAGGGTAGCCATCGCGCGTTCGCTTATCAATAAGCCTCTGATCATATTTGCCGATGAACCGACAGGAAACCTCGACACTAAATCCACAAAAGAAATTATCCAAATCCTTAAAGATTTAAATGACTCCGGCATAACCATAGTAATGGTTACGCATGAGCCGGAACTGACCGCTTACGCTACAAGGACGATAAAAGTTAAAGACGGGCTTATAATTTCAGACGAAAAATCCAAAGAGGACACAAACGGCAAAAAGCAGCGCCAGGCGCAGACTTTTAAACATAAAGCTTTTTCCTTTTCAAGAATAAAAGATTATTTTGTGCAGGCATCAAGGGCTTTGGTCGGCAACAAAATGCGTTCGGTGCTTTCGATACTCGGCGTTATGATAGGGGTAGCGAGTTTAATTTCGATGCTCGCTGTAGGCACGGGCGCGCAAAAAGCCATACAAGACCAGGTATCAAGCCTCGGCTCAAATCTTTTAATGGTAATGCCGGGCGCTTCGCAAAGGGGCGGCATCTCTTCCGAAAGCGGCGCGAGGATGAGATTTTACCATGATGATATAGATGATTTAAAAAAGAATGTTTCCGGAATATCCGGCATAACGGGATACGCCAACGGCAGGGCGCAGGTAGTGGCTAACGGTAAAAATTACAACACGCGCCTTGAAGGCGTATCCGTTGATTACGCCGAAATGAGAAATTCGCAGCCTTCAAGCGGAAGGTTTTTTACCGAAAAAGAAAACCTTGAAAAGAAAAGGGTTGTGCTTCTCGGCAAAACAGTAGTAAAAGAAATTTACGGCAATACGGAGTTTAACCCGATAGGCGAATATATAAAAATTAACAGGCTGGATTTTCAGGTGATAGGCGTTTTGCCGGCAAAAGGATCAAGCGGTTTCAGGGATGAAGATGATAAAATAACGATACCTTTAAATACTTCAATGTACAGGGTAATCGGAACGGATTATTTAAACAGCATGGATGTGCAGGTTAAAGACAACGCGGACATGCAGGAAGTTATTGACGGCATAACGCAAAGGCTGCTTTTTACGCACAGGTTTAAACCTTCCGATGTTGATGCCGTAAGGGTGCGAAACATGGCTGAAATACAGGAAACGATGTCATCAATGGCATCGGCTTTTTCACTTCTTTTGGGCTCGATAGCGTTTATCAGCCTTTTGGTCGGCGGCATCGGCATTATGAACATTATGTTTGTTTCCGTTTCCGAACGCACAAAAGAGATAGGTTTAAGAAAAGCCATAGGCGCTAATAACGCAGATATTCTTTTCCAGTTTATAATAGAATCAATTTTTGTCTGCTGCGCCGGAGGAGTGATAGGCATTATGTTTGGCGCGGGCGTTTCTATGGTTATAAGCAAAGTTGCCGGATGGACAACTTCGATAACGCCTTTTTCAGTAGGCTTAGCATTCTGTTTTTCAGCCGTTACTGGTTTAGTTTTCGGCGTGTGGCCCGCAAGAAAAGCATCGCTGTTAAACCCGATAGACGCTTTGAGGCACGATTAATATTTGGAGAAATAGTGAAAAGTTTTTTTCTGCCGTTTTTTACAATTTTTCTGTTATTATTTGCCGTTGCCGGTATTTATGCTTCGATCCGCATACAGAAAGATAAATTAATTTTTACATGCCCTTTGGATAATACTGAAACCGTATACAAAAACTCCAAAAACCCCGCTGATTTTCAATACTTAAGCTCTGCCGGCACAATGGGCTTCAGGTTAGAGCAGCTTAACGAATTCGGATATGAGTACGCGGATTTTTCTTTTGATAAAACGCTTTTCTGCAAAAAACACAGCCCGGACGAAAAAGAAAGATGCTTTATTCTGAATGTTAAGAAAAAAAACGGCAGCAACGTAAAAACAAGGCTTGATTATCATCACAACCTTGCGCTTTTAAGCCCTTCCGGCACAACCGTCAAAGACAGGATGGAATACATATCAAGAACACTTATAGTGCTTGTTAATTTTCTCGAACAAAATACAGGAAACCCGAAACCTCTTAAAACAAATGACCCTTTCATAAAAACTTTTCTTGGGCTGCAGTAAACGCCCGTTTTGCACTTAACTTCTAAAAATGTATAATTATCGCATTATTTATTTTTAAAGGAGATTTAAAGTGAACAAAATTCTTTCGTTTGCAGTAATGTTCGGTTTGTTTTTTGCGGTTTTAAGCGGATGCGCGACTGACGGCACAAACAGCGAAGCAGGAAACTACGCGGCAACTACGGCAGGCTCCATGGCTGCGGAATCAAGCACCATTGCGGCTTTGATGTCAAAGTTAAACAGCGACAACGCTTTGGTCCGCATGGGCGCGGTTAAAGCGATAGGCCAGCTTGGGGGAGCAGGCGTTCAGGCGGTGCCGGCTTTGATACCGATGTTGCAGAGTTCGGATGCCAATGTCCGCGCGAACGTAGCTTTTACTTTGGGACAGATAGGCCCTAAAGCAAATGCGGCAATTCCAGGTTTGGTAAGCATGATATCGGATAAAGACTCTAAAGCGCAGAGAAACGCCGTAGAGGCGATTGCGAAAATCGGAGGAGCGAACGTTCCTTCATTATTAGTGCCGCTTTTAATAGACATAAACCCTACAGTACAAACTTCCGCGATGGAACTGCTTGCTGATTTTGGGCCGGCTTCAAAAGAAGCGATTCCTACGCTGGTTTCTCTAGCTAAAGGAAATAAAAATTTAAGAGATATGGCTTTTGACACATTGGTAAAAATCGGCCCGGATTCCGTTACGGCAATTACGGCACTTTTAGCCAACTCTGATACGGACATTGTTACAAAAGCAACGCAAGCTTTGTCATTATTAAAGAAATAATCTATCACATAATAAAAAGGCTGCCTTTTTTAAAGGCAGCCTTTTCTTTTTTGAAAATTTTTACCCCGCCGCATTCCGGTTATTTCCCGAAAGCATAGCTTAAACCCGCGCTGAAATTTACTTCGCCGACACTGCCGCCAGCCCATACCGCTGACCTGACGTAAACGTCAAAATTCTTAGCGGCGTTAAAGCTTACATCCCCTGAAAAATTTGCCGCGCTGCTGCCTAAAACGGCGCTTCTTGACAAGAAAATGTCATCTGTGTTTTCAAATTTTGCTTCAACTTCCGTGTAATCGTCAGACATTAAATAATGAAATTCCGCCCCTACATTCCACTTAAATTTTTCTTTCATAAAGCCGCCGCCAACTCCCGCTCCAATGCGCATAGCGCCGGTATATACTTTGCCGCTGTTATAATCAATGTTCATGGATTGGGCGCCGTTTTCTTTAAAGGAACCGTAATTAACTATTTTCTGGTCAAAACCCAAATAAGGGCGCAGGTTAAGCTTATTATCCGCGGCAAGCCCGTACTTAAGCGCCGCCTCAACATTTATATCTATACTTGAACCGCCAAAAGAACCTTCAGCGGTACGCTGTTCCATTCCGGAAATATTTATTTTTCTTCTTGTTTCATACGTTTGCCCGCCGCCGCCTAAAAGCGCTTTAACTTCAAATTTAGGCCTTATATAGCCGGCATAAAGGCCGGCGGTATACGAATTGATAGTACCTTCACTCGCCCCTGCTTCAACGCTGTGATTTTTATACTGCCCGTAAAGGCCCATTGTAAAATCATCGATCCCTGAAGCAAAATCGCACCCGAAAACCGCCCCGAAAGAATTATCCTTAAACTTATAAGGGGAATTACCATCGGCGTCAACAGAACTGTAATTGCCTGCCGCTTCCGCCCAGATGCCGGTGCCTGTTTTATAACGGTCAGCGGATATATTGTGGAATACGCCCAACCTCGGCGTTTCCATGCTTTCCGCCATGACAATGTTTGAAACAAAATGAGGGGAAACTTCCAAAAGTGCATCGCGTTTTTCCTGATCAGAAGGCAGATTTTTAAGATGCGTGATAACATTGGATAAATCCCCCGTTGATAAACCCGAAAGATAATCCAGCATAACTGCCGCCTGTTTGCCGTTAAAAGAAAGTCCGGGAGTTGACGCCAAATCGCTTACCGATATGCCGTTTACTATTATGTACACTTTATATGGGTCTGTAATATAGTCCGGGATGCAGCTCAATGCCGCGTCATCTATTAAAACATGATCAAAAAATGTAGTAATCATATCGCCGCTTTCAATAACTTCAATGGCAAAATTATCGTATGTCCCTACATTTGTAAAAACGCTCAAAGTCCCGGCAAGCGTAACCGATGACGCGCTTATTGCGTCTTTTTCTCCCTGCTGCTCGTCAATCCTGACTTTTAAAACGCTGCCGGCATCCATCACAAACTCGCCTTTGATGTCCGCCGTAGCAAAACCGGAGCGCTGGCTGAAATCAAGAGTTGCGTTTGTAAGATATAAATTTCTTACGGCAAATGTCGTGCTTACCATGACATTAGTCACCCCGCCGTTTAAAATAAGGTCGCCCGTGCCGGTATTTCCCGGAGAATTTAACAGCCTTACATCATTATAAAAATTCAAAGTCCCTTCACCGTTTTTAGTAAAAATATTGTTCCCCGGATTATCGGAAACAATCCGGTCATAAACATCTATAGTTGTACCGCTATCCAGGTTAAAGTTTACGCGCGAGTTGCCATACAAGCTTATAGCGCTTGAAATCCCTCCCGCGGTATTACCTTGGAAAATGCCGGGATTGTTTGTATCGGTCTGGTTAAAATTTAACACTGCGAGGCGCGAATCAGAATCCCCTGTAAGATAAACCGCGCCGCCCTGTCCGCTGGCAACGGAATTATTGATAAATTGCCCGTTATTTACGGTAACTTCCGCATTGCCCCTTATAGCTATTGCCCCGCCGTGCCCGCCTGTATTCATTGTTTGATTGCCTTCAAATATAACGCTGTCATAAAATACGAGCGTTGCTTTTCCGATTGTGTTTGCCTGTATATTTATGGCTCCGCCGTGCCCGCCCCAGCCGTCAGCCACGCTTGAGCTGAATGCCACCTGCCCGTAAAATTCAACGAAGGCGTCACCACCGGAAGTGCCTATATGCAAAGCTCCGCCGTTGATAGTTCCCGCCCCAAGCGTAAGCGCTCCGTTTGAGGTAAAATCCGTTTTATCACTATTGCGCGTAAGCGAAGAACCGAAAACCATGTGCAAGTTATTGCCGGCTGTGCCCGCCGCCGCGGAAATCGCGCCGCCGTTGCCGAGTGATTTATTGCCGCTAAACACATTTATCCCGTAAAAACCCGCAACTTTGGTTCCGCTTCCGGCAATATTTACCGCGCCGCCCGTACCGCTGCTCAAATTATTTATAAATGAAGCATTATCATAAAATACCAATGTCTGCGAGCCTTGCCTTACATCCATTAAAATTGCTCCGCCGCCGCTTTTTGATAAATTTGAATCAAACAAAGTGGCGCCGTAAAAATCTACAATTGTATTAGCGGCATTTTGATTAAAAAGCTGCATGGCTCCGCCGCTTCCGGTAGGCGCCGCATTATATCTGAAAACCGTGGAGTCCGTATCGCGCGTGGCAAGAGTTCCAAAGTGAATTTCTTTAATATCCTGCCCTGCAAGGCCTCCCCCGTGAAAGTTTGCTCCCGAGCTGCTAAACTCGATAATAGTCACACCGGTAAAATACAGGTTTCCTGCGGAAGGCCCTACATAAACGGCTCCTCCGTTTGCTGAAGCTTTTCCGCTTCTTAACGTTAAATTATCAACTGTTACATTTCCGGCAGTGCCCAGATTTAAAATGATATAAGCACTGTTACCGCTGATGTAATTACCGTTGCCTGTTATGTTTATTGCATTTGTGGATTTACTGTAAGGCGAGTAAGTAAGCGTAAAACTGCTTACGATGTTGATATCTCCTCCTGACTGCCATACGGGCTGAAAACCAGTTGTGCTTGAAACATCTACCGCGTACGAATATGAAAATGAAAATACCGCTGCCGTAAGCATTAAGACACATCTGACAACTCTAAGGCTGCGTAGTGACATGTCTCCTCCCTTGTTGTAATGCGGCTTTAGCCGTGTATTTTGTACATCCTGCTTTTTAAAGTCTTTTATCCAGTTCTCTTTTAACAGAAGTTAATATTTTCGAAATCTCGCGGTTAGTCATTGTAAGATGTAAAAATAACACTAAAGTATCTCCTAAATTTCTTATTATTACGCCGTCTTTTCTCATGGCGGTGCATATTCTGGCGCCCGTTTTCAGCTTGAAATCAAACGGTTTTCCGGTCTTTTTATCCTGCACTATTTCAATCCCTACCATAACGCCGCTATGGCGTATATTACCAACCATAGGATGCTTTGCAAAAGAAGCAAGTCTTTTTTTTATGTGCGCAATTTTGGACGGCAGCTTTTGCAGTATTTTTTCATTTTTTAATACATCCAGCGCAGCGTTAGCGGCGGCGCAGGCAAGAGGATTTGCTGTGTATGAATGCCCGTGAAAAAAAGTTTTAAACTCTTCATATTTACCGAGAAATGCGTTATACATTTCATTTGTCGTTACCGTAACGGCTAAAGGGAGATAGCCGCCCGTTATGCCTTTAGATAAGCATATAAAATCAGGTTTCACGTTTTCATGCTCTATAGCAAACATTTTCCCTGTTCTGCCAAAACCCGTTGCGACTTCATCGCAAATCAAAAGCACGCCGTATTTGCGGCAGAGTTTTTCATACTCTTTAACATATCCGGCAGGCATAACAATCATCCCGGCGGCAGCCTGGTTAACAGGCTCTATTATTGCAGCGGCAATCTGTTTATGATTTGCGGCAAGTATGCTTTCAACTTCTTTTATGCACTCGCCTTTGCAGCCCATAACCGCATTATGCGCTTTAAAAGTTTTTGCGTTTAAGGGGTATTCATAATTCTTTTTCCTGTATCGGCACCTGTAACAATACGGGGACTGCGCGAAATAGCTTTTAAAAAGCAGGTTTTTGAACGTGGAGTGGAATAAAGCAGTGCCGCCTACCGAAACCGCGCCTATAGTATCGCCGTGATATGCGTTTTTCAGAGACAAAAAGCAATTTCGTTGTTCGCCTTTAAACCGCCAGTACTGGTACGCCATTTTTAACGCAACCTCAACAGCGGTTGAGCCGTTATCGGAATAAAATATTTTTTTTAAATGCTTCGGGAGGATATTTAATAGTTTTTCTGATAATTCTATGGCAGGTTTATGCGCTAATCCCAGAAAAGTTGTATGCGCGACTTTATCAATCTGCCGCTTAACCGCTTTATCAATTTTAGAATTTCCGTGCCCGAGGATATTTACCCATAAAGAAGATACTCCGTCCAAATACTTTTTGCCGTCAATATCATACAAATACGAGCCTTTTGCGCGCTCAATTATTAGCGGCTCGCAAGGGTCATTATTAATCCAATCCGCCATTTGCGTAAACGGATGCCAGATATTGTTCTTATCTTTCTTTATCAGTGCTTTTTTAGTCTTGCTATCCAATCAAAACTCCTTCTAGGTCTCTGATATATTCACTTCATTTGTCTTTGCTGTTTCGCCGCCATTTTTGCGGCTTATGTTATTTGTCATCCTGCGGCACGGCTGTACGTGATCGCAGGATCCAGTCTTTTGAGTTGATTTTTCTGGATTTTGTAATCCTTTCAGGATGCAGAATGACAACCAAAAGACTATACTGATTTTTAACTATTAATTATTACTTATTAATTGTTCTTTAATTATCCACTTATTTCTTTTAATATCAATTTTTTGATTCCAGCAGAGTTCTAAAACGGGCAGTTTTGTTATGCTTTTTATTATAGAAGCGTTTGATTTTGCAGAAACGTCTTTTGCGTTTCTTTTTCCGGATAAAATTATACCGGCAATGGGCGCTTTATCTTCCCTAAGCTTATTAACTGTCAGAAGCGTATGGTTGATTGTGCCCAAACCAAACCTTGCCACAACTATAACTGGCAGTTTAAATTTTTTTATCAAATCCGAAACAAAGTAATCTTTTTTAAGCGGCACCATAATGCCGCCAACGCCTTCTACAACCGTAAAATCGTATTTCGCGGCAAAATACTTATATGCTTTATCAACTGTTTTAAAATCAAAATTCTTACCCTCAAGCAGCGCCGCCCCGTAAGGAGACATCGGGTTTTTAAAAAAAACCGGGGTAACATCTTCCGCTTTTTCATTTATCCCAGCAGCTTTTATCAAAGCTTTGGCGTCATTTCTGTTTCCCGTGGAAACTGGCTTAAAAACGCCTGTTTTTATGCCGCTTTCTCTTAAAGCCTCGGCTATTTTACAGCTGACATAAGTTTTTCCTGCTTCGGTGTCGGTTGCTGTAATAAAAATTCCGCGGTGCATTAATTTTTTCCTTTATCTTTTTTCGGCTTTTTGGGTTGATTTTATTTCATCCTGCCATTCTTTAATCTCTATAGTGCACAAATTATTGCTTTTCACATAATCTTTTCTGTTCAACGGCGATTCTCTTGCCACAAAAAGAAGTTTTGCGGTGCCCGGAATGCGTATTGGCTCAAAATATTCGCCTTTTTTTGAATCTTTATTTTTCCTGACCGCAACAGGAGTTATCACTGAATTTACTATGTCATATACAAATATGCCCTGGGTTTTATTTTCAACGTCTAGGCCGTAAAAATATATTTTTTTATATGTCTCGTCAACATAAACATAATCCTGCCTTAAACCAAGCCAATATTTTTTCCCTAGAACATTTTCTTCAACTCCGTCTTTGGTTTTAAACAAATCGTAAAGACCTTCACCGGCGTAACGCAAAGATATGACGGTACCGTCAAAAGAAAAAATTTCGGAAGCTGCGGATGCGATATCCATCGGGATTTCACCGGCGTACCAGCCGGCTATTTTACGCATATCGAGCGTCTGCTCGTCCATAAAAGCGTCCGAATAAGGTATTTTCTTTTTCAAAAACTCTTTTGATTTGGCGCTGTCCATGCCGCTGTCTTCAAAAGTTTTTCCGTTGTATTTATAAATTTTATACGTATCTGTTTTCAGGAAGATATAACCGGCATAAAGCTCATTTTCATCTATAACATATCCTCCGAAAACCTGCATTTCCTCGGGAGTGCTGAATATTTTTTTAAAACTCGCGGCATACGCCGTAACATTCAATAAAAAACATAAACACAACGGAATAATAGCTTTTTTCACTAAAATACCCTTTACTTTTTTATGTACTCGTCAAGCGGTTTTGTTCTGTATTGCGGTGCAGGCATTTTGTCGGTGGTGACATATCCGGGCTCGGCGTTTATAACGTCAGGGATTCTCATAACCACTGTCGCGCAGGTAAGCTCTACGGTCGCGGGCCTGTTGATAATTACGCGGGTATCCGGCTCGCCTTCGATTGTCCAGTCGTTCTGGTCAAACTCTTCCGGCGCGTAAACCTTGCCAATGCATTCCGCTTCTATTACTATGCCTTCCTTGGTTTCGGTTGTTACAACCGCGGACATCCCTGTGGCGCTGCCTGCGGGAACCGTCATTTTAAGAGTAGTACTTTTTAAATCGCTGCCGTATGTCTGCGGAACGGTTTTTTGCGTCTGCCTTGTAATTGTTAAGCCTAACTTTTCGCAAAGCCAGCCGTTTACGTTCCACATATAAGAAGGGAGATACTTTCCGGATTCTATAACCTGCCGCCTTTCTTTGTCGCTCACTTTATCGGCTGACGCTATCTCTTTGTCAAAAGTTTCAAGGTCAAGCCCTGCGCCGTGCGCTTTGGCAAGCGCTATGCCGTAATCTTCCACGTTGTAGCTGGATTTTCCTTTGATTTTCTTTATTGTCTGCGTCGCGCCGGCAAGGACGGTAATTAAATTTCCCCAAAAAATATCCTGGTATCCGGAGCCGCAAATGGTGCAGTTATTTTTTTTGGCAAGTTCGTCAATTTCTTTTGTAAGCACAGGAGATGAATTTTCCGGAAAGAAAGCTTCTTCACAGGTAGATATCGCGTTTACGCCCGTTTTGGCGCAAACCAGGAAAGCGTCTTTAACATCCTGCATAAGGCTCATGGTGGTTATTATGCAAATATCGGGCTTATCTTTTGTAAAAACAGCTTCGGCTTCCTTTACGTCCCGCACTTTAACGCCTTTTTTGCCGCCGCCGATAATTTCGCCGATATCCTTGCCTATCACTTCTGGATTTATATCAAAGGCGCATACTATTTCGCCGCCTTTCTCGTACACATATCTCATGGTGTAAACCGACATTTTGCCGCAACCGTACTGCGCGACTTTTACAGGTTTCTTCATGATTACCCCCTTCAAAATTTAACACGGTTATATTCTACTTTTTTGAAAAATAATTGAAAAGCCTAAGCCTTTAGGGAAATAACTGCCCGTAATACTTTTTTAAAGGCATTTTGTTATAATATCACTAAAATTACTACAGGGATCTTAATGTCTTTTCGCGAACCGTTTTTGATACAAACGCTTATAATACTCTGCTGCCAGGCTATAGCCTTCGCCGCAGCGGCACCGGCATATAACTTGTTAAAAAAGAAGTATCCGGATTACGGAATAAGTAAATTTTGCAACCATGTCTGGTATTTTTTGATGATCTGTTTTTTGCTTGCGTTTGCAGCAATGCTGATTGCGGATAAAAATTCTATTTTTAATTTGATATTTAACGCAAATGACGCTTTCATGGATTTTTTTAATCCGATAGCTTACATATCAAGCAGTACGCCGTATGCGGCAGGCGACGGCGCCTGCTATTCCGGTTTATCTTTCAGTTTTTACCTTTTTATTTCAAAGCTAATATCTGCCGTACCTGAAACAGCGGGACTTGCCATAAAAATGTCAAAAACCGGCATATTCATGCTTTACGCATACATCTTTGCTTCAATCGCAGTTTTTATGACAGCTGTAATAAAGCTTAAAACAGGCCGTTTTTCTGAAAAAATTCTTTTTTTATTTCTGATTCTTTTTTCTTCACCGCTTATTTACCAGTTTGAAAGGGCAAATATAATTTTTATAGCCAATTTTTTGATAATCGTATTTTATATATGTTATGAATCTAAAAACAAAAAACTTTTTGAAGCCGGCTTAATATGCCTCGCGGCGGCGGCGGCAATAAAAATTTACCCTGCAATTTTTGCTCTGATGCTTATAAAAGATAAGAAATGGAAAGAAACCGCGAGGTTTACGGTTTACTGCGCTGTATTATTTATTGCGCCTTTTTTTATTTTTGGAAGTATTAATTCAATAAAAGATTTTTTTTACTGTGTCGCAACGCTTTCAAAAAATTCCGAAAACACCATAAGTTCCCATTGGGTAACTATACATAACTTTTTTCTGGCATTTCTTTATCCCCAAGACTATTCAATGGCAGTAAAAGTTATGCGCGTGATATTTTTTATTTCAGGCTGTTTTACATTTTTCTTTCATAGCGAAAAATGGAAGACAGCGGCAATATTATCTATGTTAATGATTTTGACACCCGCAAGGAGCGCTCAATACGCCGTAATTTTTATGACTTTGCCTTTGATATTATTTATGAATTCGCAAAATAAAAGGCGTAAAGATATCGCATACGCCGTTTTATTCGCAGGGATTTTTGCTCCGCTGGCGTTTAAAAGCAACAATCTTTTGACAATAAGCGTAATGTCAGAAAGCATCTCTATAATACTGATGGGGAGTTTTCTAATATACGAAGGCGTTTATCTTTTTGCCAGGCGGAGTCTTAATAAATTAAATCCCGCGGCATAAGCATTTATTCTTCCGCTCAAAACAAACAACTAAAATATCTATTATCCGTTAATTGCCCATGTTCTGGCTGTGCGCCACGGACATCATAAGTTTAATGCGGTTTATCTGGTTTACTTCGCTGGCGCCGGGGTCATAATCCACAGCGGCAATGTTTACGTCTTCGTAGCGGCGTTTCAGTTCTTTCATTACGCCTTTGCCGGTTATATGGTTCGGCAGGCAGCCGAAAGGCTGCACGCACACAATATTATTTACGCCGTCCTCTATAAGTTCAAGCATTTCCGCGGTCAAAAGCCAGCCTTCTCCGGTCTGGTTGCACACGGAAATTATTTCTGACGCTTTTCCGGCAAGTTCCCTTGTGGTTTGGTAAGAATGGAAGTTTTTGCTTTTCTTTAAATACTGCCTTATAACTGAACGAAGCATTTCTATGTAACCGCTTGCCGCCCAGGACAAAGCTCTTTTTTTGAAGCTGCCCGAAAGATATTTGTGTTTATAAACATCGTCAAGCATACAGTAATTAATAAAATCAATCATATCCGGAACCACGGCTTCCGCGCCTTCTTTTTCAAGCACGGAAACAAGGTTATTGTTCGCGTCAGGATGGAACTTTACAAGTATTTCCCCGACAACGCCTACTCTCGGTTTTTTAATTTTTTTGACGGGAATCGCGTCAAACTCTTTTATCATTTTCCTTACGGTGCGCTTAAACTCAAAATAATATGTCTTTTTTATCCTGTCGGACAAACGCATAAGCCACTCTTCCACAAGCGCGTCAGTCTGGCCGGAATGCACTTCATAAGGGCGCATACGGTTTGAAAGCCTCATAATCAAATCGCCGTATAAAAGCACAAGAAGCGCGTCTTTTAACATTCCGAACGAAACGCCGAGCTGCTTGTTAAGCGCGGGATTTGTAGTGCTTAAAGAGATTACCGGCACGTTTTTAAAGCCTGCTTTTTCCGCCGCTTTTCTTAAAAACGCCGCGTAGTTTGTGGCGCGACAGCCGCCGCCCGTCTGCGAAATTATCATTGCCGTTTTATTTATATCGTACTTGCCAGACTTTAAAGCGTTTATCAGCTGCCCGACAACCACTATCGTGGGGTAACAGGCGTCATTGTTTACGTATTTTAATCCTTCTTCAATATCGGCTTTATTAACTTTCGGCAGCACTTCCAATTTAACGCCGTGGCTTCTCATAATGGCGCCGGCAAGGCGGAAATGGACAGGGGACATCTGCGGGCAAAGAATCGTATAAGAGTCCTTCATATCCTTTGTGAATTCCGAGAATTTTGTGCCTTCAAAAACGTCTTCGGAAAATTTTAAGCCTTTTCTTTCTTTTATAGCGGCAAGCAAAGAACGTATCCTTATTTTTACCGCGCCGAGGTTTGAGCCTTCGTCTATTTTTAAAACCGTATATATTTTGCCGGACCGTGAAAGTATTTCTTCAACCTGTTCCGTTGTTATCGCGTCAAGGCCGCAGCCGAAAGAGTTTAACTGCACAAGCTCAAGGCTGTCTATCTTTGTGGCAAGGTTTGCCGCGCGGTAAAGGCGCGAATGGTACATCCACTGGTCTACAAAGTTTATTTTAGGAAGAGGGCCCGATAAATGCGCTACGGAATCTTCGCTGAGCACCGTCATACCGTGCGAAGCTATTAAATCGGCAACGCCGTGATTTATCGCGGGGTCAACGTGGTACGGCCTGCCCGCAAGTATTACGGCGGGTTTACCGCTTTCTTTAATATCTTTTATCTGCAGCTCGCCCTGCTTTCTTATCTCTTTTTTAAACCTGTTAAGAGACGCCCTTGCCCTTAAAACGGCTATTATCAAATCTTTTCTTGAGATATTGTAATCTTTAAACTCCTGCATAAGCCTTTTTATAAGCCTTTTTACATCGTCAAAAGGCAAAAACGGCTGCAAAAATTTTATATTTTTTTCTTCAAGGATTCCCATGTTTAAACGGATAACTTCCGGATAACTTCCCACAACGGGGCAGTTATAATGATTATCAGCGTCTTTAAACTCTTTAACTTCGTAAGGAATGCATGGGTAAAAAATAGTTTTTACGCCTTTATCCACCAAATTTTCAATATGCCCGTGAACCATCTTTGCCGGGAAACAAACCGTTTGTGAAGGTATGCTTTCCAGCCCTTCATTAAACAGCGCGTTTGACGAATGATCTGAAAGAACGACCCTGAAACCGAGCCTTGTAAAAAGCTCAAACCAGAAAGGATAGTTTTCGTACATATTTAAAACGCGCGGTATGCCTATTTCTCCCCTTGGGGCTTTTTCCAAAGGAAGCGGTTTGTAAAAATCAAACAGGCGTTTGTACTTAAAATCAAACATATTAAACGCAAAACTCTGTATTTTTTTGTTCTGCAAAACATTTTCGCACCTGTTGCCTGAAATAAAAGTTTTGCCGTCAGGAAAAACCGTTATGTTAAGAAGGCACTTATTTTCACAGCCTTTGCAGCGGGTATTTCTCATCTTGCAGGAAAACTCCGCGAGGGCTTCTTTGTTTATAAGGGTTGTCGATGATTTTTTATTTTGAAGCGCGATAAGCCCCGCGCCGAACGCGCCCATTAGGCCCGCAATGTCCGGGCGTATAACTTCGGTGCCTAGCAGTACTTCAGCAGCGCGAAGCACGCCGTTATTAAAAAACGTGCCGCCCTGCACTACTATATTGCCGCCAAGTTCTTCGGGATTGCTTATTTTTATAACTTTGTACAAAGCGTTTTTTATTACCGAATAATCGAGGCCCGCCGAAATGTCGCCTGCGCTTGCCCCTTCTTTCTGCGCCTGCTTTATTTTTGAGTTCATAAACACGGTGCACCTTGAACCCAGATCAACCGGTTTTTTGGCAAACAAAGCAAGCCGGGCAAAATCCTGAACGCTGTAATTTAAAGACTGCGCGAAGTTCTGTATAAAAGAGCCGCAGCCGGAAGAACAAGCCTCATTTAAAACTATTTTATCTATAAGCCCGTTCTTAACGTATATGCACTTCATATCCTGCCCGCCGATATCTAAAATAAACGAGACATCCGGATTAAAATGCCTTGCGGCTTTATAATGGGCTATAGTTTCAACTTCGCCTTCGTCAAAACCTAAAGCGGCTTTTATCAGCGCTTCGCCGTAACCCGTAACGCAGGCGCTCGCGACCGAAGCTTCCGAAGGAAGTTTTAAATATATTTCTTTTAAAACGTTTACCACGGACTGCAGAGGATTGCCGTTATTCGGCCCGTAAAAAGAATACGCAATTTCTTTGTTTTTATTTATCAAAACGGCTTTTGTGGTGGTTGAACCCGCGTCAACGCCTAAAAAAAGTTCGCCTTCGGCTTTTGCAAGCGCGGTTTTTTTTGCCGCGTGCAGATTATGCCTTTGGTTAAACTTTTCAAAATCGGCTTCATTGTCAAATAAAGGCGGAAGAAGGTCGGAAGTCATATGAAGGGGCTCGTTTTTTAAGCTTTCAAAATTCTTTTTAAGTTCTGTTAAAGAGATTTCGCCGCCTTTGCTAAGCAGCGCCGCGCCGAATGACACGAAAAAATGCGCGTTTTCCGGAAAAAACACGTTTTCCGGAGCAAGTTTTAATGAATCTATAAATAATTTTCTGAGTTCCGAAATGAAAAATAAAGGACCTCCCAGAAAACAGACATTTCCTTTGATTGCCCTTCCCCTTGCAAGGCCGCCGACAGTCTGGTTTACGACCGCCTGGAGAATGCTTGCGGCAATATCTTCTTTCGCCGCGCCTTCGTTTAAAAGAGGCATTATGTCGGTTTTGGCAAAAACACCGCAGCGCGCGGCGATAGGGTAAATGGTTTTATAGTTTTTGGCAAGCTCGTTAAGTCCTGCGGCGTCGGTTTTTAAAGTCTGCGCCATCTGATCTATAAAAGCGCCCGTGCCGCCCGCACAGGTTTCGTTCATCCTTTGGTCTATTGAAGAAGAGTCAAAAAAAGTTATCTTTGCGTCTTCGCCGCCAAGTTCTATTGCAACGTCAACTTTAGGCAAAAATGTCCTTATTGCGTTTGTGCAGGCGATAACTTCCTGTTCAAAGCCGATGCCGGCTTTTTGAGAAAGCGCTATCGCGCCGGAACCCGTAGCGCAGATTGTCATCTTTGCTTTCTGGAGCTCTTTTGGCGCTTCATCAATAAGGTTGATAACCGTATTTAAAAGGTCAAGCTGATGCCTTTTGTAGTTGCAGTAAAGCGGTTCGTTTTTTTCATTTAAAATTGAAAGCTTGACCGTAGTAGAACCAATATCAAGCCCTGCTTTTAAGTGTTTAAAATCCGCATTCTGTTTCGCTTCTTTTATCATTAATTTTCATCCTTAAGCTGCGCTTCTTTTGCCTTTGCGGCGTGATGCTTTAAAATTGTATGCAGGTTATGAAACAGCCTTTTTTGCCAGGCAAGCGTTACTCCTCCTACGGCAACAACAGCCGCAATAATAGTTGCAAACGCGGCAAGAATCTCAAGAGCTTCTTTAAAAGACATATCCACCCCCGCAATGTTTTGGTTAAATATTATATCATAAAGCCATAAAAAAACCACACATATATAATAGAGTGGTTTTTTTAAACTTTAAACTGAAAAATCAATTACTTTTGTTATTTTTGAACAAACAGGCGGCGGCGCTTTTATTTTGAACTGATTAACAACAGATAGTCTGTAATTTGTAAATCCTGCGCCACAGGAACAAACTCCTTCGCGCAGGATGACAGCTTAAGACACCACATAAAAAGCCGCTAAATAGTTTAACTAAAACTTATATCTTGCAGTCACAAAAAGCTGGCTGGCATTCTGTATAAACTTAGCCGAAGCGTTAGGCACATCTAAATCTTTATCGGAAATTTTAACGTATCTGTACCCCAGATCAAGGTCTATATACCTGTTTAAATCATACGTTATGCCCGCCGAAACAGCATATGTAAATATAGATGATTCTTTTACGTTTTCATAGTTATCGCCAAAAAACACATCGGTACGCGTCCAGCCGAGCCCCGCGCCAAAGTAAGGCGATATTACGTTTTCAGAAAGAAAATCATAGTAAAAATTGAATAAATATGTCTGGTTTTGGTGATCGCCGCCAAAATTTTCTCCTTTTACGGGAAAATCAAGGTTATCGGTCGCATAATAAGTATAGTCAAACTCTCCCCTGAAGCTGTTAAGCTTTGTTCCTATGGAAACGCCGAATAAAAAAACTGGCTGGCTGCTGTTTAAATCATAATCCGCGGCAGCGTTTTCAAAACTTATTGAGGAGTTCATCCCTGCTAAACCCGCTTTAACCCCTATATAAGGTTTAAGCATCGAAGCTTCAAAAGCAAAAACATTTGAAGCACACACAGCCAAAAAAGCCAAAACAGCGATTTTTTTAATCATTTCTATTCCTTTATTGTTATTTGCGGTTATTCTATATAATTGTTTCCGCTTTAACAAGAATGAAAAAAACGCGCCGGGGAAAATCCCCGGCGCGTTTTAAATTTGCGTAAATATTATTTTTTCGCTGCTGACGAATCGTCAAAGTCGGGAACTCTGAATGCCGGCGCATTGCCGCTGAGAATTCTTACCGCTTCATCTTCAACAAAAGTTTTTTTGTTTTTCTTTTCGGCTTTCATTTCATTTTCAGCGTTTTTTACAAGCCCGTTTACATAATCGATTTTATTCTGAAATTTTGTAAAATACGCATCAACTCTTTTGTTTAATACTTCTTTTACGTACTTTGTGGCTTCTTTCTTTTCTTTTTCGGTCGCGTCTGCTTTATTATACTGCGCTACGTACGCTTCAATTTTTTTAATGTCCGCGTCAGCTTCCTGTTTCATCTTTTCGATGTCTTCAGGAGTAAATGTTGTGATAACGTCAACTTTAAACTCTTTCAAAACATAAACCGTGCCGTCTTTTGCAACTGCTGCCACTACGCCTACTGACGCGTCAGCGATTTCGGGTTTCGGGGCTTCCGCAGGTGTTGCAGGCGTTGAAGCCTGCGGGGCAGCTTCTGTTACTGCCGGTGTTGCCGCAGGCGCTTCAGCCTGAGCTTTAGGCTGCGCTTCTGCTTTTTTAGCTTCTTGGGCATTTACCGCTGCTGCAAAAAACGAAAACATCATTACTGCGGGCAATACAAAAATCAATTTTTTCATCTTCCTTCTCCTTTTTTTAGTTAATTGCCTTATGGCAACCTATATTTGGCTTATGTCGGACTTATTTTCTTTCACCGGTTTCACTACATATTTTTGGTATAAATATGCCACCAGCATAAGCATTACGGCAATACCTATTAGCGAACCTACCCTGTAAAGCTGTCCTAAATTAAACAAATCGTGTAAAAATAACTTTCCGGAAGATAGCAGCAGCAGAACAAGCCCCGCGACCCTGGACGCTTTGTTTTCTTTTGCCACGCCGAAAACAAAAAGCGCTATTGCAAAAATTCCCCAGCTGAGCGTATACACCATATCCTGCGCCAAACTGTTGGTAAATCTGAACTCCAAAATGCCGTCTTTCGCAAAAAAGGCGGCAATTTCTATATTCAGCAATACAAACAAAAGCGCGGCAAAAAAAGCAAAAAGCATTTTCCTGCTGCCCTGAGCCCAGGACAGTTTTTCTTCTTTTTGTTCCCAAAGGAACGCCGATGCTAAAACAAGCGCACTTAAAACCATATAAGCATATAAATAGCCGTTTAAAATGCTTCCCGCGGAAACGGGAAAAAATGAGGAGTTTGGTATTAAAAACAAGACAAACGAAAGGCTGGTAACCCAAAAACCCCAGTTTCTGAAAGCTGTATCCCACGCCACTCTGTAGATAAATATTAAAGCCGTGCCCATGGCGGCCCAGGCGATGGCAATCATCCATATTTTACTGAAAGCCAAAAGCGGTATTGCCGCCGCGAAAAACAAAGCGAAATTTAAAAACAGTTTAAAACTATATCGCAAATCTTCTTTACCGCTCACGGCAAGCGCAGCCGCAAAGTAAATTACCGCTAATAAGGTAGGGATAAAACACGGATTGAGCGTAAAAATATCCATTCTATACAATAAATAGATAAGAAGCCCCTGCAGCAAACCAGCCGTTGCGGCAGTAATCCACGGAAGCTTTTGTTTGAAAAATGGAAATTTAAACAGAAAAACAGGCAAAAAGAAAACCATAAAAACGCTTAAATTCCAAACATAAATGGCAATTTCGCTTCCCTGTCTGCCTTTAAACAAATACCATGCGAACTGCGTAATAAATACGGCTGCCAAAGAGCAGAGATAGGCCTTACCTTCCGAGGTTTTATCTAAAATGCTTCTTAATAAAATTAAACCCGGAAAAACAATTGAAACGGCAAAAAACATCGGTATATAATTTTGCCCGTTTCCAAACATTAAAACGATAAACATAAACACAAAGGAAGCCAGCATAAACACATTAAATATTTTCGCGTTTTGATCTTTAAGTTTTACCGCGGGGATAAAGCCGTTGAGCAAAAAATAAATAAAAATCAAAGTGAAAATATTCGTAAAAATAAATTTTTCACCCGCAAAAAGATAATGCCCGCTGCATCCTGTAATCCAAAAAGATACGATAACAAACGCAATTATCCCGAAACAAAAATACCCATTGGTAAAATATTTATCTTTAAGCGTAAGAATCAGCAAAGCGGCATTTATAAGGCAAAAAAGCAAAAAGCCTGTATCAAACTGCAGCGACACGTTTGACAGCCACGGCATTAAAAATGATAAAAATATTATAAAAACGAAAGAAGTCGTCTTAAAATCCGCGCTTTTGAGTTTGCCATTTTTTCTGACCGCAAACATTCCGTAAACAAAAAACAGGCATAAAAACAACAGCGTTATAACCGCCATTGTCATGCTTTTTGTTCTGGCATACCTTTCCCATAACAGCAAAAGAATAATTATATACGCGCCTGCCGCGGAAAGCCACGACAAAACCGGCCAGTCTTTTTTAAGCGCAATTATCATTATCGCGGAAGTTAAAAGAAGAATATACCCCGCAAGCAGAGCTATATTGCCGCTGCCAGTGGAAAGAAGAAGCGGCGTCAAAAAACCGCATAGTCCGGCGAGAAAAGCCAGCGCTTTTGAATCTTTATCAAACGCAGTCATGAATGCCGTAATAACTATGAATATCATCGAAATAAATGCGGCAAAACCGCTTAAAAGGCCGTACATAACGCTTGCGGCGTATACTGAAACATATAAAAAGATTATGCCCGTAGCGGACAAAACGGCCGAGGTTGTTTTAACTTCTTTATCTTTCATGTTATTACTGATAATCAAAGCGGCCAAGCCTGCTGCCAAACCCGTCAAAATCTTCATAGGGGGCGTAAGTATTCCGATGTCAAAAGCGTATTTAACAAAAAACACTATCGCTAAAAACGCCGCGAAGCCGCCTATCCAGCCGATAAGTTTGCTGCCGGTAAATAATTCCCAGTTTTTTGAAGGCTGTTCTTTATGCTGCGGAGGAGGAGTGGTGTTTTGAATGTTTTGTAACGTATGCGGTTTTTCTGCGAGAAGTTCTGCAAGCACTTCAGGAGGTATTTCTTTTTTAAGAGGTTCCTGCTTTGCTGCCGCTTCGGCTGCTGTTTGTGTGTCAATGTCTTTAAAGGTTAGCTTATTAATTTTGTCTTCCAGCTTGGCAATCTTTCCGTTAAGCACAAGGACCCAAACCGCCAACAAAATAACGCAGAAGATTAAATTTTCCATTTTGACTCCTTTATAACTATAGAAATGCTAATGGTTTAAATCTGCTAAACACCACTATTTAAGTTTTTATTATAACAATTATCCTTCGGGAAAACAAAAATGGTTTAATAATAAATAATTTAATACAATTACATTGCCATTAATCAACCGCGCGCACTTTGCCCGGAAAACGGAGTTTTTAAATGAAAAACGGCGTGATGATGCAATACTTCGAATGGAACCTGCCAAATGACGGTAACCTCTGGAAAAAACTTAAAGATGACGCGAAACACCTTAACGATTTAGGCATTACGGCGGTTTGGATTCCCCCAGCCTACAAGGCTGACAGGCAGGAAAATCAGGGATATTCTACATATGACCTTTTTGATTTGGGCGAGTTTGACCAAAAAGGGACGGTCCGTACAAAATACGGCACAAAACAGGAACTGAAAGAAGCAATTGATGAGCTGCATAAATATAAAATTTCCGTTTACCTTGACGCGGTGATGAACCATAAAGCCGGCGCGGATTATACGGAAAAATTTATAGTGAAAGAGGTTAACCCTTCGCAAAGGCAGCAGCCTTTAACTGACGCATATGAAATTGAAGGCTGGACCGGCTTTAATTTTCCGGGGCGTAAAAAGAAATATTCTGACTTTGAATGGCATTGGTACCACTTTTCCGGAGTGGATTATAACGAAGCCAATAAAAAGAAAGCAATATACCAGATACAGGGCGAAGGAAAATCCTGGGGGGCGGAAGTCGATAAAGAAAACGGAAATTATGATTATTTAATGTTTGCCGATATAGATTTTCACCATCCGGAAGTACGCGTTGAAATGAAAAAGTGGGGCATATGGGCTGCGGACGAGCTAAACCTTGACGGTATGCGCCTTGACGCGATTAAACATATAGACGCGGAATTTATACAAAGTTTTTTAGAAACGTTAAGGGCGGCTAAAGGAAAAGATTTTTTCTTCGTAGGCGAATACTGGAAACCGGATATAAACTCCTTAAACAATTACTTAAACGAAGTACAGCACGAACTCGCCTTATTTGACGTAAATTTTCATTACAATATGTTTGAAGCGGCAAAAAACGGAAAAGATTATGATTTTAGGGCTATTTTTAATAACGCTTTGGTTTCAAGCCATCCTCAGCTTGCCGTAACCTTTGTTGAAAACCACGATTCGCAGAGAGGCAGCTCGCTTGAATCGCAGGTTAAAGCGTGGTTTAAACCTTTGGCTTACGCGCTGATATTGCTGATAAAAGAAGGTTATCCGTGCATTTTTTACGGAGATTATTACGGCTGGGGAAGTGAAAAATCACAGCACCGGGAACTAATTGATTTGCTTCTGGAAGTACGCAAAAAATACGCTTACGGCGAACAGCAAACGTATTTTGACCATGCAAACACATCGGGATTTGTTCGTACCGGCGACGAACTTCATCCGGATTCCGGGCTCGCGCTGCTTTTGTCAAACGGCGATAACGGCGACAAAGTGATGAATGTCGGCAAAGAGCGCGCCGGAGAAATCTGGCATGACATATCAGGCAATGTAAAAGAAGAAGTTAAAATCGACAGCCTGGGAAATGCAAAATTTACCGTACCGGGCGGCAAACTTGCCGTGTGGGTAAAAAAATAACTTCTTAAATTTGGTAAAATACGCCTATGTTAAACATTTCCGCTATTACCATACCCTATGATAAGCTTCTTGCGCGGCTCGGATATTTAAAAGCCCAAACGCGGCTTGACGCTAAAACGGAAATTGCAATAAAAGAAATTTTAACGCAAGCGCAAAAACTTATTAAACCTAAAGCCGTAATAGCTTTTGAAAATATTTCCGTTAATGAAAATCTCATTACTTTTGAAAACGGATTTAAAATTGAAAGTTTTGAAGCGGCAAAACACCTGACAAGCTGTTTTAAAGCTTACGGAATAGCCGTTACAGCCGGCAGCGCATTAGAGCATAAAAGAAATGATTTTATAGAAAAAAAAGAAACCTTTAACGCGCTGATTATGGATGCAGCGGGTTCCGTAGCTGTTGAAGAGGCGGTAAACGCGGCGAATACGCAGATTGCGGAGCTTGAGGCAAAAAAGAATAATATTGCGGTAAAACGGTTTTCCCCGGGATACGGCGACTGGGTTCTTGAAACGCAAAAAGAATTTTTAAAATGGCTTGGAGCAAGCCAGATAGGCATACATCTAAACGAATCTTACCAAATGAAGCCCGAAAAATCAGTCTCGGCGCTTATCGGAATAAAAAAACAATAAGGCAGACAAATGAAAAAACAGGATTTTTTAAGTTTATTGCGTAAGAAAGTTTTAATAATGGACGGCGCTACAGGCACCGAATTACAACGTAAAAACTATCTGGACGGCGTTGAAATTCCTGAAGAACTAAACATTAAGTTTCCTGAAAGAATATCCGACATTTACGCGTCATACATAAACGCCGGATCGGATATTATACTTGCCAACACTTTCGGAGCAAACCCGATAAGGCTGCAACAGCACGGGCTTTTGGATAAAGCCGATGACATAATTAAAGAAGGAATCAGCCTTATCAGAAAAAGCGCCGGAGGCAAAGAAGTAATAGCGGCAGGCGACATATCTTCAATAGGCGAATATATATCCCCCTTGGGCACATTATCTTTCGATAAAGCTTATGAAGCGTTTTCATTCCAGTCAAAACTTCTGCAAAAACACGGCGCGGACATAATAGTAATTGAAACCATGACTGAAATTAAAGAGCTAAAAGCCGCTATTTTGGCAGCGAGAGACAATTTTGACGGCGCCATAATCTCGCAGATGACATTTTCGCAGGACGGCACTACGGTTACGGGAACGGACATTAAAAGTTTTATCGCTATGGCTGAAAGTTTAGGAGTTGACGCGATAGGCTTAAACTGCTCCGTAGGCCCGAAAGATCTTGCCGGGCTTGCCGAAACTATATGCAAAAATACGAATCTGCCCGTATCTTTTAAACCAAACGCCGGGATGCCCACGCTTATAAACCGCGAAACGTGCTTTCCCGGGACGGTTGAAGAATTTATTGAGGCTTCGCTAAAGGCCTATTCTTACGGCGTAAATATGTTCGGCGGATGCTGCGGCACAAATTTAAATTTTATAAAAGCGCTTACCGGCGAACTTAAAGATAAACAGCCTGTAAAAAGAGAAACTGTAAACAAATTCTTTCTTTCCTCAAGGGTAACCGCTTTTGACGTAAACGAAACGCAAAAGCCTGTAAAAATAGGCGAACGCATAAACCCGACTAACAGAAAGAAATTCCAGGAAGAGCTTTTAAACGGCATTTTTTCTTTAGTTAAAGACGAAGCGCGCGCGCAGGCCGCTGACGGCGCGAATCTTTTAGACGTAAACATGGGCGTGCCGAACGCCGACGAGATAAAACTTTTAAAAGACGCGGTAGACCAGATACAGGAAATTGTTACCATACCTTTATGCATAGATTCCAGCAATCCTAAAGCATTGGAATACGCGGTAAAAACCTGCGCGGGCAAACCTTTAATAAATTCCGTAAACGGGGAGCAGTCAAAAATTGACGCGATAATGCCGATCGCGAAACGTTACGGCTGCGGGCTGATAGCTTTAACAACCGATGATGACGGAATACCGAAAACAGCTGAAGAAAGGCTGAAAATTGCCGGCAAAATATTAGAAGCCGCGGATAAATACGGCGTACCCAGAAAAAACATAATTTTTGACTACCTTGTGCTTGCCGTAAGCTCTTCTCCGGAACAGATTGAAGAAACGCTTAACGCGGTAAAAGAATCTAAAAAAAGATACCCTGAATGCAAAACGCTGCTTGGCGTCTCAAATGTTTCTTTCGGGCTGCCGGCAAGGCAGGCCATCAATTCTACTTTTATGAAAATGGCGTTAGACGCCGGATTAGATTTCGCAATTATAAACCCGCATGAAGATTGGAATATAGCTGACCCTCTTGCCAAAAACCTGCTTGAAAACAAAGATAAAGGCGCGGTTAAATACATGGAAACGTTCGGCTCTTATAAAAAACCTGCTATTGAAAAAACAGATGCCGCTCCTCCGGCGCAGCAGCTTTATTTGGCGGTTTTGCACGGCAACAAAGAATCCGTGCCCGGCATTTTGAAACAAATCACGGAAACGGAAAACAACCCGTTTAACGCCGTAAACGACAATGTGCTTAAAGCATTAAATATCGTCGGCGAAAAGTTTTCGGCAAGAGAATATTTCTTACCGCAGATAATAATGTCGGCGGAAGCGGCGCAGGCCGCTTTTGCGATTATCAAAAAAACCCTTAAAAAAGACGATTCCTTGAAATCAGATAAAGTAATTATGGCTACCGTTAAGGGCGATATGCATGACATAGGCAAAAATATTGTTTCCGCCGTTTTGGAAAGTTACGGTTTTGAAGTGATAGATATGGGGATTAACGTTGAATCAAAAGATATTATCAGCAAAGCGCGGGAAGTTAAACCGCTTGCCATAGGATTGTCCGCTTTGATGACTACGACTATGCCCGAGATGGAAATTATCGTTAAAATGAGAAATGAAGCGCACATACAGCCCAAAATAGTAGTCGGCGGCGCGGCGGTGACAAAGAAATACGCCCAGGAAATCGGCGCTGACGCTTACGCTAAAGACGCCATTGAAGCAGCTAATTACGTAAAATCCCTTAAAAAAAACTCTTAAGCGCAAGATAAAATTGATACAGAATATTCAATCCGCGGCTTATTGCCGGAAATATTATCGCTTCCCAGTTTTTTAAAATCAAATAAATCGTTAAAATACATATTAATTACTAAAATCATTTTATGCTGTATTGCGGAATCTTCTAAAAGTAATTGTTTTTGCATATCATAAAATTCCGATATGTTCAGGCCCGCTTCAACCGTTTTAAGTATTTTATCTTTTTCATTACCGCTTAAATTTTCTTGTACTCTCATATACGCCATAAATATATTTATATATTCATTTCGGCTTTTTGCTTTTTTATAATTTCTTATCAAATATTTTGCCAGTATTTCCTTATCATCTAAAAGAATTAAATTTAAAACACTTTCATTTTGCTTTATCATCCTGTTCAGATGTTTATCCATCATTTTAACCGTAATTTGTTTTGAATGCGCTGCTATCAGTTTTTTATCGGCTTCGCTTAAAATTGCTATCTCCTTTTCGCTGCCGGCAAGACCGCTAAAAAACTCTTTCAGTTCCTGGCTTATCCCTTCGGCGGCGGAAAGATTCCGGACGATATCCTTGACCTGCATTTTTTCTTTTCCCGCCAATGCCTTTTCAACTGCCGAGAAGTCATAGGCAGCCAGCGCTAAAAGTAAAGTATCATCGTCGTTGTCTATAACGGCTTCTATCATTTTTTGATAATACAAATTCTTTTCAATATCTTCCGTAAAGTATTTTTCATAAAAATTTTTAAAATATTGATAAATAAATTTTTTCTCGCGGATAATTTCAGGTTCTTTTGAGCCGTCATTACGGTTTAGATTTACATATTTCAATATAACTTCGGCGCCGTCTTTTGACATCACATATGCTTCTGTCACAACGCCCTGCTCATTTATTACGGCTCTTCCTTCATTGCCTGCTAAATCCAAACGGCCTGTGTGTATCGCCGCGTAATCCCCTAAAAAGCTTATATTGCCGTTTATGTCCGCTTTCCTTATAAGAATTATTTTTCTTTTTTCTTTGCCGTATCTTCTGTCATAATCATCTTTCCCGAGCTGGTTATAATAGTTTTGGATTTCATCTTCTTTATAAACAGGAATATTTTGACTGTTTACGGCATAATCATAAACTTTGACGGGATTATCTAATTCAGACAGCGGACGCTGCATATTCATATTATCAGCGCGCCCATTGTCGGCATTTATAAGCACTAATTCTGCGGTTTTTTTGTCATCAGACATTATATGCGCTTCTTCAACATACCCGTTTTCATTAATCACTATCCTGACTTCCCTGTTAGCAAGCGCCTTACCGGTTATTTGTACTTGTTCGTTAAAAAATTGAAAATCTCCGCTGTTATCACTGTTTACTACCAACAAATTTTTTCTTTTATGTTCAATGTTAACATACCGCGCGGCATATTCATTTCTCTGCATATAACCATAGTAGTTTAAAATTTCTCCCGGCGCGTATACAGGTATTCCGTTCTCATCGGCCGTATAACGGTAAATTTTTATCGGGTTGGGCAGTCTGCCGATATCTTTTTGCATATTCGGGTTTTCGGGATGCTCTGTGTCAACATTGGCGTACTCCTCGGCAACAGCCTTTCCGTCTTTATCCATTATAAATACTTTTGTTATGTGCCCTTTATCATTCATTACTATTCTGGCTTCATTTCCGGCTAAAGCGGAATTTCCGGTTTTTATAAGATTACCTTCATCCGCAAAGCTCAATTCCGCGGATTCATTAAGTTTTTTTACTACTAGTATTTTTCTGCCGGAATACCTGTTGCCGTAAACATCTTTAGTATATTTTTCGTAGTAGTTAAGAATTTTTTCTGATTCATATACCGGTACGCCTTGTTTATTCTCTTTGTATTCATAAATCTTTACGGGATTTTTTAACTCGGATATCTGCCTTTGTATGTTAGCGTTACCGCTGTCTTCAGTATCGGCATTTACATACTTCCGTTCAAATGTTTTGCCGTCTTGCGACATTACGTATATTGCAACAATATTGATATTTTCATCCACCACCGTTCTTGTTTCCCTGCCGTTAAACTCTTTTTTATTCAGCTGCAGTATATTATTATGGCCTATTATATTAAGCGTCGCGGCTTTAGTGCAGTATTTTACCAAAACCTTTTTTCCTTCTTCCTTTCCGCCGGCATATTCATCAGCATACTCTGTCCTGCCCAATTGTTTATGCGCTCCCAGAAAGTTACCTTCGTCAATTCCCGGAACGCCGCTTGAACTCTCATCATACCTGTAAACTCTCACATACATCTGCTTTGCCTTTCTCCCCGCTATCGCGGCTGCCTGCCAGCCGTATTTTTCAGCCAAAACATTGTACGCGCTATGGAGCATCCAGCTTATAGCCATAGCACCCAATATGCTGACCGGCGCTATAAACGGCGCGGCAAATGCAGCCGTAGGCAGTATCAATTTTACATATTTGCTAAATTTATTTTTCTGTGTTTCCTTTAAAAATTCTCCGGGCTTTGCGTCTAAAAAGAAATCAGCGATAAAGTGGCTGATTAGAAATACGTACGCAGCCGGAGCCGCGCCTAATATTGCCGTTAATACCGCTATATACCCCGTTTCCCAAACAGGCGCCTTATACGGGTTGGCTATAAAATCTAATACTCTTTCTTTGAATGTCAGCTGTTCTTTGTTTTTTACCTTATCCCAAAGCTTACCAAGGATTGTCGCTGTGGGCATTTTATCAGCTTCTTTCATAACAGGCGTCAAACCATAAACATTAATATTGATATATTTTTTTTCAGCCGACTTTCCATCTTTTGACATTATATATGCGGTTGTAATTTTACCGTTTTCATCTATTATGGTTCTTGCTTCCTTATTCGCAAAAACAGAATCATTGGTTTTTATTATCTGATTATCAAAAACATTAAGATTTCCATATATATCCGTCTTTGCAACCAATACTTTTTTTCCTTCCGTCATTCCGCCTACATATTCTCTCATATATTTTTCAATACTTAATTCTTCATGTCCGCCCATAAAGTTATCTTCACAAATTACAGGATAATCCACAGAAGTTATATCATACCGGTATATCGCTATTTGTGCCGCTGCTTTGCTTTCATAAGGACTTGTTCTGTACTTATATGAATTGCCATCAGTATTATTATATGCGTATATATCAAACTGTCCGGTTATTGTTATCACCTGCGGTATCCCGTTACCCAAATTTGCTATCACTACGTTTTGCTCTTCATCCATACCCCAATCATAATATTCTCGCGCAGTCGCTTTTGCATATCTTCTTTCGCTGATTTGATAAAAATCTTCTAATTTTGCATATGGCGGCAGGGCAGCCTTATCGCTCATTTTGGCATCAGACGGATTTTCTTTATTGATATTTCTATATTTTTTAGTGTTGCTGTTATCAAATATCAAATATGCCACAACAACTTCGGCTTTTTCATTTATGACTACCCTGACCTCGGTCCCTGCAAGGTTACTGTCGTGTGTTTGTATCATATGTTTCCCGCCGGACTGTAAAACGCTGAAAGAACCGGTTGAATTAAGTTTTCCTGAAATTGTCATTTTTCTTCCGACATACCTTTTGGCATATTCGCTTTTTTTCAAAATATTATTATAGTAGTTTACCTTATTGCTTGTTTTGCAAACAGGAATACCATTTTCGTTAACCTTATAACGATATATTTCTATGGTTTCTTTAAAATTATTAGTATCGCGCTGCATATTCGGCTTTGAAAGATCTTCAATATTGGCATTTTCATACCTTAGATATCCGCCGTCAGCCATTACATATATTTCCAAAATATTTTCTTTTTCATCAACTACTATTCTCGCTTCGGCCCCTGCATATTTCTCACTAAGGACTATAAGCCCCGGCTGTGAGAATGCATTTAATGTACCGTTATTATCAAATCCGGTTACATACAGCTTTTTTTCACCGTAAGACAAATTATTCCTCTTATATCTGTCCATTTTGTTAAAATACGCAATTCTTTCTTCCTTCTTATATACCGGCACCCCATTTTCGTGCTTATAAGGAAATATCTGAAATATCTCGCTATGCGCTTTGGTATAAAGTCGCAGAATGTTTTTCTCGGGGTGCTTTTTATCTGCATTAACATATTTAACAGCTCCGCTTTTAGATAATATATACGCTTCTTCAATATTGCCTGACTTATCCATAACAATTACTGTTTTCAAGTTTCCAAGGTCTTTTCTTTTAGTTGTTATAGCGTGAACGCCTAAAACTGATAATATACCGTAGTTATCAGTTTTTGTAACAATAATTATTTTTTTGCCAAGGTATTTTTTGCTATATACTTTTTTTGACAGCCTTGTATAATAATTGAGAGCTTTCTTTTCATCATCCGGAAATATAAGCATACCACTTTCATCTGTTTTGTAAGGATAAATCAAAGTCGGGTTTTCGATGGAATCAAGCCCTGGCTGCATATTTGGCATTTCCGGGTTTTCTTTGTCCGCATTTACATACTTTATTATGCCGGAATCCAGCAGTACAAATGCCTCTCTTATTATGCCTTTCTCATCTACCACGCTCAGCGTCTTTATTTTTCCTTTTGCTCCCGAAACGGTAAACAGCCCGGCTTCTCCTAAAATATTCAATGCGCTGTTCACATCCGTCATAGTTTCTATTACAGTTTTTCTGCCTGAATATTTTGCGTCATACTCTTTGCGGGATAGGTTTGCATAATAAGCCAATAAATTTTCTTTTTTTCGCAGCGGCATGCCGCCCTCACCTGCAGAATATGAATATACTCTTATAAAATTATCCGGGTTTTCATCGTATTTCTGCATATTCGGTTCTTGAGGGTTTTCGATATTTGCATTTACATACTTTACAGATTCATTATCAGCCATTATAAAAAACTCTTCTATTAAACCGTCACTGTTTAATACAATGTTTACCTCTTTATCGGCAAAATTATTGTTGTGCGTTTGCGTTAACACTTTGCCAAACAAACTAATGTTTCCGTAAGCATTTACCGTTGTTTGCACTATTTTTTTGCCTTCATATTGCGAATACGACATATCGTAATTTTTCCTGCTTAGCTTGTAGCGGTGGACACCCAAGAAATTTTCCCGTGAAATAAGCGGGATGCCTTTTGCATTTGCGTCATATCTATATACCCGTATATATTTGTCAGCCTTTGACTTTGTCGTTACATCGTGGTCTTTATTTTTTTTGTTTAAAGAGATTTTAGCAACTTCTTTCATCACAGGTATTACATCTGTCTCAGTATTAATAGTAATGTATTTTTTTTCAACTCTTTTAAAATCTTCTGACATTATATACGCTTCTGTTATGTTTCCTTGCTCATCCAACACAACTCTTGCTTGTCTTCCCGCAAACTTTTTATCATTTGTTGCGATGACGGAATTTCCAAAAACATCAGCATTTCCAAAGCCGTCTAAATATGTCACTAAAATTTTCTTTCCTTCACCTGCTCCTGCAACATATTCATCCCGGTAGTCTTCACCGCTTAATTCGCTATGTTTTCCTAATAAGTTATCGGAATCGCCAATTAAAGGGAAATCTTTCGAACTTAAGTCATATTTATATATCCTTATTTGTCCGGATTCTTCATTCCCGGTTATATTTTTCACATATTCGTCTTTATTTTCAAAATCATCATATATGCTGTTGCCTGTATCGCCAAATTCGCCGTCTACAACTATCACTTCAGGCATTTTTGCCCTTTCTTCAACCATAAATGAATCGGGAAAACCATTTAGAATGCCGGGCACATATTTTCTTGCTATTTTTTTACCGTCTTTTGACATTATGTAAGCTTCAATTATTTTTCTGTTTTCCACAACGGCAATAACGGTATGCCATGCAAAATATGCTAAAGACGTGCTTTTAGTATCGATAGTTTTATCTAAAAGCGATATTGTGCCGTTTTCATCCAAACTTGTCACCGCCAGCAGTTTTTCATTGTTATGCTTCGCGTCATAGTCTTTAACGATACCCGGGTAATTCTCCAATCTGTCCCTTTCATCATACAGCGGTATTCCGTTTTTATCCGTTTTGTAAGGATAAAGCTGTACTGATTTATCTATATCGGTTATTTCTTTTTCGTCATTATATATTTCTCCGGCAATACCGGTTATTGCTTCATTCTCGTCTTTATGAATTTTTTCCTGATCCGTAAAAACACGCTTCATGTCAACTGTCAGCCCGTCTTTTGACATAATATATATTTCCATTATGATGCCATGCTCACTCATTATTACTCTTACTTCCCTGCCCGCAAATCTTGGTTCTTTTGGCAATACTTCATCAAAACCTATAATGCCAAGCCTGCCGTATTTATTAAACTTTGTTACTAATAACGTTTTGCCTTCATACATACCCCATACATATTCATCGCGGTATTCATCTCTAACCAACCCTGAATGTTTTCCTAAAAGATTTTTTTCAATAATAGCAGGCGCTTCTGAATCCCAGCGGATATTATTGTCCGGTTCATATCTGTATATTTTTACTATTTCCGGCCTTATGCCTATCATTGACGCTACTTCCCAGCCAAACTCTACAGCAAGCGCGTTATAAGAGCTGTGTAGAATCCAGCTTATGCCCGTCGCACCCAATATACTTATTGGCGCTATAAACGGCGCAGTAAAAATAACTGCAGGCAGTATCAGTTTTACATACTTGCTGAATTTGCTCTCTCGGGCTTCTTTCAGAAATTCTTTCGGTTTTGCGTCTAATGCAAAGTCCGCAACAAAATGGCTGATTAGAAATACGCAGCCGGCAGCTGCCGGACCTAGTATTGCCGTTAATACCGCTATATATCCCGTTTCCCACAACGGCGCATTATATGGGTTGGCTATAAAATCTATCACTCTTTCTTTGAATGTTAATTGTTTTTTGTTTTTTACCTTGTCCCACAACTTGCTAAAGATTGCGGCGGTAGGCGGTTTGGCATTGATATTTAAACCGTTTATATTTATTTCGCCGTTTTTTCCGACATTTATTGTTTTGCCGCCTTTAGCGGTTTTTAAAACCGCGGAAAAAGCTGTTTCAGCGCTATTTAAATTTTCTATAGATATTTTTTCCGCGTAAAGTTCATTATATTTATTTACTATTTCACCGATTATGCTTTCCAGGCTCCCGCCGCCAAACTGCCCTGCTTTCTGCATACCGCATATTTCCGATAAAGATTTGATTAAAAGCGCTTTATCACCCGTATCCACGTACATTTTTAAAGCGTAACCGTTTATAAAGGCTTCTTTCACGCCGCTTTGAACCTGCTCATTAAATAATGCCGTATATTTCTCTTCCGCTTCCGGTATGCCGCCATTCACTTTCGGCGTTAAAACAACTACGCTGACACCTTTATCATTGAGCATTTTGCGGATTTCGTTTGTATGAAAGCCGCCTGTTACGGCTATAGAGATATTTTTGCCGTCCTTTTGTTTAAGCCGGCTTGCAATTTTTTCCGCGAATATCGTATTTCTTAATTCATTCGCTTTATAGTAGCTTTCATATACTTCAATATACGGCTTCAACTGCGCAAATGTCTGCTGCCCAAAATATTTGTCCCACAAAAATTCAAAAAAAGCAGTATTAAAATCTTTGATATAGTTAAAATCGCTGTCGGTTGCCTTATTTGCCATAAAAGCCTTCAGCTTTTTAAAAGCAAGGCTCAAAATAACGATTTCAACATTAATTTCATTGGCGTTATTTATCAAAACCGCGTTGAAAAGGTTTTTTTCTTCGCTGTACAATTCCAGCGGGCTTAAAGAAGAAACGCATTCATAATAGGCCAAATAATTTGCAAGCTCGGGATATTTGCCCATATCCGTATTAAATTTGGCATTTATCTGACTTATATTGCTTAAGACATCTTTATTTTCAGCAAGTTCTTTGTACGCGCTGTAAGGCAGGGCGGCTTTTGCAGCCTCCATGTAAGCATTCAGCTCTTTGTTAACTTTTTTATAACTGATACGGCGCGATACTGAGGCAAGTTTTTGTATGGAAGGGTAGCCATTTAGATTAATGCCTGATTTTTCAGCCTGTTTTAGCAAAAATTTGTAATAAGCTTCCTGATTGGTTTCATTATTTTGGTATTTATCAATCTGTGATAACAGCTTTTTACTTGAATTATCAAGTGATTTTCGCTGCAAAACCTTTAAAGATTTTTCCATTTCCGTAATGATTTTTGACACTTCTTCCTGCGAGCTTAATATATAATCCAGCCTTATGGCATTACCTGCGTAAACGGCCGCGTCTTCCAGAGCGTAAACTGGCACCTTTTTATCCGAAGTTAAAAAAAAGTACTCCGCGCCGCCGATTTTACCTTGCTTTAACAGGCTTTGGGCAAACGGGTTCTTTATGCTTTCAGGCAGTTTTTTTATAAAAGTATCTTCAAAATTTTGCGTTGCTCCTTCAACAAAAAGCTTATTAAAATCAATACGATTTGTAATATTATCAATCAAATCCGCAATTTTTTGCTGCGTATCGTAATGGCAATGCAAATCCTGCACCAAAAAGACTGTATCGGCACTTTGGGTTTTATATTCGTTTACTATGAAATTATCATTTATGCTGTAATCCGCTTTACTGTCCGCCAAAGAAGCACCCGCTCCAACTGAAGAAACAGCCAGATTCAGTATAAACGTAAAAGCGGTGACGGTTGAAATTAGTTTTTTCATATTATTTTAATCATTAAAATAAAGAATAATGTTAAATATATAACACAAATTGACGTGTTTTCAAGGCGTTTTGCGTCATTTTACATTAATTTTACAATCTCATTTGATGCATAAAACGCTTTTGTGTAAATTTTTATGTGATATAATAACTGCAAATATGAAAAAATACCCGGAAGAAATTAAAATTAAGCTGCTTTTATGGCTTGTGGCAATGGCAATGTTTATGCAGATGCTTGACGGCTCTGTTTTAAATACCGCTTTGCCTACCATAGCCGCGGATTTCGGCGAAAATCCGCTGCAAATGCAGCTTGCTGTCATATCTTATATGCTGTCAGTCGCGATATTTTTGCCGGTTTCCGGCTGGCTTTCGGACAGATTCGGCATAAAAAAGATTTTTATGCTTGCGATCGCCGGTTTTTCAATAGGTTCGCTGCTTTGCGCTTTTTCAAATTCTCTGGTAACTTTGTCAATTTCAAGGCTAATACAAGGTATGGGCGGCGCACTTTTGGTGCCGGTCGGCAGGCTTGCCGTTTTAAAAGTTTATCCGCGCAGCCAGTATGTAAAAGTTTTAAGCTTTATAGTTCTTCCTGCGCTAATCGGCCCTTTGATAGGCCCTGCTTTAGGCGGGCTTATTGTTGAATACGCTTCCTGGCACTGGATATTTTTAATCAACATTCCTTTCGGCATAATCTGTTTTGCAGCGACTTATTACATAATGCCTTACATAAAACCTTCCGAAAAAACAAAACTTGATTTGAAGGGTTTTATACTTTTTGACTGCGCCGTGCTTTTGCTGTTTATGATGAGCGCTTCAGGAAACTTCCTTTTGGGCATAGAAAGGACGCACATATTTTTTGCGGCGGTAATATTCGTGCTGCTTTACTGCGTATACGCGAAAAAGAAAAAAAACGCGCTTTTTAACCTGGATATGTTTAAAATAAAAAGTTTTTCCGTGGGGACTATAGGCAACCTTATAGTGCGCCTTGTCGGAGGAGCTTTGCCGTTTATCGCTCCTTTGTTTTTCCAGACCGCGCTCGGTTTTTCGCCGTCCAAAGCGGGATTCGCGCTGCTTCCTTTGGGGATAAGCGCGATGTTTGCGAAATCCATATCAACGCCGGTAATTTTAAAACTCGGTTACAGAAGATTTTTAATCCTTAACACATTGTGCCTCAGTTTTTTTATTATGCTGGTCGCTTTTATAGATCCCTCAACCCCGTACATAGTTATTTTAATTCTTTACGCTTTTATAGGATTGGCAAACTCACTGCAGTTTACCGCCATTAATACGCTTTCGCTTATAGACGTTCCGGATAAATTAATGAGCGGCGCGAACGGCATGATGTCGGTAGTAATGCAGATTTCAATGGCTATGGGCGTTACAATGACGGCGCTTTTACTTGAAAAGGTTTCGGCTATTCCGGCTGTCGCGCAAAGCGGCCATACGGCATTGTTGAGCGCTTTTCACTTAACTTATATAATTATAGGGCTTTTATCTGCCACCGGCGCTTTAATTTTTATTTTCGTTCCGAAAAAAGCCGGCACTTACATAAAAGACAATTAATAACTAATAATTAACAAATAACAATTATAAATTAAATAAATTTGTCATTCTGAATTTATTTCAGGATCTGCTGTAAAAAATAAGACCGCTTCCGAAACAAGTTCGGAATGACAGCATGAAAAAAAACTGAAAAATGAATATGATAGTTGTTTGCCGTTACGCCGCTTTACTGCGATATATGAGTTAATAAGTTTCAAAGTCGATCTACTAATTTTAAATGTTTGGGCAAAAAGACAGTTTTTGCGAGTTTTTTAAAATTGACTTAAAAACTTACTAACGAATGCATTTCAGCGGCGGGACTTTTTGGTTACTTTTTGGGCTCGTGCAAAAAGTAACGCGGGTTTAAGGGCGTGCGGCACCCTTTATCCAAAAATATACAATCTTATAAAACCAATTATTTACGGAGGAAGTATGAAAAATTTATTTTTAATCCCTTTTTTGGCGTTTTTTATGTTTTGCGGATGCGTTACCGCGAAATCGCCGGAAGCCGTTACGCAGGAAACCTCGGGAAGCTATAAACGCTATCAGGATGACAAACTTACTTCCGCCATAATCGTAGGCGCGTACAATAATATTGAAATAGGCGAATTAAAAAATTTCAGGGAGTCCGTGGAATGGATTGACGCGGAAAATAATCTCTACACTATGGATTTCAGCGATGAAACAAACCCGCTTTACATAAAAGGCAGAAACAATATTATTTACATAGCCATACGCGTTGCGCCCGGCAAATATACGCTTAATAACTTTGCCTTTAAGGCGCGGGAAGATAACAAAACTTACTCTATAAACTGCGCGAAAAGATATAAGGCAAGTTTTGAAATCGGCGACAAAGAGGTCGTTTTTGTCGGCATTTTAAAAACAATGTTTGGGAAGTTTCAGTCCGGCAGTTTAAATGAAGCGGGAGAAACTGAAGTAAAAATCAATACGGTTTTGGAAAACGGCAAAGACGATTTATACAAAATAACGGCCTTTTATAACGCGGTCACAAAAATGCCGGTAAAAACTAATGTTATGTATTGGAATGATTCGCAGCCTGCGAAGAATGAAGTGTTAACTATAAAGACAAGTAATAAGTAACAATTAATAAATAATACTGTTTCTGTATATATGGTTGTCAGCTATTCCTTATTACTTATTAACTATTACTTGACGTTTATATTTTTCTTACCCACAAAACAGGAGTTTCGTTTTCAAAATAATATACTCTGTTGTTCAATAGTTTAACTTTGGCCGTGGCGGTTTCGGAAAAATAATCTTTAAAAAACGACGAAAATACGTCAGACGTTTCTTTAGGCATATAAGCTATGCTGAAATAAATGTCCGTTTTGCCGTCGTTTTTTATTTTCATATCCTGGAGTTTTACCCCCAGATCGCTCATAATTACAACTCTTTTGCCGTCCTGTTCCGCGACGGCAATGGCTTTAAACTGTAAATCATCGCCGTAAGCGCCGTAAAATACCGACGTCTTGGCGTCATCCGCAAAAGAAACCGGATCTTTAGCCGTAACGGACTTTTCCGAAGCGCAAGTCGGGAGCAAAAACGACGAAATGCCCGCAATTAATGCCAGGCAGAGCAGCGTTACAATTTTTTTGTTTTTTAAAATCATCTTTATGCCTTAATTTATTTCCAGATTGCCGTAAAATTCGGTGCTTCTTATGTTAAGCTTTTTGCCTTGCGCCTTTTCCCCTAGCGTAAAACGCACATTGCCGCTGCCTTCAACGCTGTATTCGTAAAACGCCGGCACTTTTAGAATTTCTATGTTAACGTCCGCTTCGGAAGTTTCAATATCAAGTTCTTTAAACGTGCCGCTGGCATTGACCTTGGCGTAAATAGTATCCACGTTAAACCTTCCGTCAAATTTTTTGACGTTAACTTCGCCGTCTGCTATGTCTATATCCAGAGAGCCGGACATTCCGGTAACGTTCACTTTCGCGGTTTTAGAGTTTATATCCAAATCCGCCGTGAAAGGGATCGTAAGGTTTACGACTGTTTTATCGGTTATATCTTCGCCTACAAGGTAAATATTAAGCTCTTTTTCTTTTAGCGCGACGCTTCTTTTAGCGTGCGAGCCGCCGCCGGGGGTTATCTCAACCGTAATATTCTTAACATCGGCGCTTTTAACGTTTAGCGTGCCCGCGTTTATAACTACGTCTATTTCATCAACCCTGTTTGACGAAAAAGTATATCTTTCGGCATACGCTAAACTTGAGAACGCAAACAAAACGGCCAGTATAAGGTATTTTTTCATTTTTTCTCCTTTGTGTTTCAACGCCGTACGCAGATATTTTAGCAAATGCGCCTTTCGCACAGCAAGCCGCGCCCTGCCGCAGGGCCGAATTCATTATTTTATATAAAACTGTAATTTCAAACGATAGTTTTTAGCAGTTGTTCAATATCGGCAGAGCTATGGCCTGCCGTAAGCGACACTCTTACCCTTGCCGCGTTTTCCGGCACGGTAGGCGGCTTAATCGCGGGAGCAAAAATTTTATTTTTAAGCAGAGCGGTTGACAGCTTTTCGGTATTTTTGACGCTGCCGATAATTACAGGTATTATCTGCGAAGAAGTATTTGAAGTATTAAAGCCGAACGATGCCAGTTTATCTTTCAACTGTTTTGAATTATTTAAGAGGCGTTCCCTTTGGCTGTCCGCTTTTTTTACAAACTCCAAAGCTTTTAATGCCGCGGCGCAAATTGCCGGAGAAACCGCCGTTGTATATATAAACGCCCTGCTTTTATTCACCAGATAATCTATAAGGTTTTGCGGGCCGCACACAAAACCGCCCTGCGCGGCAAAAGCTTTCGACAAAGTGCCGACTGTTATATCTATTTTTCCGGAAACGCCGAACAAATCCGCAAGGCCCCTGCCTTCTTTGCCGAATACTCCCGTTGAGTGGGCTTCATCAACCATGCTTACGGCGCCGTACTTTCGGCAAAGCTGCGTAAAATCTTTAAGCGGGGCAAAATCGCCGTCCATGGAAAAAACCGATTCCGTAACCGCAAGCTTAAGCTTATATGTTTTTGCCCTTTTTAAAACCGATTCGAATGAAGCCATATCGCAATGGTCATAAACAAATATGCGCGCGCCGGAAAGTTTCGCGCCGTCCCAAATAGAAGCGTGGTTTAATTTGTCCATTATGATACAGGCGCTTTTTTCGGCGGAAATCAGGGCGCTTATCGTGCCGACATTTGCCTGATAGCCGCTGGGAAAAAGCAAAGCGGCTTCTTTATTTTTGAACTCCGCAAGCGCTGCTTCCAACTCTTCATGGATTACAAGGTTGCCGCCTACAAGCCGTGAAGAAGCCCCGGCAAAACCGTATTTTCCGGCGGTCTGCGCGGCGGCTTTATTAATTTCGGAATTGCCGGCCAAATCCAGATAGTTATTGGAAGAAAAGTTAATAAATTTTTTACCGTTTACGGTTATATGCGCCAGAGGCGCCGATTGCAAAAGTTTTAAACTGCGCAGCAATCCCTCATCTTTTGCGGAAGCTAATTTTTTGGAAAGAATTTCATCAAGCATAAACGCTGCCCCAGTGTTTTTTAAATAATAAAGCCGCGCCCTGCCCGCCAAAGCCGAAAGACAACGAAAGAGCGGAATTGATTGTTTTTTTAACGCTTTTTTGCGGAACGTAATTGAATCCTGAAGGAATGTTTGTTTCTGTAAAATTTAAAGTGGGGGGAACAATACCGTCTTTTATGGCAAGTATTGAAAAAACCGCGCCGGCAATTCCCGAAATGCCAAGCATATGCCCCGTTGCCGCTTTTGTTGAAGAAGCCAACGGCAAAGCGGAGTTTAAAGATTGGAGTTTGTAGTTTTGCTTTTCTGCCTGAAACGTGCCAAAATGCTTTGCTGCCGCCATACTTTCAAAATAATCGTTTAATTTTGTTCCGGTGCCGTGCATATGTATGTAATCCGGGATTTCATTGCCGGATGCCTGTTTTATTATGCGTTCCATCCCCGCGGAAGAGTTGACCGACAAAGCATTAGACGAAAAAATGCCGCAAGACTGCCCCGCGATTTCGCAATAAACTTTCGCGCCCCTGAACACAGCCCTTTTGAGTTCTTCAATAACTATAAAGCCCGCGCCTTCGCCTATGGCAAAACCGTCGCGTTTCCCGTCAAACGGACACGGATTTTGCCCTTTAGCCAAAACGCCCATATTTTTAAAAGACGCCGTATATAAAGGATGTATGGAGGTTTCCGCGCTGCCGCAGATTACCGCGTCGCAGACGCCTTCTTCAATCATAGCGCAGCCTTTTATTATATTTAATGTCCCCGTGGCGCAGGCGGCGGAAATAGAATTCAGCGGCCCTTTTATGCCGGACACTTTTTTTAATTGTTCGGGAAAAACAGATTCCCTGTTAAAAAGGTTTGGTTTGCTTTCCCCGGCGCAAAGCGCGATTTTGTCATCGGCATATCCTGAATTTTTTAATCCGGCGTCATTTATGCTTTCATGCAGAGCGATAAAAGCCATGGCAAGCTGGCGCACATTGTCCGGCACGTCAAAACCCTGCGCCCTTGCGACAAACGCTTCGCTTGAAATTTCGTACCTGACGGCGGATTCGCCGTTGATAAGCCTTTGCCAGCTGTTTTGCGCGCCCGTTCCGAGCGGGCTTACAAAACCTATACCTGTTACCGCGTATTTTTTTTGTTGTGCCATTATTATCCTTATTTTTAAAAGGCTTTAAAATTTTCAGTGAAGCAAAAAGGAGGCATATGCAAATCCGGGCTGCCGTTCCGCGGCAGAGTTGAAGCCGCACGCATACAGAACGCAATGGTAATTATATTCATTTTTAATTACTTACAAACTATTACTTTTTTTAAATTATCCGTGAATCTATGTTAAATGCCTGCCCCGAAACGGTTTTCAGCCTCGCAAGCATCAAAACAAAATCCGCGAGTTCCGCAATATCGGCAGTCGCATTTAAAACGCTTTCGCTCTTAATTTTTTCAATATAATCTGCGCCGGCGGTTTTCCCCATATCCGTCAAATGAAAACCCGGCAAAACCGCGTTTACCGTTATGCCAAAATGCCCGGCTTCCCTCGCGGCGGTTTTTGTCAAAGCTATTACGCCGGCTTTGCTTGCAGAATAATTTGCCGCTCCAAAATACGCTTTTAACGCTGAAATTGAAGCAATATTTATAATCGAGCCCGAACGCTTTTTAGCCATCGCGGCAATGCTCTCTTTTATCATATAAAATGTTCCGTTGAGGTTGGTTTGTATTACCGATTCCCACATATCATCGGTCATTTTCATTATTGTTTTGTCCGCGGTTATAGCGGCATTGTTTATAACGCAGTCTATGCTGCCAAACTTTCCCAAAGCGCTGTTTATAAGAGTTTTAACATCATTGTGATTTGAAATATCTGATTGCGAAAACAATGCGTTTTGCATTTTGTAATCCGGTTTGTTTGTTTTGTAGCAGCCGCAAATATTCCACCCGTTTTTGGAAAAATGCAAAGCCAGCGCTTTGCCGATCCCGCGTGATATACCTGTAATTAGTACGGTTTTATTCATATTTTCCTTATTATGCCGTTTTATATGTCTTTTTATAAACGCTCAAAAAATTTTTCGGGCTTCAACCTTAAGAGCGAAGCGGAAATACATAAGTTTGCGAATGCCGAAGTTACAGCTTTAAATTTAAAGCCTTTATATAATTCACCCTATTTCTAAGCCCAAGTCTTCAATCATTTGCATATCTTCCCGGACAGCTCTCCCGCCGGTCGTAAGATACCCGCCGCTCATCATGCCGTTCGCGCCTGCAAGAAAAACCATAGCCTGCAAATCCCTTAAGTTAACTTCTCTGCCGCCGCAGACAACTATATCCTGCTGCTGCAAAATCAGCCTGAAAATTGAAATGGTTTTCAATATTTCATTTGGCGAAAGTTTTATTATATTTTCAAGAGGCGTTCCGGGTACTGGGATAAAAAAATTCATCGGAACGCTTTCAACGCCAAGTTCTTTTAGCGTAAATGCCAGATCTATCCTGTCTTCAATACTTTCGCCTATACCGAATAAACCGCCGCTGCAGATTGTAAAACCCAGCGCTTTCGCTCGTTTTATATTATCTACGCGTTCGCCGTATGTATGCGTGGAACAAATGTTGTGGAAAAAATTTTCCGAAGTTTCAAGGTTATGGTGTATTTTTGTTATTCCGGCTTCTTTGAGTTTCACAAGCACATCACTTGTAAGTCTGCCGATTGAAACGCTAAGATTTTCAATCTTTTGATGTTTTTTAAACATACCGCAAAGCAAATCTATTTCTTGTTCGTTTAAATAGTTGCCGCTTGAAACTATGCCGAAACACTGAGCGTTTTCCAGTGCTTTGTCCGCGGCGGAGGCAATTTTTTCAACGGAAACTAAAGGGTAAACGTCAACCTCCGTTTTATTAAAAGCGGACTGGGCGCAAAATTTACAATTTTCGCCGCATTGCCCTGATTTCGCATTGATTATTGAACATATTTTTACTTTTTTACCGTGGTACTTTTTACGGAGTTTTGAAGCGGCAAAAAACAATTCTCCCGTTTCCAAAGAATAGAACTCTAAAGCTTCTTTTTTGGTAATTTCTCCGCTGTTTACTGCTTTTTCCAGTTTTTCGTTCATCTTAGTTTTATCCCATAAAAAATCCAGTCAACCTGAAAGTTATTTTAGGTTGACCGGAATATTATACATTTAAATTAACGCTTTTTAAACTTCGATCTTAATTTTTACCGTTTTGGATTTAACTATTGATTTCGTCGCGTCTATCTGTTTTACGGCTTTTTCAAGGTTTTCGCGGTTTGTCTCATGTGTTATTATGATAACCTGCACATAATCTTCGCCGACAACATCCGGCTGAGCTAGGCTTGCTATAGAAACTTTGTATTTGCCGAGTATCCCTGATATTTTTGATAAAACGCCCGGCTTATCAACAACGCTGAAACGCAGGTAATACGGCGCTTTGCTCTTTCCCGCGGGAAGAACTTTTATCTTTGTTTTTACGTCATATACTACGTCCGGCACTATACCGGCCGTATTTGTGACTATAAACTTCGAAAGGTTTATTATGTCCGAAACAACGGCGCTTGCCGCAGGCTGCTGCCCGGCGCCTTTTCCGTAGAAAAGCACGTCTCCGGAATCTTTGCCTGTAATCATTACGGCATTATACTCATTTTCGACAGTCGCAAAAGCGTGATGATGGCTTACCAGACACGGCTGGACAGACAAATCAATGCCGTTTTTTGTTTTATTTGCGGAACCTATCAGTTTTATGTCGTAACCGAATTCCTGTGAAATTATTACGTCTTCAATATCTAAATCCGCGATGCCTTTGACGGCGATATCTTTCACTTTTATCCATCCGCCCCACGCAAGCGAAGCGAGAATCGCAAGCTTATTTGCGGTATCTATGCCTTTAACGTCAAATGACGGATCTGCTTCGGCAAAACCTGCCTTTTGGGCGCTCTTAAGGGCTTCTTCGTAAGAAACGCCGTTTTTTGTCATTTCGCTCAATATAAAATTTGTCGTTCCGTTTAAAATGCCTTTAATTTCAAGTATTTCTTCGGAAGCCATGCCTTCGCTTAAACCCTGCACAACGGGAATAACGCCGCCGACAGAAGCTTCATAAAATATCGATTTCTGGCAGTTTTGGGCGGTTGTAAAAATCTGGTCCCAGTATTTTGCGAGAACGGCCTTATTTGCCGTAACTACGTTTTTACCGGCTTTAAGCGATTCAATAATAATAGTCCTCGCCGGTTCATAACCGCCTATAAGTTCTATTACAAGGTCAATTTCAGGGTCTTTTATGATCTCTTTGAAATTTTTTACGTACAGTTCCGGCCTGTCTATGGGGTTAAGGTCGCAGACAGATTTTACCTTTATAGGCTTGCCGACTTTGCGCAAAACTATCTTTTTATTTTCTTCCAGAATTTTTACTACGCCTTTTCCGACAGTGCCGTAGCCGATTAAACCTACATTAATATACTTCTTTTCCATAAAACGAATATCCTTTATTATTGTGTGTTGCTTTATTTATTTTGGGCGCACTTTGTGAATTTGTTTATCCTCAAGAGCGCGTCATGAAAGCGTTTGTCGTGCGTTACAAGCGACATTCTCACATATCCTTCGCCGTGTTTCCCAAATCCCACGCCGGGGGAAACTACAACGCCGGTTTCCTTTAACAGCCTTTCTGCGACGCTTAAAGAACCTTCTTTTTTCAAACAATCCGGCAAGCCAACCCATATATACATTGTCGCCTTGGTTTCATGTGCGTTCCAGCCGCATTTTTGTAAACCGGCAACCATCTTTTTCATTCTTCTTTCATAAACTGACGATAATTCCCTTACGCAATCCTGCGGGCCGTTCAAGGCGGCAACGCCTGCGAGCTGCATAAACGTGGGGGAACCGTAATCCAAAAATGATTTAAATTTTTCAAGCGGGTACAAAAGTTTTTTGGCTCCGCATACCCAGCCGAGACGCCATCCTGCCATGTTAAAAGTCTTGGAAAATGAATGAAATTCGAGAGCGACATCTTTTGCGCCTGGAAATTCAAAAATAGAAGGCGCGCAGTAATCGCCGAATGTCAGTTCAGAGTAAGCATTATCCGAAATAAGCAGAATATTATATTTTTTGCAAAACTTTATAGCTTCTTTCCAAAAATTATTGTCTTCGACAACCGCGGCCGTCGGATTATTTGGATAATTTAAAAACATTATTTTTGCTTTTTGCGCGGTTTTTTCAGGGATTTTCGTAAAATCCGGCAAAAAAGAATTTTTTTCCAAAAGCGGCATCGAATGTATTTTTGCTCCCGCCAAAACCACGCCGTTAAAATGCACGGGGTACGCAGGGTCGCAAACCAATACATAGTCGCCCGGGTTTAAATACGCCATGCAAAGATGGGCGATTCCCTCTTTTGAACCGATAAGCGAAAGTACTTCGTTCTCCGGGTCAAGTTCAACGCCGAATCGTCTTGCCATCCATTCAGTAACCGCCCTTCTGAATTTAGGCATGCCTTTCGCCTGCGGGTATCTGTGGGTATTTTTATGGTGTTTTACCGTATCGCAAAGCCTGTCTACAACATGGCCCGGCGTGGGAAGGTCGGGATTTCCCATGCCCAAATCTATAACGTCAAGATTTTTCGCGTACGCTTCGTTTTTTATAAGGTTTATTTTTGTAAATAGGTATGGCGGTAGCTTCTCAAGTTTTTTTGAAGGTTCTATATTTATCATATTAGTACTTCTTTTATTGTATTATTTTCCTGAGAGTCGTAGTGGGCTTGAATGAAACCTTTTTTCCGGGCGGAACAGGAATCACTTCGCCGGTTTTCGGGTTTCTGCCCTGTCTAGCTTTGCGGGCTTTTGCTCTGAATGAACCAAGGCCCGAAAGAGAAACGACTTCCCCGTTTTTGAGGCTGTCCTGTATAACTTTTACCAATGCTTTGATAGCTCTATTGGAATCGCCTTGAGTTAACCCTGATACATCTGCAACTTGTTTCACGACATCAGGTTTTTTCATCAGATTAATACCTCCGCAAATAATAACCGGCTAATTTTTTTTAATTTTCGCAATTCTTGTTTATTTTATAATAAAATTTTCAAAAAATGTCAATAAGTGTTTAAAAACGATAATGGTTTTATTTTGCAATCATTTTTTGATTTTCGCAATTATTTTGCTTTTCAGCCGGATATTTGACATTTATATTGAATATGTATATAATATCGGTAATTTTTTATGAATTACTATATAAATAACTACCATTTTCCACATAAAATAAACATTTCTTTCAAATCTCCGGGATTTCGATGGTAAGGCGTTTCTTTGCATTAACATGCAACCAACGTTAAAAACCATTGAAATTTAAACTAAGGAGACTGCCATGAGCACTAAAACAAAAAAAATAATACTTGACGAAAAGGATATGCCGCGCCAGTGGTATAATATACAGGCGGATTTGCCCGAGCCGCTTGAACCGCTTTACAATACCCGCGAAGGAAGACCAGCAACAGAAAAAGATCTGGAAGCGATTTTCGCGAAAGAATGCGTTAAACAGGAATTGAGCACCGAAAGATTTATAGATATTCCGGATCAGGTAATAGACGCGTACAAAATTTGGAGGCCTTCGCCGCTTGTAAGAGCGACGAATCTCGAAAAATTTTTGGACACGCCGGCTAAAATATACTTCAAAAATGAAGGCGTAAGCCCTTCCGGCAGCCATAAATCTAACTCAGCCGTAGCTCAGGCATATTATTGTATGAAAGACGGCACGAAAAGAATAGCAACTGAAACAGGAGCCGGACAGTGGGGTTCCGCGCTTGCGATGGCTTGCGAAATGTTCGGCATAGAATGCGTTGTATATATGGTAAAAGTATCTTACGAACAGAAGCCGTACAGAAGATCTTTAATGCAGGTTTTCGGAGCGCAGGTATTTTCAAGCCCTTCGGACCAGACTGAAGCCGGCAGAAAAGTCCTTTCAGAAGACCCGGATAACCAAGGGTCGCTAGGAATAGCGATTTCGGAAGCGATTGAAGACGTAATAACGCATAAAAAAGCTAAATATTCGCTCGGCAGCGTTCTCAACCACGTTGCGATGCACCAGACAATAATAGGGCTCGAGGCAAAAAAACAGTTTGAAATTGCAGGCGATTATCCTGATATAGTAATAGCCTGCCTTGGCGGCGGTTCAAATTTTTCCGGTACGGCGTTTCCGTTTCTAATGGACAAGCTCCAGGGCAAAAACCCGAATTTGAGAGCGATAGCGGCGGAACCTTCCGCCTGCCCGAAACTTTCAAAAGGCGTGCTTACGTACGATTTCGCGGATAATTCCGGCTTTACTCCGGCGCTTAAAATGTACACCTTGGGGCATACGTTTATGCCGGGAGGAATACATGCCGGCGGTTTAAGGTATCACGGAGCTTCACCGTTGGTTTCCGCTCTGGTCAAACACGATTTGATTGAGCCCGTAACGGTAAAACAGAAAGAAGTTTTTGAAGCTGCGGTAACATTCGCGAGAACGGAAGGAATTCTTCCCGCGCCGGAATCAGCGCACGCAATAAGAGTCGCCATAATGGAAGCCCTTAAAGCAAAGGAAGAGGGAAAATCCAAAACAATATTGTTTAATTTGTCCGGACACGGGCATTTTGATTTGTCGGCATATGATAATTACCTTTCAGGCAAAATGGTGGATTACGATTATCCCGCCGAAAAAGTCTGCGAGGCACTTACTCACCTGCCGAAAATTGATTTAAAAAAATAACGTAAGCTTCTGCGCGGGAACGGAAAAATATTTCTTTCCCGCACTGAACTTAATTTTGCCGTAATAAGAGGGGTAGCAAAGTGGCTAAAACAGGAATAATATGCACAATGGGGCCGGCGACGCGTTCTCTGCCGGTATTAAAAAAAATGGCTGATTCCGGAATGACGGTAGTCCGCTTGAACTTTTCACACGGAACCTACGAAGAATACGAAAAAGATTTTGCCCTCATAAGAACGCTCAATAAAAAATACAAGAAAAACATTAAGATTCTTACCGATCTTGAAGGCCACAGGATAAGAGTCGGAAATATTAAAGACGGCAAAACCGAACTTAAAAAGAAACAAAAACTTATCCTTACAAATAAAAAAGTTACAGGCGACAACAAAAGAATAACCATCGATTATTCCGGTTCTTTAACCGACATTAAAAAAGGCATGGACATCTTTATCGATGACGGAAATTTAAAACTTAAAGTTTTATCTTCAAAAAAAGACGAACTTATAACGGAAGTACAGATGGATTACGTTTTAAAAACGCACAAGGGCGTCAATATTCCGCAGGCAAAGCTTAAATTCCCGCCGATGGAAGAAAAGGATTATCAGGATATGCTTTTCGCGCTTAAGCATAATGTTGATTTTATCGCTAATTCTTTCGTTAGAAACGCTTTTGACATGAAACCGCTTATAGACATTTTAAAGGCCCTAAAAAACACTTCCTGCAAACTTATCGCGAAAATAGAAGACAGGTCCGGTATAGATAACCTCTCAACGATTCTTGAAGCGTGCGACGGCATAATGGTTGCAAGGGGCGATATGGGAATTTCCATCCCTCTTTGGACAGTGCCAGTGGTACAGAAATATATTATAAAAAAGTGTAAGTCACGCAAAAAATTTGTAATAACCGCCACGCAGATGCTTGAAAGCATGGTAGAAAACCCGATTCCTACAAGAGCGGAAGTCAGCGACGTCGCAAACGCTATCATTGACGGCAGCGATTACGTAATGCTTTCCGCAGAAACAGCCGTCGGGCAATATCCCGCGGAAACCGTTGAAATGATGGGAAACATTATTAAATTTACCGAAAAAAACAGCTACCGGCTGCCGGGGATGAAGTAACAAAATTTCAATTAACAATGAAAAATAATATAAAACTGCCTGCCGTTTTGGCTATCAGCTTACTGCTGGTTTTTACTGAAACGGCAGGCGCTTTTTTTTCCGGAAGTTTTGCCTTATTTACCCATGCGGGCACCGTTATTTTAACTTCGCTTTTTCTCATGCCTAGCATTTCAACGCTTTACGGAACAAAAAGCTACGATTTAAGCGGCATACAGGTTTTAGCGGCAGTTTTAAACGCCGCGGCGTTATGCTTCATTGCCGTTTTTATCATCTTTAAAGCGGTTTCAGCTTTTTACGCTCCTAGGCATATTAATACAATATTAGCATGTCTTATGGTTTTTGCCGGAGGCGCCGGCATGTTTGTCTGCGCAGTCTTGCTGCGCGAAAATTATAAAAATCTCAGCCGGATTTATTTTTTGCCGGCCGGGCTTTCTATTTTTGTTATAATTGGTCTCATGGTTTCGCGTATCGCGGATATTTATTTTCTGGATCCGCTTTTAAGCATTATTTTGGCTGCGGTTATTATTATTCAGGCTGCAGTTTTAATTATAAAATCTGTTTCGGTAATGAAAAATAAAGTTTTAAAAATATAATGAACCGGAGAACTGCATGGAAATTTTGTATTCGCTTTTAGCCGCAAGTGCGGCGATGCTTGGCGCTTTTCTTATTTTGAAGTTCCACAAATGGTCCGAAAAAAATTCTCTTTTGATAATAAATTTTGCGGCGGGCGTTATGCTTGCCATAGCGTTTACGCATCTTATTCCGGAAGGAATTGAAGCAAACCACAATGCTCCGTTTTATATCCTTTTAGGTTTTTTGATTATGTTTTTCCTGCAGTTTATCGTTTTGTTTCATCCCTGCCACAATGATCATGAGTGCGAAACGCACTCCACAATGGGTACGGCTTCAGTAGTCGGACTTTCTTTTCACTCTTTAATTGACGGTTTAATAATCGCTATCGGTTTTGAAGCAAACGCAAATTTAGGCATTTTAACCACTTTAGCGGTACTTTTACACAAACTGCCTGACGGAATAACGATATCCGGGATTTTGCTCCACAGCGGCGCTTCAAAGACGAAAATTTTAAACTTTTCGCTTATGACCGCAGCTTTTACGCCTATAGGCACAATACTTGGAATGCTGCTGTTTAAAAACATATCTCCCGAAGTGCTCGGCGCGCTTCTAGCTGCGACAGCAGGGTCTTTTATATTTCTCGCCGCATCGGACTTAATACCCGAAACCCATAAATGTGAAAACCGCCTTGCCCCTTTTATGCTTTTTGTCGGCGTTGCCGTAATGCTTGTGCTGGAATTTATAGTACATAACCACGCGCACTAAAAACTATTCCATATCTTTAAATAAGTAAAAAAACACCCGGAGCGGCGGGGTCAACGCGCTCCGGGTGCCACTATATATGTTAACGCTTCGTTAGTTTGCTAAAGCAACAGCTATCAAACCTACGCCTAAAATTCCGGCGGCAATAGCAACAGCCGCGTTATTCTTTCCGTGCTGGCGCACCACGACAACTTCTTTTTTTGAATGTTTCTTTTTTGGATGATGTTTTTGTTTTACTACGACAATTTTTTCCATTTTTTTCGGAGGGTTGTGTTTTTGCACTGCAGTTACCTGTTTATTAGCGTTTTTCTGGCCTGCATAATGACCATGTTGTGGCGCAGGCGTGTATTTTACCCCTGCGTACGCGTTTGCTCCGAATGCCAGACACATCGCTGCCACTAAAACCACCGTAAATTTTTTCATTGTATCCTCCTTGCTGCCGTATTATTGACACATTAACGCGGCAACCCCAAGGCTTATTGCATGGTTTTAGCAAATTGTGCGATTTTAGTTTGTTGAACGGAATATTAAAAATGCGGTTGGTTTAATTTTTGTAACTTAACAGGCAGATTTTGCGGGCAGTTTATTGTATTAAATCGCTTATCAAAGCTTTAGAAACTGATATTAAGTCTTTAGGGGCAAGTTTAATTTGTAACCCGCGCACGCCGGCGCTGATATAAATATTATCAAAGCGTAAGGCGCTTTCGTGTATGTAAACGGGGTATTCTCTCTTCATGGCAAGAGGGGAACAGCCTCCCCTGATATATCCCGTGACCTGCATAATATCTTTAACCGCTATCATCTCGGAGCTTTTATTGCCGGATGCTTTTGCGGCTTTTTTTAAGTCTATTTCCGCGTCCCCTGGCACTACGGCAACAAAAATACCTGTTTTGTCGCCTTTTATAACCAAAGTTTTAAAAACCTGTTTTATATTTTGCCCGAGTTTTGCCGCAACATTAACCGCGCTTAAATCGCCCTCATCAACGGCATATTCCGTTAAATCGTAATAAATGTTATTTTTATCTAGTATTCTGGCTGCGTTTGTTTTGTGCATGGAAGGTTAACGTTCAAGCAGTTTTAGAAGTTCCGCTTTTTCAATTTCGGACATTTTTTGGTTGCCGCGCAGATAATCCGCAGCGGAAAGTCCGCTGGTATTTTTAATTTTGGGATCCGCGCCATAACTAAGCAGTATATGCGCCCTGTAACCGTTAGTACCGTAATATGCCGCGTATATAAGCGCCGTATTGCCGTGCTCATCCTGAATATTTACGTTTACGCCCTTCTGCAGCAATGCCGACAGCGCGCCGGAATTATTAGACTGGTCCATAGCCATAAAAAGAAGAATGCTTTCCCTTATTTCTTCTTCTTCATCGCCCCCTTCATTTTTCATCAACAATTCAAACATTTCAGAAGTTCTTGCGTAGGCAACGGCAGGTTTGTGGTTAAAATCCACCGTGCCGAGCATTGACCGCGCGTTTAGCAGCCATCTTGTGATCTGTATATCTCCGTTGGCGATTGAAAACATCAAGGCAATCTGCCCTTTATTGTTTCTCATGTTAACGTCGCATTCATTTTCAATCAGCCTTTTGACCGCCTCGCCGTTATCAAACTGTGCGGCGTACATCAATGGCGTATTGCCGTCTTTATCCTGGGAATCAACAATAACGCTATACTTCTTTAAAAGGGCCATTGTTTCTTTGTCTAGCTTCATGTTGTTTGCGGCGGCATAATGCAAAGCGGTTCTGTCAAAAAAATCTTTAGCGTTAACATCTACGGCTTTTTCCATTTCCTGCTTCACTTTTTTGTATGAATTTTTATTGGAAATAGCCTTCATCAACGGCGTTGTGCTGCCGACAAAAGAAATATTGTAAACCTTGTCTTCAGAATGAATAAAGAAAAAATACGCGGCTGCCGACGCCGCTAATATAAATATTAAAATAACAATAAAACTTCTCACGCAAAAATCTCCGCCTATATTTCATTAACCGGAAAGTATCCGGTTTTTCTGATAATTTCCTGCCCTTCCGCTGACAGTATCCATTTTATCATTTTTTTTACATTTTGGTTCTTACTGCCTGCCGTAACGGCATAAAATTCCGCGGTTAAGGGATATTTATTATCTGCTATGTTTGCTTCGGACGGATAAATGCCGCCGATTTCAAGAATTTTTATATTTTCCTCATGCATCATCCCAAGCAGAAAAAACCTGAAAGAAAACCCTATCGCCCCTCCGTAGTTCTGATAATCCGCCACGCGCCGCACAATACCGCCCATGCCTGCCGGTACGTCCCGGTGAGGCGCTTTCATTATTGTATCGCCATACATCAATTTTTGCAGAGCTGTCTGGCTGCCGCTTCCTTCCGGCCGCTGGAAAGCCCTTATCTTTCTGTATCTTCCCCCGACTTCTTTCCAATTTTTTATTCTGTCAGCGTAAATATCTTTTATCTGCAGTAGAGTTAAAGAGCTGACCGGGTTTTTTCGATTAACAAAAAATACAAAAGCTTCTTTTCCTATAGGGGTCATATTCAGCGTTACGCCCGCTTTTTTCGCGTCGTCCAGCTGTTTTTGCGACGGGGGAGAAACAAAAATTATGTCGGCCTTTCCTTTTATGAGGTTTTCATAGGCGTTTGCGGTATTATTGCACTGGATATATTTATTATAATATTTTTCACCGTTTATAAAAATATATTGTTTTAAATCCGGATTTAAAGCTTCAGCAAAAGCGCCGTACACTGGGTACAAAGCGGAAGAACCGTCCAAAACGGGGAAGTCATTTTTTATTACAATAGAAGCGGATTTATCGAGCAATGTTCTTTTTTCGCCGTGAAACGGGGCGTAATCGGAAAGGTCAACATCCTGTATAGAAACTGTCGGGACGGTGTCCTGATATGCCTGATATCCGTTACGCACAGCGATTGAGGCAGCGGCAAGCAGAACAAACGCTACGCCTATAATGACTATAACCCTTCTCTTTGATGACCAAAACAGAAACATTATGTAAAGGACAACTAGTATTAATGCCGCTGCCGGCGCAAAAACGGCGTAAAACTTTTCTCCCGCAAACAGCGAAAGGAGCACCGCCGCGTAAGATGTGACGCTCAAAAAAGAGAGCCCTAGCACCAATAAAAATACTTTTAAAATAACTTTTCTGGTTTTCATTTTATCATCTGTTTTAATAATTCGTCATTTTCGATAAAATCTTCCGCTTTTTTTAAAGACTCGTTTTCGGAAAGCACGGTGTAATAGTTTTCTTTTACTTGCGGGGCATACTGCAAAGCCTTTACAAAATCCCTTTTATCAAACGGATTTGCGCTAACAAAAGAGGCAAAACCTGAATTTTCAAGGAAATTTTTTATCTCTTCCGCTCTGTTATCCTGAAGCAATGCGCATAAATAAGCGGCTGTGCCTACCTGCAAACCATGCATTTTGGGTTTTTGTGGCAAATAATCTAATGCGTGCGATATTAAATGCTCGCTGCCGCTTGCAGGGCGGGAAGAGCCGGCAATTTCCATGGCTATGCCGCTTAAAACCAAAGAATTTACGAGTTTTGAGTAGAACTCGCCGGAATCAAACTTCTTTTCCGCTCCGGCATAATATAATGCCTCCAAAGAGTTATACGCAAGCATTGCGGCAAAATCATTATAATCGCTGAGTTTTTTGTTAAAAGCCTGTTTCCAGTCCCACAAAGCAGTAACTTTAGATATCATGTCTCCGATTCCGGAAAAAAACATTTCTTTAGGCGCGCTTGCGATGATATCTAAATCGGCAACTACGCCGTAAGGGATGTTCGCCTGTACGCTTTTTCTTTTGCCTTCCACAAGCAGCGAAGCGCCGGGGCTGCAAAAACCGTCATTTGAAACAGATGTCGGCACGCTTATAAACGGCAGCCGCAAAGTATGCGCGCAGTACTTGCTGTAATCAAGCGATTTGCCGCCGCCAATGCCTATGATAACATCCGCCCCTTGCGGCACTTTAAACGCCGTGTGTATTATGTTTTCAATATTAATATCAGATATAAAATCTTTGCGTACTATTTCAATTCCATGCTCTTTAAAGCCGGAATAAAGTTTATCCGCAACTATGTTTTCTATGCCTTCGCTGAAAAACAGCGCGGTTTTAAAATACTTCCTGTCAAAAAGATACTTGCCTATTTTGGCGGTCTTTCCGCAGCCGATTTTTAAAAGCGAGGGTATGCTTATTTCTTTATTTAACGCCACTAAAACCTCTAACAATTATTTTGTATTTGCTATGCAAAAGCTTTTAATTCTGTTTCACAGCTATTGTTCATTGTTATTTGTAAATTGTCTTTATGTATTTTATTATATCGCCAAAACCGCCAAATTGTAAAGTTTGTATGCCCTGCTCTTTGCAAAGGCCCAATAAAATGCCTTTGGCGAATACCGCGTCAGCTGTTCTTGCCGCTTTAATGTCCGGCCTGCCGTCACCTGCGTAGATGGTAAAAAAGCCCTGTTGCTTTAAATGTTGAACAAGCGCGTCCTTGGATACGCCGGCGTCTTTGCTATAGAAAGGGCTGCCCGGAGCGGGTGGAGTAACTTTAAAACCCGTTTGCGGAGAGTATTCGCCTTTGTTGGAAAGAAGCGTAATATTATATTTTTTTATATATTCCGGAATTCTTTTTAATATGTAGTAGTCCATGCCCGCGCTGCAGATATAAACGGGAATTTCCAGCTTTTTGCACAGTTCAAGCGTTTCCGGAAATTGCGGGTCTATTTCAATGCTTTCTATAAACTTATCAAGCTCGTTTTGCGGTATGCGCACTTTCGCAAATATACGGCTTAACGCTTCAACGTGCGTTATTTTGCCGGCAAGATAATCATCCCAGGGTTTTATATCTTCCCTGGTAAGCAGGCGGTCAATAACCATATTAAAAAAATCCTCTTTGGAAATCGTTCCGTCAAAATCGGAAATTAAAGCTGTTTTGGGCATTTTATTTCTCTTTTTTTAAACATTTTTTCAATAAAATCTTTTGTAGCTTGCTCATTTCTAAATATGTAACATTAGCTAGCATTGCACCGTTCAATCATTTTATTACTCCGCGCTAAATTTGAAAATATTTGACGGATAAAAAAGCCCTGAGGTTTTTGCCTCAGGGCTTTTTGGATTATTCTTTATCGTCTTCCGGTTTGGCTTTCTCAACGGCGTCTTGAGCTTCGCCGCCTTCCTCGTCTTTAACCACCGAGGCCAACGCCGCGACTTTGTCGCCGTCACCGAGTTTTACTAAACGCACGCCCTGGGTGTTTCTGCCTATTACGGAGATGCTGTCCACTCTCAAGCGTATCGTTATGCCGTCCTGCGTCATTATCATTACTTCTTCGCCTTTATTTGCTTTTTTAATGCCTATCACTTTCCCGTTTCTTTCGGTAGCCTGCATATTTATAACGCCGTGGCCGCCGCGCTTCTGCAGCCTGTATTTGTCTATTTCGGTGCGTTTGCCGTAGCCGTTTTCAGAAACCGATAGGAACACGTCGTCTTTGCATAATACTTCCATGCCGATGACTTCATCGTCTTTTTCAAGGTCTATGCCTCTTACGCCCATTCCGGCTCTGCCGATCGCGCGGACGTCGCTTTCTTTAAACCTTATGCCGATGCCGTTTTTCGTGGCTATTATAACTTCCGGGTTGCCGCAGATTGCCTTAACTTCGGTCAATATGTCGCCGTCTTCAAGCTTGATCGCAATTATACCGCCTTTTCTGGGGTTGGAAAACTCCGTAAGCGCGATTTTTTTGATTGTGCCGTTTCTTGTGCACATTAACAAATATTCGTCTTTAATTTCTTTCTCGTTTATAGATCTGAAAGCTATCGCCGCGGTAATTTTTTCTTCAGGAGCAAGCTGTAAAAGGTTTACGATTGCTTTTCCTTTAGAAGTGCGCACGCCTTCCGGTATTTCGTAAGCCCTCATCCAGTACAATCTTCCCCTCGTTGTGAAGAAGAACATATAAGAATGCGAGCTTGTTATGAAGAGTTTTTCGACAAAATCTTCTTCTTTCGTGTTCATCGCGGTTATGCCGCGGCCGCCCCTGTGCTGCGCTTTGTACGTATCGAGCGGTATGCGTTTGATGTAGCCGGCGTGAGACATTGTAATCGCGACTTCTTCTTCCTGGATAAGGTCTTCAATGTTAAAGTCCGCTTCCGCTGCCTGAATCTGCGATTTTCTTTTATCGCCGTAATCCTTTTTAAGCCCGATCGTTTCTTCTTTAATGATAGCCAGAATCTTTTTAGGGTCGGCAAGGATGGAACGGAGTTTTTCGATAAGTTTTATGAGTTCAAGGTATTCGTTTTCAATAGCTTCCCTTTCAAGCCCGGTCAGCTGGTGGAGCCTCATTTCCAAAATGGCGTCAGCCTGAATTTTTGAAAGTTTGAACTTCGTCATCAATTGTTCGCGCGCTTCTTCTTTATCTTTAGCGGCCCTGATGATTTTTACGACAGCGTCAATATTTTCTACCGCTATCTTTAAACCTTCTAAAATGTGCGCTCTTGCTTCCGCTTTTTGTAATTCAAATTTGGTACGCCTTGTTACAACAGTTTTTCTGTGCTCTATATGATGACCGAGAATTTCTTTTATGTTCATCACTTTCGGGCGGTTGTTTACAAGCGCAAGCATTATAACGCCGAAAGACGACTGCATCTGCGTGAGTTTAAAAAGCTGGTTTAACACAACCTGCGCGTTGCCGTCCCTTTTGATTTCAATAACTATTCGTATGCCGTCACGGTCCGACTCGTCGCGCAAATCTGAAATGCCGTCGATTTTTTTATCTTTTACGAGCTCGGCAATCGAAATTATAAGGTTTGCCTTGTTTACCTGGTAAGGAATTTCATTAACGATGATGGCTTCCCTGCCGTTTTTGTACTCTTCTATTTCGGCCTTCGCCCTCATTTTTATGGAGCCTCTGCCTTTTTCTAAATAATCCTTAATGCCGCCCCTGCCCAAAATTATGGCGCCGGTAGGAAAATCCGGCCCTTTAATATGTTTCATAATTTCGGATATCGGCAGTTCCGGGTCGTCTATCAAAGCGACAGTCGCGTCGCAGACTTCGCCCAAATTATGCGTCGGGACATTTGTCGCCATACCTACGGCTATACCCTGCGAGCCGTTTATCAAAAGGCTGGGAAGTTTTGAAGGAAGAACTACCGGTTCTTTTAATGAACCGTCATAGTTAGGCATAAAATCAACAGTATTTTTATCGAGGTCGGCAAGCATTTCGTCGGTGATAGATTCCATGCGGGCTTCGGTATAACGCATCGCCGCGGCGCCGTCGCCGTCTATACTGCCGAAATTTCCCTGTCCGTCAACCATCGGGTAACGCAATGACCAGTCCTGCGCCATACGTACCATCGATTCGTAAATAGCGGAGTCGCCGTGCGGATGATACTTACCCATAACGTCACCCACGACCCTCGCGGATTTTTTATATGCGGTGCCGTGCTTCATGCCCATTTCTTTCATGGTATAAAGTATGCGCCTGTGAATCGGTTTTAAACCGTCGCGTACGTCCGGCAAAGCTCTTCCCACGATAACGCTCATCGCGTAATCGATGTAAGACGTTTTCATTTCATCTTCAATGTTTCTGGGAAGTATATTAGCTTCGGCTACTTCCGTTTCTTCCTGTTTCTTTTTATCTTTTTCTGCCATTTCGGTATCCTTTATTTAAAGAAATTATATATCGAGATTTTTAACGTCAAGCGCGTGGGTCTGGATAAACGCCCTTCTCGGTTCTACCTGGTCGCCCATCAATGTCGTAAATATCCTGTCGGTTTCAACTGCGTCTTCAAGCTTAACCTGCAAAAGTTTTCTGTTGGCTTTATCCATCGTTGTTTCCCAAAGCTGCCCGGGGTTCATTTCACCAAGGCCTTTGTATCTTTGTATTGTAGCGCCTTTGTTGCCGAGTTCTCTGATGGTATCCACAAGTTCAACGGTAGAATTAAGATCGTGGAAATCGCCCTGCGCTTTTTTGGCAACGTCCTGCAGCCTGTAAACCGGCTTTGTGTGCGCTTCGCCGTAATGGTCTAAATGCAAACCTTCGCCTTCAAGCTGGTCCGCGAGTTTATCCATTCTGGGAAGCTCCCACAAATCTTTATATTCAGGTATTACGTCTTCCAGCTGCATATTTTCGGTAATTTCGGCAAGCTCTCCCTGCGACGCGAGAAGTTCGCGGCGTTTGGCGAGAAGCGCGTCTTTAAACTCTTTCCACTCTTTATCGGAATAGATATATTTGCCAATTCCTTCCTGATAAGTAACGTACATCGGAAGTTTGCCGTCTTCGCGGGTTTTCTTTTCGCCTCTAAGCTTCAGGTACTCTTTCCAGGAAACGCCTTTCTTTTTAATTTTTCTGATAAGCGTGTCTAATTCGCTGATATTTGCGACTATGCGGCGGAGCTCTTTTTCATCAACGACTTTTAGCTCTTTGCCTTCGCTCATCAAAACGAGTTCCAAGCCGTCCAAAGCCTGCGTAAATAAAAACTTATCAAGCTCTTCTTCGCTGTCCAGATACATTTCTTTTTTATTTTTCTTTACTTTATAAAGCGGCGGCTGCGCTATGTAAATGTAACCTTTGTCTATTAACTGCGGCATGTGGCGGTAGAAAAATGTCAGCAGAAGCGTCCTGATATGCGCGCCGTCAACGTCGGCATCGGTCATAATTATTATTTTGTGGTAGCGGGCTTTTTCTATGTTAAAGTCCTGGTCGTCTTTGCCTATGCCCGTTCCGATAGCCGTAATTAATGATTTTATGGTGTCGCTTGCGAACATCTTTGTAATTCTCGCCCTTTCAACGTTTAAAATTTTTCCTCTTAAAGGAAGAATCGCCTGGAAAGTTCTATCTCTGCCCTGTTTTGCCGAGCCTCCTGCGGAATCTCCTTCTACGATAAAAAGTTCGGTTTTCTGAGGGTCTCTTTCAGAGCAGTCAGCGAGTTTGCCTGGAAGTGCCGCGGAATCCAAAGCGCCTTTGCGCCTTGTCATTTCCCTTGCTTTTCTGGCGGCTTCCCTCGCTTCCGCCGCGTTAACCGCTTTTTCCAAAATCTGTTTTGCAATTCCGGGATTTTCTTCCAAAAATGTCGTAAGCGCGTCGCCTACTACGGATTTTGTTATGCCTTCAACTTCAGAGTTGCCAAGTTTTGTTTTTGTCTGGCCTTCAAACTGCGGGTTTGGCACTTTCGTGGAAACAACGGCGGTTAAACCTTCGCGCACGTCTTCGCCCGAAAGCGTCAATGTTTTAGATTTGGAAAGCTCATTTTTCTTTATGTAGTCGTTTACCGCTCTTGTCAAAGCCGAACGGAAACCTGAAAGATGCGTGCCGCCTTCTATTGTGTTAATGTTATTAACGAACGTAAAAATCTGTTCATTGTAAGAATCGTTGTACTGCATCGCTATTTCTATGTTAACGCCGTCTTTTTCTTTTGTGAAATAAATCGGGTCTTTATTGATGACGTTTTTGTTGGCGTTAAGATACTGCACAAACGTTTTAATGCCGCCGTCATAATCGAATATATGCTCTTTATCATCCCTTTCATCGGAAATTCTGATATGCGTGCCGGCATTCAAAAACGCAAGTTCCCTTAAACGGTTTGTAAGCGTGTCAAAAGAGTAAGTGGTTACGGTAAAAATTTCCGGATCCGGGAGGAACGTTATTTTGGTGCCCCGTTCTTCGGTTTTGCCCGCAATTTTTACGTCAGCCAAAGGCTTGCCCTGCGAATATTCCTGTTTGTAAATTTTGCCGTCGCGATAAACTTCAACTTCAAATTTTATGCTTAAAGCGTTTACGCACGAAACGCCCACTCCGTGAAGGCCGCCCGAAACTTTATAAGAGTTTTTATCGAACTTTCCTCCGGCGTGAAGTTTTGTAAGCACGATTTCAAGAGCGGATTTGCCTTTAAACTTCGGGTCAGGATGCGGGTCACCGGGAATACCGCGGCCGTCGTCCAAAACCGTTATAGAGTTGTCGGGATGTATCGTAACGTCGATATTTTTGCAGTAACCCGCAAGCACTTCGTCTATTGAGTTATCAACAACTTCGTACACCAAATGATGAAGACCCGTCGTGCCCGTAGAACCTATGTACATAGCCGGTCTTTTGCGGACTGCTTCGAGGCCTTCTAAAATTTGGATTTTCGAGGCGTCATAACTGTCTTGCTTAATTTCTTCTGCCATTTTTGCTCCTATATTTTTAAAATTTTTTGTTGCGGAAAAATCTAAACAATCTTAATTTTAATGTCTTTAATTTTGTTGCTGCCGATATACTGGTTAAGCTTTTTTATTATTTCTTTTTTGCGGATAGTAACTTCGTGAAGCGCAGTGCTGTACTGCGTCTCGGCAAAAATTACGCCGTTTTTGTATCCGCTTATCCCAACATTGTCCACGCCGACTTCTTTATCCCATACTTTAGAAACGGCAAAAAAATTTTCGTCTAAACCAAGTGTTTTTTTTAAAGCTTCCATGATTTGGGAAACTTCGGTAAGGTTAGACTTGCGTTCCGTCTTGTAGGGTTTTCTTTTTTCCTGTATATACCGGGTCATAATTTTTATTAAGCTGCATAAATACTTATAAAACATAGATTCTGCGTCTTTGGAAACAAAGTTTCCTCCGCGCAAAATGACAAACTTGTGTTACCGCAGCACTCTTATTAAACGCCTTTTACACTCTCATCGGCATGACTACGCAGAGGTAGTTTTTATCTTTTTCCGGCGCGAGAGTCGCGGGGTTTAGAGCGTTCGTAAATTCAAAATTAGTAAAATCTTCGTCCATATTCTGGAGCACTTCTTTTATAAAATTAGGGTTAAAATTAATTTCTACCGGCTCGCCTTTATATTCTGTTTCGAGTTCTACTTCGCCGGAACCGAGGCCCGCGGTTGAAGCTGAAATTCTTAAAAGGTTGGGGCTGAAATAAAACTTAACCGCCGAAGACCTGTCCGAGGAAAGCCTGTCGCCCGTCAAAAGCGCCATCTGTTTTACTGCTGCTAAAGTGTCTTTAACGTTTAATTTTACCCTTGCTTCGGTTTTTTTAGGTATAACCTGCTCATAGTTGGGGAAAACGCCTTCAATTAAAGTTGAAAGGAATGTTATATCGCCTATTTCCACGGCGCACTGATTATCCGCGATGCCTATTTTAACGTCTTCAACGTTTTCGGGGGCGGCGGATATAAGCCTCAATAAATCGGATACCGCTTTTGTCGGCACTATAGCTTTGCCTTTAACGTTCGCGTTTATTGAATCTGTAGTGACGTAGGCAAGCCTTCTGCCGTCAGTCGCGACCATTTTCAAACTGCCTTCTTCAACTATAAAATACACGCCGTTTAAAACGTATCTCTGGGAATCTTTAGAAACCGCGAATGCTGTTTTTTTAAGCATTGAAGCAAATACATCTTTTTTAACGGTAAAATTGTTTTCTTTAGGAAAGTCCGGTATTACAGGATACTCGCTTTTGGCTATTCCCATCAGGGTAAATTTTGATTTTCCGGATTTTATATTGATCTGGTTTGTATCGTCAGCTTTTATTTCTATTTCCGCGTCGGATGAAAGTTCTTTTATAATGTCTGCAAACCTTTTCGCTGGTATCGTTATGCCGCCTTCTTCCACTATTTCGCTTTTAATGTGGCATTTTACGGCTATTTCCAAATCGGTAGATGAAAGTTTTATTTTATCTCCCTCTGTTTCAAACAAAAAGTTGGAAAGCACAGGAAGAGTGCTTTTAGATGATGCTACGGGCGAGACCGTTTGAATGCCCCTCATAAGTTCTTCTTTTCCACAAATTACTTTCATCCGTTTCCTCCCATTTTTTAAGAAAAAGGCTATTTGTTGTTGTAGTGTGCTGTATAATGTTGATAAGTTTCTGCGCCAGGCAAAAAGTTTTTAATTATCAATGTAAATTTTAAAAAAGCTTATTCTAATAATTACGTTTATAAAGTAATGAAGTTACTAACAGTATTAGACAGTTTCGATATTATACAAATTTCATCGTAGTTATGCACATTGAAACGACAAGCAATAACTAATAAGTAACAGTGAAAACCGCAAATGCTTTTACTGCAGATTCTAACCCGGCAGAAACACTCGAGTTCAGGCTGCTATTAAGTAACTCTTTAATAACTTTAGGGAATGACAAACTATTTGTAAATAATTGTAACTTGCCGTTTTAATTGTCTTCCGTGCTTCTTATTTTTTTTGAAATCTGGTTAATTTTCGCGTTAAAATAAGGATCAGTGTTCATTTTTTCCTTAATTTTGTTGCAGGCGTGCATTACGGTCGTGTGGTCCCTTCCGCCAAAAGCGTCGCCGATATCGTTTGTTGAAAATTCGTCGGTCATGGTTCTCGCAAGATACATAGCAATCTGCCTGGGGAAAGCTACCGCGTCAGTACGGCGCTTAGATTTCATATCCCTAAGCTCTATATTAAACTCCTGGGCAACTATTTTTTGTATGTGGTCTATTGTTATATGCGCCGTATCATCCGGCGGTTTAACCACGTCTTTAAGGATTTTCTGCACAGAATCAACCGTCAGCGGCGTACCCGTAAACGCTGAAAAAGCAGTTATTCTTAAAAGCGAGCCTTCCAGCTCCCTTATGTTGGATTTTATCTGCGTTGCTATATAAAGGATAATGTCATCCGGCACGTATAATTTTTCATCTTCGGCCTTTTTTCTTAAAATCGCGATCCTTGTTTCCAAATCGGGCGCCTGTATGTCTGCTATAATGCCCCACTCAAAACGCGAAATAAGCCTTTCTTCGACCCTTTCCAGCTCTTTCGGAGGGCGGTCTGAAGAAATGACCACCTGTTTGCGGGAATCGTAAAGAGAATTGAATATGTAGAAAAATTCTTCCTACGAACTTTCTTTGCCGACTAAAAACTGTATGTCGTCTATAAGAAGGCAGTCGAGGCTTCTGTATTTATTTTTAAACGATGTCATTTTGTCAAAACGCAGCGATTCTATAAATTCGGTGGTAAACTTCTCCGCGGTAACGTAAAGCACCCTTACTGCAGAATCTGACTGTTTTATATAGTTTCCTATAGCATGGAGCAAATGCGTTTTGCCAAGGCCCACGCCTCCGTAAATAAAAAGCGGGTTAAACTGTTTGCCGGGGTTTTTGGCTACCGCTTCCGAACAGCCGTGCGCGAACCTGTTTGACGCGCCGACAACGAAGCGTTCAAATATATATTTGGGGTTTATCTGGTCTTTTTGCTGTATAGGCGCGGAAACGTCAGCGGGCGCGGGGGTATTTTCTACTTTGGCGATTATGGGCGTTAAATCCTGCTGGGGTTTTAATTCAAGAAGAACGCTCTGGCCGCAGTTTTCCGATAAAATCTTTTCGATATTTTTTTGCTGGTGGCTTTCTATCCATTGCGAAAAATAGACATTCGGCACAGCAACCGTAAAAATATTGTTTTCCAAAGTGAGCGGTTTAAGCGGCGCAATCCATAAATTATAGCTTTCCTGCGTAAGTGAAACATTAAGGTTGTCCACAACCTTTTGCCATAGCTCTGCAATTGAAACGTTCATATAATCCCCAAAGTTATCCACAGCTGTGGATAAAGATATAAACCGGTATAAAAATTGTTATAAAACGGTCTTTTTAAAAATCAAATTATGATTGTAAAATTATACATTTTTTAATTTCGGCAGTCAAGCGTAAAAAAGCGTCAATTGAAAGTTTATCCGGCCGCAAAAGCGGGTCCAAACCGCAAGTTATTAAGATTTTGTTTGCGGCTGTTTTATCCAGATTTTTAAAAGAGGCTACACAATTTAAAATAGTCTTTCTGCGCATGCTGAAACTATGCTTTACAAATGCAAAAAAGAGCGGATCCGGCACACCGGGCCTTTTGTTTGTAAGCTTAATAACGGATGACATAACTTTTGGCGGGGGGTTAAAACATTTCGGGGAAACGTCAAACAGGATTTGGCAGTCCGCGTAATATTGGGTAAATATGGATATGTAGCCGTAATCTTTGCCGCCTTCTTTTGCGGCAAGGCGCTGTACAACTTCTTTCTGCAGCATAAAAACGCACTGCGTCCAGTTATTCAAAGGCAGAAGCTTTTGGATAAGTGCCGTACCTACATTGTAAGGCAGGTTTGAAACGGCTTTGAAAGGCAGGGTGAAGAGCGGAGCGCCGGAAATGGGAAGCGGGGAACAAATGTTGCCATTCTGCGGCGCTATGGCGCCAGCACACGGCAGTTTCAAGAAGTCTTCATTTATAAGCGTTATGTTCTGCGTATTGTGGAATGTAAAGTAGTGGTTTAGCTGGCGGTATAAATCCGCATCTATTTCAACAGCGGTAATATGTTTTGCCAAAGGCTGCATGGCTTTGGTGAGAATGCCCTTGCCCGGGCCGATTTCCAGCACTTCATCCCGCGGGGTAATCTCCGCCGCTTTAATTATATTGTTTACTATATTTTTGTCGATTAAGAAGTTTTGCCCGTGTTTTTGCCTCATATAAATCCTTGTGTTTTTTACTAAACGATATAAAAATCTTTCGCCATTTAGAGAGAGTTACCTTAAGGGGCATTGCCCCTAACTCCCCAGTACTTTTGCCAAGTGATGCAAAAGTACCAAAAAATCTGCCGCTGCGCGCATTCGTTCATAAGACGTGTTCTAATGCGGCACAACACAATGACAATTATAGTCATTACTACTTATTAATTGTTTTTTACTTTCCAATGCAAAACTGTTTGAAAATTGTATCTAAAATATCCTGCGGGGTATTAATGCCTAAAATTTCGTCAGCCGCGGATAAAGCGTTTTTCAGTTCAAGCGCCGCAATTTCATCTTCTTTATTGTTTGCCACTATCTCTTTTGCTTTCATAAGCGCCTCGCGGGCGTTTTTTAAAAGCGCAAAATGCCTTGAATTTACAAGCAAATAATCGTTTTGAACATCAGATATCCCGGCAATTTCCGCGATGGCTTCCAAAAGTTTTGCAATGCCGTCATTAGATTTTGCCGATATGTTTATAATAGTATTAAATTTTGCCAGGTTTTTTATATCATTTTGATTGATTTTTGAAGGCAAATCGCTTTTATTTGCTACACCTATAATAGGTGCGTTGACACAGCCGCTGCTTAAATACTGCGCAATTTCTAAATCGTTTTTATCAAGCTCCGCTGAAGCGTCAAAAATCCAAATTAAAATATCGGCCTTGTTTGCCGCCTCTTTGCTTCTTTCCTGTCCCAAAAGTTCTATTGAGTTTTCGGTATGCAGCCTGATACCCGCGGTATCTATTATTGTCAGAGGAATGCCGCGGCAGTCTATAATTTCTTCAATGGTGTCGGTTGTAGTGCCGGCAATTTCGGTAACAATGGCGCGGTCTTTGCCGAGTACCGCGTTTAGAAGAGAAGATTTGCCGGAGTTCGGCTTGCCGATTATCGCGGCTTTCATCCCTTTTTGCAGATTCTCGCTGACTTTGTATGTGTCCAAAAGTTTTTGGTTTGTGAGTATTAAAGAGTTTAACATCTCTTCTTTTTGCTTTGGCGTCATAAAAGGTATTTCGTCTTCAGGATAATCGAGAGACGCTTCAACGTGCGCGAGAAAACGCGTAAGCTTATGTTTAATATCCCGCACTTCTTTGGAAAATTTTCCGCTGACATTGTTTAAAGCCGCTTTCGCTGCGGTTTCCGTTTTGCTTGTGATAAGCGCGCAGACGCTTTCCGCTTCGGCTAAATCCATCTTGCCGTTTACGAATGCGCGGTAAGTAAATTCGCCGGGTTCCGCGGCGCGCGCGCCGTTTTTATAGAGCAAATCCAGCACTTCTTTTATAATTACAGGGTTGCCGTGCGTTGATATTTCAACAAGGTTTTCGCCGGTATAAGTGTTTGGCGCGGTAAAAAAGGCGCAAATCGCTTCATCTGTCTTTTTGCCATTATTTTCTATAAAACCGAGGCGTATTTGCTTGCCTTCGCCCGCGGCTGTTTTGAAGATTTTATTTATGATTTGGAAACTTTGTTTCCCGCTTAAGCGTATAACCGCTATTGCGGATTTTCCGGCGGCTGTAGAAAGCGCGGCAATGGTGTCTTCGTTGAGGTAATTCATAATGTTTAATAATAGCTTGTTTGACGGTAAAAATCAAATTAAGGGTATTGCATACCCTTATGCTCAAGTTTCGCCTAAAGGCGAGTTACTTTTTGCACGAGCCCAAAAAGTAACCAAAAAGCCCCGCCGCCGGTTTTGCATTTCATTCAAAAATATTTGTCAGTTTGCGAACTTGCGAAACACTAATAAAAGCTTTTAAAGGAGTTTCGCTTCAAACAAGCGCAACTGTGCCAGGCAAACACAAATATTTTTGAACTCATAAGCCGCAAAAAGAGCGGCAAAACGGCAATAACAATTAATAGGGTAAATTAAAATACGGTTATTCCGCGGCGCAGTTTTTTGCGCTCGCAGAAGCCGTATTATTTGTTAATTGTTTTTGCCGCGTGCCTATTCCTCTTAATTGCCAACCGCTTTTCCCATTTCTTCCGCTTCTTTGAGAAAATCCGTTTTGGCGATTTCGCCTTTTTTGTTTATGTTTACCGCGTAAATTGAATTAACGCTTTCCCACTTCATAAGCGTGCAAATGCTTTTGCAGCTTTGCTTTAAGCCTATCAATGCCGATTCGTCAAAATCAGCCGCGGAAACGAGCTTGTAAGTCTGTTTTATTTTCAGCGGCCTTGCGGTTTTTGGTGAAACGTAAGCGTACAGCCTGTCGATAAAAGCTTTTATCTGCGCCGGAAAAGAGTACCAGTATAAGGGGAAAGCGACAACTAAAATATCGGCTTTTTCGAGCAGCGGTTCAAGCTGGCGGAAATCGTCTTCTATTACGCAGGCATTGCCTTTGCTCCAGCATTGGTCGCAAGCGGTACAGCCGCCTATTTTTTTTAAAGCGGCTTCAAACTTTGACACAACGTGTCCCTGCGACTGCGCGCCTTTTATAAAGGCGTCCGCAAGCATTTCGCTGTTGCCGTTTTTGCGCGGGCTGCCCGTTACAACCAAAATATTTTTGCCCATATTTCCCTCCGTTGCTATTTAATTACAATAGAGCTGATAATTTTATCATTAGTGTACGAGTTGCTTGCTATGAGGGCAATAACATATCTTTCTCCGTTTTTATCTAAAACTATAATACGCCCGTCAAATATAAAATCAGGATCGTCACTTTCAATTATTGTTTCCGTGCCTTTTATGCCTGAAATTGCGATATCTTTTGTTGTTTTTTTGATAGGCAAGCCTTTGTTTGCGGCATGTTTTTCAACCCACGTCGTTACTGATTTTGTCAGGGAGTCGTCTATGTCTGTGAGATAAATAACAGTTTCAGATCCATTAGATTTGCCCCAATATCTGTTTTCTTCCAGTTCAAAGCCATACGGCGATTCTATTGTTAAGCTGATGTCTTCAAAAGTGTGTTTTTGCCATGGAAGCAAACTGTGCTTATCTTCTTCCGAAGTGTTTGCTATGCGTTCCATTATAGTTCTCGGGTATAAAAAAAGCATTGAAAGAGTACCAATGAAAAAAAACGCCGCAATAATAAAGATAATACCTATAATTAAACCTCTTTTTTTAGCGGTTTCGGGATTTTTTTCTAAAACAACGCTGCCGGCGGCTAAATCGTGAAGGTTTTGCTTTTTCCCGGTAAAAGCGCATATTACAAATAGGAACATTAAGGAGTTTGACTGTATCATTTTAACAATGCCGCGGATGAAGGCTTTGCCTTGCGTGAGCCTTTCTCCTTTTTCATCGGTAACTTTAATACCCGCGATAAGTTTGCCGATGGTTGCCTGATACTTTGAGCTTTCAAAGCCGGCATAATAAACAAGCTGTGCCAAATTAATGGCGATAAATAAAAATATGACAACAAGGCTGTACAAACCGCTTTCAAAATTTCTAACGCTTTCTATCCCTCCGAATGCAAAGAAAAGCACGGAAAGTATTAATGCCAGAGTAAAAAACAAAATGATAATAGCATCAATAATATAAGCAAAAAATCTTTTCCAAAACCCCGTGTAAGCCATTTTACTCTCCTTTTGTAATTTTTACGGAATCCATCGCTTTTTGTATAAGCGGATAAAACGACTGCATAAACGTTGAACTGTGGATAACCCATGCCGTATTGCTGCCGTCCGGTATAACGATAATTTCGTCAAAGTTGCCGGCAATTTCCTCTTTACCGGTTTCCGTTTCCAGCTGTTTCATTCTGGGAGAGTCCGATAAATTTTTATCTGTATATGTGCGTATGGCTTTTAAAGCGCTCATGCCTGATATTTCAATATTTCGGATTTCAAATGCTTTTGCTTTTTCTTCAGGTTCGTAACGGGTTAAATCGTTAGTAAACCTCTGCATAACGCTTTCCGCGGAAACAGGTACGTCATAGGTTATATACTGTATTTGGTATTCAAAAGGAATGTATTTGTTTGCATAGATAATAATATCTGCAATATTGTTGGATGTATCTGTTTTCGCGGAATTTTCGGCGGCCGTGTCTCTTTTAGGCATAAAGGGGAGTTCCGCGGAAACGCCGATATCGTCAAAACGCCTTTCCGGCCATATTATTTTTGAGAAGTCCGCGCCTTGCTGCGCCTGCGCAAGCGTTTTAATGGAGCTTACGGTAAAGCCTACTTTAACAAGTACAAACTTATAAAGCGCAATAGAGCCTGCGGTAAAAATCAATCCTAAAACTATTATAACTGTCGCCGCGATTTTCGCGCCTTTTTCGGAAGCGGGCGAAGATTCGCTTTTCACGTTAACAACAAAAGTGTCTGCGGCAAAATCGTGAAGGTTTTGTTTGTTACCGGTAAAAGCGCAGGCAATAAAAGTTATGTTTAAAGGAAAAACGGCAAAAAAGCTTTTTATAAAAGCCCTCATGAACGCTTTGCCCGTGTTTATCCTGACGCCTTGAGCATCTGTAACTTTAAGCCCCATGAGCATTTTTCCGGGAGTCGCCTGATATTTTGAACTTTCGAACAAGGCGGAGTAGAAAAGAAAAATAATACACCCTAAAACCATGCTTGCGATTATCATGTGCGAAATATTCGTAAATATTGACCACGGGACAAAATTCCCTAAAACGGATGTTGCGACTGATAAAACCATGCAATCGATAAAAAAAGCCAAAAAACGTTTTGCAAAACTTGCGAAGGACATTGAAATCTCCTTAATTTGTATTAGTCTGCGATTATAATTGTTTCAGTTGTGCCGGGCTGTTGTTCAATACTGGTTTTGCCGGGGTTTGAAAATTTTTCCGCCAGATACATTGAAAGTTTTGTCAAGAAGAATGCGTCATCATCTTTTGATTTTTTATTGCCGTTTTCCGCGAAAACTCCGGCGGAATTTGCCAAGGCAGGCTGGAATGCAAACGCGCAAACAAATATAAGCACGGCAAAAACCGCAATGGCGGCGTATAAATTGTTTTTTTGAGTTGAGCGGTTCATTCAATTTCCGTTTTTATAATTTCTACCGAGTACATCGCTTTTTCTATAAACGGCATCGCTGATTCTTTACCCGATGAGCCGTGGATGACCCAGAATTTGTCCGGCGCTTCCCGTATTACGGCAATTTTGTCAAAAATTCCATAGGTGTCTTGGTTCATCGTTTCGGCAAACCGCTGTACGCTTGCCAGTTTGCCGGGAAGTTCCGCGGGTTTTACCCTTACGGCAGCCAAAGAATCAAAGCCTGAATATTTTGCCGTTTCAACTGTAAACTCTTCCTGCGGCGCCTGCCTGCCGGTTGCGCCAATATGCGCCATGCCGTATTTTTCCATTATGTTCTGAAGAGATGTTTTAGAATTAAGCGTTATATATTGTATTTCAAAATTGAAAGGGGTAGTCATGTAGTTATAAATAATTATATCAGCAATATTTTCTGATTCATTTTTCAATGAGTTTTCTTTTTCCAAATCTCTTTTAGGGGTAAAGGGCAGATCAATTGTAACAAATATATCGGCAAAATTTCTTTTGGGCCATGTTAAAGAAGAAGCGTTTGTTTTGTTTTGCATCGCGGCTACGGTTTCGATACTTTTAAACGTCATGCCTTCTTTAGCCGCGAATGAAAATATAAAAATTAAAAACGCTATGCAGCAAATGCCTGCGGTTATGATAACCGCCGTAATAATTTTTAAAGCCTTTTCATTGGCTGCCGCCGTTTCCGTTTTGTTTATAACATAGCTTCTTGCCGCGAAGTCATGAAGATTTTGCTTCTTTTTTGTGAAAATGCAGATAAAAAACAGAAAAGGCAAAAACGTGGAAATATCTTTAATAACAGCCCTTGTAAGAGCACGCGGAAAATTTAATCTGCCGCCGTCCGCGGTTACGGCCTTTATCCCCATTACTATTTTTCCGGGAGTCGCCTGCCTTTGCGAGCTCTCAAATAATGCCGAATACAGTATAAAGATGATTATTGCCGCCGCCTGCGAAAAAACAACCGTAAACAGCATGCCTGAAGCGGTATCTTCCGAAGGCACAAAAGCCATTACGATTGAAACGCCGAAATACACAACGATGCAGTCTATGAAAAAAGCCAAAAAGCGTTTTGAAAAACTTGCATAACCCATCAGGCGAGACTCCTTTAATAGCGGCAGTTTTGATTATAATATATTTCCTTTTTATTTAAAACACTTTTGTCTCTGCACCTTCTCCCTGACAAGGGAGAGGTACATTTGTTATGTTTTTCCAAATAGAAAAAACCGGACATTTTTTGCCCGGTTTTTGTAAAAAAAGTCAGAAGTTAGGAATATGTAGTCAGTGTGTGCAGTTTTGCGCCGCAAAAATCGCCGCATCAGAATGACAAAACTTACTTATTTTTAAGTCATTTTTTTGTATTTCAAACTATTACTTATTAATTATTACTTGCCTTTGCCATGCTTCTATGCGTCTATGCATCCACACATCGCTATTTTCATTATTACTTGCCGTTAAGCTGTTTTTTTTCCGGAAAGCTTTATGCCGACTTTTCTTAATGAGCCTTCCCCTTCCGAAAAAGATTCTATTTTCGGGTTATCTTTCAAATACGTGTGCACTATTTTTCTTTCTTTGGCGCTCATAGGGTCAAAACGGTAAATTTTACCCGTGCGGTTTACATATTCCACAGCTTTGTCCGCCATAATTTTTAAGCGTTCACTTTGTTTTGTCCTGTAGTTTTCGCAATCGAGATTAAGCTTGATTTTTGTATTTAAATCGTTATTTACGATAATTTGAGTTATGTACTCAAGGGCGTCAAGCGTCTGGCCGCCTTTGCCTATTATAAAGCTGCTGTCGCCTGCGGCAATTTCCATGTTAATGCTGTCTTTAACAAAAGAAGATTTAAGAGATTTTAACGGTATACCCATTTTATCAATGATGTCTGAAAGGGTTTTTTCCGCTTTGGGGATAACTTTTTTGGGGTCCGCTTCAACCGTGACATTGTTTTTGCAGTCCGCGGCTGATGCGGATATAAGGACTGCCGCCGGTTTCGCGCCCATAAGCCCGAAAAGCCCCGTGGAGCCTTCATCAAGAATTTTAATTTCGGCTTTTTCCCTGCTGCAGCCGAGCTGTTCCAAACCTTTATTTATTGCTTCTTCAACTGTCTTGCCTTTTATTTCTATTTCCGGCATGTCTCTTCCTCTTTTATTTTTTATGGCGGTCTTAAAGTTTTTGCCGCGGCTTTGTTGCGCGCCCCGCTAAAAACTTTAAAACCTAAAGAACTATGCTAAACCTGGAACTTTAAATACTTGTTGCTTATTAGTTATTACTTGCAGTTATGCGTGTTTCACTCTTGCGTTATCTTTCCTGATCACGAAGAACTGCAAAATCATCGATACTACGCTGTTTGTAAGCCAGTAAAGGACAAGCCCTGAAGGGAAAGTCCAGAACATAAACGTAAATATTACCGGTATTATGTACATTATTCTTCTTTGCGTCGGGTCTGAAGTCGCGGTTGTCATTTTCTGCTGTAAAAACATTCCGATACCCATTATTAAAGGAAGCAGATTAAGGTTAAAACCGCCAAGCTGCATAAACTGGTCAGCCGCGGATAGATCTTTTACCCATAAAATCCACGGTTCGCACCTTAATTCGTAAGCGTTGCGAAGCATCGTGAAAAACGCCCAGAAAATAGGCAGCTGCAAAAGCATGGGCAAACAGCCGCCAAGCGGGTTTACTTTCTGTGATTTGTACACGTTTAACATTTCCGCGTTAAGCCTCTGCGGATTCTCTTTGAATTTATCCTGTATTTCTTTGATCATGGGCTGTACGCGCTTCATAGCCGCCGCCGCCTTTAAACTTTTTAAAGTAAGCGGTATCATTAAAATCTGTATGCAGACCGTAAGCATTATGATTGCCCAGCCGTAATTGTGCGTTATTCCGTGGAAAAATGTGAGCACCGCGAACGCAATTTTACCTAAGAAGCCGAAAAAGCCGAAATCTACAGCTTTTTCAAGCCCGATTTTATATGTCATTAGATATGTGTAGCCTTTAGGACCAAGGTAAAAATTAATTGAATATTCCGCACTGTCATTTTCTTTGGGGGATAACGCTGTAAGAGTTAACGAATATGGATGCTTTTTATCAAGCCTGTGTGATTTTATTTGGTCAAAATCGATTGATTTTTCAGGTATAAACGCCGCGAGGAAATATCTGTTGTCAACAGCCGCCCATCTGAAAAGCGCAGCGGATTCCGTATCGTTTTTAAGTTTTCTGATTTTGCCGGGCTTTGCCGCCGTAAAAGCTATGGCTCTTGTGACAGCCATGTTTTCTTTCAGTTCTTTTGTGTCCGTGCCAAGGCCGGGGCCCCATTCAAGTTCTACCTGCGGAAGTTTTGCGTCAGCCTTTGTTTTAGCAAGCGTTATCGTTACGTTGTGCATGTATGAATCCGGCGAAAGCGTATAAGTTTTTGTTATCTTCCAGCCTTCATGCGAGGTGTGTTCAAAAACGATTTTTTCATTGGTTTTTGAAACAATTTTGTAATTAGAACCAGGGAAGTTTGCCATTACGGGCGCCGCCTGCGGAAGCACCAAATCTACCCACTGGCCGTTCTTTTCTTTTATTGACCAGCTTAAAACCGAGGCGCCCCTGTTTGAAAGGACAGCTTTATATTTATCGGTTTCGATATTAATCTTTTCTTCCTGCGTTTTTGCGTTCTTTTCAAGCTGCGAACCCTTTGAGTCTTCGCTTTTGAGCTCAGACTTGTTTTCGTAAGCGGCTGCGCTTTCAGACTTTACGGTTTCGGTCTTGGCGGATTGTTGTTGCTGCGGCTGCTGCGGAGGCGGAGCAAAGAAATAATACCAAACGAAGATAGCCAGCGCTGAAAATACTACAAACATTATCGTGTTTTTTTGCATTTTACTTCCTTTCTAAACGGCAATTAATAAATAACAATTAAAAAACATTCAAAAGCCTATTGATTCTTCTTGTCATTGTCTTTAATTATTAATCGTCCATTGTTAATTGTTAACTGTCTTTTTGGTACCGGGTCTATGCCGCCTTTACAAAAAGGGTGGCAGCGTATGATTCTTTTAAAAGCCATAAAAGAACCTTTGAAAAATCCGTAAATTTCTATTGCCTGATAAGCGTAAGAAGAACAGCTTGGCTGGAAACGGCATCTGGGAGGTAAAACTGAAGATACTGCCTGGTAACATTTAATTAAAAATAGTGCGGCACGCTTCATTTTGTGCTCTTATATAAACCGGCGCCTGCAAGCATTGTTAAAATCGTCTTTTCAAGCGCTTTATAATCCAGTGTTGCTGTTTCCGGTTTGGAAATAAAAATTAAATCCAATCCTGCTTCCATAGAACGCTTATTTGTCCTGAAAATTTCCCTGAGCCTTCTTTTTGTCCTGTTTCTTACGGGGGCTGATCCTACTTTACGGGAAGTTACGAGCCCGAGCCTTCTTAAATGTCCCCCGTTGTTTTTGTAAGCCAGAATCTTTAAAGCCTTATTTTCAAGCCTGCGCCCTTTTTTAAACACCAAATTGAAGTCTTTCTGGAGGTGAAGCCGTTCGCGGTAAGAAAAAGAAAAACTTTTATGGGAGGCGCCCTTCTCTTTGTTGAGCATGTTTGCTTATGCGCTGATTGTCTTGCGACCTTTTCTTCTGCGGGCGCTTAATACTCTTCTGCCGCCCGGAGTAGCCATTCTGGCCATAAAACCTATTTTTTTCTTTCTTCTGTCTTTGTTTGGCTGATACGTTCTTTTCATTGTTAATTCCTCGGTTATTTTGAAGGGGTAAACCCCTTTTTGAATATTTAAAAATACTTTGGTATTATATCTAAAAATCAAATTAAGGTCAATGAGGTTTTCATGAAAAAGCTGTTAGCTGTTTTAGCATTTCTTTTGGTTGCGGGTACCCAGCTGCAAGCCGCCCCAATGTTTACTTTTGACGCGCTTGCAAGGACAAGGTACGAGTATCATCTTAATACCTATGATTTAGGCTTAACAAACACCGATGAAAAAAGTTTTTTCCGCTTTAAGTTTTCCGGAGGCGTGCTTGCCGATTTTGAAAGTTTTGCGAGTTTATATTTGAGAATGTCCAATGAAAGCCGTTCATATATATATAACGGGGCGGGTAGTTCGGAATATAATATCAATGAGTTTATTGTGGATAACTTGGTGTTATCCATGCCGAAAGTGTTTGGCGTTTTTGACGTTAAGGTGGGAAGGATGGATTTGAATCCGCTGGAATACGGCGAAGGCTTTTTGATCGCGGACGGTACCCCTCTTGACGGCTCAAGGACTTTCTACTTCAACGCCGCGAAAGTAAAATACAACGGTCCTAAAGGCAGCGTTGAACTTATCGGCATATATAACAGAAGTGTTGATGACATAATGCCCATAATAAACCCGAATACCCCGGATACCCCGCTAAATGACAGCAATGAAAGCGCTTTGATAGTGTATGGTAAAACGGCTACGTCTTCCAAAATTTACTGGGAACCGTACTATATGTTTAAAAATGAAGAAGCAAATCCTCAGGCGGGGCGCATTGAAAAATCAATTAATACTTTCGGTTCATATGTAAAGTGCGATTTGGATAAAGTTATATTCAGGGGGCAGCTCGCGGCGCAGCTTTCAAATTATTTAAGCTCAGTAAGCGCGGGTTTCGGCGGATACGTTTTTGCCGATATCCCCGTAAGCATTTTACAGCCTTTTTCGCTTGGTTACATATACCTTTCGGGCGATAATACAAACACGACCGGCGCGGAAGGGTGGGACCCTCTCTTTTCCCGCAGCCCGTGGATGTCGGAAGTAGTTTTTTATTTGTACAGATATGAGTCGGGAATAGGATACTGGACAAACCTTCAGATGTATAAGGCGGATTTAAATATTCCCGTTACGCCGCGCATAAAACTGTTTTTATCCTGCGGGATGCTTTTTGCGAATAACGAAATCGACAAAAATACAACGGTAATCCCCGGGCTTTTTGGAGACGGAAAAACCAGGGGCGGCATTGCGATAGCAAAACTCTCATACAATATTTCCAAGAATTTTAGCGCCTTCGCGCTCGGAGAATATTTTAAACCCGGCGATTTTTATTACGATAAAGCGGATGACTCTATTTTTGTGAGGTTAGAGTTTAACGCGAAAATTTAAAAATAAATATTTCAGACTATACGCCGGGGCATATGCTGCCCCGGCTTTTTTTACGGGTGTTTCACACCCGCAGTCTGTGCGGACTTACTATCCAAACCCGTGTACTTTTAAACAAAGGGTGCTGCGCACTCTGAAACCCGCATTACTTTTTGCACGAGCCCAAAAAGTAACCAAAAAGCTCTGCCGCAGAATGACAAATATAAAGTTTTTGCCGTTAATGCCACCTTAGAGCGCGTGTTTATGAACAAAAAATTTTTAAATATCCAATTAGGGCTGTTTGAACGGTACCCCTAAATGTCTTTATTTGCCGCAAGTTCCACAAATTGTTCAAAAAAGCCTTTAATGCGCTCAGCGCAGATTTTTTTGTCCTTTTACACCCTTTGTACAAAAGTACTGAAGTATAAGGCAAAGCCTTGCAGTTGGTTACTTTCCAAAAGTAAAGAAATTTATCATCACAAATGTTGCGAAAAATCAACAAAAAAGTTAAAATCTATTATTATGAAAAAAATACAACTTTTATCAGGTGATGAAGCGCTTGCCCGCGGCGCTTATGAAGCAGGGCTTAAAGCGGCGGCGTCGTATCCGGGCACGCCGGCTACGGAGATTTTGGAGTTTTTAACGCAGTTTAAAGAAGTTGACGCGCAGTGGTCCGTAAACGAAAAAACTGCTTTTGAAGTCGCTCTGGGCGCGTCAATAGCAGGCGTAAGAAGCATTTACTCTTCAAAACACGTCGGAGTAAACGTCGCGATGGATCCGCTTATGACGGCTTCTTACACAGGGGTAGGGGGCGGTTTTATAATCGTTACCGCTGACGATCCTGGATGCCACTCTTCGCAGAATGAGCAGGACAACAGGCTTATCGCAAAATTCGCAAAGATGCCTTTGCTTGAACCAAGCAGCCCGAAAGAAGCTTACGAAATGGCGCGAAGCGCCTTTGAAATCAGCGAACGGTTTGATACGCCGGTAATTATAAGGCTTACCACGCGCGTTTCCCATACAAAAGAAAATATTGAAATTTCAGAGAGAATTGAAGTTGCGGATAAAACTTTTACGCCGAACGCGGCTAAATACGTGATGGTTCCCGCGAACGCTTATAAAAAGCACATAGCTTTGGAAACAAAGCTTGTAGATATGCAAAAATACGCTGAAAAATCGCCTTTAAACGAAATTGAGATGAACGATTCTTCAATAGGCATTATCGCGGACAGTGTTGCGTATTTATACGCCAAAGAATCTTTTCCGGACGCTTCATTTTTAAAACTCGGCATGACTTACCCTTTTCCCGATAAGCTTATAAAAGAGTTTGCCGCAAAAGTTAAAGAACTTTACGTTATAGAAGAGCTGGAACCTTTTATAGAAGAGCGGGTTTTGCAGCTTGGCATAAAAGTAAAAACTAAAGATATTTCTTACCGCATCGGAGAACTTAACCCCGCGCTTGTAAAAGAAATTGTCGCCGGAAAACAGAAAGTTGAAAAACCTTCCGGAGCGAGAAAACCCGTTTTGTGTCCGGGATGCCCTCACCGTTCGGTATTTTTCGCTTTAAAAAAACTTAAAGCTATAGTCGCGGGAGATATCGGCTGCTATACGCTGGGCGCTTTAAAACCACTGGAAGCATTGCATACGACGGTCTGCATGGGCGCGAGCGTTACGATGTTTGAAAGCATGTCTAAAATTTTAGGGCATAATAAAGTTGTCGGCGTTATCGGCGATTCCACTTTTGTGCATTCCGGCATAACGGGTTTGATAGACGCCGCGTACAATAAAGCAAAAGGGCTTATCATAATTTTAGATAATTCCACTACCGCGATGACGGGAAGCCAGCCGAATCCGGCTACGGGCTTTACGGCGAAAGGCGAAGCGACAAAAAGGCTGAGCCTTGAAAATATATGTTCCGCCGCGGGCGCGGACACAGTGGAAGTCATCAACGCTTTTGACAAAAATTTACAGAACAAAATAAAAGAACTTATGGATAAAGACGCTTTGTCGGTATTGATTGTGCGTTATCCGTGCAAGATGATAGACAAAAGCAGGGAAGCGGCGCCCGTATTTGATAAAGCGAAATGCAAAAAATGCGGAATGTGCCTGCAGGTTGACTGCCCCGCGATACATAAAGACGAAAACGGCGGCATAGTTTTGGAAGAGTATTTGTGCGCCGGCTGCAACGTGTGCGTTACCGCCTGTAAATTCGGCGGGCTTAAAGAGAAAAAGTAAATTGAAATTTATGCGCGGCTTATATAATGAAATAATAGTTTAAATGTATCCCCCGGTTAAAACTTTGGGGATGGCAATGGGGATAAAAATGGAAAATAAAGTCATAAATATTTTATTCTGCGGGACGGGCGGGCAGGGGATTTTGACCGCCGCGGAAATTGCCTCTCTTGCCGCGGTTTATGACGGTTACCACACGAAAAAATCCGAAGTGCACGGCATGGCGCAGCGCGGCGGTTCGGTAGAGTCGCACGTAAGATTCGGCAAAGACGTATTCTCTCCTTTGATTGAGCTTGAAGGTTCGGACTTTTTAGTGCCTTTCCACCGGGGTGAGCATGACAGAATGCTGCCTTACCTTGCAAAAAACGGTGTTGACCTTATGAAAGATTTGGACGAAGCCAACAGAAAACTCGAAAATAAAAAATTTATAAACACTTATATGCTGGGCAGGCTTTCCAAACATTTAAAAATAAGCCGCGAAAGCTGGCTCAAAGCTTTGGAAGTCGGCTTTAAAGGCAAACTGATAGAAGAAAACAGAAAAGTTTTTCTTGAAGCGGCGCAATAATTAAAGTTCTGGCCTGTTTTCCGGCGTGTTTTAGCTTCAGTTTGCCGTAACAGAAACTTATTATGAAAAATGCCTTATCAGTTTTGTTGCTGGTCTGCGCTTTGGCGGTTTTTATTTTTTACCATACGCGTTACGATATTTTTTTTGACGCGAAACCTTTCACTTCCGGTCCGGATATTTTAGTTTATGACAATAGCACGGCAAAAATTAATTACGTTGATATAAACGATAGCATTACGCAGGATGTCACCGTATTTGAAGTTAATGCCCCTATGGATTTTAACTACAAATCAAAAGATGAAATTTATGAAATAAGAAAGAAATTCGTGGGGCAAAGCCTTTTCAAAAACCCGGATTATGAACCTAACGAAAGTATTTTCGGACAGATTGAAAACGGCGTGCAGTGGATAGCCCTGAAATACCAGCTTTACAGCACTGCCAGCGCGGAAGGTTATTCTGAAGAAAGCAGGTTTATAAACAACCCTTCTGCGCTTATTATGCTGGATTTGCCTTATAACAACGCGACATACGGCAGGTATTGGGGCGAAGATATGTATCTGCTGCCAGAATCTGTAAAATATTATAAAGCAGATAATGCGGTTAAAGTTGTTTATTCCATGCGTAAATTTTTTAATGAAATACATCCGGCGCATAAAGATAAGTTTTTGTACTCTCTTGACGGTTTAAACGCGCGCGATTTCGGCTATCCGTACATATTTGTTTATGAATCTACAAACATTACTTTCCATCCGGAATCGGTAAAGGACAATGTCGGGGAAATTCAAAAATTTATACATTTGGGCATGTCGAGCGGTTTTCCCCGCAATAACGGGTCGCCGTTTCAGGAAGATCTCGGGTTGCGCATTGACAGGCTTCCCGCTTATGTAAAGATTAAGCTTTGGAGAAAGTATCCGAAATCAGCCGCAAACGAAGCCGATATAATGACTGAACTATATTTTAACAATTGAGGCGCTATGCAAAAAAAAGTTATCGTGGTTTTTGTTTTATTGGCACTTTTAATATGTTTATTGGTTTTCTTATGTTACTGTTTTACGGTTGAACATAATTTTGCAGGATATGTGAAAAAAAATGTATTTAACTTCCCTGTAAACGGCAGTAAAAATAGTAAGCCCGTTGGAAAAAAAGATGCTGGTATTAACAGTTATGATCAGGAAGTTGAAAAAATAGCGTCGCTGATATCTTTGGGACAAGAAGATGAGTTTATTGAAAAAGCTTTGGCTGAAATGCGCGCTCAAAATTACAAAGAAGCGCTTAAAATATATGACGCCGTAGCCATAGCCGACCCTAATAATAAAAGAGTCTGGATGAACAGAGGCACGGCTAAAAGCAGCCTTAAAGATTATAACGGAGCGATAGCGGATTATACATATTCAATTGAAATAAACCCGGAAAGATATACCGCGTATTTTAACAGGGCGGCAATATATTACAAACTTGGCGATTGGCAGAACGCTTTGAATGACATTAATGTATATATACAAGCAGGACAATTTGAAGAAAAATATGGCAATAATAAAGATGACGCTTACTTTATAAAAGGCGCGGCGCTTACACGCCTGGGCATGTATGATGAAGCCGTAAAAGCCCTGCTTTATATAAAGCAGGAAAGCGTTGATAAGCACGTTTACAATGATCTGGCGCGCGCTTATGAAGGTTTGGGCGATGAAAAAAAAGCCGGAGAATACAGGGAAAAAGCAAAGGCAAATTAATTAATAGTTTGAAATACAAAAAGTGTAAAGTTCAGATATGGCAAAAGTGATTGAAAAAGGAATATAATTGTCATTGCGAATCCGGAAAAGCAAACAAAATTAGGAAAAAACACAGTACACAAAAAGAGGTTAGTATGATTTTCAACGAGAAGTTTGAGACCATGAGCCTGGAGAATTTAAAAAACCTGCAGTCGGAAAGGCTTGCCGGCCTTGCCGCGTACGTTTATAAAAATTCCCCCGTTTATAAAAAGAGAATGGATGATATGGGCGTATCTCCAAATTCAATTAAAAGCATTGAAGATATAACAAAACTGCCGTTTACAACAAAAGACGATATGCGAGATAACTATCCTTTCGGGCTGTTTTCGATGGATATAAAAAATATCGCCGAAATGCACGTTTCCAGCGGTACTACCGGCAACCCCGTTGTTTCCGGTTACTCAAAAGACGACGTGGATTTATGGGGAGAAGTTTCCGCGCGTTCAATTGCCTGCGCGGGAGGCCTGCCGGGCGACATTATACAGATATCTTACGGTTACGGCTTGTTTACGGGCGGGCTCGGGCTGCATTACGGCGCGTTAAAAATTGGAGCCGCGATTATGCCGATGTCTTCCGGACAGACAAAAAGGCAGATAAAACTTATGCAGGATTTTAAGCCGCGCATAATTGCCTGCACGCCGAGTTTTGCTTTGTATATGGCGGAAGAGGCAAAAGCCATGGGCTTTGATACGAGAAAATGCTCTTGGGAAGTCGGCATTTTCGGCGCGGAACCGTGGACCGAAGCGCTAAGGGGCGAAATAGAAAAGAATTTAGATATTACAGCGACCGATATTTACGGGCTTTCTGAAATTACCGGGCCCGGCGTAGCCCAGGAATGCAAACACAAATCGGGGCTTCATATGTGGTCTGACGTATTTTATCCTGAAATTATAGATCCCGTGACAAATAAACCCGCGAAAGAAGGCGAAATAGGCGAACTTGTCATTACTACTTTGACAAGAACGGGCATGCCGCTGCTGAGATACAGGACAAGAGACCTTGTCTCTATCAGCAATGAAATTTGCGCGTGCGGAAGAACCGCGCCGCGCATAAGCAAGATTAAAGGAAGAACGGACGATATGATAGTTGTGCGAGGCATAAACGTTTTCCCCACGCAGATAGAGTACGCGCTGCTGCAGGTTGAAGAGTCGCTGCCGAATTACCAGATAGTTGTCAGCAGGGCGGAACACGGCCTTGACATGATAGAAATACAGGTAGAAATAGACGAAAAATTCTTCTCGGACGAAATTAAAGCGCTTGAAGCCGTGAAACAAAAGATTAAAAAGAGCATTGAAAGCACCATACTTGTCGGCGTAAGCGTCAAACTTGTTGAGCCTAAAACAATAGCCAGAAGCGAAGGGAAAGCTAAAAGGGTTATAGATAACAGGAAGATGTAATAGTATTTTTGTGAGGGAACCGGTATGGCCGACATATTACAGCAACAAAGGCAAGAGGCTGAAAAAGTTTTACAAACCGAGAAGTATTTACGCGTTAAAAATGCTGCTTCGCAATTGCTTGGAAAAGAAATAGCGCTTCAGCTGGTAAAACCTGAAAGTATGAGTAAATACGGAAACTATAATGTAAAAGAAAAAAGTTTTATGGGAGGCAAAGTTACCGTTAAAGCGCCCTATGATGCCGCGGTTTTTGACATGCCGGAAGATTCTATGCTGGCATTTGTTCTATCGGAATATTTTTATATGCGCGAATCAAGTTCAGCCATCGAACGCATGGTTATATTTTTTGTTTTATTGCTTGTTTGCTGCGGTTTACTGGCAGTGCTGCAAAATGTATCACATTTTATTTCGTCATCAGGAACTTTTGCCAAATTGAAAGCAGCAATTTTGTTAATTTTGCCTATTATAGTCGTAATGTTTTATTTAGGTAAAAAGAAATTTCTTAAATCCGACAAATATGCCGCCGCGCTGGAATTTTTGAAAAAAATAAAATGTTCCGATTTTGTCAATGAAACCAAAAACTCATTTTTACAGAAACACATTGATAATTTAAAGAATTTGAAAATAGATGCTGATTTGCTAAACAAAGCAAAAAGCAGCCAAAGCGCGGATATTTTGCCTAAAGCCGGACTGAAAGAAAAAGAACCAAAATCTCCCGTGCGGGATATGCTCAAAGAAAGAGAAGCGGCAAAAGCAGATAAAAATATGTAAAGTGTTTTAAACTTATGAGTAATGCCGGAGGAAAATGTATAATTTTTCGTTGAAGAAAATTTTTACGGACGCTTTCAGGATATTCGGGCAAAACTTTACCGGAATATTTATGCTTTCCATACTGTCCGTTACGCTTATAAGTTTTGTGCAGATTTCCGCAGATACGTTTATTATAAGCAATTTCGGCGTTTTGATGCCTAAAGGCGGCGCCGTAACAACCGCGGAATATTTTATGCCGCTTTTTGGCATTTTTATATACACGTTTACCGTGTTTTTTATGCACGCTTTAGTGTTTTTTCTTCTAACCTCCGCGGTAATGCCTCTTTTTGAAAATAAAGAACTCAAACTTAAAAACTTCTTCCCCCCTTTAAAAATAATATTAAAATTTATTGCCGGAATTATTATATTGATGCTTCCTTTCGGCGTTTCGCTGCTGTTGTTTTTTATGGTTACATCCGCGCCGGTTACAAGTTTTTTTGTTGAAAACGGCCTTCTATCGGTTTTAATACTTATACCCGTTCTGATACTCGCCGTAGGCATTGCCGTAACGATTGTGATGTTAAGATACGCATTTTTTTATATTGCATTGTTTGAAGGCGCGCGGGTTTCGGCGGCTTTCGCGAAAAGCGCGGCTGTTACTTTAGGCAAACGCAAAAAAATATTTTTCTTGCTGCTTTTGCTTTTAATTTTTAACTTTCTGGGCAGGATTTTTATAATAGGCACTGTTGTTACGATACCGGTATCCGCGCTGGCGCTGCTTTGCGCGTATTTTAAACTTAATGAAGCGTATTCGCCCGAAAACGAATAAAGGCGGAAAAATGGCGGGAAAGTCTTTATCCATCAAAAAGATTTTTAAAGACTCTTTTGCCACATATAAGAAGCATATTATTATGTCCGCGGTTTTGACTGTTTTGGTTTTTGGAATTGTTTTGCTGGCGGTTATTACCGCGGTAATTATAGCTTTGATAATGCCGGATTTTGCCGCTTCGCGTTTTCTCCACGCGGCTGAAGCTGTTGTCGCAATCGCGGTTTACTTTACGGTGCCGGTGCTGCTTGCCGTTTTTCTTTTGATGGCTATTTCGGGTTTTATGGCTGCCTCTAAAGGGCGGACACCGAAAGTAAAAGATTTTCTGCCTTCCGGCATGGTGCTGCTGCGCGCGTTTGTTTTTGCGGCGGCTTTCGTGGCAATTTTTATGACGGTGACTTTCGCGTTTCCTGTTACGGCGATAAGCATAAGGCGTTTTAATACGCCGGAAGAGTTAAACACAGCCGTGATGGTTTTATCCGGCTATCCGATGATAATCGCTACGGCAGTATCATTTTTTTTGATAGCGCTCTTTATGATTAAGTACTCTTTTACTTTTTTTGCCCTTTTGGAAAAATATACCCTTAAAGATTCTATACTGAAAAGCATCAAGGTGACTGACGGCAGGGTAACGCAGATTATAAAGATATATTTAATGCTGTTTGTTTTAAATGTTATAGCTTTTTCTACTGTTGTAGGCGTTTTGGCGGCAGCGCCTTTTTCTTTAATAGTGCTGGTGCACACGTATTATGAACTTAAGCTGAATTAAATATTTTAACGGAGGAATAATGAAAACTACGCAGATGTCCGTGTTTATTGAAAATACTAAAGGCAGGCTTTACGAGCTTTGCGACGTTTTGGGTAAAAATAAAATTAATATTAAAGCGCTGACTTTGGCTGAAAGCCCGGAATTTGGCATTGTGCGCCTGGTTGTGGACAAAGCGGAAGAAGCGGTTAAGATAGTTAAAGAGGCCGGTTTTATAGCTTCAATCGCGGATATTGTCGCTGTTGAGGTGGGCGACCACCCGGGCGGGCTTGCGGCGGCGCTTAAAGTTCTTTCGGACAATGACGTCAATATTGAATATATGTACGGTTTTGTGGAAAAAACTTCCGATAAGGCTTTGATGGTTTTCAGGTTTGAAGACATAGATAAAGCTATAGATGTTTTGTGCAAAAACGGAATCTCGATAATTTCAAAAGAAGTTATATGCTGCAGCAAATAATAATTACAAGCCGTAAAGAAACCGTTGCTTTGCCACTCCCGGACTTTATAACCGGGACTCTGCGGTTTAAAGGTTTTTATTTTGCATTGAGCCGTTTTGCATAATCCGGAAAAGCTAAAATGAACAAAATTTATATAAGCAGGTAAAAAAATGAAAAATAAAGAGAAGTACGGTGATTTTGCAGCAAGTGCCGCGGAAAAAATCTGGGCGGCATTTAAGGATAATGCGTTAAAAATTATTTTGCTTTCAATTCCTCCGGCACTTTTATTTTCACCGGTGCTTATAAAAAAAATACCTTTGTCGGACGAGATATTTATTTTGCCGAGGATTATTTGCCTCATTTTGTCTTTGGTTGCCGTATATGTGTATTTTTGCACGGTTAAAGCCCAGCGCGATATAGGAAAAATAGGCAGCCACCGGGAAACAAACTTGCCAAAAATATCTTTGGCGTATATCATAGCGGCGGCAGGCATTGCTTTATGCGTAGCCGTTGCATTGCTTCCAAACCTTTTATTTGCGGCAGCCCCTTCTTTGCAGGCTTCTTTATTTGCTTACCAGCCTGTGTTTATTGTAGTGTCCGTGATGCTTTTGTTTTTTCTTATGCCAATGCTGATATTTTTCCTGTATGGCATTTTTGACGGCAGTGAGATTCCGGAAGCTTTTTCCCTTGCTGTTTCGCTGTGCCAAAAAAATATTACGAAGGTTTACCTGACTTTCATATTTCTTATATTGATTGCCGCCGTGTCAAATGTGTTAGTTGTAGGTTTTTTAATTTCATATCCGCTTTTTAATATGTTTTTTTCGCAGCTTTATATTGAACTTCGCGATGAAGACGTTTCGGGCGTGACGCAGGAACAGAGCTTTGAACCGCTCAACCTTTCTAAAAAAACGATTCTTAAACAAGCTCTTTCCGAAAATCATAAATATTTAGACCAAAAAGGCGAAATAGACAGATTTATAGCGCCTTTCAGCCGTAACATGTCACAGGATGAGCTGAAAGATAAAATGGATAAAGTTGTAGCTAGAGGCAGTACAAATATAATCGATCCCGCCAAACGCCGTGCCGGAAACGGCAATGAATATGATGTTTCTGAAGAGCTCGACAAGATGATGCAGGAAAAAAAGAGTGAAGTGGGGGCTTTAGGGGACAATAACCAAAATGATATACAAACGAGATATATCGAACACGAAGAAGAACTTGCGGCTTCAAAGCCAAAACCGAAACCTGAACCTAAAGAAATTGAAATAAAAACGGAAGACAGGGAAGACCTTAAAGAAATTGTTAAAGAAAAACTTGTCGCGCCGCCGCAAAAAGTTGAAAACAAAACTGAAGACGATTCCGGCTTTCTCGGAACCTATGAAGGCGCCTTTGAAGATATACGTCAGGTAAAAAAGAAAATTGACGAGGAAAAAGCTAAAGGCGGCAAAGAACTTCACGATTCCGATTTTAAACGCGAGAAATTTGCAGAGGAAGAAGTCCGCGTATCCGAACCGCAGCCGATGGGTGAACCTGAAAAAGAAGATGACAGGCTTATGAGAAGCGACCCGAAAAAAATGGGTTCTATAGATGAATATGGCTTTTTTGAAAGGAAGAAAAAAGACTAAACAGGCGGTGCGTTTATGGATAAAAACAGAGTTGTGGCAGTGGCAGGCGTAAACGATAACCCGGCAAAGTTCGGGCACAAAATATTCGCGGATTTGCTTGCAAACGGTTACGATGTTCTTGCAGTCGGCGTTCGCGGCGGAGAAGTAAAAGGTAAAAATATTTACAAAACTCTTACGGATTTGCCAAAAAAGCCAGATATTGTGATAACGGTTGTTCCTCCAATAGGCACGGATAAGATAGTTGATGACTGTATAGCTTTAGGCATAGCGGAAGTCTGGATGCAGCCCGGTTCGGAATCTCCCGCTGCGATAGAAAAAGCCGCCGCCGCCGGTATGAAAGTTACCAACAGAAGATGTTTTATGGTGGCGGAAGGAATCTGGTAAAGGCAAATAATAATTTACAATTATTAATTAACAAACTAAATATTATTTGTTGTGCATCCCGAAAAATCCGTGTAACCGCGAAATTTAAATATGCTAACGAGAGCGTCAAGTGAAAATTAAAAAATTTAAGGCTGTATTGTTTGATATGGACGGGATTATAATCGATTCTATGCCCTATCATTATATTTCGTGGTTTGAGGCGTTAAAAGAGCAGGGCGTGCGTGTTACCCCCGCGGACGTTTTTGAAATGGAAGGCGCGAAGTGGGATAAAGTTATAAAATTTGCTTTTAAAAGAGATAAGAAGAAATTGTCTGCTGATATCGAAAGGAAAATATTTTCCCAAAGAGAAGAATTTTTTAATAAACATTTTACAAGATACCTTTTTGAAGGCATTGAAGATATGATTAAACGGCTGAAAGAGAAAGGTTTTTTAATTGGGCTTGTAACGGGCTCAAGGCTGCATGAAGCAAAAAAGATGATTCCCGCAGATTTATATAATATTCTCGATACAGTTGTTGCCGGCAATATGGTCAAAAAAGGTAAACCGCATCCAGATTCGTATATCCTTGCCGCAAAAAATTTAAAATTAAAACCTTCTGAATGTATGGTGGTAGAAAACGCCCCTTACGGCATAAAGGCGGCAAAAGCCGCGAAAATGTTTTGCGCGGCTATAGCCACAAGCCTGCCGAAAGATAAGCTTGAGCAGGCGGATATCGTATTTGATACGCATCAGGATTTTTATAAATATTTGGGAAAATAAAAATTTTCTGTTTTGGCGTTAAATATGCTGTGCCGGAGAAAATCTGATGAAGAAAGTTTTGATACAAAGCTTTTCGATTATAATTTGTTTTATGTTATTTTTTGCCGCGGGATGCAACAAGAAAATGACGGATGCGGATGTCAGGGATATTATGGCAAAAGCGATATTTATACCTGTACAGGCTTTTCAGGACGCGGAGACGCTCTATATTAAATCTACTACGACTATTGAGTAAATATTTGAAAGATTTAATGGAAACGCACAAAGACAGCTTAAATGATGAAGGCGGCGCCTTGCATATCGATGATATTTTATCGGAAAATAAAAACGTACAGGAATATTGGCAGGACGGTCATAAATTTAGAGTATCCGTATATAACAAGAGTTTCGCGGCAAACATAGAAGTTCACTTTGTTTTTAACGGTAAGATACTTACGACTGTATCAAACATATCGCCTAAAGAAGAGGTTGAGTTTACCGAAGAACAGGCAAAAGTTTTTGCGATGTCTAAAGTTTCGGATGACAAAGCCGCGATGTTTAAGGATGCGCTTGGCGCTATAGTTAAATTTAGGTTTTTAGGGAAAGAAAAATTAGGAAATTATAATTGTTATGTTATTCAGTCGTATTTGCCAAACGATAACGCGGAAGATGAAGAGGACAGGGAATTATTGAAAACTGCGTATTATGTCGACAAGAAAACTAATATTATAGTAAAAACCGTAATGCCCGGATTTGAAGATATTGCAAACGAGGTCAAAGAAATAAAAAAGATTCACGGAAAATATATTCCGGTTGTTATTGAAACTGCCTCTGGTGATATTTCAAAAACAATTACGTCATACGAAGTCAGGGTAAATGAGCCGATTGATGCGGAAATCTTTGACGCGTCGGCTATTCCGGTGGAATTTAATGAGGAATATTACAAGGAAACCGGCGGATTTAAAGGCTTAACGCAGGATTTTGCGGACATGATGAAAGCATTTGCGCCGTTTGAAAAAGATGAGGAAGATATTGATTTTTACGATGAAAAGATAACAGAGGAAGAACTGCAAAAACGTTTAGCAGAAACGGACAGGCAGCTTGCCGAATCTCAAAAAGAGCTTGATAAAGTTTTGGAAGAAAATAAAAAACAAATGGAACAGCTAGATAAAGATTTAAAAGAAATGCAGGAAAAAATTGACAAATCAAGGGGCGGCAAGTAATAAGTAGTAGTTAGAAACGACAAAAAAATGCCAGTGTGATAAAAGTTTTTTTTGTCATTGTGTATGAAAAGAAGTAAGTAAATATATAAAAACACATTGAAAAATCAACGCGATTTGCAGAATAATAGTTTCCGTGTGTTTCACGTGAAACACACGGAAAGCCCCAAAAAGGCGTTAATTTCATTTGGGGTATATCTAAGTACCCTGCAAATTAAAATAGAGCAAGTTTGAAATGAAGAAAAAAGTACTTCTAGTTAACCCCCCTGTCTATGATTTTGCCGCTTTTGACCTTTGGGCAAAACCGTTAGGACTGCTATATCTTTCATCAATCTTAAAGCAAAGTGATATTGAAGTTGCCATGTTAGATTATATGGACAGATATTTTCAACGTCAGGAAGCGCAGTCTAACAAATATGGCGGAGGACATTATAACAGGCAAGTTGTAAAAAAACCTGAAGTATTACAAAATATCCCTAGAGATTTTGCCCGTTACGGAATACCTAAAGAACAGGCAGAACAGTATCTGCAAAATATCGTGACGCCGGAGATAGTACTTGTTACATCAATAATGACATATTGGTACCCCGGAGTATTTGAAGCAATAGGGAGCATAAAAAAAATATTTCCAAAAACGCCTGTTGTGCTTGGCGGCGTATATGCAACTTTGTGCGGCGAACACGCAAAAAAATCCGGAGCCGATTATATAGTAAAAGGCAGTTTTGAATCTTTAAACGGTATATTTAATGATACCGGAATATGTAAAAATAATATATTTACTGCAAATTTTCAGGATTTCTCTCTGCCGGATTACAGTTTTTACCCTGTAAACAATTATATTTGTTTACGCGCTTCAATGGGTTGCCCGTTTAGTTGCAGTTACTGCGCGCAAAATATATTGTGTAATAATACGTTTACCGCAAAAACGCCTGAACAGGTATTTGGGGAAATTAAATATTTTGCCGAATCTGGCATAAATAATTTTGCTTTTTATGATGACGCTTTATTGTATAAACCGGAAGAACTTATAAAGCCGTTATTAAAAAAAATTACGGAATCTAACCTTAATATAAATATACATACGCCAAACGGGCTGCATATAAAATATTTGGATAAAGAGCTTGCGGGGCTTATGAAAAAGGCAGGTTTTGTTTCCCCCCGTTTTAGCTTGGAGACCTCTAATATTAAAACTCAAAGTGATACCGGCAGCAAAACAACAAACGCGGAGTTTGAAAATGCCGTTGCCATGCTTAATAATGCCGGATACAGAAAAGGAGAATACACAGTATATTTGCTTATGGGTATGCCGGGGCAAAGCTTGAGCGAGGTTGAAGAGTCAGTAAGATACGCTAACTCTTTTGGAGCAAAAGTATCTATATCGGAGTATTCTATAATACCGCAGACAAAAGATTTTGCAAAGATAGACAATAAGTATCTGGAAGAGCCCCTCTATCACAACAAATCGGTTTACCCCCTCTTTGATGTCCGCGACTGGAAGGAAATATACAAAGTAAAACAGCTTGCAATTAAATTGAACAGTTTGCTATAATTTTGTTCCGTCGTGAATAACTATAAAACAAAGCAGGAAGCTAAGAGTACAGAGCGGGCGCAAAGAATTTTCGCCTTTGCAAAAACATAACCGCCTTCTAAATAAATGTTTCACGTGAAACAAAAGACAGTTAATAAGTAACAGGTAACAGTGAAAAAACCAATCCTTTTGCAGTCATTGTTCAAAAGTGAAAAGTATGCAGGGTGTTGGATATTTAGCAAGTAAAGCCTTACCAATATGATAAAAAAGCATTGAAGAATTAAAATTGGAGCACTAAATGAGCAAAGTAATAGCAATAGCTAACCAGAAGGGCGGAGTAGGGAAAACAACAACGGCAATCAATCTTGCGGCAAGCCTTGCGCACTTGGGCCAGGAGTGTTTGTTGATAGATATGGATCCGCAGAGCAACACTACAAGCGGTTTGGGAATCAACAAAAATGCTTTGGCTAAAAACATATATAATGTGTTGATTGATGAAATCGCCTTGGAAGATATTTTGCAGGACACTGTTATGGACTGGCTTGACATTGCCCCCGCTACAACTGATTTAAGCGGCGCGGAAGTGGACCTTGTTAACATGGCGGACAGGGAAAAGAAGCTTAAAATCGCGCTTGAAAAATTTCAAAAAGTGTATAAATACATTATTATAGACTGTCCCCCCTCTTTAGGATTGCTTACAATAAACGCTTTAGTAGCTGCTGACACCGTTATAATACCTATGCAGTGCGAGTTTTTTGCCCTGGAAGGTTTAGGGCAGCTTTCTAAAACCATATTTGCTTTGATGCAGGATTACAACCTTGAGCTTGAAGGTGTATTATTTACTATGTTTGATTCCAGAACAAACCTTTCACAGCAGGTAGTAGAAGAAGTTAAAAAGTTCTTTCAGGAAAAAGTTTACGAAACAAAGATACCAAGAACCATTAAACTTGCGGAAGCGCCGAGTTTTGGCAAGCCGGTTTTGATGTATGACCCTTCCGGAAAGGGCACACAGGCGTATATGGATTTTGCGAAAGAATTTTTAGGCAGGCAGCTTGAAGAATAAAATAAGCAGATGAAATGATTTTGCCTCCGTTGCGGGACGGCGAAGGCGGAACGGCAATCTGCCTTTTGGATGTCTGAACAATAATAAAAGGAAGAAAATTGAAATGAAGCATTCAAATAATCTCTCATATGACGGTAAAGACACAATTGAAATTCCCGCTGTCAGTAAAAAAACGTCAGACGCGGCTATTTTAATAATAATGTCTGCAATAATGGTTTTTATTGCTCTTAACATTGACAAAATGTTTATCTTTAGTGCTTTGCTGATATTTGTATCTATAGCATGTGTGATTTCTATTTATTTACTGATAAAGCCGATTATGTTTTTATTATGTAAAAAAAAGAATATTAAATTTGAGTTTAACGCTGAAGGTTTTGTATATAGCGGTAAAACAATTAAATGGGCAGATATAAAAAAAATAGAATATAAAGAATTTATATATCAGAGTAAGCACACCCGTTATCATATTAAGGTTTATTATGAAGGAATGTGGATAGTAAATGATGTATTAAAGAATAAAAAAAATGAAGTTAAGCGCCTTATTCCTCTTGAAATAACAGAAAACATCATCTTAAAGCCGGGTTCCAAAAAAATAGCGGAGCTTATAGCGGATAAATTTTACCGGTATTACGGCGCGGCAAACGGGCTTATGCTTAAAAAGCGTTTATTTATGAATAAGTATGAATTGAAGCCGTACCTGCAACAAAAGACCGGCTACGAACACAAGGCGGAAGTGTTTACCGATACGCCGGATAATACAGCCCAAATACCAAGTTTGTTCAGATAATACCAATAAAATTTAAAATGGAGAAAAGAAGATGCAGAAAAAAGCACTTGGCAGAGGTTTAGAATCATTAATCCCTTCACTCGCGGCGGCAAAAGCGCCGGCAGGGGAAGCGGTTGTTTTAATAGCGTTAAATAAAATAAAGCCAAACAGATTCCAGCCAAGAAAGAAGTTTGATAAAGAAAAACTTCAGGAGCTCGCGGACTCTATTAAAAAGCACGGCCTTGCACAGCCTATTTTGGTCGCGCCTTCCATAGTTCCAGGAGAGTACGAAATAATAGCAGGGGAAAGGCGTTACCGCGCATCAAAGCTTGCCGGCAATAAAGATATAAGGGCCATAGTAAAACAGGCGACTGATGACAAACAGCGCTTTGACCTTGCACTTATCGAAAACCTGCAAAGGGAAGACTTGGACGCGATTGAAGAAGCCAAAGCTTTTAAAAGGCTTATTGAAGAGTTTGGCCATACTCACGAAGACGTAGCGGCGATTATCGGTAAAGACAGATCAGTAATTTCTAACACTTTAAGGCTTCTTTCTCTGCCTGAGGATATACAGTTGTTAATTGCGGAAGGCAGAATTTCAGCAGGACACGGCAGGATGCTTGCCGGCATAGAAGACGAAGCCGGCGTCCGCGCGCTTGTCGACCAGATACTTAACGAGAAGCTTTCCGTAAGAGCCGTTGAAAAAATTACTTCTGAAATGAAACCGGAAAAAAAATCCAAAGCCCCGAAAAAACAGGAAATTGAGCTTATACATCTGAAAGAAGAAATCCAAAGAAAATTCGGCACAAAGGCAAATATTTCCGGAAGCAGCAAAAAAGGCAAAGTAGAAATATTTTATTATTCCATGGAAGAGCTTGAAAGGATAGCCGCGGAGCTTAACTGTAAGATTTAAAAATGTGTTAATAACCGGTGTTTAACTTTTTATAAATATTTCAATTTTGCAAAAAACCCTTGTTAATATTTAAAGAAAGTAATTGAAAAACCAATCAATAAATGAAATTATAAACAATTATGTTAAGTTATAAGAGCATATAAAAACGCTTGTGCATAATCTGTTGATAACATTTGAAAAAAGTAAACAGTTTTTAATGTTTTTAAAAGTAAAAAAATTGAAAAAGCTTTGTTTTTATAATCAAAATTCATTGACAAAAAAAAGGATCTTCGTTAAAATTACCGTATGCAAAAATTATTTTCCGCTGCATTATTAGTTTTACTTTTTATGGCAAATTTTGCCTTGCCCGCTGTAAGCGGCGCGCTGGTTCTTCCGGTAAAAGAAAACAGCCCTGCCGCAACCGCGACCCGCGCGGAGCTGCAGTTTGGCAAAGACTACAGCGCTGTTTTCGCAAAAGTTTGTTTGTCGGTAACAAACAGCATTGTCAGCTTTGTGACCTTTTCAAATACTGCGGAAACGTCTTTTTCAAAAGCTTCCGAAAATTCTTTTTTAACACGCGACTTTATTTTTACAGGCATACGCCAGGACACGCCCGAAGTATCAGCATTTTACGGTGCGTTCAATAATAATATGTATCTGTCCCATCCGGTTGCGGTGATATTTGCGGTGATATTTTCTTTTATGCTGTCCTATTTGGGATTATTGCGCCTTTTTGACGGCGCATCAACTATAAAAAATAAAAATATAAAGCCCGTTTTTGCGTATTAACGCGAAACGGGTTTTTTCTTTGGGGGAAATAATGTTTTTCAGGAAAATTTGTTCGGTTATTACGGCTGCGTGTTTGATGCTTACTCTAGGACAGCCGCTTTTTGCGGCAATGCCGCGGGAAGAAAGTTCCGTCCGGCAGCTGTTTGCGGAAAGTAATGGCGCCGCCCACTCTGTCGTGCCCGATTCTTTCGGACAAGTTACCGCCAAAACAAATTTTGACAGCCCTGTTGTAGTAGTTAATATTCAGGATCTTCACAGCCACCCCCAGGCGCAGAAGAATATTACCGGCATTCTCGCGGCTTTAAGCAAACAATATAATGTTAAAAAAGTATTTATTGAAGGTGCCAGTGGAAACGTTGAAGTTTCATGGATTAAAAATATTTCCGATGAAAAATTCAGGGAAAGATTATCCGTGCAGATGCTTAATAGCGGCGTTTTAACCGCAGGAGAAAATTTTGCGCTTAATAATAACGTGGAACTATTCGGGCTTGAAGATAAAGAAGTGCACGAACAGAATATAAAAAGACTTTCGCGCATATATGAAAATGAAGAAAAATACGCTTCCATCGCAAAAAGCATTAAGGATGAAATAAATGTTCTTGCTAAAACTGCTCTCAGCGCTGAAAATGTAAAGTTTATAGATACGGTTGAAAAATACAGGGCACAGAAAATAGATACCGCAAAGTACTATAAAATCCTGTTGGATTATGTAGAAGAAATAAGCGCCGCTCCCGGGAAATATTACAATGCCCTCCCGATAACTAATTACAGTATTTCCGAAATAGAAAAAGTTATTGCTTTAGATAAAGCGTCGAAAAAACTCCGCCGGAAAAAAGTAAGCGTCGAGCTTGCCAAAGAAATACAAGAGATGAAGAACACTATGTCTTTCAGCGAATATGAGGATTTTATACGCTATAGCGCAAATATGCAGGATATAGACGCGGTTTGTAAATTTCTTTACTCGAAAGGCGTTGACGGCAAAACACACCCCAACTTAAAAACTTTTGTTTTGCTTAAAGAACTCAATTCAAATATAAACCCGGTAACTCTTTTTGAACAGGAACACGCTCTTCAAGAAGGAATCAGGGAAGCTCTTGCCGGAACGCAATACGAAAGGGAAATTTCTTTTTTAACGAGCTTTTCATATTATTTTGAAGGTTATCTCACCAACCAGCTGACCGCCAGCGGGGAATATTTTTTCAACAAATATGCCAAGGATTTCAAAGAGATATATGCCAAGCATGCTTTTATAAATGTTTTGCCTGTTATACATGAAGATTTTGATTTTTTCGGAAAATATTATTCGACTAACAATAAAAGAAATGAAATTTTTATAAATAACGTTGAAAAACAGGTTAAGCTTGATACGGGTAAACAGTACTCTCAAAAAGATGCCGGAACAATGCTTAAAAATGCCGCAGAAGTTATTGTGCTTATTACCGGCGGATATCACAGCAAAGGCATTACGGAGCTGCTTAACGGCAAAAAGGTCAGCTCTATAGTAATTACTCCGAGGATAGCGGATGATAATTTCGATACCGCTTCACTCAGTTATAAAGAAACAATAATCAGCCAGGGCAAGGTTTTAAAAGAAGCGCTTGCTTTTATTGTCTCATCTAAATTAAGCCCGGAAAGACGCGCGTACATTTTAGGGCAAACCATTGCGTATCTTGCGGCTAACGGCGTAATGTTCAATGAAAACAATATAAACTACCTTTATGAAATAATGCAGGAAAAGATTAAAGAAGTTTTTCCGGTTGATACGCCCCAGGTTGTTTTTCAGCAGCAATCAAACAGCATTTTCATGTATATCGGCAATTCCGAGCCGATAATTTTGGCGAAAGACGCGCATGGCAATATTTCCTTCAACTATACAAGGCAAGCGCGGCAGGAGCAGGTTTCTGCTTCAGAAAAGAAAAGCACGGTACAGAAAATTACGTCATATTTTATGAAAGCTTTTATAAATGCGGAGCTTGCCGATAAAAGCAATGAGATTTTATACGCGGTAGTAAAAGAGCTGTTTATGGAAAACACCGCGATGTACCAATGGGGCCCGATTCCGGAAATTGAAAAAAGAATGCGCATGATTGAAGCCGGCGATACGGCTGTTTCGCGTACGATTGACGGTATAAATATTTCAGATGTCAGCAGGCTCCCTCATTTTTTTCAAGAAGCAGCTTTAATAAAACAGATTGAACTTGAAAATAACGACAGTAATAAACCTTCCGGAGGATCAAAAGGAAAAATTATGACTCCGAAAGAATTTTTTCTGTCGATAACACAGCTGTTTGGCGTGTTATTTTCAATTTTTAAAGAATGTGAAAAGGCCGCAGCGTATACGATTGACAGTACATCAGAAACCGAAGTTAGAAAAGAAGAAGCAAATATTTCACAGTTAGCGGCTATTAAATATACTAAAAAAATTATGAACGGCAACTTTGTAAGAAGCCTGCCGCACAGAGTGCAGGTGTGGCTAGGTTCCGCTTTGGAAACTCTCGTGGTTAAGCCGGCGTTGAAAGCAATTGACCCGGAAATATCCGGTATTTTTGCCGCCGCGCACGGACAGGCAGGGCAGGCGTATATTGACAGGATGGAAACGGACATAAAATTTCAGATTCAGGCAAAAAATACTTCGCGCATGGTTTTTACAGTGTTGACGCTTCCTGTCACGCTTATGCTGTACGCCTATATACAGACTATTACTATTGTACCAAACGCTATTTTGCTGTCAATCGGCCTGGCGGTACCACTTGTAATGATGATTGCGGCGGTGGCGGGGGGCATCAAAGAAAGTTATGTCCACTATAAATCTAATTTGGAAGTAGAAACGGCGCGGGAAAAAGGTGAAAGTTTCTATGCGCCGGAAATGACGCTTCCGGTAATTAAAAAAATTCTTGATTCAGTAAGCTGGATGCCGGTAAAAATAAAAATTGCCTTAGCGGCAATAGCGGAAACTATAATTATGAAGCCGCTGATAGTTAAAAATATGCAGCAAAAATATGTTGCCGATTCTAAAACTCACGGCAGGATTACGGCTGCCGTGTTTGGCGCGGTTGGATTTGGCGTATCTGCGGCTATTTCGCTGATCACCAAAATAAGTTTCGTATTTCTGGCGGCAATTGCTGCTCTTGTCACTATTTTGATTAATGCTGTTGTATATAATGTAAAAATTGCTTTTGCAGTATATAGAGATAAAATAAGTACGGTGCATAAAGAAAATATAGAACAGGGGTCATCAGGATATATTAAAAGGGTTGCAAGCGTTTTTGTGTTTCCCGTGTTAACGGTTGCGGCGGCAGGCGCGCTTACCATATTTTTAATCAACGGAAGCGTTGCCGCTTTATCTGCAGCTATAGCTTCCGGCGTAATCGTTTTATCCGCAATAATTAAATTGTTTATTGATTCAATGCGTCCCGTCTATCAGGATTATAAGCGGTATACAAGCAAAAAATCTAAAAAAACTATGGATTTATACGGGGCTACCCACCAAAGCTTAAATATAAATTTATTTTATTTAAGAAGTTCTACTATTAATACTCCCATAGAAGCGCTCCACCGCACGGAGTTCAAAATGAAAAAAACTAAGTTCGGGGCGGAAATGAATATTTTGCTTTTCCCCGCGCGCTATGTGAAGAGAATTGGCGAACGCAAAATATATGATAACCTGACTTTTGTAGCAAGGGCGCGTGATAAAAATAATACCCCGATTTTTGCGGTATTCGATAAAGTTTCAGGAAGCGTTATATTGGCTCCTTACAGAGATCCCGAAGAATTCCCAGAACCGTTATACCTTACTTTTGATGAAATGGCTGACGCGCTCTACCGTAATAGTAATAAACTTATGGAGTTTATAACAAACAGGTTTACGGGAATGGGTCATACAGAGTTTGAAAATACTGAGCCAAGCGTTGTTGAAATTGACACGATTGACAGGAATCATAAAGGGGTAGACAGGAGCAAAGTAAGAATACACTGGTATTCCTACGATAATAGCGAGCTTCTGAAAAACAGCGACCTCAACTACGAAATAGAATCTGCGCGTAACATAGCAAAGCAGGAAAAAGGGATGAGAATGAAAAGATACTTTGTGTTTTTGGAAAACAATATAAACACAAAAGAGAAATTCGCTGATTACCTTGAAAATACTTTTATACAGCTTAGCAACGGAAATATAATTGTCACTCCGGAGCTTGCAAAAAATCTTGCGGATGCCGGCCACCTGAAAGCGATTCTTGACCTGCTTCATGAAAAAGGAGCAAGCATAATGGTTTCAAGAAGCGCAAAAAATACTGTCCAACTGCCGCAGTCCGCTGAACAGCTTTTTGACGGCGTTTATCTTGCCGATGAGCTGATGTTTGAACTTAAAACCGAAAGCCAGAAAAAAGCGCTTGAGATTTCCAAGCCGGAAGATTTTGCAAAAGAAAATTTCAGGAAAATTATAAACGGGCAGGATTACGAATATATTGTAATCCCTGAATCCGTTATTGAGAATTATGTGAAAGAGAACCCTATTTTAAGCAAAATAAACCTGCTGGATTTCTTATCCGGCTTATTTGAAGATACTTCTTTTTCTTCTACAAGGAAGCTGGAAGGGTTGATTAGGAATTATGATATAAATTACTTTGTGGATAAATTCGGCAAAGTTGACAGAAGCGAGATAGATGACATTATAAGAGCCACATACGACAACAACAACAGCGATCCATATAGTGCGACGGACAACGTGCCTTTAAGGAATTTTCTTGTTTCTAAAATAGGCGAACACGCTGAAATCGTTAAAATTTATGACGCATATATGGAACTTAATCCTAAAAAAGATTCATTTAGGACGCGTTTTATTGAAGATTATTTTACGAAAATATTAGTTGCCACGGAATACAGCAAGAGGGCTAATCTTTATCATGACACCAGAAGGCTGAACTGGGATGCGGAAAATATAACAGGCATCATCCTTTTAGAACAGGCTTTTTTAAGGGCGGACCGTAAAAGGCTGGTTGATGACGGCAGGATGGCAAAATTGCTGCAGGAAAAAAATGACAAATACAGAAAGCCCGGATATTTAAACGAAGAAAACTATCTTGAAGAGTTGTCATTTATATATGTGGAAGGAAGCAGCGACGGAGCGATTTTTAGAATACCCGGAAGCGAAAGGCTTGCCGGCAGTTTAATAGATGCACTTTTCTATTTTGGCGCTAAAATAGAAATTCCTGAAATAGATAAAGATTTTACCAGAAAACTGCGCATGAACGTAAACGCCGCGGCAGTAATAGCGCGCCAAGCATAAAATTATAATACTTGGGCTTGTCCTAAGTATGCCGCCGGCAAGATTTGCATCGAGCATGTACAACAGCCGGCGGCAACTTTTTTTATAGGTACCTTAAACGATTAACACTTAATAAACAACAAAGAACAATTAAAAACAACAAAAATGATTTAAAAATCAATTTGTTTATAGTTATAATTTTTTTGTCGTTTTTTCCGCCTTAATGCAGTTTATAAGAAACGATTTGCAAATTTTATTGTTTGAGGCACATTTGACCTTGTGAGCCATCTTCGAATGTCGTAATCGGGGGACCTGCTTTAAATGGAATATCTGATAACAACATTTAAGCATGATTGTTAGCATAAAAGCCGCATATCAGCATACAGAACTTAAAAAATGGGTTCTGCGTAGGTAAAGTCTTAAAGTAGCTAAAAAAATATTAATTATTAATTGTTACTTGCCTTTTTATGTTATAATGTTTTTCCTTCCAAAAAATAATAAAGAGGTATGGGAATGAAAAAAAATCTATTAGTTTTTATTATGTTTTTTTGTACTTTTGCCTTTCCGGCGTATATTTACGCCGCGGGAAGCTCTGCCGGCACTGAATTTTCCGGAGTAAAATCCGCCAAGGTTTCAAAAAAGAAAATTATAGTTACCGAGAAAAACGGCAATAAAGCCGAATATGTAATAAAAGGCGTTTGTTACGCTCCTGACGTAAACGGCGATTTGTACTGCGCGGATTATCATAAAGATCTGCCTTTGATAAAAGAAATCGGAGCTAACTCGCTCAGGACTTACAGGCCTTTGGGCTGTTATTACAGCGACGGCTCTTTTGACATTCAAAATTCTTTGGACATATTAAACACCTGCCTCAATGAAGGGCTTACAATAACCGTTGGTTTTTCGTACGAAGATATGGCTGACGGCGGACTTATGGAACAGTACCTCAAAGAGTTTGGCGACCATCCCGCTATAATCGCGGTGGGTCTGGGCAATGAATATAATTATCACTATGACGAATGGTTTTCAAAAGAAGAATGGCTGGAAAGGCTTGCCGCGGGAGTAAAAATCGCGAAAAAATACGCCCCGAATAAAATAATCGCTACTGTTCACGGGGAAATGCCTTCCAAGGCAGAGTACAAAGAATACACAAATGCCGGCGTGCACCTTATAATGCTTAATATGTACAGGGGCGAAAACTTTGGTTTTGCTTCATCCGACTGGTATAAAATGACCAAAACTATGCCGTGGGTCCTTTCGGAATTCGGAAGAGGGTCGCTTGATGGCGAAGGCAACGATACTTCGCATCTCCAGAAAAATTACATTGAAAATTTAGTAAAAAGCATGGAGCAGGGCTACCTTTTTACTTTAGTAGATGATCCGGGAAAAGGCGCTTACGAAATATCGCCAAATATCGGCAGGGAAGACAGCATGGGCATTTATGACGCGGACAGAAACCCCAAGCCCGCGGTGCAGGCCGTGAAACAGGAATATAATACAATTGAAGGAATGGTTCCGTTAAATTAATGAAACTTGAAATTAACAGCGAATTTAAAGAAGCGCGCGATTTAATATCGCAGACAAACGACTGCGTTTTTGTCACCGGCAATGCCGGCACCGGCAAAACCACGTTTTTAAGATATTATATTTCGCGCGCTCATAAAAAAACCGTGGTGCTCGCGCCTACCGGCGTTGCCGCGCTCAATGCCGGCGGTGAAACGGTGCATTCGTTTTTTGATTTTAAGCCGGATATTACGCTTGCCAAAGTGAAAAAGAAAAAACTTACGGATAAGTCTATTTATAAACAGGTAGAAACGATAATAATCGATGAAGCTTCGATGCTCCGCTGCGACATTTTAGACTGTATAGATAAGTTTTTAAGGCTCAACAGGGAATTCCATCAGCAGCCTTTCGGAGGCGTTCAGATAGTTTTTATCGGTGATTTATGCCAGCTTCCGCCAGTTGTCACAAGAAGCGAAAGCTATATTTTTAACACCGTTTATAAATCCCCGTATTTTTTAAGCGCTCACTCTTTAAACGGCTGTATGCTGCACACGGTTGAGCTTAAAAAAATATACCGCCAGCAGGAAAGCGTTTTTGTCACGCTTTTAAATGCCGTGCGCAACGGTAACGCGGGCGAACCGGAACTCGCGTTGTTAAACCGGAAAGTAAGCTCCGGGCTTTTGGACAAGCCGATGGCGATATACCTTACAACGACAAATAAAAAAGCCGCGGTTATAAACCAGCAGTACCTTTCAAGGCTCAAAAGCGATCACGCGGTTTTTGTCGCGGAAACCGAAAATATCGCGGAAGATTCCAAAATACTGCCCGCGGAGTTTGAGCTTGTAATAAAAAAAGGCGCGCAGGTGATGATGGTCAATAACGATTCCAAAAGCCGCTGGGTAAACGGTTCTGTCGGAATAGTCGAAGATATAAGAAGCGATATCTATTCCGATAAAACTATCGTACACGTGAAATTTCAAAACGGCAGGGTTGAGCAGGTTGAACCTTATAAATGGGAGCTTTTCAAGTATAAATGGAATGACGGACTTCAGCAGATAGAAACGGAAAGCGCCGGTTTTTTTAAACAATATCCTATAAAGCTTTCCTGGGCTGTTACTATACACAAAAGCCAGGGGAAGACGTTTGATAGTGTCATAATTGATATGGAAAACGGCTCTTTCGCGCCCGGACAGCTTTACGTGGCGCTCAGCCGCTGCACTTCGTTTGACGGTATAAGCCTTTCCCGCCCGCTTACAAAGCGCGATATTATCCCGCCAAGGTTTTATTTTTAGCCGCCGCCCTTCGATTGACTTTAGTTATAAAATCGACTAAAATAAACATTCATAATAATGCGCCCATAGCTCAATTGGATAGAGCGTTTGACTACGAATCAAAAGGTTAGAGGTTCAACTCCTCTTGGGCGCGTTTTAGAATTCGTCTTTTGAAGTTATGTCTCTGCAGAACCAAGCTCATTTATTTTCATAAACTTCGCTGTCACCCGCCTCGCAAAAATTACAAAATACTCTTCTAAAATTTTGCTGCAAATGCTTTGCCTAAATGCCTAAAGATTAAAACGCTTCACTAAAATCTTTTTCCACAAAATAGAAATCAGATGTAGTATTGTAAACGGTGTTAATTTGTGTATAATAAAACAAAAGGAACCGCGCTAACTTTGTTTTGGTAAGTTATAGTCTTACTTAAACAATAACCTCAAAATTAATAAAGGAGGCAGGAAAAGTATGAAAATAAAAAAATTAAGCTGCCTGGGATTAGCATGCAGTGCCACAATGTCAATGATGGCAGTTACCGCTCAAGCCGGTAACGGTGCCGTCGACAGAACGTCTCTTCCGATTGCGGACCCAAAACCAAAAACATACACACAACACGATGTACGGGAATTGAAAGAAAAGCCGGAAATGTATAAGGGTGTTCCGGCGCCTAAGGGGGCTCCTAACGTTTTAATCATTCTTATCGACGATTTCGGATATGGAAGCTCAAATGTTTTTGGCGGGCCTATAAATATGCCTAATATGGCGGCTCTTGCCAAAGAGGGATTGACGTATAATCAGTTTCATACCGTAGGCGTCAGCGCGGCGACCAGAACGGCTCTTTTAACCGGCAGAAATCATCATGTCAATAACATGGCAGCCGTTGCCGAATCAGCGACTTCGGTACCGGGCAACACAAGTGTTCGTCCGAATACGATTGCGGCTCTTCCGCAGGTGCTTAAATATAACGGATACGCGACGGCGATGTTCGGAAAGTGCCACGAGGTTCCCACCTGGCAGTCAGGACCGGCGGGTCCGCAGGACCTTTGGCCGGCACGTATAGGTTTTGATAAGTTTTACGGATTTATCGGAGCGGAATCTGATCAATACCAGCCTTCTCTTTTTGACGGCGTAACGCGAATTGAAACCCCGCGGACGGAAGGGTACACTCTGAACGAAGATTTATCAAACAAAACTGTGCAGTGGATAAAAATGCAAAAAACAATGCTTCCGGAAAAACCGCTGTTTATTTATTACGCGCCGGGTGCGGTGCATACTCCGCACCATGTTCCAAAAGAATGGAGCGATAAGTATAAAGGAAAGTTTGACCAAGGCTGGGATAAACTGAGAGAAGAAATATTTGCAAGACAAAAGCAAATGGGTATTATACCGCAGGACACAATACTTCCTCCGATGCCGGATTATATTAAACGATGGGATTCCTTGACTGCCGATCAAAAGAAAATAATGAGCAGGCAAATGGAAGTGTTTGCCGGTTTTGCCGAACAGACAGATTATTATGCCGGGCAAGTGATACAGGCATTGAAAGATATGGGAGAATATGAAAACACCATTATCATTTACATGGCGGGAGATAACGGCGCGAGCGGCGAAGGGTTACAGTACGGACAGTTTAACTCATATAGTTTCTACAACAGCGTAGAAGAAAAAGCCGAGGATCTTGTTAAGGAACTTGATAAGTTTGGCACAAAAGACAGTTTTGAACATTACGCAGCCGGCTGGGCCGTCGCGGGCGATACGCCTTTTGCATGGACGAAGATTGTTGTCAGCGATTTTGGCGGTACAACAAACGGCATGGTGATCTCCTGGAAAAAAGGTATTACCGCCCATGGCGAAATGCGTTCGCAATGGACGCATGTCATTGACATCGCGCCGACGCTGTTAGAGGCGATGGGGCTTCCGGAACCGAAGACGGTTAACGGATTAAAGCAGATCCCTATACAAGGAAAAAGCTTCCTCCACACGTTCAATGATAAATCTTCTCCTAGCAGGCATACAAGGCAGTATTTTGAAGTGACGGGAAACAGAGCAATTTATGATAATGGCTGGTTTGCCAGGGTTATTCATTACCCCCAGTGGGCCAGTGCGCCTGTTGCAACCATCCAGAACGATAAGTGGGAACTTTACAATGTGACAAAAGATTTTGCTTTAGCAAATGATCTGTCTGCAAAAGATCCAAAGAAACTTGAACAAATGAAAAAATTGTTTGATAAGGAAGCAGTGGCTAATCATGTATATCCTATGGATGACAGAGGGATTGAACGCATAAATCCGGCGATTGCCGGAAGGCCGGATATTATGGGCGGACGGACAAGTTTGACTCTGTATGAGGGTATGGTCGGTATGTATGAAAGTACGTTTATCAACATTAAGAACAGATCTTATACAATTACCGCTGAAATTAATGTCAAAGATGCTCCCCAAAAAGTGAACGGCGTTATTGTTGCACAAGGCGGCGCTTTTTCAGGATGGTCGCTGTTTGTAAAAGACGGAAAACCTGCCCATGATTATAACTGGTTAGGTAAGGAACATTATATCATCACATCAAAAACGGCGCTTAAAAAAGGCGTAAATACGATTAAGTATGTTTTTGAGTACGACGGCAACGGGCTTGGCAAAGGCGGTAAGGGCACCATGTACCTGAACGGATCTGAGGTGGGCAGCGTCAGACTGAACAATACGATTGCCAATATGTTTTCCTTTGACGATGTCGCCGCCGTCGGGATAGATGACGGAAGCGCGGTCAGCAAGCTTTATGAGGCGCCTTTTAAGTTTACCGATAAGATTATAAAAATAACCATTGATGTTGAAGATTTTGACAGCAAGGAAACACACAAGGCGCACGTTGACTCTCAAAATGACACGGAACGCAAGAAAAGCATGAACGAATAAATATTTTTTAGAAATAGTAAAAGCGAGGCCATAAAAACAAACATGGCCTCGCTTTTATTTTGTGTTTTAAGAATAGCGTTACGGCTTTTTGACCAGCACGAGCGGTTTATCGATTGCCTGCATAATATATGATGCGGGATATCCTTCTGAAAGCAATTGCTGCATGGCCGTCATATATTTTGGTATATGATTGAAAAACTTTTTATAACTCGGGCAAAGATAATGCTGCCCTTTCTCTCCAAACACCGATACCGCAAACCGCTGTTTAGGGCATCCGCCGAAACATAGTTGGATAAAACGGCACATTCGGCATTCTTTAGTAAGCGTGCTTTCCTTGGCAGACCCAAAATTTGTGATATTGCCGCGAATCATTTCGGATAAAGATTTTTCTTTTAAATTGCCAAGTTTGTATTCCGGATAGACGCAATGATCGCATGCAAAAACATTTCCGTCATGTTCAACGATTACGGAACGCCCGCATTGTCTTGCGTGATGGCAGGAAGGGGCGGGATTGCCGACCCATTGCGCCAATGCTGATTCAAAAACATTTACAAAAATACGTCCGACATCGTTTCTGACCCATTCGTCAAACATCCTGATTAGAAAATCACCGTATTCGATCGGATCAACAGACCATTCCGTAACAGGATCGTTCTCTTCCGCTTTATCTGCTTTAAAAGGATGGGCCAGCCTGTATCCCGATTCTTTTTCTGCCGCGTCGGGACATCTTTCGACAAGCGGAGTAAACTGTATGAATTCAACGCCGTTTTCTTTAAAAAAGTGATAAATATCAAGCGGGCGTTCGCAGCTTTCTTTTGTTACGCAGGCAAGAACATTATATTGGTTTGCATGTTTTTGAAGCAGTTTTAAAGCGTCCATTCCGTATCTGAATGAACCGGCGCCATTGATTTGAGCCCTGTATTTATCGTGTATCTCTTCAGGGCCGTCAATACTCAGCCCGACGATGAAGTTGTTTTCTTTGAAAAAACCGCAGAAATCGTCAGTCAAAAGAATGCCGTTAGTTTGAACCGAATTTATTATTTTTTTACCGCGGGCATATTTTTTTTGCAGCTTGACGGCCTTTTTAAAAAAATCTAGCCCGCAAATTAAAGGTTCTCCACCATGCCAAACAAACTCTGTCTCGGGCGTTGCTTGCGAAGAAATATAGTTTTTGATATATGCTTCCAAAACGTCATCAGGCATAAGCATGGATGTCTTTGCATGATGCAATACGTGCTCTTTCTCGAGATAAAAACAATACGTGCAATTTAAATTACAGCGGCTTCCCGCAGGTTTCGCCATTACGTGTATTCCTTGCGGAATCGCTATTTTTTTTGCGGATAAAAATTCGTTTTGCTTTTGCATCATTTAGTTCCTGTAATAATTGACAAGTTAAAAGTATTTTAAGCAGTTTATAATGGAACTTTATCAAAAGCTTATAAAGATTGCAATGTTGATGGGTTAATTGTACGCGTGCTTTTACCAAAGAATTACTGACGCAGAAACCTTAGCTAGTGAATTGCTTGACCTTGCTTATGAAATGTGGCTGTGGCTGGTTGGCTGTACAAATTGCTAATCCAACTGAAATTTTCCACTTATAGTCAGTCCCATTTTAGTCCCACAATTCCAAAACCACCACAAACCAACCAAAAGAAACCAAAATAAACACAAAGCAAAACACATTGAAAAACGAATCAGAAACAGAATTCATGTTGAATTTTTAGCCATTTTTAGTTTAATACACAAAAAATATTTACCGTGCCGCTTGGGCGCGTTTTTATTTTATCTTTTAAGTTTATGATTTGTTGTGCCGCTCCTCATTTATTTTCAATGTAAACTTTGTCGCAGCCCGCCGCGCTTCGCCTAATCGCAAAATATATCACAAAAAGGGTTTGTTTTTTGAAATTGCAGTTTCGGTCATTTGTTTTTAATACAAACTTTCATCATTTTTTCCTTATCTAAACTCAAAACTTTTCATTAAAATTGGTTGTTAAATTTGGTTAATTGTTTTTTACAAAACAATCTTTTATATGGTCATCTATAAATCCTACGGCTTGCAGGTATGAATAACATATCACAGACCCAAAAAATTTAAATCCTCTTTTTTTCATGTCAGCGCTTATCGCGTCTGACAAATCAGTGCGTACGGGTATATCGCCTGCCGCTTTCCAATTATTTATTACGGGTTTGCCGTCCGGCAGGAAACTTTTAATATATTTTTTAAAACTCCCGAATTCTTTTTGTATTATTATAAACAATTTGGCGTTAGAAACCACGGATTCTATTTTCATTCTGTTTCTTATAATGCCTTCAAAACCCATAAGTTTTTGAACGTCTTTGCCGGTCATTGCGGCAACTTTTTTTACATCAAATCCCGCAAAAGCTTTTGCATAATTTTTTCTGCGTTTTAAAATAGTAATCCACGAAAGGCCGGCTTGGGCGGATTCCAGTATTAAAAACTCAAATAATTTTTTATCGGTTTTTACAGGCCTTCCCCATTCGCTGTCATGGTATTTTACGTAAACCTCGTCATCTCCGCACCAGGAACATCTGACAGTTTTGCTAACTTTTTCTTTTTTAGGTTTTTTATTCAAAATGTTTTCCTTATCAAAAATTTTATAAATTCTACAAAAACATCCATCGTAAAACAAATGTTTGAAATTTCCCTTTTGCAGTTCACAATAAACACTTTTTAAAATTAAGTTTAAAAGCTATACTGAATACAATTCGGGATAAAACACAAAAATGAAAGAAATTACAATTGAAAAAATACACATTTCGGAAATGGATGAAGTTGCCTGCCTTTTGGCAGATACTTTTGAAACAAATCCGGCATACGCAGGCATTTTTCAAAACAAAAGCAGCCTTAAAGAAGGTTTGTTATGGCTGTTTAAAGCAAATCTTATTATCAATAACCATAAGCAGGTTTTAACACGTGTTATAAAAGAAAAAAATACGGGCAAAATTATAGGAACGCTTACCTTAATTGCTCCCGGCGGCGCAAAAAGCGGTTTCTCGGCTTATTTGAAGACAGGGCTTGCTGGTTTTATTTTAAAATTCGGGATAAACACATTTATCCGTATGCTCAGGCTGGATAATCAAAATAAAACATCACTTAAAAAAGCGATGAAGACTCCGAAATACTATTATTTGTCTATGGTAGCTGTCCGTGAAGAAAGCAGGGGGGCCGGTATAGGCTCTTATGCCGTGAAACGCATTATTGAGGAACTTGTTTCTTCAAAACCGGAATGTAATTTCATGGGATTAACGACCCAGCTTCCTGAAAACGTAATATTTTATTCTAAATTAGGTTTTAAAAAGCTTGATGAAGGGTATGCCGGCCTGAAAGACGGTAAATATTATAATTGTAATATGAAGCTGAATTTATATTGATTTTCGTTAAATCCGGCTAAATTGATTTACCGCCATATTATGATATAATACTTGCAAACATAATCAAAAAGAGGTGAAAAATCATGACTTTAAAAGAAAGAGTGGAAAAAGCGCTTGAAACAATAAGGCCGCATTTGCAGGCTGACGGCGGCAATGTTGAGTTGGTTGACGTAACCGAAGACGGAATAGTAAAAGTTAAGCTTACCGGCGCGTGCGGCAGCTGCCCCATGGCGGCGATGACGCTTCAATACGGCGTTACCAACGCGATAAAACAGGCAGTTCCTGAAATTAAAGAAGTACAGTCAGTATAAAATGCTTATCGGCGTCCTTTCGGACACGCATAACGATTTCGCAAGCATAGACAGGGCAATAAAATTTTTTAATCTCCGCAATGTGGATTTAGTTCTGCACTGCGGAGATATTTTTTCTGTAAACGCGGCAAAAGAGTTTACCAAACTTAATTGCGGCTTTAAAGCCGTTTTTGGCAATAATGATATTGAACAGGCGGAGCTTGAAACTACAATTTCGAACTTTGGCATGATAAACGCCGCTCCTTTTGAGTTTAAAGTTTCCGGTAAAATGTTTATTATGATGCACAGGCCGGTAAATTTGGAAGTTCTGGCAAAAAGCGGCAAGTATGATTATATTCTTTACGGGCATCTGCACAAACCCGCGGTTGAAAAAATTGAAAAAACAACGGTTTTGAGCCCGGGCGAAGCCTGCGGCTTGCGTTACGGCGTGAAAACCGTCGCTCTGATAGATTTAATTTCCGGCGAATCCGAAATTTATGATTTGGATTTTTGATTATTTTATATATTTGCGGAAATGAAGTTTCGCGCGGAGTATTTAAAACCATGCCGCATATAGCAAAAAACATTGCAAAATGAGTGATTTATATAATATATTGTAGCGGCAAGCCCAATATGCACTTCACGCAATAGTTATTTATTGTATTGCTGCCGCCATCGTCTAGCGGTTTAGGACATCGCCCTCTCAAGGCGGAGATCACGGGTTCGAATCCCGTTGGCGGCGTATCATATGAAATAAGAGTTTACCTGCATTTTGGAAACTCTTAAATATGTATGCAGTAATACGGCAGAGCAATGCCAACTGCTTGGTATTGCGAAGGGGTGTTCGAAGGACGGAGCGATGTTTTTGTTTGAGCGGACAAAGCCTGTGAAACGTAAAAACCTTGTTTTACGGCTGCGGAGCAAACATTGTAAAAATTGCTTTTTAAATCTGAACAGCAACGGTGCGGCTAAAGGCAAGGTTCGCGCGCAAACTTTCTTTACTTCTCCCTTGCCCAAATTCAAAAAGTCTCATAAAATCAATGGTTTTTACTTTTCCTAAATCTTGCAGCTTTAGTTGCAAAAAATACTTCAAAATTCAATATATTTTAACAATAGCAATGGTAAACACCAAAAAATAAACAAACTGGGAGATAGTAATGATAAAAATGTTTTCAATTATTTTTATGGCGGGTTTCTTTATATTGTCTTATTCTTCTTTAATATACTCGGATGGTCCGGGTAAAACTTATGATGTTTATACTCTTTGGAGTGATATTAAAAATGATGAAACTGTTTTTAAATTTGATGATCCTTTAACGGTTACGGGTTTTGTAGTGGAAACGGGCATTAGCAGGTACGCAACGCCATATGTTTCCCTTTCAAATGAAAAGGGCGGTACTGTTTATGCCACTTGCGTGCTGCCAAGAACGGATGCTTTAAAGTTAAAAGAGTTTAAAAACGGCGAAAAGGTTACAATTTCAGGCAATTATTACGCTTTTCGAGATAAAGCGGTAATAAAAAAGTGTAGAAAACTTTAGTTTTGCTTCTAAAGTTGTCGGTAAATATAAAATTGAGTATAGGAAAAAATGAAGAAACTTTTAAACTTTAAATCTTTTGCAGTTCTTTTGCTTACGGGCATTTTTTGCATTTCCGTATGTAATGCCGCAACGGACGCGGATAAACTGTTTGAAGCTGTAAGAGAAGGTGATGCCGCAGCTGTGTCAAAGCTTATAAAATCCGGAATTGATCCTAATATTACCGATTCATATGGAGAGGCGGCTTTAACAGCAGCTTCACGGGAAGGACAAAAGGAAATTGTTGAAATGCTGCTCAAAGCGGGAGCCGACGCAAATCTGAAATACGACGGTAATCCGGGCGAAAATTCTGCATTAATGTCTGCCGTAAACAACGGAGAAGGAGGCGGCGATAAAGAAATTGTTGAACTGCTGCTCAACGCCGGGGTAGATCCGAATATGGGAAACGGAATAACAACGGCTTTAATAGAGGCTGCGTATTTTGGAAATAAAGATATTGTTGAACTGCTGCTCAAAGCCGGAGCCGACCCGGATATGCGGTTTGAATACAACACGGCTTTGATGGAGGCCGCCAGGGTTGGCAGCAAAGAAATCGTTGAGATGCTGCTTAAAGCCGGAGCAGAGCCGAGAATACAAAACGGAAACGGTCAAACGGCATTGATGCTAGCTTCGGAAGAAGGATATTTAGAAATAGTTGATATTTTGTCTAAAGCTAAAGGAAAAATTCCAGTACAAAATATAGTAATAGCTTCGTCTGAAGGGGACAAAAAAACTATTAAAGCGCTGCTCAAAGCAAAAGCAGACTTGGACAGCGAATATAACACAGTCAAAACGGCTTTAATGTATGCGTCTATGAACGGCCGCAAAGAAATCGCTGAACTGCTGCTGAAAGCGGGAGCAAATCCTAATATAGGAGACGCTTCAGGCCGCACGGCTTTGGTGTATGCTGCAAAAAATGGGCACAAAGAAATGGTTGAGCTGCTGCTCAAAGCCAAAGCAAATCCGGATATAAAATCGCGCTATGCCGGCGAAACAGTTTTAATGCTTGCCACGAGCGAAGGACAAAAAGAAATAGTTAAAGTGCTGCTGCAAGGCGGAGCCGACCCGGACATACAAGATGATAGAGGTAAAACGGTTTTAATGATTGCAAAGGAGTTTGCTGACGTTTATACTGCAGCAAAGGAGCAGCAATACGAAGGAGATGAAGATGAAAGCAGTAAAAAAGATCCGCAGATATATAAAGACATTGTTGAAATTCTTAAAAAAGCCGGCGCGAAAGAATAGCGTTATTATAAATAATATCAGGCAGAGGATTTGAAAATGAAAATTTTGTTAAATGTGATAATGAGGATATGTTTAATATTTATCGCGAGTTATTTAGTGCTTATATTGCTATACGGGTTCAATATGGCAAATGTAATGGTAACCAATTTCTGGCAGCAGTTTAAATATGAAGCAGGCAAAATGTATTACAGCAGCGATGTTGAGAAATTGGAAAAATGGAAGAAAAAAGAGACAGGTAAAGAAGATAAAATAGCCTTTAAAATGACGGATATGGCGCATTTTAAGCAAATAAAGAAATCGGCAAAAGCAGGCGACGCTGCAAGTCAAAATAAATTAGCTTCGATGTATTATACCGGCCAGGGCGTTAAACAAAATTACGCGGAAGCCCTAAAATGGTATGAAAAAGCCGCGGAGCAGGATTTTGCGGGCGCGCAGGAAGCGGTAGACGCAATCATGCTTTTTGATCAGACAAAGAACTCGGCAAAAACAGGCGACGCTGAAAGCCAGTTTAAACTGGCAGAAATGTATTTTTACGGTAAAGGCGTTAAACAGGATTATGCTGAAGCCGTAAAATGGTATGAAAAAGCCGCTGAACAAGGCCATGTAAAAGCTAAAAAAATTACAGACGCGGTTCTTTTTGAGCAAACAAGAAAAACAACGGAAAGCCAAATCAGACTGGCTGAAGACGGCCAAATGAGGCTGGCAGAAATGTACTATTACGGCATAGGCGTTGAGAACAATCACGCGGAAGCCGCGGCTTGGTATAAAAAGGCGGCGGAGCAGGGCGTTGTAGACGCCCAGTACGCTTTAGGCGAAATGTACTATAACGGAGACGGAGTTGAAGAAAATACGGAAGAAGCTTTTAAATGGTATAAAAAAGCGGCGGAGCAGGAACACGTTGCGGCTCAATACGCTTTAGGCGGAATGTATTATGAAGGCAAAGGCACGCCGCAAAATTATGCCGGCGCGGTAAATTGGTATAAAAAGGCGGCAGAGCAAGGGGTCGCGGACGCACAATACGCGTTGGCTGGAATATATTATAACGCGCTCGGAGTTATACGGGATTACGATAAAGCTTTATACTGGTATCAAAAAGCGGCGGAGCAGAGGCTTGCCGGCGCCCAGTACGCTTTGGGCGAAATGTATTATCTCGGAAAAGGCGTAAAACAAGATTACGCGGAAGCGATGAAGTGGTATAAAGAAGCGGAAAATCAATGGCTTATTGATTTGGAATATGCCCAATCCGCAAGAGAGAAGCTTGCCGACGTACAATATATAATAGGTACTATGTACTATCTTGGCGAAGGTGCCGACCAGAATAATATTGAAGCGATAAACTGGTATCAAAAAGCGGCGGAGCAGGGTTCCGCGGAAGCTCAAAAAAAGTTAGATGAACTGTATGATTATGACATGATGAAGGAATTTAAGTAAAAATTATGCCAAATAAAGGGATTTTCAAAGTGTTTTTATTTATTTTTATAAAAAGGAAACATTAATAATGAGAAAATTTTTAGTTTTGGGGATATGTTTTTTAGCCGGTGTATTTATATGCGCTTGTGATGTTAAAGACAAAACAGAAAAACCGCGTATTTCGCAGGAACAGGCAGAAAAACCACCGGAGCAGGCGCCTGAGGCGGTAAATTATGTAATTACAGGCAGCATAGACGCCGGAGGATCCGCGGAACCGGTTCCTTTCGAGCAAATAAAGAAATCCGCGGAAGCCGGCGATGCCGAAAACCAGTTTAAACTGGCGGAATTGTATTATTCCGGACTGGTAGTCAAAGAAAACGGAAAAGAGACTGTAAGCGTCGACAGCCGTTTTGTCGGGAAAATGATTAATCCGGCAAATATAAATTACGCTGAAGCTAAAAAGTGGTATAAAAAAGCGGCAAAGCAAGGGTCTGAAAAAGCGCAAAAAATGTTGAACTCAATGTCGCTTTTCGGGGAAGTTAAAAAGCAGGCGGAAGCAGGCAATGCCGAAAGCCAGTTTAAACTGGGCGAAATGTACCGTTATGGGGAAGGCACTA
>JAVBLP010000006.1:0-73366 GCA_031553505.1 Endomicrobiaceae bacterium
TCACAGGCTGTAAAGGCTTTAGAGGAAGAAGGGATTGAGGTGGTAGTAATCAACCCGAACATTGCTTCCGTGCAGACAAACAGCAGCCCTGATAAAAAAGTTTATTTATATCCTATTACTCCGTTTTGGGTAGAAAAAGTAATTAAAATTGAACAACCGGCGGCAATAATTTCCAGTTTCGGCGGCCAGACGTCTTTAAACTGCGTTATAGAACTTGAAAAAACCGGAGTATTAAAAAAGTATGGCGTAAAAGTGCTTGGCACTCAGGTTAACGCGCTAGAAATATCGGAAGACAGGGAATTATTTGCGCAAAATATGAAATCAATGAATATTCCGATTGCCCAAAGCCATGCAGTTTCAACTGTTGAAGAAGCGTTAAAGACAGCGGATGAAATAGGGTATCCGGTTATTACCAGGTCGGCTTTCGCGTTAGGCGGGCTTGGAAGCGGTCTTGCCCGCAACAGCCAAGAATTAAGAAAACTTACACATTCAGCTCTTATGACATCTCCTCAGGTTTTGATAGAAAAATCTCTGCATGGCTGGAAAGAGATTGAGTATGAAGTAATGCGCGATAAAAGCGGCAATGCCATAACAATATGCAATATGGAAAATTTTGACCCCATGGGCATACATACCGGAGATTCTATAGTTATAGCGCCGTGCCAGACAATAAATAATACAGAAAATAATATGTTAAGAGATGCCGCGTTAAAGATTGCGCAGAAAATAGGAATAGTTGGGGAATGTAATGTGCAGTATGCTTTAAATCCTAAAAATTACGGTTTTTACGTAATAGAGATAAACGCCCGGCTTTCGCGTTCAAGCGCTTTGGCAAGCAAAGCAACCGGATATCCCATTGCATACGTCGCGGCTAAAATAGTTATAGGCTTTGATTTGCTGGAATTAAAAAATCCTGTAACCGGTACAACTTCCGCTTTTTACGAACCGTCTTTGGATTATGTTACTTTAAAAGTCCCAAGATGGGACTTAAGCAAATTCAGCGGGGTTTCAAAGCAGCTTGGCACGCAGATGAAATCTGTGGGAGAAGTGATGGCAATCGGAAGGAATTTTTGCGAAGTGCTGCAAAAAGCGCTCAGAATGGTCAACGAAAACGAAGAAGGCATTACAGCAAATGTTTTTAAAGGCGCCTCTGACGAAGAATTAGAAAAAGAGCTTCATTATCCTACAAATTTGAGAATTTTTGCGATATATGAAATATTTAAAAGAGGAAAAACGATTGAGTATGTTCATGAGCTGACAAAGATTGATTTTTGGTTTTTGTCGCATATTTTTTATCTTGCAAAAGCTTCCGAAGAAATCTTTGAATTTTTTAAGTGCGAAAGAAAAAAATCAGCTGTTACAAAACAAGATGTGTGTATTGGTTTTAAAAAGATATCAAAAGATTATCTTTTACGGTTAAAATCGAGGGGTTTTTCTGATTTTCAGCTGACAAAAATATTTTTAGCGGCATGCTCTGGTTCTAAGGTAAAATTTTCAGCAAAAGAAATTCGGAACTTATCGTTTAGCGTAAGAAAACTCAGAAAAAAAACAGGCATACTCCCTGTAATTAAGCAGATAGATACGACATCTTCGGAATATCCTACGAAGTCTAATTATTTATACCTTACTTACGACGGCATTTGCAGCGACATCCTGCCTAATAAAAACAGCAAAAGCGTAATAACGTTAGGAAGCGGCAGTTACCGCATAGGAAGCAGCCTCGAATTTGACTGGTGTTCTGTTATGACAAGCAACTACTTTAAAAAGAAGAAAAATGACAGTGTCATAATAAACTGCAATCCGGAAACCGTTTCAACTGATTACAGCGCGTCTGACAGGCTTTATTTTGAAGAGCTTTCTTTTGAAAGAGTTTTAGATATTATTGATATCGAAAACCCGAAAGGAGTAATCGCCTGTATGGGCGGACAAAACCCTAATAATCTCATACAGCCTTTAAGCGAAGCCGGTGTAAATATAATGGGGCACAGCCGTAAAAGCGTTGAAAAGGCAGAGGACCGTGAAAAATTTTCTGCAACGCTTGATGACCTTGGTATCGACCAGCCGCAGTGGATTTCCGCAGCTTCGGTTAAAGAAATAGATAATTTCGTTGAAAAAGCAGGTTTTCCGGTTCTTATCCGTCCAAGTTTTGTTCTTTCTGGAACTCTTATGAATGTGGCTAATGATAAACAAATGCTAAAATATTATCTATCGCTCACAAAAGATATATCCATAGATTTTCCCGTAGTTATTTCTAAATTTATACTTGACGCAAAAGAAATCGAATGCGACGGCGTAGCCAAAAACGGCGAAGTTATTCTTTCGCTTGTCAGCGAGCATGTGGAAAATGCCGGCGTGCACAGCGGAGACGCCACTATGATATTTCCTTCCCAGAAAATATACGTTCATACGGTTAACGTCATAAAGGATATCGTAAGAAAGATAGTAAAGGGGCTTAATTTAAACGGACCGTTCAATATACAGTTTATTGCCAAAGATAATGACGTAAAAGTTATAGAATGCAATGCCAGAGCTTCAAGGTCTTTTCCTTTTATATCAAAAATTTCGGGTGTCAACCTCGCTGAACTTGCCTGTAAAGTGATGAACAACGAAAAAGTAAAAAAAATACTGATTGATGAAAGCGAGATACCCTATGTAGGCGTGAAAGCGTCAATGTTTAGTTTTCAAAGGCTTGAAGGTGCCGATCCTGTAACCGGTGTTGAAATGGCTTCAACCGGTGAAGCCGGATGTTTTGGGGAAAATTTTAACCACGCCATGCTCCTTGCCATGGAAGCAACGCAAATAAAGAAGCCTAAAAAAGGAATTTTGCTCAGCACTGGCAGGGAAAAAGATAAAGTTAAGTTTATGGATGTTGCGGATAATTTATTTAAGCTGGGGGTTCCCGTATACGCCACAAAAGGTACGGCGAAGTATCTTGAGGAAAAGGGGTACAAAGTAAATACCGTTCATTGGAACCGCGCGCCAAGGGCCGTTGATATAATTATTGACGGTAAAGTTGATTTTGTCATAAATATACACAAAAGCCTTAATATAGATGAACTTAACACTAATTCCATAATAAGGAAAACCGCGGTTAAATGCGGGTGTTCGCTGCTTACAAATCTTGAAAAAACAATAGCTTACCTAAGGGCTTATGATTCTTATGAAGAGCTGCAAAACATAGAAAAGTGCATAAATTTGTAAATTTTATAAATTGTAAAGAGGTAATATGTGCGGAATAATAGGCGTGGAAAATAATGAAAACGCTTCTATCCTTACAGCTGCGGGCCTTTTGACTTTACAGCACAGGGGAGAAGAATCTGCCGGAATAACTATAAGCGGGCGCGACAAAATGAAAACTTTTAAAGAGATGGGGCTTGTATCCGGGATATTTAACGAGGAAATTTTAAAAAAACTTCCCGGGAGTGCAGCAATCGGGCATGTACGCTATACGACTTCATCAAAAAGCTCGCTTATTAATGCCCAGCCTTTTCAGATAAGCTGTGTCCACGGGGATATTGCGGTTGCGCATAACGGCAACATAACAAATTTTTGCGGGATAAAAAAAATACTTTTGGAAAAAGGCGCAATTTTCTGCCATACGTCGGACACGGAAATTTTGCTTCATTTGATTGCTATGGCAAAAGGAAAGCTCTCCGATATTGTAGCCGATTCGCTAAAAATGCTTGACGGGGCTTTTTCTCTTGTAATACTGAAAGATAAAACATTAATAGGCGCAAGAGATCCTAACGGCTTTAGGCCTTTGGTTTTGGGTAAAATAAATAAATCTTACATAATTGCTTCAGAGAGTACTGCCGTTGAAGTAATAGGCGGGGAATATATAAGGGACATAAAACCGGGAGAAATAATTGAAATAGAAAACGGCAAAATTAAAAAATCTTTTATTTATAAAAAAGCGAAAAAACTTAATATGTGCATATTTGAACAGGTCTATTTTTCAAGGCCGGACAGCATGTCATCCGGAAAAAGCGTAAAAGAAGCAAGAATTAAAATGGGTGAGTTTCTTGCGCAACAAATGAAAAAAATAAATGCGGACGCAGTCATCCCTGTACCTGACAGCGGTTTTTTTGCCGCTCTGGGGTATTCTAAAGTTTCAGGTATTCCTTTTGAAACGGGATTTATAAGAAACCATTATGTGGGCAGGTCTTTTATAAAACCCTCCCAGGCGCTTAGGGAATTAACGGCAAAGCTTAAACTTGTTCCTTTTAAAGAATCAGTAAAAGGAAAGAATATAGTACTTGTAGATGATTCTATAGTCAGGGGAACAACAGCAAAAAAGATAATATCCTTATTAAAAGATGCGGGCGCCGCAAAAGTACATTTTGCGCTGTCTTGCCCTCCTATAATATCCCCTTGTTATTATGGCATAGATACGCCAAGCAAAGAGCATTTGGTATCCGCGCAAAAATCAAAAGAAGAAATCAGATTGTATTTAGGGGTGGATTCGCTTACGTTTTTAAGTTTGGAAAACTTATTAAAAGCGTGTTCATTAAAACCCGGCGGACATAATGTTTTTTGTTCAGCCTGTTTTACAGGAAAATATCCTACTAAAATTTATAAAACAATATATATGGAAAGGTGTTAAAATGACAAAGTATATTTTTATTACCGGTGGCGTAGTAAGTTCTTTAGGGAAGGGAATATCCGGGGCAAGCATAGGAAAACTTTTGCAGCTTCACGGTTTTACGGTAAATATGATAAAGTTTGACCCTTATATCAATGTTGACCCCGGAACTATGAACCCGTACCAGCACGGCGAAGTGTTTGTTACGGCGGATGGCGCTGAATCTGACCTTGACCTTGGCACATATGAAAGATTTTTGGATATTTATACGAGCAAAGCAAACACAAATACGGCCGGAGATATATACCAAACCGTTATAAATAAGGAAAGGCGCGGAGATTATGAAGGCGCGACCGTACAGGTTATTCCGCATATTACTGATGAAATAAAAAGGCGTTTTGGAGCTCTTAAAAATGAGTATGACATAACAATTATAGAAATCGGCGGAACGGTCGGAGACATTGAAGGGTTGCCTTTTATGGAAGCAGCCAGGCAGTTTCAGCTTGAAAACAGAAAAGAAGACATTTTCAGCATACATGTAACGCTTGTTCCGTATATTGAAGGCGCGAAAGAATTAAAAACAAAACCCACGCAGCATTCAGTAAACAAACTCAGGGAAATTGGCATTTTGCCGGATATGATAATATGCAGGGCTGAAAAAAGCATAGATGATTCATTAAAAAAGAAAATATCATTATTTTGTAATGTCAGCAAAGAGTGTGTTGTTGAGGCAAAGGACAGCTCTTCGATTTATTATATTCCTGAAGCGCTGCATAAACAAAATGCTGATAATCTGGTCATGGGCAAATTAAAGCTTAAACCGAAAAAAAGATTTAATGCCGGTTGGTTTAAGCAAATAAAAGCCATGGATAAATGCGGCAAAAAGGTTAAGGTCGCGGTTGTGGGTAAATATGCCGATTTAAAAGACGCTTATAAATCCATAGATGAATCGATAAAAATAGCCGGCGCGGAATTAAGCGTTAAAACAGAAATAAGTTATTTGGACGCGGAAGATAAACAATTGATGAAAAATATAAAAAATTATGATGCCGTGCTTGTGCCGGGCGGATTTGGCATACGCGGGGTAGAGGGAAAGATAAGAGCAATAAAATATGCGAGAGAAAATAAAGTACCTTTTTTAGGGATTTGCCTGGGCATGCAGTGTTCTGTTATAGAATTTGCCCGCAATGCGGCGCGGCTTAAAGGCGCCAATTCAACAGAGTTTGATAAAAATGTGAAATATCCCGTTATTAAAATACTTGATGGACAGAAAAATGTAAAATACCGCGGCGGTACCATGCGCCTTGGCAATTACACGTCAAACTTGAAAAACGGAAGCATGGCGCGGAAACTTTATAAAAAAGCTTCCGTGGAAGAACGGCACAGGCACAGGTATGAAATGAATCCGGAGTATGTGCAAGTTTTGGAAAAAGCAGGCATGAATGTCAGTGCGTACCATAAAAATATCCTTCCGGAAATTGTTGAGATAAAAGACCACCCGTTTTTTATAGGAGTGCAGTTTCATCCGGAATTTGCTTCAAGGCCGATGAAGCCTCATCCGCTTTTTAAAGGTTTTGTGAAAGCGGCAACGGAAAGAAACTGTAAAAACAAAACTTTTCATTGAAATGATTTTCAAATTCTGATAAACTAAAAATACAAAACTTCGTCGTTCGGAGGAGTACTTGATGAAAAAAGTACTAGTAATAATCTTACCGGTTTTATTTATTGTCGCGTGCGCCTTCGCTTTCCTCGGTATGCTTAATACGAAATTTCAGGAAGAAAGGCTTACAAACGCGCTTGAGAGGCGTTCTCGCGTGTATGCCGAAAGCAATGAGTTGGCGGTACAGCAAATACTGACAACCAAAAACAAAAAACTCGCCGACAGACAAACCATTACATTTCAAAAGAAAAATATTACTTCGGGCAGCATAATCTATGACAATAACGGAAATATATTTTCAGCTACGCCTAAAATCAGCCATATATTCCACGATGACGAATCAAACATCTCTTATATAAAAAATATAATCCAAACAAAGGCGCCCCATGCAAGAAATATAGATTCAGGAGGGGAGTCATACTACAGCTATCTTTTGCCTGTATACGGTGCTGATGGGAAATCTCTGGGGGCGGTTGAAATCATTTCGGACAAATCATTCATTAATAATATGCTTTTAGGGACATGGAAACGCCTTGCCATAGTTTTATCCGCAATGTTTCTGTTGATATGCTTTGTAATATTGATACTATACAGAAAATTTTTTATTAACCCTGTTTTACAGATAACTAAATGGTTTGAGGATTTTCAAAAAGGCGATCCGTGCGTAAAGATAAAAGACGTAGGAGGCAATTTTAAAGATTTGGCAAGCGAAGTCGAGCAAACCGCTTTAAAGCTTAAAGTTGCAAAAAAGAGCGTTTCGGAAAAAGCTGTTAACAGGTTAAATAAAAACGAACTTTGGACGGAAGGCAGGCTTAAAGATTTAGTAAGGGCAAAAATAGCAAATAACGCGTTTTTTGTGGTTTCTAACCGCGAACCCTATATGAATATCAAAGAAGGCGGAAAATATAAAATCGTGAAACCCGCCAGCGGCGTGGTTACTGCTCTTGACCCTGTTTTGCGGGCCTGCGGAGGCACATGGGTCGCGCAGGCAAGCGGCAATGCCGATAAAGAATTTGTAAACTCCAAAAATATGCTTGGAGTTCCGATCGGCGATGAACACTATATATTAAAACGCGTATGGCTTACAAAAGAAGAGGAAGAAGGTTTTTACTACGGCTATTCCAATGAAGGTTTATGGCCTTTGTGCCATATTACGCACACCCGCCCAGTATTCCGCGAAAAAGACTGGGCGTATTATAAAGAAGTAAACGAAAAATTTGCGGACAATCTGCTTGAAGAACTTCCGTCGGATTCAGTTCCTTATATATTTATACAGGACTACCACTTTGCGCTTTTGCCAAAGATTATAAAGGACAGACGCCCGGACGCGGTTATCGCGATGTTTTGGCATATACCGTGGCCCAATCCGGAAGTTATGAGCATATGCCCTTACCTTCATGAGATGATTGACGGCATGCTCGGCTGCGATTTGCTGGGTTTTCATATACAGTATTATTGCAATAATTTCATGGATACGGCTAATAAGTTTTTGGAATCGCGCGTCGATTATGAAAAATTCAGCATAACTAAGAATAATAAAGAAACTTTTGTGAAAGCGTTTCCTATAAGCGTAAGCTATGAAGAAGGCAGAATGGCAGCGGTAAATAAAGAGATGCAAAGCATAAAAAAGGCGTACAGCCTTTATGATAAAAAAATTGTGATAAGCGTTGAAAGGATGGATTACACAAAAGGCATACTTGAAAAACTTGACGCTGTTGACAGGTTTTTTGAGCTTAATCCCGAGCACAGGAAAAATGTCGTTTTTATACAGATAGCCTCACCCAGCCGCGAAGCGATACAGGCGTATAAAGATTTAAAGATTGCTATTGATAATAAAGTAGCGGAAATAAACAATAAATACTCTTCAGGGGATTACAAAGTTATAATATACTTTCCGAAAAATTTTTCGGCGGATGAGATAATTCCGTTTTATAAGCTTTCTGATATATGCATAGTGAGCTCTCTGCATGACGGAATGAACCTTGTCGCCAAAGAATATGTCTCTTTGCAGTCCGATAATAAAGGCGTTTTGATATTGAGCCAGTTTACGGGAGCTTCAAAAGAGCTTGGCGAAGCGCTGATAATAAACCCTTATTCAATTGAAGAATTTGCGGATGCGATAAAGAAAGCCGTCGAAATGCCTGAAGAAGAAATTACGGCCAGAATGTCAGCAATGCGCAAAACCGTAATAGAAAATAATGTTTTTAAATGGGCGGGCGATATATTAAGCGAACTTACGGCTATCAGTAAAAAGGTGTGACAATTATGAAAATTATTTTGCTTTTGGATTTTGACGGAACTCTTGTAAATATTGCCCAAACGCCCGGCAAAGTGCGGGTAAAAAAAGATTTGCTTAATTTGCTTGACGGCGTATCAAAAATACCGTTTGTGACGGCAGGAATAGTTACGGGGCGTACGCTTGAGAGCATAAAAAGGCTTTTGCCATTAAAAAAACTGTTATTTGCAGGCAATCACGGGCTTGAAATGCAGCTCCCAGGAACAAAAATTATAAATAAAGCAAAAAAATATAATGCGATAATAAACCACATAGCAAAAGAGATGGAAAAACAATCCGTAAATATTCCCGGAGCGCTGCTTGAAAACAAAGGAAGTACTCTTTCGCTGCATTACAGGATGGCAAATAAGAAAAATGCCGAAAAAATAGAAAAACTTTTTTTTACAGTAGCTGGTAAATATTTAGAGAAAAATAATTTAGAGGTGTTAAGAGGGAAAAAAGTTTTTGAACTTAAGCCTAAAATAAACTGGGATAAGGGAAAAGCCGTTTTGTGGCTTGCCGGAAAAATCCAAAATGCCGCAAAAGATAAAATGTTAGCAGTCTATATCGGAGATGACGTGACAGACGAATCTGCCTTTGAAACTGTAAATTCTTTAGGGGGAATAAGCATTTTTGTAGGTTTCGGTAAAATAACGTCCGCATCAAAAAAAGTTAAAAATCCTGAGGCTGTGATTAAAATATTAAAAGAGTTGCTTTCTATAAATAAAACAAAAAGGGGGCGCAATGAAAAAGATATACAAAGCGAAAGATCCCTTCAACTTTTCAACGAGGTATAACCTCTCTGAATCCACAGGAATCAAAGTTTCGACAGTTTTGGAGCTTTTGATGCGTCTGCGGCAGGTTCCGGGTGCGTGTATATATAACCATACGCACAGAATGCTCGCGCATCACTCTCATTTATCAACGGAAATGCATAATGATTTTGCGTTTTGGATAGGCGCGCATATAGGCGACAGCATTCTCGCGGAAAGAATTTCAGCTGTGAATATTATTGAATTTGACAGTATAGCCGCTTTAAGGGACAAGCTGTGTTCCGTTATAGAGCAGTATGCGGAAGAAAATCCGTACATAAAAATTAAAATAGTGCCCCATGGCAAAGAATTCTATTTTATAAAATCCATAAGCTATATCGTTCCTACGGGATATACCGCCAATGATCTGAAAGAGTTTGCGGATATATTAAAAAAAGTAGATGTAAATTCAATGTACCACCACATATTTGAAGCGCGCCTCAGGCTTGAAAATTCTGAAAATGATTTTTCTAACTGGTTTAAGAACTCTTTAGGCGAAGAAAAGCTTGCAGAAGAGATTTCCAAGCTTGACCCGTACTGCTATGCTTTGGAAGATTTACGCAACATGCTTGTTAAAATGATAGAAAACCACTTTGCCGGAGGCAAAAATGATAAAAATTGACGATTATATACCAATTACAGGCAGCGGTGAAATAGACAATCTTAAAATGCTTGCTTCAAAGCTTGGCAACAAAAAAGTGCAGATGTTTAATTCAACAGCCATGGGCGGCGGCGTTGCCGAAATTTTAAACAGGATGATTCCTCTTCTTAAAGAACTCGGGATAAACGCGAAGTGGGACGTAATTAAAGGTAATAATGATTTTTACGCGGTAACAAAAAAATTTCATAATGCCATTCACGGCAGATATGAGAACATAACAAAAAAAGATTATGAAATTTTTATTGAAACCGGCAGGCAAAATGAGGAAACGCTGGAATTGGACGGCGATATAATGTTTGTGCACGATCCGCAGCCGATAACGCTTATTAATAAGAAAACGCACGATAACTGGATATGGCGCTGCCATATAGACGTTTCTAACCCGGACAGGAAGGTTTGGGATTTTTTAACCGGCTATATAAACAGATATAAAGCGTCGATTTTTTCTTCACAACAATTCACGCAGCATCTTCCTATAAGCCAGTATCTTGTAGCGCCGTCAATCGACCCTTTAAGCAATAAAAATATAGAACTTGACGCGCAAACCATACAAAAAGTACTGGATGAGTACCATGTTCCAAGCGACAAGCCCATAATGACTCAAATTTCGCGTTTTGACAGGCTTAAAGACCCTGTAGGCGTTATAGACGTTTATAAACTTGTAAAAAAATATATTGACTGCCGCCTAATTCTTGCAGGAGGCGCGGCATCCGACGATCCTGAAGGGGCGGAAGTGCTTGCCGAAATACAGGAACGCGCCAAAGATGACAAAGATATACATATATTACTGCTTCCACAAGATGACATAGCTGTAAACGCATTACAAAGGGCGTCAACTGTTATTCTTCAAAAATCGCTTAAGGAGGGTTTTGGGCTTACCGTTTCGGAAGCGCTTTGGAAAGGAAAACCCGTTGTTGCCGGAAATGTAGGAGGAATACCGTTGCAAATAATGCACGGTTACTGCGGAATGCTTACAAACTCTATAGAAGGAACGGCTCTTGCTGTTAAACAGATTTTAAATCATCCTGAATATGCCAAAAGGCTTGGAGAAAACGGCAGGGAACATGTCCGCAAGAATTTTCTTATAACAAGGCATTTAAAAGAGTATATTCTTTCATTTTTGACTTTGTTTAATGACAATTCGGATTTTATATACCTTTAAACTGTCGTTTTTTATTAAATATTGTTTTAAAAGTGAAGCTTATTAATCTCAAATATAAACCCTTAAACTTAGTTTCAAGCATACTATCCATCCGGATTTCTTAGTTGTTTTGCCTGTACCTCGTGAGGTATATGCCCGCAAGCTCTCTTTTAAGCATAAAAATAAACGGGCGGCGTTAATCAAATTAATGCCGCCCGTTTGGGAATATTTACGTTTTATATATTTTTTTATTCAAGCGCCGCTTTCGGTTTTTTCGGCAAAATAACGGCGTCGGCATTCCGAAGCGCGTTAAAATGCGGCGAAAGAAGCTCTATGCCTTCGCGGTTAAAGACTTCTAAAATATTCTGGTTTAGTTCCGCGTACATTGTGCCGATATTGACGTCATTTGTGTAAGCGTTTATCTGGTACTGAACGTAAAAATCATCAAGTTTTACAGGCACGGTAAAAGGCGCCGGCGTTTTCAAAACACCTGTGGTTTTTAACGCGGCCTCCGTAAGCAGGGCGCTCGCCTTTTTCCAGTCTATGTCATACCCTACAGAAACTTCCGTATGCAAAACCAATCCGTGGTTTTTTGCCGAGTTAGTATAATTTGTAGTGTTTGCAGTCATTATTGTTGAATTTGGTATCGTAATAATCTCGTTTTTTGACGTTTTAAGGCGTGTTACAAGCGAGCTTTTTTCAATTACTTCGCCCATATGTTCGCCCATTTTTATTATATCACCGATATTGAAAGGCCTCATGTATGTTATAACTATGCCAGATACCATATTATTAATAAGCGTTGTCGAGCCGAGTGAAAAAAGGACGCCTAGGAAAACCGATATGCCCTTAAATACGCTGGAATTTGATTTCGGCAAAAGCGGAAAAATGAATATGAACGCGAAAATAATCAGGATTATTTTGATAATCTGGTATGTAGGTATTGCCCAGTCCGGATGAAATTTTGTGATTTTTATCTTTCCTACGGCTATTTTTTTTGCAATTGCAAGAAGTGTCTTGGAAAGTACCATAAACAAAAATATAATTACAACTATCTCTATAAGGTTTGGCATATAATGCCATAAAGCCGCCAAAGCGTTAACCAGCGGGTTTTTAATATACCCTATAAGCGTATACGCAAGCCCGTGGGTTTCTGGGAAAAACCATAAAAAAGCAAGAAAGCATATATAAAGCAAAAAGAGAATTAAAAGAATCTTTATAATATTGAGAATTGAAAAGAAAATGCCGAGATTTTTATCCACTTCCAAAATTGCCGCGCTTTTTGAGTCCTTTTTTGATAAAAGGGTTGTTTTTATATAGTCGTGCAGCCAGTTAATCCCTTTAATAAGGAAAAAGGCAAGCGCGATTATTGCGATTACTAGCCCCAACTGTTTGAAAAGAACCAAAAACTCATTTCTTGAGCGTTCGGCTTTTACTGCATCCGTTATTATCGCAATGTATTCAGCGGCAAGCTCATTTTTTGGTTTTCCGAGCGCTTTTTCCTGTTGGCTCGTTATTCCCATAATCACTTTATCCATATAAAGTATATTTGTGCCGCCCTGTTTTTCTTCCATGGTAATAACATCGGGATCAAAAACAATACCTTTTCTTAAAGATATTATATTTTCCGATATTATCTGCGCGCGCATTTGCACGCTGATAACGCCAACGTCACCGTAAACAAAAAATAGCGTTTCGCCGAAAGGGGCAACCGGAGCGCTGCTGATATTTGCCGCGTTGCGTTCAGTTTCTTCAACGCTGTGGGCATTGGGAACAATTAAAAAAACACATAGCAATAACAATGTGAAAGCAAATGTAAGTTTTAATACTTTTTTGCAGGATTGCATAATCTCTCCTTTTATTATAACTGTACCGCAAGCCTACTAATTAAAGCTAAAAATATTTGAAAAATCAATAAGTTATTAAGAGATTTGCTTTATCCTGCCTGCCATAAAAGCAAGATATAAAACTGCGAAAAGCATTACAACTGCGGCTGCGGACTGCGAATGGTAATAATCCGATGATATGCCCATAAGCAGCGGAAAGATTGCCCCTCCGCTAAGCCCCATAATAAGCAATCCTGAAATTTCATTCTGTTTTTTAGGATTTTCCATTACGGCCTGATAGTAAATTATTGAAAATATGTTTGCATTGCCAAGGCCTGTGGCAGCCATACATACATATATAAGTTTGCCGGAATCTGCAATAATTAAACCTCCGATACCTAAAAACAGCAATAAAACGCTTATTTTAAAAACAGCTTTAACATTTTTGCCTGACAGCATGAAGGCTCCGCATAAAGCGCCTGCCATTTTAAAGAAGAAATATATACTGATACCTATTCCGGCTGAAGCAAGCGGGACGGATAAGCGTTCCATTAATATTTTGGGAGCTGTTATATTTGTACCTACATCTATACCCACATGGCAGGCTATGGCTATGAAACATAGTATTATTTGTTTGCGGTTAATTAGCTCCGGAAATTCTTTAAAAGTAATTGATTTCTTAATTATTTCTTGCTTAATATTGCTGCGCCATAAAAAGATTGTAATCAATATGGCTATAATAATAAAGACAGGGTATGCCGCTTTCCAATCGCCCAGTTTTAACGCCGCCCAGCCTATTACAAGCGGAGCAGTTAATGAAAAAACAGTCTTAATGCTTTGCCCTAGTGTTAAAAAGCCGGTTAATTCTCTTTTTTCAACCACATTCGATAAAAGGGGGTTCAGGGAAACCTGCATTAAAGCATTACCTATCCCTAAAAAACAAAATGATATTGCCATCATCGGCAGAGAGTAGTTTAAAATCGTAAAAATCATTGAAAATATAGTAAATATTAAGCTTATCAACACTGTATTTTTTCTGCCGATTTTATCCATAAGCAGGCTTGTGGGAATGGCAAGCAGTATAAACCATAAAAAAATAATTGAAGGAAACAGATTGGCTGATGTATCGGAAAGGGAAAAGTCATGTTTAATATTATTTGTGGCAATGCCTGCTAAATCCACAAATCCCATGGTAAAAAATACTAAAAGCACAGATAATAAGGCTAAATGTTTATTTAGATTCATTTTTTCAGCAAAATTCCTTGTAAATTGATACAATAATAAAACAAAACCTTTTGCGGAAGTCAATTCAAATAATAAACTTCTTTTCAAAAGACGTTTTTCAGGGTACAATACCAATGGGGAAAGTTAAACTGCAAAAATGATTGAAAAAACGGTTTTTTTTGTTTTTTAACTTTAACAAAAATTTCACAACTAACCCCTTTTAAAAAAAATTTGTTTGGGCTACAATATGCTTGCAAGAGTATGCAGCTATTGGTGTAAATGTGTTTATAGTGTTTACTTTTTGAGAGGTAAAAAATGTTTAAAAAAGTGTTGTCATTCGGCTTAAGCACCGAAAGAGCTTCTTTGTTAAGAAAGAAGCTGGCAGCGCTTTTTATTTTTGCCTGTATGTCCGTAAACGGTTTTATGCCCAGTACACTGGAAGTCAGCAAGCACAGTCTTGTTGTTATAATGGCGGCTGTGACGCAGAATGCTGTTGTCAACGTGTTTAAAAAATGCAATGATTCTTTAGTCGCAATGTCAAACAAGATTTGTGCCAATATTCAGGCGCTGGTCACCAAAACACATTCGCAGGCGGCAGCCGCGAAAAACGATTCCGAGTCTAAAAAAGACACAGCTGCGGCTGATGAAAAGTTTGTTCTTAAGCAGGCAATGGTAACCAACAGGAAAGTCACGGCAGACCCGCAAAACGGAATGTCTTCTATGTTTTTCTATTCTGGGAATATTATGACCTTAGATTATGAGCAGTGGAGAGTTCCGGATAAAACGGCAGCGCCGTTACTGTTATTGTTTTTAATGTTTATTTTTGGCATAAGGCAAAGGAAGGGAAGAGCCGGCAATACTACCATGTTTGCAGAAATATACGCTTATTGGAAGACAAGAATCTCGGCATAAGACGCAGGTGCCGAGGTTCTTGTTTTTTATAACAGGAGATAAAGTGGAAATTAAAATAAATAAAAATAAAATAAACAAAAGAAAACCGGGGGAAGTCATGAACTTCAAAGGCAAGATCAGGGGCTATTTCGAACAATACTGGAAGCGGAACATATTCAGCAAGTGCGTTTCGCTGATAGTGGCGACATGTTTTATATTTAATATCGCTAATCTTCCTGCGTATGGGCAAACCCTTACGGATGAAGAAATAAGAAAGCAGAAAGAGATGAAGCAGGGGCAAGCCGTGCTTTACCAGGGCCATAACTATGCCACCGTTCAGCAGGCTGTAATGCAGGGTGACTCCATGGCCGTTGAGGAAAAAGACGGCGCGGTAAGGCTTGCCGGCAACCTCGTAGGCACTATGGTAGACGGAGCAGTCTCGACAAAAGGGCTTGGTGCTTCAGCTTCCAAACTCAACAGCGAAAATTTGACTAAAATGTTGAGGGATAAAGTATATAAAGTAGCCGCTTTAGAAGGAGTTGTAAAAGAACTTGGCGAAGGACAAGGCTATCAGAAGGAAAATGTATCCCCCACGGAACTTGCCTCCAAAGTAAATGCGATAAGCAAAAAAGCAAAAATCTCTGAAAAAGAAGTTATAAATGCATTAAATAAACTTGATTCCGCAAAAGCTGCCGCCACAACTAAAACTGCCGTAAGCACGGTCAGCGTTGCCACTGAAAACATTAAAAAAGCGGCGGAAACTTTAACAAAGCTTACCAATGTGTTTAAACCATCCTCTTCCGGCGATAAAGAAAATAAAGCAATCGAAGCGTACAATGCAGCAGTCGTTAAGAGTTTAGTAAAAAAGACCGGCTTAAGTGAAAAAGAACTCTCCGCTGTAGCAGTTAAAAAAATAGCGGCTAATGATAAAGAAGATAAGATTGGCGGATATGACGCGTCTCTTGTTAATAATTTAGTAGCGCAGACCGGATTAACCGAAAAAGAAGTTGTCTCAATGCTTAAAGAAGCCGAAGAAAACGCAAAAGCGACAGACGTTAAAGAAGGAAAAACTATCGGCACTACATTTAACAATGCGATGTCGGTACTTAAAGATTTCTTGGCTCAGGGCGGAGAGATAGTTAACTGTGCCACAGACGCGCTTGCGCAGGTTTTGGGCAGCACAAGCAAAGGCTTGCTCGCGTTGCAGGCATTGCTTGTTGACGTAGCGACCGGAGTATTTACAAAGAATAATAACAACTTGCAGGATAATCAGCTGATGACCAGCATGGATGCCATGAATAAAGTTTTACAGGCTTATGGCAAATCAAGCGCCGGCGTTGCAGTATCGCTTGATGATTTTGTTGCCGGTTTGGAAGACGGCCAGAGCGGAATACTGTGGGTTAATGAAGACCATTTTGTAACGGTTACCAAAAATAAAGACGGCAGTTTAAGCGTGACAGACCCGAATGTCAATGATGGAGAGGCTGTTACATATACGCAGGAAGGCTTTAAAAAAGCGATGAGCGGCGGCGAAGCCGTAGACGCTAACGGAAATAAGGTAAAAGACGTAAACGGCAATGCCGTAAAATATAATGCTGTCGGAGAAGACGGCAAAATAAAGACATTGACGGAATCTAAAGGCGTGTCGGAAGCAAAGAGCGCCGAAACATTGAACGAAACACAGATGCAGGATATATCAGGCGCATTGAGGGCGGCTCCTTCGGCTCCGTCTCCTGTTGCAAATCCGGGAGCGGCTCCTTCAAGAACGCTTACAAAGTACAGAAGCGTAAAAGTCGGGACAAATGACGCCGGTGCTGCGATATATGAAAGTCAGGCGTACAGTGTACCCAACCCTGCGTACGGCGCATGGGTACAGAAAAAAGAGGCTTATGACGCGTATGTAGCCGAATATAAAGCGTGGCAGGCGGATTATAAGCAGTGGTTAACGGAAAAGAAAGCCGAAGAAGAAAAAGCAAGGCTTGAAGCGGCAAGAAAAGCGAAAGAAGCAAGAGACAAGATGAAAGCCAGCGCGAAATCCGCTAACAAAAATGACCTGGCGAATTTGAAAAAAGAAAGCGCCGAAGCTCAAAAGAAATTAAAAGAAGCGGAAGATAAAGTATTAAAAACGGCGAAAGAACTTGCTCATCAGCAAAATTTGACGGGCGATAAAGAAGGCGCCAAAAAGACGGCCGAAGACGTAAAAAAGATACATAGTGACAGAAAAGCAAGAGAACTGGAAGCAAAGACCGAATACGAAACCGCAAAAAAAGAAAAGCAGAGCGGTGCTGCGGTTAAGGAAGCTAAAGACAATTTAGACGCCGCTACTAAAGCGACTAAAGAAACGGAACAATCGGTAAAAGAAGTAGAAACCGTTGCTAACCATATAACCGCGCAGGATGATTTGGCTAAAAAACAGCAGGATGCCGTTAAACAGGCACAGTCAGGTACTGCCGCGCAGCAGGTGGATGCCTCTAAAGCCCTTAAAGAAGCTGAAAATACAGCCATTAAAGCCGCTCAAGATCTTGCCGCCGAACAGAAAAAGCTTGGTATGGATGACGAAGCAAAACAGACACAGCAGCAAGTACAGGTAAATGTTGCAAACGGAAAATACGATTTTGCTTCCGCTGAAGAAGCAAGGGCAAAAAAAGATTTTTCAGACGCATTGAAAACGGGAAATATAGACGAAATTAATAAAACAGGACAGAATGTCGCGGATAAATCTGCGGCAAAAGGCAAAGCTGCGGATGAAGCGATAAACGCTTTAAAGAAAGAAGGTTATGAAGACGATGCCAAAGCTTTGGAAGATAAAGTTGCGGAAAGCCTGAAAGATACACAATATTCAGGCAGCGGCAAAAATTATGAAGAAAAGTTCGGCAATGACGCAGCTGTGCAGGTTGAACTTGCAAAGATAGACAGATACACGGCACCAGCCAATACTCCTTCAAGTTTGCAGTCCTCAGTTATTCCCGTATATTCCTCTGGAATGCAGCCGGAGGCAAAGCCTGATTACGACGCTGAAGCTGCAAAAACTGTTAATAATTTAATTGACGGGCTCAAAAAGACCGGCAATGAAGATAAAATTGCGAGCGTTACAGGAAAATATCAGGATCAATTGGAAAAAACACAGGATTCCCTTGCAGCTAAAGCTGAAGAAAAAGCAAAAAAATACGAAAGCGCGTTAGATTCCGCAATAGCCGGAGACATATCATCCGATGATTTAAAGAAATCGCAGGATGATTATTTGGATGCGCTGAAAGGCCTTGAAAATACAACAAAAGCTCTTGATGAAATATATGGGGCTTCAAACGGTACCAGTGATGACAGATTTGCAATTGCAGACGAGCAAAAAAGAAGATCTGACAGGAAGGCGGCTATAGGCGACAGTATCGCAAAAACCCAGGAAAGCATAAACGCAAAAACCATAGAGTTGGCAAAAACGATCAATGTTTCAGCCAAAGGGCCGGATTATAACCAGCAGGCTTACAATACGCTTAAGAGCCTTTGGGACGTTGTTGCCACAGGCGGTAAATCTGTTTATGACGCATTGACTAATTTATCGGTTAAGCTTGGCCAGGGATTATTAAGTTCATTAAGAGGCGCAGCTGACAATGCCGCGTTGGCGCGTAAAGGCATTGAAGTTAAAGGTAATTCTGTAACGCAGTATGGTTTTGATAATCAGGGGATGCCTACAACAAGGACAATCATTCTTGATTCGTCAGTCGTTAAAGATGCATCTGCCATTAAAAAAGCATTTGCCGAAGGCGGTTTTAAAGGCGGATTGAGTTATTTAAAATCTTCGGGAGCATTTTCTTCTGAATCCTTTAACGATAAAGACGGTAATCTTATATATTCCGCATCAAAAGCGGGCTATTCGCCGGCTTCAAAGGATAAACCTGCGCAGATGGCAATACAGTATAATTTTTATGAAAATTACGCAGGCGACAATATTTATTTTTCAGGAGTAAAAGACGGAGATAAAAAAGTTGTTGTTGAAACATATACAGAAGACGGAAACGCCCCAAAAAATACAATGATTTTTAATATCAAAGCTGACTCGAAAGATAGTGTATTTAAAACCGAATTTGATTTGGATGTTAAGCTTCAGTCTGCATCTTTAGAGAGCGTTGAAAGAGTACTTGAATGGGATAAGGATGATGATGGGAATGTTATCAGCACGTCAATTGAATTTAAAGACGATTTGCCGTCAGCGCTTGTAGATACCGTAATTTCTGAAGACGAAACTGGTAAACAGGTCGTTGACAGCAAAATACGGGATTTAACAGATGCGGTAACTTATCCCGGTAAAATTAAAGGCGGAAAAGGCGGCAGCGGTTCTTCGGACAGCAGCCCTATTGATAAATATAAAGATATAATTAAAAACGCCAACGGATTGAAGATAAAAACCGAAGATAAAGATTTTTATAAAGCTTTTAAGGCAGTTGATAAAAACCATATAGATTTAAGCAAGGCTACTACTCTCGAGTTCAACAATAGCAGCGGTTCAAATTCGTTGGTTGTTTCTTATACAAATGATAAAGGCGTTACGGTAAGAACTGCCGCGGGTATGGATGCCAACGGCAATCAAACCGGCATAGGTTTTGGAAAGAGCGAAGCAGGCGTGCCTGATGACTGGAGATCCAACTGGAAAGTTTTGACCGGAGATTCAAGCAATGCAAGCCTTTCATACACTAAATCTAACGGACAAGTTGTTGAAGCTGAAAACGTTAAACTTGGCAATGATTGGAAGAATGATTTTGTTTTAAGCGCTGATAAAGACAGCTTGACGAATTCAAAAATAGATTCTGACGGTAATAAATATTCAACTAAAAACGTAACGGTTGAAGGTAATGATATAACAAAAGCCAAAGCGGACTACAGTGACCCGTCTAAAAATACCGCTTTCATCATCAGTAATGTTACGGAAAAGGATGAGGATGGTAATCCCGTATCTTATACAAGCACTACGCATGAAGGCGTTGCAATTAATATCAGCGATAACGGCAAATTTTCGTATTCAACTAATATCCCTGCAGGTATTCCTACTGTTGCTTCGGAAAGAAATTATAGCGGCGGAACGCTTGTTAACGGTAAAGACTCATATTCATCAGGTTCTTCAATATCAACCGCGATTGTTCCAAGGGAAAGACAGGGCAAAGACGCAGATAGAATAGAATTGGATAATAGCCTTACGATTAACTTTACGTTTAATGATGACGGCAAGTTCACTACAAATACTACCGATGACTTATCTCAGATTTCAGGAACATATGTCCATATTAATTATGATAATAACGGCAAAAAAATCGGTGAAGCAAAAGGGGCTATAGAAAAAGGCGGTTTTACAAAACAAAATTCTGAAGGCATATCGTTATTTGAAGGCGAAGTAAACGTAGGCGCGAACGCTTATATAATGCCGGGCTCAAATGACAGAGTAAAAGCGAAAGAAGCTGCTGCCGCGTCAACTGCCGGTAAATCTAAAGAAGATACCACTGTTGAAACCAATGCTATTATTAACAAAAACGCAGACGGTTCCATTAGTGTGCGTGACGGTATTGTATCTATAAGGGACGGAAGCGTTGCAATAATAGGTGAAAATACAATATTTAAAAACGGTTCGAGGGATGATACTGTCGGAGGATTCGGCTACTTGAAAGGCGGAAGCGTACAATATGTAAAAGATGCTAACGGCGATCTGACTTATGTAGCCCTTTCAGAAGGCGTTTCTGCTACTGCATATGTGACATCAACCGCATTAAGTTATACAAAAACGACAAATTTCTACACCAATGCGGCGGTACGCCCAGAAACCGCATTCAGTAATGTATATGAAAACGGCACAAAAATAGATGATGCTGTTAAAGATATTAAAGAGTTTGAATATATTGATGCCAGCGGCACAAAGACAAGAAGCGTAGTTATCACCAGAGCAGCTGGTGTCGGGCGTGATATTACAAATTCTACAGATGTATACACATTTGACAAAGCAGGTACTGTTTCCATAAGACTTGCTATGAATGCTACATCTGTCATAACTATGCAAAACAATGACGGCAATTACGTTGATGTTTACCTTACAAAGAAAACTGAAGGCATAGTAGGTTCCGACAGCAGGGCTTTAGATGCGGAGTCAATGGTAACGGTTATTAATAATGACGGCAGCTACGCCGTAGCAAAATACGGAGATTTAAATAATGCCGCTTATGTCGCCTCTGAAGGAAAGCACGGCACAGGTTCGATAGACGAGATGGAAGATGCCAACTATGAAGGGCGAAAAACAGGTACGGCGAATGTTTCTGTAGATGAAAACAGCAGCGATGTTGTAATGCTTCAAAGCACTAAAGAAGGAGAGCCGTCTTTCTCAATGCTTGATTATGACAATAAAGCCGGAGGTTTTTACTTCTTTGGCGATAATAAAGTTGACGGGGACACAAAAAATAAATTTGTTGTTGACGGCGATATAGCAGTGGGCGTTTATCAGGAAAAAGGCGCGAACGATTCGTTGACGCATTTTGGAAAAGTTGACGGCAGCTGGCAGGCGGGAACAGTTACCACTACGGATAACGGCAAAAAAGTTTTTGGCGTTTATGCTAGAAAAGAAACCGGATGGGATAAATTTGTCAGTTTCAATTGGTTTGGCGATCAAAAACAAGTTGGTTATTCTGCTGTAAGAGAAATCGGTGAAAATAATAAAATCGGCAGAGAGTTGGGCGTTAGTGAGCCTGTGGCTCTCGCGGCAATGCAGCATAACGGGCAAGTTGTAAAGATGTACTACCAAAAAGACGGCGGAATTTATGTAGATGAAAATGAAGTAATAACAGTTAAAAACTGCCAGTATAAGGCAGCGGACGGCATAAAAAATGTTGATATTGATTTAAAGGCAGTTTTAGATAAGAATACATGTAAATTCAATGTTGACCTTGTTGAAACTTACCTTATTACATATGTAATAAGCAAAGAAGACTATGAAAAAGAACAGAAAGATGTTGGCAGTTACAACGGCGGCACTTTTATGGTGCAGGATGAAGACGGTGTTTGGCAGGTAAAGAGCGGCGGTACGTATCTTAGAGCGTACAATAACCCGGAAACTATGGATGTGCAGTATGAGGAAGAGTTAACAGTTCCTTACGACAGGTTAGAAGATGAAGATAAGATAAGAGTCAAAAATTTAGAATTAAGCGATATAGCTATTACAGGTTTGTTTGGCGATGGCGCAACATATTATTTTAACGAAATAGTATATGATACGTATTCTTCGCAGTTTAACGTAAGCGCGGAATTGGTTGTTAAAGGCTCCAATGCTGAAGGCATTACTCTTGAAGCGGACAGCACTGTGGCTTTAGGGGGAGATTCTTCATCCGGAAGCGGCAGTAGCGAAAAACCGAAAGAAACTTTAAATACGCGATATAACGTAAATGCAAAAATTACGAGAACAGGCGGCTCCAGTAACAGCATTACCCTTAAATCTAATGACGGAAAAGATTTCAGTGTAGGCGTGTCATTTAACCTGATTGGAAATTCTTTAACAAATAAAACCGACAATAAATTCGGATATTTTGCCGCGGGCACGTCAATAACCCTGCTTAAAGGCACACAGTGGGAAACTAAATATACGGACAGGCTTGATAAAAACAGGCACGACGGTTCTAATACTGTTATTACTGACGATACCGCGATTTTTAGCGTTGATAAAGGCGATGCCAAAGTATTTGTGAAAACAAATACGGCATTAAGCGCCTTAGGCGATTTAGTAGCAGATTCAACAAATATTAAAGAAGGAAGCATAAGCTTTACTCATAATCTTACCGTTAACGGCGCAGCGTACAATATAAGAGCCGAAATGGCAAAAGATACAAATTATAAAGACAGCTCTGTTGTAAGCGACGCAACCGGAGCGATTGTTGATTCCGGAAAAGTAAGTTACGGCGGATTGTGGGACTGGTACGGCAAAGTTGATTTGAGAAATGTGACTGTTAAACTTGAATCCGGCGGACTTGCAAGAGCGGTTGAAGCGACATGGGGAGTTATTGTAAGCGTTGTTGCTTTTGTTGGAGGATTGTTCACTGGTTTTGATACGGTTAGCGGTTTGTCAGAATATGCGGCTTCATTGCTTTCAGATAAACAAATTGGCGATGTTACGGATAAAGAAAAGACTTCCGCGATATTTGCGGGGGTAACTGCAATTGCGGCTGTAGCAATTACCATCGCAACTGCCGGTACGGCCACTACGCTTCTTGGAAGCATAGCTTTAGCTGCTACTGCAACAATTACAGCAGTATCTGCGGCACAATCCATCTTTAACGCTTCTATCGCGTTTCAGGAAGGAAGAATCGGTGAAGGTTTCTTAAATCTTGCTTCCGCGGCAATCCAAATTGCAGGCGGCGCGTTTATAGCCAAAGGGCTTGTAACATCGCTTCAGAGTATCACTTTGAAAGCAATAGCAAGTTCATTACTTAGCGGCGGTATATCCGGAGCGGTTGGCGGGGCTGCTACTGCTATAGTGCAGCTTATAGCTAATAACGGACAAATTACAAATTGGGGCGATATTGCTCAGGCATTTGCAACAGGTTTGTTATTAGGTATGGGTAATATAGGCACAATTACCAATGCGATTAATACTATTAAAAATACTGCCGGCGTATTCTGGAAAACAGCATTAAAAACCAGCTTAAGCGTGGCTACAAATAGCTTTATGATATACAGGTCGCTAGATTCGGCGAGACACAATTTGAGAGAAGGTAATTTCGGCGCCGCAATGATGGATATCTTTATGGCTATAACGTTTACCGTAACAAGTATGACGGCTGCAACAGGCTCTGGAAAAGATACCATTAAGGAAGTTGCCGGAAAACCTATAGGAAAAGCATCTGAATATTTCGGCGAAGGCGTAAAAGGCATATCGAGAGCTGCATTAAACGGCGAAACAAGCCAGGTCATGAGGCAGGTGTTCAATAATCTTACTTTCGGTCAAAAGCTTGCATTTTCACTGCGTAACGGTTTAGGGCTCGGCCTTGCATCTACTTTGATATATTCCTCGGGAACGATAGCTCAAAACCTTATGAATGGCAGGCCGCTGCTTGAAGGCATTGACCTGAAGACTGTCGGCATTATGTTTGCGGGCGGTTTAGTAGCAGGTGCGGGCTTAAGCGTTATAAACCCAAGGCTTGCGAGCGTTTGGAGTACAAAAAATTCACTAGGTACATTGAAAGGATATATAACAAATCCTCAGACTTTCATACAGGGAGCAATGTCTTCCGCAAGAAGCCTTTCAATGTTTAATGCGTTTGGAAACCCGGTATTTAGCACTATAGGGACGAATTTTAACGCGTTAATTAACCAGATACCTGATGCGTCGAGCGGATGGTTTTACAAGTTTCTTGGTTTAGATGATGAAGCGACCTTTGACTATGGACAAGGAGTGCTTAATAAATACTACAACACCTTCTTTATAAGTATAGATTCTACCGATGCCCAAACCGCATGGTCTGCGGTAAGAAGCAGCTTTGGCACAGGTCTTGTCCAGGCTCCTTTCTTTAGCATGGCTATGCCTGGCAAAGCTGTATTTAACACAGGTTCAAAATTAGGCAGAATATTTACTGAGCTTGGTGAAAGTGGTCCATTGAAAGGTCCGCTAACATTGCTTGCCGGGAATAAAGAGAAGAGTGTGTGGCTTACAATTGCAAAATCAAATGTTGTTGGAAGATTGACTACTCCAGTTAATATGAAAGTATTCCAGCTTGCGCAAACAATATTCGGCGGCGCGGGAAGCGCATTGGATTATATATTCGGTTCAAATCTCCAATACACAATGCACGATTCAAGCGGCAATGCATTCCATGCAGGTATATTCCAATTTGTTTTGGGCAATATGTCTATGATGTTTGTGCCTTCCAAAGAAGCGCAATTTAGCATTTATGACTATCAGGCGCTTAATGACGTAAGGTCTAAAACTAGCGGAACACGCGCTGCCGCGGAAATTTTGTCTGGCAACCATAAGTTATCATCTATATTAACAGATATCGGCAGAGAAATGGTTATAGCGGAAGCTTCAAAAGTATTTGTTAATACTGCCGGTGTTGAGGTTGTAAATAAAATATTAGACCGGAGCGTTTCGTCAATACGTTATGAGAATAATACTATTGACGCTACTGAACCTGTTTTAATGCAGGCGGCAGTCAATTATGCCGCTAATATTATTGCTGCGAATATGAATGTCGGAAATTTAAAAGGCTATAGCATTTATACGGCTGGTAAAAATTCAGGGGATAGCAGTTTTTATTACAATAATATACTGCTTACTGAAGAAGTTTTTGCGAAAGCAATAACAATAAAATATATGGAAGCTTTTGCGCAGGGCAATTTTGCCGGTATGGACGCTATAGCTAAATATATAGACTCGATGAGTACTGAAGGAATGAACGCAGGTAATGTTTTTGCTTCCAAATTAAGAATGATAAATGATATCAATGAAAGGCTTACCAATAATGAAGCCAAAAGGAAGACTTTAGCCGATGAAATTTTAAGTTTAGAGAAAGAAAAGGCTTCCGAAACTATTGCTGAAAAATCAAATTGGAGCAAACAGAAAGATCTTGATCAAAAGAATGCGGAGATGTTATCGCTTGAAAAGAGCATAAAAGCGGATAACGCGGCAAATAAAGACGCACAGTATTTTATGAGTATTGTAAACAGCATGCAAGATATTAAAGCCCAGCATGAAATGATAACTAGTGATGTCAACTTTATGAAACTTGCTACTACTGACGGTATTGCTGCCGGATCTAAAGTCAGAATTAACGGCGTTATGTTTACCGTTACAGATGAGATGATTAATAAGGCATCTTTATTTGCGAGCAATACAATTGCTAAAGCTGGATTACGGCTTGCTGAGCTCAAAGCTGCTCCGGCTTCGAAAACTGCCGGAAACATCACTTTTGAACAGTATAAACAGCAAAAACTTGAAGCTGCGTTAGGCCAAATTGAATCCGGAAAAAAATTATCTTTTAATACGCTAAAAGCAGTAATGGAAGCATTGGTGTTTGCGAACAATGCATTTTCTCCAAGCTTGTTTACCGGCGCTAAGGTTGTAGCGATCAACGGTTTTGCCATTGATGGCGCCCAGAATCATGATTTGGGCAGGCGTATAGAGTCGATGACTATAAAATCCGGCAATGACAGGATAGAAATTTCGCAAAATGACAAGATAGAAATTTCGAAAGATATAACGCTTTCTGATTTGATAGCAATGAAAGGCAATATAAAAAATGTTAAATTTATTAAATTTGTTGATATATCTGCAATGAAAGAAGGAGTGAATGTCTCAGACCTTCCTTCTACCAAAGAATTGAATTTTTCAATTTCAGGAAGAGGGGCAATAGCATCTTTCTTTGTATCGCTTGCTGCAAAAATAGGCATAAAGGTTAATTCAGGCACATTAAACCTTACTAATTTTGCATTTTCTACCGGAGATGAACTGGCACTTTCAACAAATTCCAGGCTGTTTAACCAGTTCTTGAAAGCTGAAAGAGAGTTTATGATTAGAGAAGAAGGTATATCAAAGGAACAGGCTGATATAAATATTTCAGGGTTCCGCGACCGTGACGGCGGCGCGAGGGCGTTTGTGACCCAATTTGCGATACAAAACAAGTTAGGAGCTTTCATTGGCACGGCATTATATAATTCTATGCTGCAGACTTATACAACTCCGGGCTCTAAAGTAGAGTTAGCGGGTTATGATATGTATAAATACAGTGAGAAACTCTCTGAACTTGCCGAAATGAAAGACGAAGACGGAAATTACGTTTTTGGCGGAAGTAAACAAGCCTCAAGCGGTGCCGATAAAGCTAACAGGCTGAACAACCTTTATAAGTTTGTTGAAGCACAAGCGCAAGAAGGCACATCAACCCCGAATGCCCAGTTGGACACGATTTTAAATGATACCGGTTTTGAAGGAAATGCAAGAGCTTTAATGGACAGAATAAACGTTTTAATAAGCAACAAGGATGTTCTTACCGCTGTTAAGGCAACTGAAGCAAAAGCCAGGCAAATTGTTGACAGTGCTATATTGGCAATAAATAATGCCACAGGAACACAGAATAAAACTGCGGTTCTTGATTCTCTTATGACTACGATTAAGAATGGTATTGCCAATAATACTATGGATGGCACCACTGGAGCGTTTATTCTCAGAAGGTTTGCCGATTCCGCGCTTTTAAAAGCTACCGGATACATGGATCCGCGTCCTTCTCAGAGTGAAATGGTAAGCGCTATGTTAAGGGGTGATAACGTCGCTCTTGGCATGGGCGGAGGCAAAACCGTTGGAGCTACTATTACAATGCTTATACAAAGAATAATGTTTGGCAATGCGGCAAGACTCGAGATACTTGTAGGAAACAGCGACCTTGCAAATTACGCAAGCGATACTAAAGCTTCCATGAAACTTGCAAAGCTTGTGGGATTGACAATGTTTGACGTGGGATCGGTTGATTACAAAAAAGCAGACGGAGTGCAGAGAGTAATTGACGCATATAATGACCATAACACTATAGTTGTTATGGATCCGACTATCAGGGGCCATTTGCGCAACCAGGCTATAAGCAGCGGAGATATGAAGTTAAATGCTGCTCTTAACAGCGTAAATGTTGTTATTGTTGACGAAATCCATTTATGGGCGTTGACAAGGACAGCGGCGGTTATTGGCGGTGATAACAAAACTCCGGAAATGGATATTGTCAAAAAAGCTAATGATATAATAGAAGCGCTCAATTTGAAAAATATATCCGGAAATGAGTTGGAAATCTCTAATGAGAAAGTTACAGTTAAACGCTATGATACTATGCAAAAAGCACAAAGCGAACTTTCATCCACTTCCGAAAAGATTATTGCTGTTGTCGGGGAAAGGTCCGCCGACAGGCAGATTATAATGTCCCAGGCGGCTTATGATATAGTTACAGGCGTAGCTAAATCAAATAATTTTACAACCACTCAAATAAGCAGTATAATGCGCGGTTTACTTGCTACAAGCGAAGTTGGCGGTATGGATTTAGGCAGTGATGGTGCCGTAAAACCTGTAAGCGCAAAAGGAATAGAGAATAACATGGTAATAAGCGACATATATTATCAGCTTGGTTTTGCATTTAAACAAGGATTGAATCAAAATTATAATGGTCAAACTCTTATGGACTTTGCGCAGAATATTACCCGTACAAGCAATACTTCAATGCAAACTTCTCTTGCTGCAATATATGACCGAATCGGCGCTAATATAGTAGGTATGTCTGGAACGGTCGCAGGGCTTGAACAGTTGATTATTAACAGGGCGGGCTCTTCAAAAATTTATAATGTTTCCGGTGAAGGCGTAAGCAAGGGCGATTTTAAGGTTTACGGCGGAAATTATATGAAATTGATAACTGATATAGTAAATAATGCTGATAACTCTAAAAATCTTGATAATGTGCTGACTCTTGCGAAAACCAATGAGAGCCTCGAAACTATTAGGGAAGCTGTGAGAAGTGTTTTCGATATGTTGACAAAAGATAAAGGATACCAAATATTTGAGTTTACAGACAGGCAGGGTAAATGGGTTTCTTTAGACCAAAGCGGCAGGGAAGTAATTAGTAATACTGATATTGACGGAAAAGTATTTACTCTGACCAATGTCGCTGAAAATGTAAAAACTGGCAAGCGTTTTATAATTGCTAATGAAGCAGGCGCTACTGGAATCGATTATCAAGGTAAATTTGCGAATATAATTTTTGATGCCCATCTTATGAGCAATACTGACCTCGCGCAGGCGCTTAAGCGTTCCGGAAGGCCTGATCCTTCAACTGGTATGAGAGCACAGACTGAAAGATATGTGATGTATAATGATATAAAATTAACCAGTCAGACAGAAGCTTTTATCAATAATAAAGCTTTTGTGGAATATGCAATGGACGTTTGGAGCGGAAAGAAGGCACGAGCAGGTGGTGATGGCGAAGGCTATTTGAAAAACGATTCCGCTGTGGCAAGGCTTAAAATTGCAAGAGGTGAGACTGTCGGTAATGCGAGCAGCTTGGATATTGCGTTAAAAGACGGCAAATTAAGTGAACAAGACAGAATAATGCTTGTTTCCCATATAAGAGAGTTGTATGACATAAACAGCGCGATGACTTTTTCAGTGACTGATTCAATGAGAGACAGGATGGTCTTAAGCCCGTTAAGGCAGCTTGCCATATCATTGCCGCAGGGGGCTGATAAAGATAAGGTTATGAAAACCCTCAATGACGCGTTAAACAGGCAGGGCGGGGAAGTAAATTTGTTAGTTAATAAAGTATCCGGCACGGACGGCAAATCTTCTGATATAATCAAAAATTCGTTTGACAATTCTTACCGCGAAGCCGTAAGCGTGTTTGGAAAATTGAATCTTTCAAACTCACAAGCCAAAAGGATTGTAAGTAACCACTTGGCGGATTTGAAAATTGCTGATAAGGGATATACTGGTTTAGAATCCGATTTTTCAAGAGGTATCGACGGGGCGCGCAATATAAGCGAATTTGTAGAGGTTATGAAATCTTACACGAATTACATAATGCCTGAAATGTCAGCCTTGACTCCTAAGGCCGAAAAATTAGTCGCACAGGCTCAGACAAGCGTCCAGAGCGTAATCAACCAGAAGACCTCGGTAAGTTTAGAAAACCTCGGGATAACGCCGGCTGCGGCGACAGTTATATCTGCAGATGCAAAAACAGCACCAGTACAACAGAAGGCATATATACCTGCTATCGTTGCCGTACCATCATATAACTATACTGCTAAAGATATTGCAAATGTAAGAAGTACGGCAGTAAGGGCGGCATTTAATTTGGGATTGAATGCCTCTCCGAACCTTGCGTCAAAACTGCATGACACTAAAATGTCGTTGCTCGACAGAAATGACATTATACATGAAATAATGCAGTCCGGAGTTAATCAGCTTGCCGCCCAAGATAAAACCCTTGCGCTTTTGGCTGTTTCAAATACGGAAAGCGATGCAGCGCGTATTATGAAATCAACCAGAGAAAGCAAGCTGCCTGATGAAATTCCTGTTTCTTATAACAAAACACGAGAAGAATCAGTAGCAGGTGTAATTGACATGTATACTCGTACGGCAGAAGATATTGTTGCGTCTATACTTGGTAAGACAGTAAGTATGACATTCGGTTATGAAGACGTAGCTAAAATAATTACAGGCAATAATTCGGCGGTAAGCGTTGTAGATGTGATATTAAGTAAAATTAGCAGCAGCAATTTAACGGATGAGGAAAAAGAATTACTTAAATCAGGACTCAATGCTTATGAAAAAGCATTGTTAAAGCCCGGAAATGCGCAGGTAAAATTAGATAAGCTTGCAAGCGATAAAAAGGATGTTGATTTTACGATAGCAGATAAGATTAGGAAAGCATTATATGAAAGAAGCGTATCAAAAGCTCCTAATAATCTGTCTAAATCAACAGATTTTACAAGGATGATTGCAAACGCAAAAAATTCTGACGCGTTGATGGCTCTTATATCGCTTACTCCTATGTTGTTTAATGCTTCGGGCGATTTGTTATTTTCCAATGATTCTCAGATTGAAAACTTAAATACTATGTATGAAAAGATTAATTCCATAAAAGAACAAAATGTAAAACTGAATTGGAATTATAAATTCGGCGACTTTGTAAAAGCGGTTAAGGAAGGCGATTATTTAACTGCATTTGAAAAGGCTACGCGGACTACTTCAGATACGGTTGTTAAGGAAGGCTCGAAATTTATACCTGCAATAGGAGTCGGTATAATTTCCGGTATCTTTATGTCGCCGTTATTTGGAGTACTCAATGCTGTTGTCTCGGCAGCGGTACCCGGATTGCTTGGTAAAATTACACCGCAATCTAAATCTAAGGTACAGAAGCCAAAATGGTCTGGAATAAACGTGTCGGCTTTGAAATCCGACAGTTCATTCTATAAACTGATAAGAGAAATACGCGCTTTGCAGGATAAAAAAGATAAAGCAAGAACAGCAGCTATAAATGAAGTAACAAAAGACAGTGTTGGTGATGATGAACAGACAAATTCCATAATGAGAGCGATGGCCGTGCAAAACCCTGCTGTTCAACAGGCAGGCGCGATAACAATGTCTGACCTTGATGCGTTGTTTGCAAATGATAAAGCCGGCAACAGCAGCGAAATTACGGCAATGATACTTCTTAACAACTCAATAAATACCAAAGAAGGATTTGAATCATTAAAAACGTATCATGAGGCTTCCGGAGAAAAAGGGATTGATATTGCAGCTCTTGATTCTTCCGCTTTGGTAAATTTTGCAGTGTTTGAAAATGTCTTTGGCAAAGAAGAAGCTTTAAAACTTGACTTGGTTTCAATGCAGGGCAAGACGCCTAAAGAAATTCTCGGCGCTCTTACAAAAGCTGAATTTGTATCGTTAACAGGTACTGATTATCTAAAATCCATAAAAGCTATGAAATATAGCGAGGTGGTGATAAAGATATCTGAAAATGCTTTAAAATCTTATGCTCCTATCGCAAATTTAACTGATACTCTCAGTATTGAAACGCTAAGTGATAAGGATTTTGTGGAGCATATCGTCTCAACGTTTAAAACCGCGCAAGATAAAGTAAAGTTTGATAACGCTTTAAGCGGCGCGATTGAATCAATACATTCTCAAAATATAAGCGACGATGAAAAGAAAGCTAAAATAGATACTCTCTATTCAAATATAGTATATCAACAGTACAAGGATAAGTTTACTGCCGATATGTCTTTAGAGGGATTTAATACTAATATTCCTTCAGAAGTTCGCGATGCTTTCCTTTTGCATGAGAATATAAATCTTACTTACATTAAAGGAAATATTGAATCATTGAAAGAGAAGAAAGTTTCTGATAGTTTTGTTTCAAAGCTTAGCGTAAACGCTTTAAATAATGAAAAATTTGTGCAATATGTATTGGCAATGTCTGATATCGACCGTACAGCTATGATTGCAACTCCGAATATTACCGATGCTATAAACTTTATATATGCAAACGCTGTAAATGATGAAGAAAAAATTAATGAGGTTAAAGCGGCTGTAAATCCTAAAGAAACGGTACTTGACAATCAGGAAGAAGTGATCGAAGTCGCTGAATTGGAAAAGGCTCCAAATCTTGTATTGCTACCTAATTTGCCTACGGTAAAGGCTTTAATTGCAGGCTTTAAAGAAGCCGGTCTCACAGGAATACCGCTTATTACTAAAAAAGTAAGCGAATTGCTTGAAAATACCGCTAAAACTGCTGATGAAAACACTGTTTTAGGAATACTTAATAACTGCGGAATCAAGGCTTTGACGGCAATGTCGCGCATAAGGACTCCTTCGGATATGGCAAGCATTATAGCAAGCATGATTCTTGATGATGAAACTCCCGCAAGCAGCGGGCTTTATGTCGGCACGCTTTTGGCGGCGGGTTCAAATAACAGCGGTATTCCTTTGATGTCGCTTGATATATTTGCCGATGTCGGCGGACTTGTATATTCCGCCACGGACAATTTAGCGGATCTTCAGATTTCCGATACGAGCGATGTGGTTGCGGTTATGCACAAAGGCGACTCTTCCGAGGTCCACGTTGTGGCATTGGAAGGCATTACAACGGATGCGGCAGGTAACAAAATTGTAAGTTATGTCGAAGACGCGCAGTTGAAAACCGCAACGGCCGAAGCGTTTAAAAATGTGCTTGGCTTTACCGGTATGCTTTTAACAGATAAAGCAACTAATAAATCAAACAAAGGCATCCTTGCTTCTGTTGCGGCAAGCAATAAAGAAGTAAGAAGTTTCTTGGATGCTTCTAAATTGAGTTACGCTTCGGTAAGCGATTACAAAGCCGGCATTGAGTTCGCGAAAACAATAGTTGACGGCGTAACGCAGCCGGGAGAGATTAACCCTGTGCTTGCTTACGCGTTAACGATATGGAGCAGCGCGGGCGATATGGCAGCAAGGCTTAACATTGACTTACAGAAAGATGTAATAGATGCCAAAAATATAGACAATATTACGGCTGCATATCAGAAAGCAGTCGCGGCTGTATTGAAATCGGACTTAACTCCTGGAGAAATTGTGGTGGAAACAAAGCTTCTCAGCATGGTCAGAGACCTGTTGATTATGGTAAATAAAGCGGATAATAAGCAGGATGTGGTTTCATTGCTTGGCAAAGCCCAACTTAATGAAGCGGAATTTGCGTCTATAGTTACCAACCTTGTGATAAGCAAAGCGGTTAACCATAATGTGCTTATAACGGCTATGGACGAAGTAAAAACAGCGTTTGTTGAAGCCGGCGAAGAAGATTTTGTGATAGATATGAATAAGATAAGGGACGCTTTGCAGAAGAAAGAAACCGGAATGGAAAAAGTCGCAAGATTTTTCAGTATGGATACTAATATTGAAGATGTCCTTCCTAAACTTGAAAGCGATACGAATATCAAAAAGAGAGGCGGCATGATGTCTCCTATGATGGCAAGGGCATTTGCAACCGCCGCATAATAAAACAGCTTTAAAGCGGGCTTGGGATATAATCCTAAGCCCGCTTTTTTATTGAAAAAATAAGCAAATTTTAAAACTATACAAACCTTTACAAAGTATAAATAAAATACTACAATTTGCATGCATTTTTACTTTATCTATAAGTGCAACGGGGGTGACAATAATAATGAAAAAAAGCGTACTTTTTACAATGTTTGCAGTAGTTGCGTTTGTACTTTCAAGCTGCGCAATGGCAAATCAGCCTGTAACAGGATTTATATATTCTGACGTGAAGGCTCCTTTGACGGCAACAGCAGGAATGAAAGGTAAAAAAACCGGAACAGCAACCGCTACATCAATCTTGGGCTTGGTAGGACAGGGTGATGCGAGCATCGAAGCTGCCGCTAAAGCCGGCGGAATCACAAAAATATCACACGTTGATTATCACTCAACAAATATTTTGGGTATTTATGCCACTTTCACAACCACAGTTTACGGCGACTAATTTTTGTTAAAGATTTAAAAGCCGCCCGGCTAATAAGCGGGCGGCTTTTTTTTATGAATGTTACGGGCAGCCGTTTTATTTTTCGTTATAAAATTACATGTAATAACCAGCATTGTTTGCCGTGCATAACTTTACGTTTGTTAATTGCTATAATATAACCCAATGAAAGAGGCATCGCATAAATATTTTATGAAATTATCCGGTTTTTTTTACAGAAATAAAACTATAATATTTGTTTTTATACTGTTGTTGTTTATGGCTGTTGTTTACGGCAAGAGCTTAAATTATGCTTTTGTGTATTTGGACGACGATGTTCTGATTTTAAATAAGATTGATTTTATTTCAAAATATGAAAACATTCCAAAATTTTTCACTTCGTCGGTTTACGCTTCAGAAGAAGATTTTTATTACAGACCGGTATTGATTTTATCTTTTGCGGTTGATGCAATGCTTGGGGGCATAAACCCGTTTTTTTACCATTTAACTAACCTGCTGTTGCACATATTCGCCATGCTGCTTGTTTTTACATTTTTAAAAAAATTAAAATTCGATGAACTATTTGTGTTTTTGTTTACGCTTTTATTTTCCGTTCATCCGGCATTTGTGCAGGCTGTCGCCTGGATACCAGGGAGAAATGATTCCTTACTTACTATTTTTATCATTTCCGCCCTGATTTTTTTATTTGATTACTTTGAAAAAAACAAAGAACAAAAATATAAATTAGTTTTATTTATGTTTTCTTATTTAATCGCGCGGCTCACAAAAGAAACGGCGGTAGTAATGACAGTCATTACGCCTTTATTTATGCTTGTTTTTTGTAAGGGCGTCAAAAAGAAAGATTGGCTAACCATATTGTTATTTGTGGCTGCGGCCGGCTTGATGTATGTATTTATGAGAAATTTCGCGATGACCGGGAAAAATACATTAGGTTTGACGGATATGGTAAAAAATGTATTGAAAGGCTGTAATTACATATTTAATTATATTGAATATGGATTAATTCCGGTTAGAACATATTTAATCGGAGATTACAGAATTCAGTTAAATTTAACTACTCTGTTTGCTTGTATTATTTTTTTAATCCCCATATTGGCTTCGCTGGTGTTTAATGTGGGCAGAAAACAAATTGTTTTATTCGGGCTATTATGGTTTATTGTTTTTCTTTTGCCTGCTTTTGCTAGGAAAAACTGGATTCTTACCCACAGGCTTTATGTTTCTTATATCGGCATGCTGATGATATATTTGGAATTTTTTACCGCACTGTTTGCGCGAATTCCGGTTTCCAGAAAGTATATTGTTTTTTTGTATATTATAATTATCGCGGTGTTTACCCTGTTTTCAAATAAAAGTGTAGAAAGATTTGAAAACCGCGGTGTTTTCTATGCTAATGCGGTTGCCGAGCAGTCTGAAATTCATTTCGCGAGACATATGCTGGCTGTTTATTATCTGGAATCGCATATGTATAAAGAGGCAGAAGAACAAATGGAATATGCTTTTACGCTTTTTCCAAGCAAACAGTATTTTGAGACGCTTGGAAATATTTACTTGCTCAATAAAAAATACGCGCAGGCTCAGGAAATTTTTGAAATGATTTTAAAAGAATATCCCGATGATAAAATGGCTATGTATAATTTAAGTTTGATATTATCCGTATCGGGCGACACCCAAAAAGCGTCAGTCCTCGCTGAACGGCTTATAAAACTTTATCCTTCAGATTCATCTTTTACTGAGCATTACAATAAACTTCAAAAAAATATTAAATAAAATCATAGTATAAGCAAAACCCGTAAATTCCTTATATAAGTAGAAAAATCCGGCACTTTTTATGTATAATAGACCCAATATTTTTTTAATTGGAGGACTCACAAAAATGTCTCGCAAAAACAATGTTTCAGAACTTCAGATTGAAAGGCGCAAATTCAAACCGGTTCTTCCGGAAGTTTTAAAAAACGGCCCCGCTTTTGTAAAGGCTAAAAACGGCAAACCCACAAAATCCATAGCCGACCAGGCAAAAGTTAAAGATATTTTTGATTATACATACGGCTTGCCTGAAGTGACGTTCACAAAAGGCATTAACCTTTCGGTTAAAAAGAAAGCCATAAAAGTAGCCGTAGTTCTTTCAGGCGGCCAGGCGCCAGGAGGGCATAATGTTATAGCCGGTCTTTTTGACGGTTTAAAAAAAGCAAACAAAAATAACCAGCTTATAGGTTACCTCGGCGGGCCTTCCGGAATATTGGAGAACAAATATAAAATTATATCAGAAAAAGTGCTTTTGGATTACAGAAACACCGGCGGTTTTGACTTTATACAGTCCGGCAGGACTAAAATTGAAACGCCTGACCAGTTTTTGACGGCAAAAAACAATATACTTAAAACTAAAGTTGACGCTTTGGTAGTTGTCGGCGGAGACGATTCAAATACAAACGCCGCGCTTATAGCCGAATACGTTAAAAAAGAAAACCTTGTTGAAAAATGCGTTGTCGGCGTTCCTAAAACCATAGACGGCGATTTGAAAAACAGCCATATTGAAACTTCATTCGGTTTTGACACGGCTACAAAAATATACGCTGAGCTTGTAGGCAATATCTGCAGAGACGTAAATTCAGCCCAGAAATACTGGCATTTTGTAAGGCTTATGGGCAGAAGCGCTTCGCATATAACTTTGGAAGTCGGCTTTAAAACCCAGCCCAATATAGTGCTTATCGGCGAAGAAGTGTTAGCAAAAAAAATGACTTTGGCGCAGGTTGTAGAAGGCATCGTAAACGTAATAGTAAAACGCGCAAAAACGGGCAAAAATTTCGGAGTCGCTTTGGTGCCGGAAGGTTTGATTGAGTTTATCCCAGAAATGAAGGCGCTTATTTCAGCCCTTAATGATGTTTTAGCCGAAAACGCTTCAACGCTTTCAAAAATGAACTCTATTGAAGATAAAAAAGAGTTCCTTTATAAAAAGCTCCCCAAAAATTTAGCAAGCCTTATGCGTTCTCTTCCCGCGGGAATATCTTCGCAGCTTATGTTAGACAGGGATCCGCACGGCAATGTGCAGGTTTCATTGATAGAAACCGAAAAACTTTTGATTGAGATGGTACAGAAGAGGCTTTCAGATCTTAAAAAAGCCGGTAAATACGGCGGCAAATTTTCCGCGATTACGCACTTCTTCGGTTATGAAGGGCGCTGCGGTATTCCGTCAAACTTTGACGCGAATTATACATATGCTTTGGGTTATAACGCGGCAGTTTTGGCGCTTAACAACCTTACAGGCTACCTTTCATCGGTAAGAAACCTTACGCAGCCTTCAAAACAGTGGGTTTGCGGCGGCATTCCTCTTACTATGATGATGAATATGGAAAGAAGGCACGGCAAAGAAAAGCCTGTTATCCAAAAAGCTCTTGTTGATTTAAAAGGCAAACCTTTTAAAGAATTTGTAAAGAAAAGAGATGAATGGGCGGTTACGGAAAGCTATATGTTCCCCGGGCCTATACAATATTTCGGGCCTGCGGCAGTAACGGATATGACAACAAAAACTTTGCAGTATGAAAAAAGCGGTAAAAAGTAAAAGAATCCGAAGGCGGCTCCAAAAGAGCCGCCTTCTTCATTTATAGGGGGGAATATGGAAAATACTATTGCCCGGGTCTATAAAAATGCAGGAGAAGCTTTTGCTAAAACGCGGCAACTTTCTTTAAAAGAGAGAACGGCGCTTTTAAAGAAGCTTAAAACCGTTATGGCTGAAGAAACGGATAATATTATTGATATTGTATGCGCCGAAACAGGCAAAGTAAAAACGGAAGCCTTGCTTTCGGATGTGTTTCCTTCCTTTGACGCGCTTAATTACTGCATCAAAAACCTTTCAAAGTGCCTTTCTGCGAAAAAAGTAAAATCATCGGTGTTTTTTATGCCTGATAAATGCCGCGTGGAATACAGGCCTTCCGGTACGGCGCTTATTATCAGCCCGTGGAATTTCCCGTTTTTTCTTGCCTTTGTGCCTGTTTTAGATGCCGTAGCGGCAGGAAACAGCACGATATTAAAACCATCTGAAATAACTCCTGAAACCGGCAAATATATATTAAAACTGTTTGAAAAAGCGGGTTTTCCCGTAAATACCGTGCAATGCGTACTTGGCGGCGCAGAGGCTGTCCAAAATGCCATAAAGCAAAAGCCCGCAAGAGTACTTTTTACCGGCAGTACAAAGACAGGCAGAGAGATTGCAAAGCTTTGCGGCGAATTACTGATTCCGTCAATTTTGGAACTTGGCGGCAAAGCGCCTGCCATTATTTGCGCGGATGCGGATATTGAAAGGGCTGCAAATGCCGTTACTTACGGCGCTTTTATGAATAACGAGCAAGTCTGCATTGCAATTACAAGAGTTATTATTGATTCAAAAATCAAAGAAAAGTTTATTGGCGCGCTTGTAAAAAAAACTAAGGCTATACGCTTTGGCAAGGATTATGGCAAGCTTATACAGCCAGAAAGAAAAGAATATTTACAAAGTTTAATAGATGAGGCGGTAAATAAAGGCGCAAAAATAGTTTATGAAGGGGAAAATTCTAAAGAATTTCTTGCTCCAGTTATAATTAGCGGCGTTACTTCCGAAATGCGCTTATTTCAGAAAGAATGTTTTGCTCCGGTACTTGCCATAACAGAGTATAAATCTGGGCAGGAAGCCATAGAACTTGCAAACAACAGCAGTTACGGCTTGGCGGCAAGCATATGGTCCGGCAATTCAAAAAATGCCGAAAAAATATCTAAGCATATTAATGCCGGAATGATAGGCATCAATGACAGCGTTAAAGGAATTGCGAATGCCGCTTTGCCTTTTGGCGGCATTAAAGACAGCGGTGTCGGCCGCTATCATTCCACGGACGGTCTGCGTTTCTTTTCTGACAAAATATCCGTTTTGTCGAGTAAATCTAAACGTAAAGATGAGCTTAACTGGTTTGCGTATAATCCGGAAAAGTATGATGATATGAAAACTGTCGTTATGTTTATGTCAGGCGTTAAAAAGTTTGGATTGACGGTATTAAAAAGCGCTTTTAAATTGTTTAAAAAACAGCCTTAAGGCATATTTTTAACAGTTAACATCTTTCAAATAAAAAAGCGGGGGAGCTTTCAGGGCTCCCCCGCTTTTTGGTATATCGTTTAACTGTTACATTCCAAGCTTTTTCTTAAGGTCAGTAAGCTGGTTTCTGAGTTCCTGCGGAATTTTGTCTCCAAACTTATTGTAGAACTCTTCAATCATGCCGACTTCTTTCTTCCAGTCGTCTTTATTAACGCTTAGAAGTTTGTCCATAGTTTCTTTCGGTATATCCAAACCGCTGAGGTCCAGCCCGCCTTCTTTAGGCATAAATCCGACTTCGGTTTCTTTCGCGTCAACTTTTCCGTCTATTCTGTCTATCATCCATTTTATGATTCTGGAATTATCCCTGAAGCCCGGCCACATAAATTTGCCGTTCTCATCTTTTCTAAACCAGTTGACCATAAATATTTTAGGAAGCTTTTTCGCTTTTTTACCTATGTTGAGCCAATGTTTGAAGTAATCGCCCATATTGTATCCGCAGAAAGGAAGCATCGCCATAGGGTCGCGCCTTACGGTGCCTACCGCGCCGCCTGCCGCTGCCGTCATTTCCGAGCCGATTATTGAAGCCGTAAATACTCCGCTGTCCCAGTCTTTGCACTCATAAACGAGCGGGATTGTGCTTTCCCTGCGCCCGCCGAAAATGATGCCCGAAATAGGAACGCCTTTCGGATTATCATATTCTTTTGAAAGGGTAGGGCAGTTATAAATTGAAACCGTGAACCTTGAATTCGCGTGCGCTGCTGGCTTTCCGGAGGCCTTATCATATTTATTTCCCTGCCAGTCCGTTAAGTCCGCGGGTACTTCTTTTGACAAGCCTTCCCACCAAGGCGTATTGTTGCCGTTATCTACGGCCGTATTTGTGAAAAGCGTAGGGAAGAACTTATCGTTTTTAAGCGTATCAAGCATTATAGGGTTTGTGTTTGCTCCGGTTCCGGGGGCAACGCCGAACATTCCTGCTTCTGGGTTAATCGCGTAAAGCTGTCCGTCTTCGCCAACGTTAATCCAGGCGATGTCATCACCAAGCGTCCAGACTTTATATCCGGGAAATACCGGCTGAAGCAGCGCAAGGTTTGTTTTTCCGCACGCGGACGGGAAAGCGCCTAAGAAATAAGTCACTTTTCCGTCAGGCGCTTCAACGCCGATGATTATCATATGTTCCGCAAGCCATCCTTCGTTGAAACCCAAATATGAAGCGATTCTTAGCGCGTAGCATTTCTTGCCTAGAAGGGCATTTCCGCCGTATCCAGAGCCGAAGCTCATAACGCAGTTTTCCTGCGGGAAGTGCATAATGAACCTTCTGTCGGGGTTTACGTCGCCTATAGAGTGGATGCCTCTGAAAAAATCGGAAGAATTGCCTATTCTGTCAGTTGCCTGTCTGCCGACTTTTGACATTATTCTCATGCTCAAAGCCACATAAACGGAATCCGTGACTTCTATGCAGTTTTTCGCGTATTTTGATTTGGGGTCGCCCATCACAAAAGGAATAACATACATCGTTCTTCCTTTCATACAGCCTTTCATAAGGCCGTTCATCTTGTCTTTCGCTTCTTTCGGGTCCATCCAGTTATTATTAGGGCCCGCCTGGTCTTTTGCAGGTGTACATACAAAAGTCAAGTGTTCAACCCTTGCCACGTCGTTCGGGTTTGAACGGTGGTAATAAGAGTTAGGGAATACTCCGCCGTTGAGTTCTGTAAGTATCGGCTGCCCATCTCTTTTTTCTTCCTGCGCCAGTTTTGTAAGGTTTTTTGCTTCTTCTTCAGAACCGTCCATTATATAGACTTTGTCAGGCTGAAGGAAATCTTTCATTTCTTGAATAAACTGCTCCATAGGTGTTGCCATTTTTGCGCGCTCCTTATATGTGGGTTATTTTTTTATGCCCAGACCGTCTCTTCTTTCTTTTCAACGGTAACTTTTTTCACGGGGTATATGTTTTTTACGATTTCTTCAGGTTTAAACCAAAGCTTTATCTCTCTTTCCGCTTCCGAGGTATCTGAAGAGCAGTGCACTACATTTTCATAAACGCCTTTAGTGGTAATTCTGCCGTAAGCGCCTCTTATTGAAACAGGGTCGGCTTCTTCAGGATTTGTGGCTCCCGCAATGGTTCTCATTCTTGAGATTGCGTCTTCTCCCTGATAAACAAGCGCAATAACCCTATCCCACGGTTCGCCGTAAACTTTGCCCTGTATATATTCCACAAGTTCGCCAAAGAAAGGCTTGTCTTTCAGGTGAAAATAGTGCTGTTCCGCAAGTTCTTTGCTTACTTTTACGACTTTTGCTCCTATAATGACCATTCTCGCTTCGGAAAGCTTCGTAAGAATGTTGCCCGTTAACGATTTTTTAATTCCGTCCGGTTTAACTAAGATTAAAAGTTGTTCTGTTGCCATTTTTTTCTCCTTATGTGCATATAAAAAATTTGCAGCATCGGGGCTTATAACCGGAGCCCATGCCGCAAATAGTATATACGATATGAATTTGATTTATTATACAACAAAAACCCGCGTTTTTGCAATATTAATTTTTGTTGTATTTCATGATTATTATATAGCCGTCATCTTCAATTTCTTTATTAAGAACTTTAAGCCTTTTTATAAGAAGCGGGCTGGTTGGCATGATTGCCAGCCCCTGTTTAATTATGTCTATAGCGGCAGGTCCGTTTTCCTGCGATTCATAATATTTGCTTATTTGCAGATAAGGATGCTCGTTAAATTTATTAGTTTGAATGGCTTTGCGGTAGTACTCCAAGGCTTTTTCGTAATCTTGTTTGGCAATATAGACATCGCCCGCCCTTGTAAAGTCAATGGAGCTTGGTTTATCCGTAAGATTGATTATCTTTAAAGCGTAGTGCTCCGCATTGTTGTAATCGTTGTTTTCAAGATAGTATCTTGCTATTGCCGCGTTTGGAACGGCAGAAACGGGATTTTCTTCAAGCGCCGGGAACCAGAAAGATACCCTGTCCTCATAATAAAAAGACCTTTTATATGAAATAAACGAAAACGTTAACAGTAAAACCGGGACAATTATACAAAAAGCTTTTTTACTTTTGGGATACGTTTTGACAACGGCGGAGTAAATTTCAAGCAAAACTATCATAATTCCGGCTAAAGGCAGATAAAGCCTGTGCGGATGGTATATTGTGCTAGACATTGAAAAAGTCGGCAGCAAAAACACAAAAAACCAAATTATGCCAAACCATATCCGGTTAAAATTGATGTTTTTTCTGCATACCACGGCCAATAATGCAAGGATTAAAACGGGTATAAGCCCTTTCAGCATGATTTCAAAACTTGCCTTAAATTCCGGCAAAAGCAACAGTTTTTCAGTAAAAAAGGTTATTCCTAAATACCAGGATAGCGAAAAAACGGAAGAAAACAGGTTTTTTGTGATGCCTGCCGGATTAAACACGTATGTTCCATGTAACATGCCTGCTTTTCTTAAGAATATGTAAATAAGCATGGCTGCCAGAATAAAGAAAGTTATTTTCAGCGCTTTTGCTTTGTTCAGTCTGATTTTGTCAAAAATAACATAAAAAACAAATAATACCGGAACCGCTACCGCGGTTTCTTTCACAAGAAGTGCCGATAACATGCATATAAACATTAAAAAGTACAAATATATTTTATCTGATTTCAGGTTTTTGATAAAGAAAATGAATAAAAGGATTATAAATATCGCAAGTAAGATATCGTTTCTGCCGGGAATCCATGAAACCGCTGATGATAAAGCCGGGTGGACCGCAAAAAGCAGCGAAACGCATAAAGATGAAGTAATTGAATACCCTAAAAGCGTTAAAAACACTAAAATAAGAAATACCGCGGCAATATGCAGCATGATATTTGAAAAATGATAAAAACCAAGCTCCCCGCCGCTGATAACGGTATCAATAAAAAAAGAAAGATTCAGGAAAGGCCTGAAAAACATATTGTTAACTTCATTGAAAACAGGCTCTTTTAAAACGGATATAATTTTGGCAAAGCTGTCCATGTTTTCTGTTTTTGCCATGATTATTGTGGTGTCATCGTGGTAAGTAAAATTAAAGTTTACGGTATGGTGATATACTATAAATACGGTAAAAAAAACCGCCGCGAAAGAAAGAATATAAGCTTTGTAATCATTTATTGCCTGTCTGAATGATTTTTTCATTTTACTTCCATTATTATCCTGTAATCATTTGTATTATTGCCGGTTTTTATTTTGTTGCGCAATAATTTGCTTTTAGGTATTAATGCCAGCCCCTCGGCAATAACGGCATCCGCGTTTTCCTTTTCATTTTTTGCATTGTAATAATCATACAGGCTTGTGTAAACGTGCTCATTTAAACTGTCGTCATTTTTTGCCTGCATAAGGTATTCATGCGCCTTATCGGCTTCATTTTTTGCCATTAGTACGTTTGCGGCTTCAACAAGTATGGCAGTATGGTTATGATGGCGTTTTTGCTTATCCGTTTCCAATGCTTTTGTGATATGGTATTCTGCTTTACCAATGTCGCCTTCGCGGGTGTAGTATCTTGCTAAAGATATATTGGTTGTTTCCGATAAAGGGTTTTGCTCGTAAGAATTAATCCAGAAAGACGCTCTGTCTCTATAGTAAAAAGATGATTTGTATGATATAACAGAAAAAGAAAGCAATAACAGGGCACACAAGGAAAAAACGGCTGTTTTATGCTTGTTTAGTTTTGGCAATGCGGGAATTATTACAAGTTCAAGCAGAATTATAATAATTCCTATTATAGGTATATACAGCCTGTGGTTTAAATAAATCCCGCCTCTTATTATTAATGTGGGGAGAAGGAAGAGGAAGTACCACAGCAGCCCGAAAGCTGTATGCTTAAAGTTAATTTTTTTTCTGAAAATATATGCGAATACGCATAAGATGAATGCCGGCATTAAACCTTTTAGTATGTCATAAAAAGATATATTTATTTCAGGAAACAAATATATCTTTTCCGTAAGGAAAACTATGCCGAAATACCATGCCGAAGCCTTAAAGAAACCGTAATAAAGGTTTGATAAAATACTTGATATCTTAAATTCGCCGGCGCCTTGCGATAAAACCGCTGTCCTGACAACCAGGTAAAAAACAAAAGCCGCTGCAATAAAAATAGCAGTTGTTTTTACTGTTTTAACAGTTAAAGCGCCCGGCTGTTTATTATATAGAAACAGATAGAGTATAAATATTACGGGTATTATGGCGGCAGTTTCTTTTACAAAAAACGCTGCTAAAAAAGATAATGCGGTAAAAAAACAATATGACGTTTTGCTGCTATTTATGCTTTGTACAAAAAATATTAGCGACAGCAGCGTAAAAATTGCAAACAAAGTGTCATTCCTGCCGGGTATCCATACTGCAGCTGATACCAATGCAGGATGAACTGCAAATAAAAGAGTTAATAACAAAGACGGTATTTTAGAATAACCCAGCTTTAATAAGAAAAGTAACAGTAAAAAAACCGCTGAAACATGGAGCAATGTATTGGTATAGTGATTAAACCCTGTGTCTCCTCCGCTTATCAGCGCATCCAGATAAAAAGACAGGGTAAGGACAGGCCTGTAATACATGCTGTTTACGGTTTCGTAAACAGGTTCGGCAAATATTTGCTTAATTTTAAGCAGGGGAGCATCAAAATCAGATATCTTATATGTTGCAATTGTCACATCATCAAAATTTGTTAATCCGAATTTTGAGGTATGGCCGAATACTGCAAAAACCAATATAAAAATAATGCAAAAAGAGATTAATTCAAATTTATGCTTATTTATGAATGAATTTAGTTTTTTCATGGGCAGATTATATAAAATTGTGCGCTAATATGCCAAAATACGGGTTTATGCCCTTTGAAAGCGGCATAAAAAAATGATAGAATAACCGCCATGATTGAAAAGGTCATAAAAAAAAACAGAATATATAAAGGAAAAGCAGTAGATTTTTACTGCGATGAAGTTGAGCTTCCAAACGGGCAGACAGCGACAAGGGAATATTTGGGACATCCCGGCGCCGCGGCTGTCCTTCCTTTTTTGGATAAAAATAACATTATATTGGTTAAACAGTTCAGGTATCCGATCGGTAAAGTGACTTATGAAATACCTGCCGGAAAGATAGATACAGGGGAAACCCCTTTAGAATGCATTAAAAGAGAGCTTGAAGAAGAAACTGGCTATAAAGCAAAAAAGATTGAAAAATTAATGTCTTTTTATCCAACAACGGCGTTTTCAAACGAGATGCTGCATATTTTTGCGGCATTCGGGCTTGTAAAAGGCAACGCGAACCCTGATGAAGACGAGTTTGTTTCCAAGGTAAATATAAATTTTCAGGAAGCGGTTGAAATGGTCAGAAAAGGTTTAATAATGGACTCAAAAACTGTAATTGCGTTATTGTATTTCGAAAATATTTTAAAATAGGGACGGGACATTTTTATGAAGAGAAGCAGTTATTGCGGGTTTGTAAGGGAAGACAGCATAGGCAAAGATGTTACGGTATGCGGCTGGGTGCATTCCAGAAGAGATCACGGCGGAGTAATCTTTATCGATTTAAGGGACAGGACAGGCATTTTGCAGATAGTATTCCAGCCTGAAAATAAAGAGATTTTCGCGGTCGCGGAAAAACTCCGCAGCGAATATGTGTTAGCGGTAAAAGGCCTTGTCAGAAACAGGCCGGAAGGCACCGTTAACCCTAATATGCCTACGGGTCAGGTTGAAGTTGTTGTTGCAGAAATTGACGTTTTGAACACGGCTCCCGGGCTTCCTTTTGAAATATCCGATTATGTTGAAACTTCCGAAGAATTAAGGCTTAAATACCGCTACCTTGATATGCGCCGCCCTAATTTCCAGAAAAATTTTATAATGCGCCACAATGTTTCGCAGGAAATAAGAAACTTTTTGAATATTGAAGGGTTTTTAGAAATAGAAACGCCGTTTTTGGGCAAATCTACTCCGGAAGGGGCAAGGGACTTTTTAGTGCCTGCAAGACTGCATCACGGCAGTTTTTACGCTTTGCCGCAGTCGCCGCAGATTTTTAAGCAGATTTTAATGGTGGCGGGTTTTGATAAATATTACCAGATAGCAAGATGCTTCAGGGATGAAGATTTAAGGGCCGACAGGCAGCTTGAGTTTACGCAGGTTGACCTTGAAATGTCATTTGTGGAAGAAAATGATGTTATGGGTGTTATAGAAAGAATGCTCGCTAAAGTTTTTAAGACTGCTTTAAACACAGATGTTAAAACTCCTTTTGCGAGAATGCCTTATGCTGAAGCGATGTTAAGGTACGGCTCCGACAAGCCGGATACAAGGTTTGAAATGGAAATAAAAGATTTCTGCGAAGAGTTCAAATCCTGCGGTTTCAGCGTTTTTGCTAACGTTTTAGCTAAGGGCGGCATAATCAGAGGGCTTTGCATACCGAAAGGCGCGGGTTTCTCGCGTTCAGAAATAGACGGTTTGACTAAATTTGTCGGTGAATACGGCGCGAAAGGTTTGGCGTGGATGAAAGTAACGGAAACCGGGGCCGAATCCAATATAGTAAAGTATTTTAAAGATGAAGAAATAAAAGCCGTTATAGCAAAATTCGGCGCAAAACCGGGCGATTTAATCGTTTACTTGGCGGATGAAGAAAAGATAGTGGCGCAGGGCCTTGGCGCATTAAGGCTTAAGATGGGCAAAGAGCTTGGGCTTATAGATAAAAACAAGTTTAATTTCTTATGGGTTGTTGATTTCCCGATGTTTGAGTGGGATAAAGACGAACAAAGATGGCAGGCATTGCATCATCCGTTCACATCTCCAAAAGACGGGGAAGCTCTTACGAAGGAAAACGCAGGAAACGCTAAAGCTAAGGCTTACGACGTTGTTTTAAACGGCGTTGAACTCGGCGGCGGTTCAATAAGAATACATCAAAAAGAAGTGCAGAAAAAAGTGTTTGAACTTTTAAATATTACAGAAGAAGCTGCAAAAGAGAAGTTTGGCTTCCTGTTGGACGCTCTCTCTTACGGTGCTCCCCCGCACGGAGGCGTTGCGCTCGGTTTTGACAGGCTTTGCGCTTTGATAGCAGGCGAAGAATCGATAAGGGAAGTTATAGCTTTCCCTAAAACGCAGAAAGCTTTAGACCCTATGTCAAACGCTCCGGGCGAAGTAAGCGAAAAACAGCTTAAGGAACTTGGTATAAGAGTAGTTGTTAAACAAGCAAAAAATTGATGCTGATGCATAGGTGCGTCAAAGCATCTAATCTTCATTGTAAATATGGCTACAAAAAAAATACATTTGAATAACTCCCAGGAGGCTTTAATGCTTCTCGGGAAGCAGGATGAAAACATAAGAAATATCGAAAACCAGTACGGCGTCCAGATATTTGCAAGGCAGGATGCCGGAAACGGCGTATTTACCGTATCCGTACGCGGCAACGGCCCTAAAGTGGATAAAGCCGTTAAAGATATAGAGCTGCTGCGCGACAATTTAAGGGGCAACAATGACGTTATCGCGCCGAAAAAACGCGAAACAGCCGATGCAGGTGACTATCTATACACCTCATACAGCGGAAGGATGATTACTCCGCGGTCAAATAATCAAAAAAAGTATATTGAAGCGATTTTTAACAAAGATTTGGTTTTTGCCATAGGCCCGGCAGGTACGGGTAAAACATTTCTTGCCGTTGCGTGCGCTTTGAAGATGTTAAGGCAGGGAATAATATCTAAAATAATTATTACGCGCCCTGTAGTCGAGGCAGGTGAAAAGTTAGGTTTTTTACCGGGTGATTTGTACGAGAAAATAAATCCTTACCTGAGGCCGCTTTATGACGCGTTTCACTATATGCTGGGTTTTGAGAGGTTCAAAGCGCTTAAAGACGATGAAACCATAGAAATTGTGCCGATTGCTTATATGAGGGGCAGGACGCTTGAAAAAGCATGTATGATTCTTGACGAAGCGCAAAATACCTCCACGGAACAAATGAAGATGTTTTTAACAAGGATGGGAGTAGGAAGCAAAATAATCGTTTCGGGAGACAGGACGCAGATAGATATAGCGGCACCCGTAAAATCCGGGCTTTTATCAGCAGAAAGAATCCTTAAAAATATTGAAGAAATAGCGTTTGTATATTTTGATAAAAACGATATCGTAAGGCATAAGCTTGTAAAAGAAATAGTAAAAGCTTATGAATCAAAGAGCGAGTAACGGGGAAATTAATGAATTTTTTTGAAAAAGTAAAACTTTTAATAAGGGGATATCTTCTTTCGGCGGCAAGAAGTCTCGGCGCCGAAAAACCTAAAGGCCCGGCAATAAGAAACGCGAAGCGCTTATTATTGCGCGAAATTAAAATCCCTATATGGCTTTCTATTTTAATAACAGTGATAGTCGCTTATTGCATGTTTGTAATGGGGCTTGGATTTAGTTATAAAATCATGCTTTCCGTAGGCATTTTTACGGTTGCCGTAATTACGTTTTTTGTCGTGCAGATGTATGAAAAGGAAAAAAGCATTATTACCGATAACGACGCAATTGTCCTGATGTGCCTTCTGTTTATAATGGGCATTTTGGTGCTTCAGATTTCAAAAGAATATCAGTACATGTCGCCGTTTATATTTCCTATTTCCGCGTTTGTGATAATGGCGGCTATGCTTTTATCCCCGAGAATAGGGCTTTTGTACGCAATAATGCTGAGCCTTTTCTCAGGTTTTTTAAATAATATGAGCTTTGATATTTTTCTCGTGATGCTTTGCAGCGGCGTATCTGTTTTAGTGAATATAAAAAAGATACGCAGCAGGTCGGATTTTATAGCGATAGGTTTAAGGGTTATTATAGTAAACCTTTTGATTATTACGATGTTTTTCCTTTTGAGTCAGTATACGCTCAAGGAGTTTGAACGCAATCTTTTTTACGGTGTGTTAAACGGGATTTTTTCCGCAATTATAATACTTACATTTATGCCGTTGTTTGAAAAGGTTTTTTCAAGAACCACAAATATTAAGCTGATCGAACTTTCGGATTTTAACAATCCTTTGCTTAAAAGGCTTATGCTGGAAGCTCCGGGAACGTACCATCATTCGCTTATGACTGCGGCAATTGCGGAGCAGGCGGCGGACGCCATACATTCAAACTCGCTTTTGGCGCGCGTTTGTTCATATTACCACGATATCGGAAAGCTTAAAAATCCCGAATACTTTATAGAAAACCAGGGCACGGGCGTGGCAAACCCGCACGACCCTTTAACGCCGGCAATGTCGAGCCTTATATTAATTTCACATGTTAAAGACGGCGTCGCTTTGGCGAAACAGCATAACTTGGATAAGGAAATAATCGATAATATTGAACAGCATCACGGCACCACAATGATACATTTCTTTTACCATAAAGCGCTTGAAAGCAACCGCGAAACGGATATAGGAAATTTCAGGTATCCCGGGCCTAAACCGAAAACGAAAGTCGCGGCAATAATAATGATCGCGGACTCGGCCGAGGCCGCCTGCCGTTCCATAGAAGAGCCTACGGCGGTGAGGATTCAGGAAACGGTAGAAAAAATTATCAATAATAAATTTACAGACGGACAGTTTTCCGACTGCCCCATTACTTTAAGGGATCTGCAGTATATAAGGGACAGCGTTACGTCTTCCTTAATAGGCATATATCACGCGAGGGTTGAATATAAAGATGATGAAAAATAAAAGCTATTTGAATTTTGAAAATTTTCCGAAAAAAAGCATTCCGTTATTGGAAAAAGCGGCGCTTTCCGCTTTAAAGGCCGAAAAAATAAAAAAATATGAAATAAACTTTATAATGGTAAGCGATGAACAGATAAAGAAATTGAATGTCAAATACAGAAAAGTCAGGCGCATAACGGACGTAATTTCTTTTCTTGTGGTTCCGGAGATGTTTATAGGCGATATATACATATCAAAAGGGCGTTCGCAAAAACAGGCTAAACGCTACGGCAATACGTGGGAGCAGGAGCTTGCGTATCTTGTTATACATGGCGTTTTGCATCTTTGCGGGTATACTGATTATGATCCGGTAAATAAGGCAGAAATGTTTTCTAAACAGGATAAAATATTTAAATGCTTAATTCCTTAGGCTTAATCGCGCTTTTGTTGCTTATATTTGTTTCCGCTTGGATTTCCGCTGCGGAAATAGGCATTACGAGCCTTACCAAATACAGGGTTAAAAAACTTATCGTGCAGGCGCCGGATCTTTCAAAGCCGCTTCTTTCCTGGCTTGAGTCCCCTTACTACCTTTTAATTTTAATTCTTACGATTAATGTCATCGCGGATATGCTTGTCAGCTTTTTATCCACCGCCGTTATGACTAAAACTTTTTACATGGTAAACAGGCATGTGGTTGAAGCCGCGGCGTGGGTGTTTACTTCTTTTGTTTTGCTGATATTCGGCGAAATAGTGCCGAAGTTTTACGCCAGGGCAAATTCGGAAAAGATTACGGTTTGGTCAGTGCCAATCCTTTCAAAAATAGAAAAAATTTCAAAACCTTTTTTATATCCGTTTATCAAAATAACCGAACTTATTTCGCCAAAAACTTCAAACGTTGCTTCTTACGCGCTCAGTAAAGAAGAAATCGAAAGCCTCCTTTCTGAAGGCGATCATACCGGCGCTATAGATAAAGAAACCAGCCATATGCTTGAAAGGACTATGCGCTTCGGAGATTTGTCGGTAAAAAGGATCATGGTGCCGTTTGCCGCTATAGAATCTGTGGATTTATCGCTTGATGAAGACGTTTTTCTTGATAAAGCGGTCGAAACTTCAAGAAGCCGTATTCCCGTGTATATTAAAAGCAGAGACAATATCATCGGCTATATCCATATAAAAGACATACTTTGGGCGTGGAAGGAAAATAAAGGCCATTTTGTCAGGTCGCTTGTAAATCCTCCGTATTATATTGACGAAGATAAAAAAATTAATGATTTGTTGAAAGAATTTCAAAGCGGCAAAACGCATATAGCTTTTGTGAAAGATAAAAATGACAATATAACCGGTATGGCTACTCTGGAAGATATACTTGAAGAAGTAGTGGGCGAGATGCTTGACGAATACGAGTTTGAAAAATGACAGCAATAATAATTATTAAAATCATCCTTTTTATTTTGCTTATGTGTTCGCTGGGGTTTTTTAACGGCGCGGAGACGGCTATTACCAGCTTGTCCAGCGCTTATTTAAGGCGCGTAAAAGAAAATAATAACAAATACGCCCGGGCAATAATTTTTTGGGAAACGCATACCGATGAAATGATGACGGCGCTTATCATAGGGATGAATCTGTCTGTAGTAGGGATGGGCGTTGTGGCGTCTTCGCTTGCGTCCGACATATCGGAAGTTTACGGGATAAGAAGCAATTTGTTAAATATTGTTTTTCCGCTGGCGTCTATAGTTCTCGCGCTGATATTCGGCAATATATACCCTAAAACTTTTGCCCGTTACAATGCCGAAAAATTAGGCATTGAAGCTTTACCGCTTGTCATAAGGTTCGGAAAGCTGTTTAAGTACGTAATAGCGTTTTTATCCGGTATTTCCAATAAAATAATAAATTTATTTGCGAAAAAGAAAGAAAGCCAGCATGTTAAAGCCGACGAAATAGATTTTTTGCTTTCAGACGAGCGCACATCGCCGCTTCCTGAAGATTCAAGGGAACTTGTCAGCAATATTATGGATTTTGCCGAAACCAGAATTTCGCAAGTGATGGTGCCGCTTCAGGAGATTTTTGCCGTAAATATTGAAGATAAAAAAGAAGATATTATTAATAAAATAATTGAAACGGAATACTCAAGGGTTCCGGTTTACAAAGACAGTTTAAATAATATAATCGGGATTATATACAGCAAGGATTTGGCGGTCGCGTGGCGCAGCTCGGATATAATCATAATTGAAGATTTGATAAGGCCCGCGTATTATGTGCCTGAGAGCGCGAAGATAAACAAAATGCTTAAAGAGTTTAAAACCGGCCATCACCATATAGCAATAGTCGTTGATGAGTTCGGCTCAACTATAGGCATCGCTTCCATTGAAGATTTGCTGGAAGAAATAGTTGGAGAAGTTTGGGACGAGTACGATATGAAAGAGAAAAATATAATGCCTTACGGCGATAATTCATATTTAATACAGGCTCATGAATCCATATTGAATCTCAATGAAGAGCTTAACCTGAACATCCCCGAGGAAGACTACTCCACGGTTAACGGATGGGTTTTAGAGCTTTTCGGGAGTATCCCAGTTACGGGCGAACGCATAAAATGGGAAAATTATGAAATTGAGATACAAGATTCCGACGAAAAGAAAGTGAATCGAATCATTTTGAGAAAGAAAAATGTATTACCAAATTAAAGCTGTAGTTTTAAACTCGGTAACGCACGCTGAATCAGACAAGCTTATAACGCTTTATTCTTATGAGTGGGGAAAGATACAGGCCGTAGTGCCGAGCGCGAAGAAAATTACTGCCAAGCTTTCCGCCGCAACCGAACCATTGACGGAAAGCGATTTTATGGTTTTTCAAAGCCATCCTTCCCTGCGCCCTAAAGTTACTGGCGCCGCGATAATCAACAATAACACCGCTGTAAAAACTGATTTGAAACGCAACCTCTATGCTTTGTACGCCGCGGAAATCGGCGATAAGTTTGCTCCTTATAATATGGAAAACTCCGAAAAATACAATCTTTTAGTAAGGATACTTGCGGTCATCGGCTGCAGCAGATACCCTAAAAGGGCTCTTACGGCGTTTACTTTGAGGTTCTTAAAACTTTCCGGCTATGCTTTTACCGATTATTTAAAAAGCAGTTCTTTCGCTTTGGATAAAGATATAGAAGCGGCAGTAAAAAAACTCTCAAACTGTTCCGGTGACGATGTTGACGGTTTATGCGGTTTTGATGACGATAAAGTATGGAATTACGTTGAAAGTTACCTCACAAATTACATAAAGCGCCCTTCCGTAGGAGTTTTTCTCAAAAAAGCAGGTTTTTAAAGTGGACAAAAGCCGTCCTAATTAGCTAAAATAATCCATTATTTTATAAAGATACGGAGATAATATGAATTTTCAAGACACAATTATGGCTCTGCAAAAGTTTTGGGCAAAAAAAGGCTGTTTGATATGGCAACCGTACGATTTGGAGAAAGGGGCGGGTACGTTTAACCCTGCCACTTTCTTGCGTTCTTTAGGTCCGAAACCGTGGAACGTCGCTTATGTAGAACCTTCAAGAAGGCCTACGGACGGCAGATACGGCGAAAATCCTAACAGGTTGCAGCATTACTACCAGTATCAGGTGATAATGAAGCCAGCGCCCAAAAATATACAGCAAATGTATTTGGAAAGTTTGAAAGCAATCGGACTTGACCCGAAAAAGCATGATATAAGATTTGTTGAAGACGATTGGGAATCGCCGACTCTCGGCGCTTGGGGGCTTGGCTGGGAAGTCTGGATTGACGGAATGGAAGCGACGCAGTTTACGTATTTTCAGCAGGTAGGCGGGATAAATTTAAACCCGATTTCAGTCGAAATAACTTACGGGCTTGAAAGGCTTGCGATGTACGTGCAGAAAAAAGACAGCGTTTATGATTTGGAATGGACAGACGGCATAACTTACGGCGACGTGCATTTGGAAGACGAAAAACAGTGGTCTTTATATAATTTTGAAATAGCCGACACGGAAGTTTTAAAAAGGCATTTCAGCGATTGGGAAAAAGAGGCCAAAAAGCTTACCGAAATGAACCTTCCGCTTCCGGCATATGACGCGGTTATGAAATGCTCGCATCTTTTTAACCTTCTTGACGCCAGGGGAGCCATATCTGTTTCGGAGAGGGTCGGGTATGTGTTAAGAGTACGCGCGCTTGCGAAAGCGGTTGCAGAAGAGTATTTGAAGCTTGCCGAAAAGGATGTGAAAAATGACTAAAGAAAATATAAAAAACGCTTTGCTTGAAATAGGAACTGAAGAAATACCCTCATCATACATTGAACCCGCTTTAAAGCAGATTGAAGATCTTGCTTCTAAATCATTTGCCTCATCAGGGCTTTCATATTCGGAAATAAAAACATATGCAACTCCCAGAAGGCTTGTTTTGATGGTTAATAACCTTGCGGAGAAAAGCGATGACCGCGTTGAAGAGGTATTGGGGCCTTCTCTTAAAGCCGCGAAAACGCCGGACGGAAAGTTTACGCAGGCAGCTATGGGGTTTGCCGCTAAAAACGGAGTGAAACCTGAAAAACTTACAGTTAAAACAACCGATAAAGGCGAATATCTTTGCTTTATTAAGAAAATCAAAGGCGAAAAAACCGCAAATCTTTTACAGGTAATTTTTCCTGAAATTATAAAAGGCATTTCCTTTCCTAAAACAATGGTGTGGGAAGAAAGCGGCTTTAAGTTTGCCCGCCCCGTAAGAAGCATAATCGCCCTTTACGGAAAAAAGATAATTAAATTCCGGATAGCGGACGTAAAATCTTCAAACTGGACAATAGGCTTGCATGCTTCGGACAGCGGTAAAATAAGCATAGATTCTCCTGAAAATTATCTTGTTAAAATGAAGAATAAATCCGTCATAGTTGACCAGAATGAAAGAAAGGAAGAGATAAAAAAATCAATTGAAAACGCAGCCAAAGGCGTAGGAAGCGCTATAGAAGATGAAGATTTAGTGAACGAAGTTAAGTATCTTGTGGAATATCCTTCCGCCGTTTTGTGCACTTTTGATAAAAAATACCTTGATTTGCCGCAGGAAGTTTTGACTGTGTGCATGAAAAAAAGCCAAAAATGTTTTGCCGTAAACGATAAAGACGGAAAATTTTCAAACTATTTTATAGGCATCAGAAACGGCGCGTCAAAAAACCAGGAAATAGTAAAAGTAGGATACGAGAAAGTCGTTGTCGCAAGGCTCTCAGACGCGGAGTTCTTTTATCATAATGATTTAAGAAAAGGGCTTCAGGAAAACTTTGAAAAACTTAAAGGCATTGTTTTTCATAAAGAAATAGGCACAGTTTATGAAAAAGTCGAGCGTATAAAGCAGATTGCTTCTTTCTTTAATAAAGAATTTTCAATGAATATAGACGATGATACGCTTGCCAAAGCGGTGCTTTTTGCGAAAGCCGATTTGGTCAGCGAAATGGTTTTTGAATATCCGGAACTGCAGGGCGTTATGGGGAAAATATACGCGCAAAAGCTCGGTGAAAGCGCTGATATCGCGCAGGCGGTAGAGCAGCATTACTGGCCTTTAAGCGCCGGAGGCAAACTTCCCGAAAACAGGATAGCGTTTTTGATATCGCTTGCGGACAGGATGGATACTTTGGCGGCAAACTTCTCGGTCGGGCTTGAGCCTTCAGGTTCTGCGGATCCTTACGGTTTAAGAAGGGCGGGAATCGGTTTTGTAAGAATGGTGACGGAAAACCTGCCCAAGCAGGATTTGGCGCGCGCAATGGATAAAGCGTTTGATTATTTGCCTGAAAGCGTAAAAAATAATCCGAAATTTAAACAGGCAGCCGGAAGGCTTGAGCAGTTTTTTTGGCAAAGAATAGAAAGCCTGCTCGAAGCTGAAGGTTATGCGCCGGATGAAGTTAAAGCTGTTGTCAACGCTTCAAAAATATCCAGATTAAACGGACTGGGTACATTGCAGCCGAAACTTGACGCTTTAAGAAGCGCGAAACAGAAAGGCGATTTTACTTCAATTGCAGCTGTTTTTAAAAGGATAAACAACATAATAAGCCAGGCAATGAAACAAAATATTGCAATCCCCGCCGCCGTGAATGAAGATTTGCTTACGGATGACGCGGAAAACTCTCTTTATAAAGCCGTTTCAAAAGCAAAAGCGGAAGTTGAAGAGTATAGCGAAAAAGCCGAATATGGCAAAATATTTGACAAAGTGCTTGAAATAAAGCCTGAAATAGATAATTTCTTTGAAAAAGTTATGGTTATGGCGGAAGATGAAAATGTTAAGAAAAACAGATTTGCTTTACTTAATTACATTAAAGGCATCTTCAGAAGTTTTGTTGATTTTTCAGCCTTGCAGCAATAATTGCCGGATATTAATTTAATAAAAAAAAGCCATTGGATATTAATCCAATGGCTTTTTAATTTATATTAACGCAGGCGGTTTTTTCTAAAATAATCCGTTGAAACGAAAGCAAAATATATAACGGCAATAGCGGCGGCACCAGCTCCAAAAGCGTACACCGTTGCTATATTTAACGAGTCTATTATCTTTCCTCCGAAAATTACGCCTAAAGCAATGCCTGTGTCCCAGCTTGTCAGATATGTGGAGTTTGCCGTAGCCCTTCTGTTGTGCGGCGCAAGGTTTACAAACATTACGTTAAATGAAGGGAAAATCATGCCATAGCCTAAACCTAAAAATAAAGCCGAGAAATAATATAAAAATGACTGGTAAATATGTATTTTGCCTGCAATGAAAAGAATCAGAAGCGAAAAAAAGGCTATTATTGTGCCGATCTGTATTATCTGCGCGATTCTTCCTTTATCTACGTGTTTTCCTGAAAACAGCCTTGAAATAACCAATCCCAAAGCCATCATGATGAAAAAGTTGCCGGCGCTTCCTACAACGCCGATAATTCTTCCATACATTGCTATATACGTTGTAATCATTCCGTAAGGAATGCCCAAAAGCATAAAGTTTGCGCCTATGGGCAGGCCTTTAACAAGTAAAAATCTGTCGAGCGATACTGCTTCCGCTGCGGCTTTTTCAGTTTTGGGAACTTTCACCATTAACGCAAAAACTGAGCCGATAATGCCAAAAATTAAAGAACCGTAAAAAATCATGTAAAAAGGATAGCTGTTATACATTATAAGCCCTACAACAGGCCCTACGGCCATGGCAAGCGTGCTTGATAGCCCGAAGTAGCCTATTCCTTCCCCCTGGCGTGAAATTGGCAAAATATCGACAACGACCGTATTGCTTGTTGTGTTTGCCGCTCCGAACGCGAAGCCGTGCAGCGCGCGCACTGCCGCAAAAAACGCGATGCTTGCCGCCGCGATGTAACCGGCATAAAAAGCTATAAAAACTATGTATGAAATTAAGTAAATTGTTTTTCTGTTGAAAGTGTCCGCTATAAAGCCTGAAAAAGGCCTGATAAGTATTGCAGCCGCAATATAGCCTGAAATTACAAGCCCTGCCTGCGCGTTTGTGATGTGAAAATGGCTTATAAGGTAAAAAGGCAGGGTAGGCATAAGCAGGTAAAATGAGAAGAAAAGCATAAAGTTGGCTATGCTTACAAAGACAAAGCTTGATGTCCAAAGAGGTGGTTTTTTTTGTTTTTGCCGGTCTTGCGGTTCCATTATATGTAAACTTCCGTTTCAGCTATTCGCCGATTATTTTTATTAAAACTCTTTTTCTTCTCATTCCGTCAAATTCGCCGTAAAATATTTGTTCCCACGGGCCGAAATCCAATTCTCCGTCCGTAATTGCCACGACTACTTCCCTGCCCATAATCTGCCTTTTTAAATGCGCGTCACCGTTATCTTCGCCTGTCCTGTTGTGCTGGTAAAGCGACAAAGGCTCGTGCGGGGCTATTTCTTCAAGCCAGCGTTTATAATCGTTATGCAGGCCTGATTCATTATCATTTATAAAAACGGACGCCGTTATGTGCATCGCGTTTACAAGTACAATTCCTTCTTTTATGCCGCTTTCGTTTATAGCGTTTTGGACTTCATCGGTAATGTTTATAAAATCAACTCTTTTAGCGACATTAAAAACAAGTTCTTTTCTGTAACTTTTCATAAAAACTCCTTTTAAAGCCCGTCTTTTCTGCCGTAACGGTTAAGCAAAGCGTCTTTTACGCCGTAAAAAATATATTTAATCTTTTTTATTTTATCGCTTTCAAACAATACTATTTTTGCCGCGCCGCCAATGGTGCCGCCAAATAACACCCTGAAAGCCCTGTAAGGCCTGAAAAACAGGAACTCTTTAAAAAAATATACGCAGTTTCTGCTTATGTAGTATCTCCTGAAAGGCGGCTGGTTTGTTATATGAAAGCCGAATTTTTTCTGTGATTTTCCGAACTCGTGTATGATAGGCACATTTTGTGATTCAAGGTTTAAAAAGCCAGCTTTTAAAACCCTGTAGTAAAATTCGATATCAACGTAATCTATGAAAAGCTTTTTTGTAAAATTTCCTGTTTGAGACAGGGCGGAAAGTTTTATAAAGTTGCCTGATGTTACCATTAAATTGTTTTTTTTGAAAAGTTTATTAACTTCACTCTGCACTCCTAATTCTCCGAACTGGCGCTCTATGTATTTACAGCCTAATACTGCAGCTTTTTCTTGAACGGCAGGCGGAAGAAGCGAATACTCACACAGCATTTTTTTTACCGTTCCGGCAGGCAGCTCGCTGTCCTGGTCAAGCGTAATCAACCATTCGCAGTTGTTATTTTTTGCGTATTCAATGCCCTGATTAAGCGCCGCGGCAACTCCCAGATTTTCTTTATTGAAGATAATTTCAGTTTTGGCAGATGATAAGGATTGCAGTTTTTTAAGAATATCCGGGTCGGATGTGGCATTATCAGCTATGATGATTTTGTCAACCTGGTTTATAACGGATTCATAACACCTGAAGACTTTATCCGAGTTGAAAGATACTATAACCGCGCAAATCATTGTTTTTTCTCCAAAACTTTTACAGTCTCAGCGATTACCGTTTCCGGCGTTATCAGTTGCATACATTTATTATTGTCGCATTTCTTTTTCTCAAAAGCCATTGCGTAAACGCAGGGGGAACAGTTCGTGTTTGCGTATATTGATATATTTTTAGGGGACATCGGCATTACTGCTTCCGGAGCCGCCATGCCGCAAAGCGTAATAATATTAATATCAGTAGTTGCCGCAATATGCGTGACGCCAGTATCGACGGATATTAAAAGATCTATATTTTTAAACAGCTCTCTTAAGCCAAGCAAAGATGTTTTTCCGCGCAAATTATGTATTTCTACGGATTTATCTGCAGATGTAATTAATGATTCAGTTTTGTTTACCTGCTCCGCGCCTCCGACAACAAAAAAGGCGCACTGAAAGCGTGAAGATATGTTTTCTATTACTTTTTTAAAGTTTTCTTGCGGCCAATAGTTTTTTGAGTTTTTTGATGCCTGCGTACATATGGCTATCTTTATTGGTTTTGCAGTCCGGATTAACGCTGCGATGTTTTCCTTATATTTATCTGAAAGGGGGATTAAAGGCAGCGCTATGTTTGATAAAGAGAAGTATCCTCGTACGATATTTTGAAATATTTCGGAATAATGGTTAAAATCGGCATTGATTGACGTTGGTATGGGTTTAAGTGATTTTTGACCTGCAACTACTGACAATATCTTATCTTCCGTACTTTGTTTATTGTTACCGCAGCATTCAGTTACTGAATACGCTATTTCTTTTACTTTTAAAAACGCAGACAGCTTAATAAAAAACTCAAAAGGGCTGAAAAGAAAACATATATCAAATGATAATTTTCTCAAGGCAAAAAAGGATTTTATGAAAAGAAGCAGCCTGTAAGAGGCTTTTAAAAAGATATTCGGCGATTCAAACAATTTTAAATCATAGCTGTAAACTTTATCAAAAACAGGGTTATTGTTTATAAGTTCAAGAAGGCTTTCAGGCGCAATAACCGTTATATCGGAGTCAGGCAAATGTTTTTTTATCAAAGCAACGGCAGACGTTGCCCATATAAAATCGCCTATGTGCGGACGTGGTATTATTAAAATATTAGATTGCATTTTCTTTTCTTACTGCGTAAATAAGCCCGAGATCATAAAATATTGTTCTTGAGAATGAAGCAAAACCGTTTTGTTCTAAAATATCTAAAAGCGGCTGCTCGCCTTTAAAATGCCATTCAAGCATTATATAATCTATTTTTTTCATCAGTCCGTGTTTGTTAAGCGCTTCAAATATTTCATATTCCGAGCCTTCACAGTCAATTTTTAAGATTACTTTGCTGTCATTGTTTTCAAGGATGGTTTTTAATGTTTCAGGAGCGGATTTAAGTTCAATTGTTGTTTTATTCATTTTTGATTTTGATATGTTGACGTGCGAATTGTTGCCGTCAGACGTTGACATTGAGCCGCTTAAATCTGAATAAAAATAAGTATCGAGATTTTTGTTGCTGTCAGACAAGCCGCAGTTTTGGGGGTGTATTTTATCAGATATTTTTCCGTTTAAACTGATGTTATACACGGCTTGGCCATATGTTTCGATAAAAGGTTCAAAAGAATAGATATTTTTTATGTTTTTTTGCATGGCAAAATATATTGAGGCGACACCGATATTCATGCCTATGTCAATTGCGATGCATTCTTCAGAGGTGTTTAGCTTATAAATTTTTTCGTAAAAAATCTCCATGATAACTTCTATGTTAGATATGCTGTTGACGCAAAACGATACTCCGTAGGAGGAGAGTTGGATAATCAGCTTTCCGTTTTTTGTCGTATATTTTGCGCCTAACTGGACAATGCTTCTCCTTATTAAAAAAGGCCGCCTTAAAAAAAACAAAAAGCTTTTAAAGTTCAAAGCATTTAAGAAAACCGGCAATTTTTTTAAGTCTTTTAAAATTTTTTTTATTAATGGCATTATATCACCTTTTGCCCGGCTATATTTCTTTTACCGCAACTGCTTTGAGTTCAACTGAAAATATTTTTTCGCTTTTGTCATAATATGCGTTTGCCAGAAGTTTATGCAATGCTGTTATAAATATTTCATATGTTTTTAGTGCGGCATAGCGTATAAATTTTTTTATAAAACCAAGGTTTGCCGTTGAATAGATATCAAGGAATTTTATGTTTCTGAACCCTGACATATATAAAACATAGTATAGGCTTCCCGAAGTAAATATAAGTTCATGCGTAAAATCCTCATGCAGCCAGTAAGCACCTACCAGTGCCTGCGCGTTTGGGGTTAAAATAACAAGTTTTCCGCTTTCGTTTAGTATATTTTCATAAATAGCGGACAGTGTAGGTATGATATCGTCCTTTTTTAAGTGTTCAATTATATGTGACATTATTACAAAATCATATTTATCTTTACTTGCTTGCAGGTATTTTTTTAAATCCGTTATTAGGGATGCATTTAAAGAGTTATCTGTGCAATGTTTAACTGCTGAAGCGTCAATATCTATGCCGGAAGAGTTTTTGTAAGAGCGTTCTTTAAATTCTTGCAGCATAAAACCGTATCCGCAGCCGATTTCAAGGATTTTGGCGTTTTTATCAATGGGAAGTTCATTAATAATATAGTCCGGTAGTTCAGCCTTACGCTGCTCGTTTTTATTAACTCTTCGCGCTTCAAAATATGTTGGCATATAATATCCTTAAAATATGTATAAAGTATAACATATTTAGTATAAAATTAACTCATTTTACAAAGCATTTTGTTAAAGCATGAAAAAATAAAATCTGCGTTGTATGTATAAATATTATTGGATAAAGAATAATCTTTTTTCTCTGCAATAAAAAGATTGTTTGCTGAAATTTGCGGATAATCAGCATTTACCGCCATAAAAATATTATTAAACCAAATATTTTTGAAACCTTTATCATAGATGTGCTGTATATTAAGCATTGGTATACCCAGCCCGCTTGATATAGCCAGAAAACAGGATGTTATGCAGGTACAAAACAATTTATACTTTTCTTCTTTGAGAAGCGCCAAAAGTTTTACAGTTTCATTTATATTTGTTTTTTTAATGTCTATTTTTAAGCAATTGCTGTCTTTTATGTCTATGTTTTCAGGCGTTATGACAAAATAATTGTCATTTATAAATTTTTCAATTAATTCTTTAGCAAAGGGATAGGTGTAATTTGACGAACGCGAAGTAAGCTGGGTAAAAATTATTCCCTTGTAGTTCTTCTCGGCAAAGGCTGAAGAAATTGCGCCAAAAAAATCAGAAACATTTTGCGAAGCAGGATAATTTATATAAACCGCGGGTTTTAGATTAGTTTTTTCTTTTTTCAGAAAGAAAGTGCGACAAAGCGAGTTAAATCTGGATTTAATAAATACATTATATTCATAGATAATAGGAATTAACAGCGTATCTGCGCTTGCTTTGCTGTAACAATCAGAGTAATCATAATTTTTCCAGTTCTTTGTGTTTGCTTTTCCGTTATAATAGTAAATATTTTCAAAATTAGGGTTTGCTTCAAGACATTTCCCTACTAGAGATGAATTGTGAATATCAGTGTTTTTGGAAACGTAAGCGTCAAATAATAAGTCAGAATATATTTGTTTTAAGGCTTCTATGAATTTGCTAGCATAAAAATAGTCTCCTATACCCATAAAAAATATAAGCCCGATTCTTTTGATTTTCTTATTAATGCCGATTGCTTTTTTTATATCGAAATACGCGTGCCCTCTGTATGGTATTTCAGGAATTTTAAAATCTAAGGTTACCGAGCAGTCATCTTTTTTTATAAAAAGAAGTTTTATCCAAAATACTGGGTTGAGAACCGTTAAAGCAGAAATCCCTAAAAACGGATTGGGCACAACTTTTACCCATGAACGAGTGTTTTTAGTTTTTAATACGCGGTTTATTATAAAAGCTCTGCAGTCGCCTGCTACGCGCCATGCGAGCTTTAAAAGATTTCTTTTAAAAAACAAACAAATTTTTATCATTCCAATCCTTTGATGGCGTTAAGAAATATTCTCTTTCGATTTAAAGATTTTCCATGTCTTATAGGGAAGCAAAATACATGAAGTAAATAAAAATGACAGAATAAGCCCCGCAAGTATTCCGTTGATGCCGTATCGCAGCGAAAGAAAGTATGCCGAACAAGCGCATACCAATGCTTGCAAAGGAATATATATCCAAAATATCCTTATCGCGTTAATGCTTAATAAAAACATTCCGAAAGTATCAGTCCATACTCTTAGGATAAAATAAACGCAAAAAAGTGCTATCAGGGGCAGCGAAACGCTTATGGAAGTTTCCGGAGCAAGTATTTTGATAATAAAGCCTGAAAATAAGTATATTCCGACAGAACCGGCAATTATTATGCTAATCCCGAAAATAAGGTATTTTTGCAGCATTTTTTTAATTGCGCCATAGTTTCCGCTGCTAAATAATTCGCTTGATACCGGCCATGACGCGGCAAGCAGCGTTCCGTTTATGAACAATAACATCAAAAATAATTTGCTGAATATGTTGTATGTGGTTATTCCCGAAGCGTCTGCGGTTTGAGACATTATTATATAATCAAGTTGCAAAGCTGCGGTAGCCATTATAAGATACCCTCCGAATTTGATACCTCTTATAAATAGTTCTTTTAATGCCTGCTTATCAAAATCCAATATTCTAAAAAAACAGTTTTTAAAAACCTTAACATATGGAAAAGCAGCCATAAATAATTGCGGCAAGGTAAAGATCAGGAGCGCGGTAAGGATGCTGGCGTCTTCTTTAAAATATTTATTAGCGGGTACTATTAAAATCATGGATAAAACAAGCCCTAACGCTGGTAAAATATTTGAGATATACCCTTTTTGCAGTGCGAAATACACGCGGTACGTTATGCTTGTCATCGCGGTTGCAATGAATACCGTTCCGATGATTCCAATAATGTTTATCGTTTGAAGCTCTTTTATACTCAGGTAATTTGAAAGAATTTTTTCTTGCATGAAAGGGGAAACAATAGAAAGCAACGCGACAAAAATAAAAAACAGCAATATTGAGATTTGCAAAGCCGATTTAAGATATCTGTCGTAACTTTGATTTTTGCTGCGGCATTCAGATATAAAGTTTTGCAGGGCGGCGCCTATGCCGCAATCTAAAGTCAGAAACCATGTTGAAAGAGACATGATAATCGCATATACGGCGTATTGTTCTTCCCCGAGGTATAAAAGAAGAGTGCGTATGCTTATTATCTGCACAAAAGCAGTTACTATTTTGCTGCCCCACGCGCTTGCGGCAACAACCCAATGCCTTGGAAATTGATTAAGGAATATTTTTATTTTTTGCATTTTTTATAAAAATGGCACCTGTTAAAAACAGGTGCCATTTTATCAATTTATTATGGTTTTTTAAATAGTTTATGCTTTTACAGCATAAATCATCCCGTATTCGTTATAATTGGACAAGGCTATAGAAATATATCCGTATTTTGCCAAAATATCTAAAAGCGGTTTATCGCCTCTGAAATGCCACTCAAGCAGTACATAATCTATGTTTTCAAAAATCCCCGCTTTATCCAAAGAGTCAAATATTTCATATTCCGCGCCTTCGCAGTCTATTTTAAGTATGATTTTTTCTGATTTTTTTGAAACAATTTCTCCAATTGCTGTCGCTGCGGATTTTATTTGAACTTGCTCAATTTGTTTTCTATTGGAATGTTGTGACAAATAGTAAGCGCTTGTGGTTGATAAAATACTGCTGAATTTAGGGTTATATGCCGCATCAATTATTGCATTTTTGTCGGATATCCCGCAGTTTGCAGGTATAATTTTGCTTTTTAAGCCTGCGTTAAGGCTAAAATTATATTCCGCCTGTTCAAATGTCTTTTTAAAAGGTTCAAACGCGTAAATTTTATTTACATTGCCCATAAGGGCAAAATACAGCGACGCTATTCCTACATTCATTCCGATATCTATGACCGAACAGCTGCTTTTTATATTGTTTATCGAATAGAGTTTTTTTAAGAAAATCTCCAATACTATATCTATTGTAGAAATGCTGTCAACGTTAATCGAAATTCCCGGCTTAAACGTCATAATGAGTTTATTATCTTTTTCGGAAAATACCGCGTTTAAATATATTATGCACCTTCTTATGCAAACCGGATGCCTCAAAAAAAGCAAAAACCCTTTGAAGTTAAGGCTGTTAAAATACAAAGGTATAATTTTTAAATCGCCAATAACTTTCTTTATGTAATGCATAAACTTATCCGTTGTTAATTAATCTTTTTTTAAAGGCAAAAGAAGCGGGACTTCTCCGCAGTCTGGAAACAGATGGCAGTTTATGCATTCGCTCCATATTTTATGCGGAAGAGTCTCTTTCGGGATGACCGTATATCCTAATTTTATAAAGAAGTCAGGCTTAAAACTCAAAGCGAAAACCTTGCTTACGCCAAGTTCCGCCGCGTTTTTTTGGAGTTGGTGCACAATTTTCTTTCCCAAACCTTGTTTCTTATATTTTTCAGATACGGCAAGCGCTTTAATTTCAGCCAAATCTTCCCACGCGACATGCAAAGCGCCGCATGCGACAATTTTGCCTTCTTCATTTTCCACTACAACGTATTCCTGTATGTTTTCATATATGGAATTAAGAGACCTGTGTAGCATCTCTTTGTTATCTGCGTAAAATTCAACTATTTTGTGTATTTCTTTTACGTCCGTAACCTTGGCAGGCCTTATTTTCATTTGATTTACCCTTTTATTTGTTGTTACTTAACGAAATCATATCCTGCCTGAATAGCTTTTTTGTTTATTTCAGCCAGTTCAGGCTTTGAAGAGAAAACTTTACCGCATGCGGATAAAGCGCTTTTTAAGGTGAGCACTTTTGTGTCTTCAAGGTCACAAAGGTCTCCTTCTTCCGAGGAGTTTTGTCTTCGTTTAGCCGGTTTTTCATCGCAGTTGGCATTCGCGTACAATTCTAAAGCTTTAATCAGCGCTCCGACTGCCACAAGGTTTGCCGTCCTCACGTTTTTTATCTCTTTATCAGCGATGTCCGTTACCGGAACAAATATTGGTTTTATTTTAAACTCTTTATCAGGCGAAATTATTGAAGAATTAGCGATAATTACAGAGCCGTCAATCATTCTGGACATAAATTTATTAAGAGAAGGCTCATTTAACGCTATTAAAGCATTAGGGTTGAATGCAAGAGGGGAGCCAATTTCGTCATCCGCAACAACAACTGTTGAGTTTGCTGTTCCGCCGCGCATTTCCGCACCGTAAGATGGAAACCAGGTTGTATGCAAACCCTGCTCAATTGCCGCCTGCGCAATAAGAGTGCCCGCCAAAAGTACGCCTTGCCCGCCAAAACCGGCAACTATTATTTCATTTTGCATCTGTTTTATCCTTTACTATTCCCAACGGAAAGGTTTTAATGAAAGTTTCTTCCGTCCACTTTATTGAATCAAGCGGCGTCATACCCCAATCCACAGGGCAGTTTGAAATCACTTCAACAAGAGAAAACCCTTTTCCGTCTATTTGGCATTGAAATGCCTTTTTTATGGCTTTTTTTGCCTTAATTATATTTTGCGGGTTATAAATTGATACCCTTTCCAGATAAGTTGTGCCTTCAAGTGTGGCAAGGAGTTCGCAAAGATGGATGGGGTAACCTTCCCTTTTCGGGTCTCTGCCGAAAGGGGTAGTTTCGGTAATCTGTCCTATCAAAGTAGTAGGCGCCATCTGGCCGCCTGTCATACCGTAATTAGCGTTATTTACAAAAATAATCGTTATATTTTCGCCTCTGTTTGCGGCGTGTATTGTTTCCGCCATGCCGATAGCCGCTATGTCTCCGTCTCCCTGGTAGGTAAATACGAATTTATCAGGATTTGTCCTTTTTATCCCGGTCGCAACAGCGGGCGGCCTGCCGTGCGGGGCTTCCGTAACGTCAAAATTGAAGTAATCATACGCAAAAACAGCGCATCCTACGGGAGCAACCGCCACTGTGTTTTCACGTACGCCTAATTCATCAATGCATTCTGCAACCAAACGGTGGATTATGCCGTGCCCGCATCCCGGACAGTATGATAAAACTGCGTCTTTTAAAGCTTCTGGTCTGGATAGTATTTTTTGCATTATTTTACCAACTCTTTTATTTTTGAAAGTATTTCCTGTTCTGTTACGATTCCGCCGCCTGCTTTGCCTAAAAATTCTACATGACATTTGCCGTTCACGGCAAGTCTTACGTCCTCAATCATCTGTCCGTGGCTTAGCTCAACCGATAAAAACTTAACGCCTGGCTTTGCCAATGATGCAATCGCCCCGGAGGGGAAGGGCCATAAAGTTATAGGCCTGAAAAGCCCGGCTTTTATGCCTTCTTTCCTTGCCAGTTTTACTGCCGATTTTGCGATTCTTGATGAAATTCCGTAAGCCGTTATAATCACTCCCGCGTCATCTGTATTATATGCCTCATATTTAACTTCATTTTCTGCTATTTTTTTATATTTTTCCTGAAGTTTTATATTATGTTTTTCTAAAACGCCGTCTTTCATAAGCAAAGACTGCACGGAACGCGGCTCTCTTCCTTTGCAGCCGTTCAAACACCACTCTTTTTCGGAAAATTCTTTCTTTTCAGGCTTATTAAAATCTACCGGTTCCATCATTTGCCCTATTACCCCGTCAGCAAGAATCATAACCGGAGTCCTGTATTTTTCGGCTGTATCAAAAGCATCATATGCCATTTCGTACATTTCCTGCGCGGAGTTTGGCGCAAGGACGATTAATTTGTAGTCTCCGTGTCCGCCGCCTTTAACCGCCTGAAAATAATCAGACTGGGCGCCTGAAATATTGCCAAGCCCCGGTCCGCCTCTTTGCACGTTTACAATCAGAGCGGGCAACTGCATACCTGCCATATAAGAAATAGCTTCTTGCTTCAATGAAATCCCTGGAGAAGAGGAAGATGTCATAGCCCTTGCTCCTGTAACCGCCGCGCCCAAAACCATATTTGCCGCTGCGATTTCCGATTCTGCCTGAACAAAAACCCTTCCAATCTCAACCATTTTCCGTGAAAGATATGCAGGAACTTCATTCTGCGGAGTTATAGGATAGCCGAAGTATGATTTTAATCCCGCGGCAATCGCGCCTTCGCATAAAGCAATATTGCCTTTTACCAAAACTTTCTTTGACATTGTTTTACCTTTATTTATAGACTTCGATACAAACGTCAGGACAGACCAAATAACAAAAACCGCACCCTATGCAGCAGTCTTCTTTTTCAAGCACCGCCCAGTGATAACCGGTCTTATTAAACTGTTTTGAAAAAGATATGCATTGTTTCGGGCAGGCTTTTATGCAGAGGCTGCACCCTTTACATTTTTCTGAATCAATTTTAATTGTTGGCATAATTGAGTATTTTACGTTTTTTTATATTCAAAGTCAATTCACCTTTTTTTTAGTATTTGTAAAATATTTGTGAAAATAAAAAATAATTGAATTTTCAAATTTAAATTTATAAAATTATGGCAAGCATTTAGGAAATATACTACTTTACTAATATAAATAATAAATAAGCACTAGGAGAAAAAATGAAAAAATTCATTTTATTGTTCTTCGCGGCGGCGGTTACTTTTATTTTGCCGTTGCAGGCACAAGCCGAGGATGTGGATGTATTCGGCTTTAGCGATTTGCTAAACGCATACCAGCAGGGCGGCGATAAAACTTTGGAAGTGTATAATACAATCGATTTTACTTCCGACTTAGGCGGCTCCGGCCCAGATTTAAATATGATAATAAACGGCAATACTCTGACATTTGACGGAGGCGGTTATAGCGGCTTTAATATTTTTTCAGGTTCTCTTTCCATTAATAGTTTGACATTGCAAAATATGTACAGCATTGACGAATTCAGCGCAATAGGCCTTTACAGCAACTCTTCTCTATCCCTCTTAAATACTAACTTGTACAACAATACCCAAAGTGCGGTATATGCGTCAGAATCGACATTAAATCTTGAAGAAGTTTCATTTATAGGCAATGCGAGTTCTGCATACGGCGGCGCGATATTTATAGAAGGTGATTCTTACGCGTCATTTACCGGCAATATACGGTTTTCAAGCAATTCTGCGGCTACTTCCGGCGGCGCGATATATATCGGCGGGACTACTTCTCTTAACTTTACCAATACAAATGTAACTTTTTTTAATAACCAGGCTATGTACCCCGGGACAGGCGGAGCTATTTTTGCCAGTGCCGCAACATCTGTGTTTTTTAATGATTCTACAGTGTCATTTTCAAGCAATACAGCGTCAAATTACGGAGGCGCATTATATGCTTCCGGCGGCGGATTTCATTTTGATAATTCACAAGTGAATTTTCTTTACAATGAAGCGGACGAAGGGGGGGCACTTGGCGGTGGAAGTTATATATTTAACAACAGCACGGTTACGTTTGTCGGCAATAAGGCGTTATACGCTGAAGGCGGCGCGATATATCTATCAATGATAAATTTTGCGGACACATATGTAACAGCGATAGGCAACAGCGCGAACGGCAGTGGCGGTTTTGCGTATTTAGGCGGATTTGGTTACGGCTTAAGCTTTAACAGGGATGTATTGATTTCGAGCAATACGGCTTATGCCGGCGGAGCTATATATGCTGCAGATTCGTCAGGTGTAGATTTTAACGGCGATTCAAATATTTTTTCATACAATACTTCGAGAAGTTCTGGAGGGGCTATATTTACGGATGGCTCATTATTATCTTTTTCCGGAAGTTCTACGGTTTTTACGAATAATTCTGCGTCTTTTGGCGGAGCATTGTACGTAACAGGTTCAACTCTTACTTTTAACGGAAGTTCAATGACGTTTTCATATAACGAAGCGCATCGTCAAGATATTACCGGTGTCGGAGGAGCAATGTACGTTTCACGCAGTTCGGTTACATTTTCCGGATCATCAGTTGCTTTTACGGAAAATACTACAGATACGGACGGCGGCGCAATTGCGGCAGACAATTCGTATGTGTTTTTTGATAATAAAAATATAACTTTTACAGGAAATTCCAAAGGAGGCGCATCCGGCGGGGGCGGCGCGATTTCTGCAAATAATTCCGTATTGCGCTTTAAAGCGGAAGATATAATTTTTAACAGAAATTCAGGGTCAGGATTCGGTGGAGGGGCTTTTTACCTGCTGTCATCTACGTTAGATATGGCTGCAGATAGTATAATTTTTGCTGAAAACGGCGGGCAAATTACCGGCGGCGCAATGTCTCTTAGTGATACTCAAGTAACTTTAAACGCTTCAGACATAATATTCAGTTCCAATACCGCCTCATTTTCGGCAGGCGGTGCCATAGCCGCAAATTCCGGTACAAATGTAATTTTTATTGCCACAAACACATCGTTTAACTATAACACTTCAAATTATTCAAACAGCGGGGCAATACAATTAGACGCAACTTCAACAGTTGATTTTTCACAGGTTGCAAACCTGACTGCTATAGGCAACAAAGCAAACGGCGCGTACAGCGGCGGATTTATGTATCTGCAGAACAAAAATATGCAGTTTAATAATGTGAATATGTCAAGCAATAGCGCAGGCGCATCCGGCGGGGCTCTGTATATAACAGGTTCAACGCTTGCTTTTAGCGGAAATTCGCACAACTTCTCATACAATACGTCTGCAAGCTCCGGGAGCGCGCTCTGCATACTCAATTCTTCTGTAACTTTCAATACGCAGAATCTGACGTTTAATTACAACAACGCTACAAACGGCGACGGTGCCTTTTACAGAAGCAACTCATCGTTTAAACTGGATAATGTAAATTTAACGGCGATAGGCAATCAGGCTAATAATGCGGGATTTATGTATATTTCTTCCGGCGCTACCACCAACACTACTTTTTCTTCAGGCACTGTTACAATAACAAGCAATACCGCAAGAAGCGGAAACGGCGGAGCCATATATAATGCCGGCACATTGACATTGTCTGCCCAGTCGTTATTCAGCTTTAATACGGCGTCAATCAACGGCGGCGCCATATATAATTCAAATTCGTCAGCTTTTTCTTTAGATACTTCAAACGGCAATATAGTATTTACAGGTAATACGGCATCAGGGCTTGGAAATGACATATATAATGAAGGGTTAATGTTTATAGCAGGCAATAATACGCTAACTATGGATGGCGGCATAGCGGGAACTGGTTCAATATCCAAAACAGACGCAAATATGCTGATAACTGCAGATAACTCCTATTATACAGGCTCGTTTAACCAGAGTGCCGGCACAACAACGATTGTAGGCAAGATGTTTGGCGGGGCAAATACAATAAGCAACAGCTTATTACAGGTAACTCAGGAAGGGTTGAATTACAGGGTAAACGTAGGAAATAACGGCAAATACGAACACTATAACTCTACGGATGTCTTGGTTGCGGTAATAAACGGAAGCAGCCAGGCATTTACAGGCAGCAGTGGCTCTATGACATTCGGGAAAATGGCAGGCTTGCCGGAAAACGCGCGCTATAACCTTGAGAACAAGGTAAGCGGCGGCACAACCGGAAATACGGTAACGTTTAATAATTCCGATGTGACATTCGGTTCAAACGATTATACGGGAACGGTAGCTTACGTATTTAACAATTCAACAATAGATTTAACTTCAGCTTCAAACAGCACAAGAACTATAACATTCGGCGATTTAAACGCCTCAAGCAGCAAACTAAACCTTGGGGTCAATTTTTATGATAACTCCGGATCGCAGGCTGTCGCAGCGGATAAACTCATATCGCAGACAGACCATTCAACCGTAAGCCTCAATTTAGATTCAATAACAATATATAACGACGCGTTTACAACCGGCAACTACGTAACTAACGTGCTGCAGGGCTTGTATTTCAATGCTGCGTCCAGCGTTACAATTTTTACCGCGCAATACGAATATAATTTTAACGTAGCAACGAATCTTCAGGACTTATTGATAGGCGTATCGGATGCGTCCGGATATGAAAATCCTTTATATACGGCAAACAAAACTTCCGGGATAAGGGCTTTTGAGTTGATTAAAAGCGGAGCCGGCAAAGAATACTTCTATATAGATAAAAACTTAAGCGATACTGCGGTTGGCGAGTTTTTAGTACACGGAACAGGCGGTAACGCCGAAGATTTAATAATATCCGGCGTTTTGACGAGTTCAACAGGGGTTGTATTAGGCGGGAGAGGTTCTTTTTTTAATTTAGCGGACGCGACAGAGTTTACATTGCAGAACATAACAATAACAAGCGCCGCTATAACCGGCAGCGGCTCTGTATTAAGGATAAGCACGACAGCGGCAACGGCGCTCCTTGATAATGTGATACTTGATGATAATATGTCAACGGCAAACGGCGGGGCTGTATATTCGCAAAACGGCAATGTTGTGATACAAGATACCGTATTTAGAAATAATTCCGCAGGCGTTAGCGGCGGCGCTCTTTACGCAGACCGGTCTGTGTTTGAATTCAGCAGCAGCACTGTGTTTACGGGTAATATCGCTACAAGCAGCGGCGGCGCTATATACGCGCAATATTCAACATTTACTTTTGCAGGCGGCAGCGTTACATTTTCAGGCAATAATACAGGGCAATTATCAAACGCTATATATTCTGCATCCTCGACATTTAATTTTGAAAATTCAGCTAACTCCTTTATGAGTAATAATTTGCGTGCTGCAAATTCTACTTTTAGTTTTATTAATTCCAATACAAATTTTACGGGTTCCGTATCCGGAATAGATACTGAAGCGCTTTCGCTTGTATATTCATCATTTCTTTTTGACGGCGGACAAGTCGTATTTGATTTAAATAACAGTAATCAAAATATTGCCGGCGCAGTATTCTCTTTTGGTTCAAAAAGTACGTTTGCCAACCTGAGTGTAAATTTTTCTAGCAACAGCGCTGCGGAACAGGGTGGTGCTATATATTCAGATTCTTCTTCTGTTTTATTTGATAATGCTAATGCCATATTTTTTAATAACAGCGTTGACTATTTTGGCGGCGCTGTGCTTGCTTACAATGCAACATCTCTTGCTTTCAATGGCGGTAAAGCTGACTTTATCCAAAACCGCGCAAGTTATGGCGGCGCTGTTTATTTGAACCCTAATTCATATCTTGGTTTTACAAACACAACAGCAACTTTTTACAATAATCAAGCTGCATATGGCAGCGGCGGCGCAGTTTACGCGGCAAATTCATCAAGCGTCAGTTTTATAAACAGCATAGTAAATTTTACAAGCAATACTTCAACGCTTGGCGGGGCTGTCTATCTTTCAGGTTCGACAATGAGCGTTACGGGAGGACAGACGGTTTTTGCTTATAATACCGCGGCAAGTTCCGGCGGCGCATTGTACTTGCAAAACAGTTCAGTGACTTTCGGAGGAGACGTAACATTTGCCAATAATACTTCATCTTCAAACGGCGGAGCTATATACATGCTGGGAAGCACCGCTTCTTTTAGCGGGGGAGATGCGGCGTTTAAAAATAACAAGATTGCGGTCAGCGGTTATGGGAGCGCAATGTATTTAGACGGCAGTTCAGTGACATTAAGCGCGGGGGCGGCGGAATTTTCAGGAAACCAGATCAGCGGAGGCGGACAGGGCGGCGCGATATATTCAAATAAATCGGCATTAAATATTGCGGCTGATAGTATA
>JAVBLP010000003.1:0-211461 GCA_031553505.1 Endomicrobiaceae bacterium
CAATGAAAATGAAGGGATAATAGTAACAGGGCACACGGATTGGACAGGGAGCGATGAATACAACCAGAAGTTGTCGGAAAGAAGGGCAAAGAAGGCGTATGATTATTTAACAGGGCTTGGGATAGAAAAAGAAAGAATAAGGTATGAAGGCAAAGGCAAAAAAGAGCCTGTAGCTGACAACAGGAGCAAAGAAGGCAGGGCGAAGAACAGAAGGGTGGAAGTTTTAGAGACACGTAATAATTAACAATTTACAATTAACAAATAACCAACTGCCGGATTCTGCGAGCGGAAAACGCCGCGGTGCGCAGGACAAGCTCTGACGCTGTCGGTTTGCGGAGACAGCCTAAAGCAAAAACGAGTAAAAAGCTTGTATGTTTGACAGTAATCGCTATATTAATGATGTGCTTATAAAAAAGGGGGAAACAATGTCTGCAAAAGAAAACTTGGCAAAAATTGCTTTTATCGGCGGAAGCGGTCTTTATGAAATAGACGGTATTGAAGACGTAATAGAAAAAGATATGGATACTCCGTTTGGTAAGCCTTCAGATAAAATAATTATAGGAAAAGTTAATGGCATTTCATGCGCTTTTCTCCCCAGACACGCGAGAGGGCATATATTTTCTCCTTCTGAAATAAATCAAAGGGCGAATATGTACGCCTTAAAATCTATAGGTGTAGAGCAGATAGTGGCATTTACCGCGTGCGGTTCGTTAAAAGAAAAGATGAAGCCGAAAGATTTTGTCATTCCGGACCAGATTTTTGACAGGACAAAAAACAGGCCTGCGACTTTCTTTGAAAAAGGAACAGTAGTGCATGTTTCCATGGCGTATCCTTTTTGCAATGAAATAAGGGGTTTGCTTCACCAGTCGGTTTATGAACTTGGCATAGAACACCATTTTGGCGGAACTTATGTGTGCATAGAAGGCCCGCAGTTTTCAACAAAGGCTGAATCAGAAGTGAATAAACAGTTAGGATTTTCCGTTGTAGGAATGACTGCCATTCCTGAAGCAAAGCTCGCGCGTGAAGCTGAAATGTGTTATGCAAACATTTCCATGGTTACGGATTTTGACGCGTGGAAAGAAGGTGAAGAAGTTAACAATGACGCGGTTGTAGCGACTGCCGCGGCAAATGTTGTGAATGCTAAAAGAATAGTTAAAGACATAATTTCCAAACTTGCTGCCAGAGAACATAAGTGCGGATGTCATGACGCCTTGAAAACATCAATTATGACTTCTCCGGAAAAACTTTTGATAAGCCCGAATTACAAAAATGTCGCATTGTTCCTGGATAAATACTTTAATAAATAAAGGATTTTTGGATGAAAGAAAAACTGTATAAAGAGTTGCTTGGGAAGGCAAAGGAAGCTGCGGCGAATTCATACTCGCCATATTCAAAATTTGCCGTGGGCGGCGCGGTTTTGGGTATAAGCGGTAAAATTTACATGGGTACAAATATTGAAAATGCCTCATACGGGCTAACAAATTGCGCCGAAAGATCAGCTTTATTTAACGCTTTTTCCAACGGTGAAAATGAAATAAGGGCGGTTGCGGTTTGGACTAAACAGGGCGGCGTATTTCCCTGCGGAGCCTGCAGGCAGGTTATTGCCGAACTGGCGCCTGAAGCTGATATAATAATTAATGACCGAGACGGGGGCATACTTTTACTGAATGCTTCGGATTTGCTTCCGTTTAGCTTTGGTAAAAAAGATTTAGAAAAATAAAATGAGATTATTTAAGGTATTTATTGCGGCGGCTGTTTTATTCTTGTCCGGAGCTGCATGTTTTGCATCGGACAAAACTCTTATATTGGTGTCGGGGGATGAGCAAACAGGCATAAGGGGATATCCTTTAAAAGAAGATTACATTATCCGCGCCGTAGATAGCAAAGGTATGCCTGTCAGCGGAATTAAAATTGATTTTTCCGTTGCAAGAGGCATATCCAATAATGCTAAAACAAAAATAACTTCCCTGTCTCCTTCCGTTGTTCTGACCGATAAAAACGGTTATGCCAAAACAAAGCTTACGCTTGGCAAAGATTCTGCCGATGAAACTATAGTCGTTGCTACTTCCGATGACGCTTCAGGGAGCATAATATTTAATACGATTGCTTTTGACCGTAACTGGCCTGTTATGATGATTGTAAACCTTGCGGGCGGTTTAGCGCTTCTTCTTTTCGGTATGGCTTTTATTAATGAAGCGCTGCAGAAAGCCGCGGGGCAGAAATTCAGGACGATTCTTACCTCGCTTACTTCTTCAAAATTAAAAGGTATCGGTTCAGGGTTTTTTCTTACCGCGTTAAATCAGTCAAGCTCAGCCACAATGCTTTTAACGATAAGCCTTGTGGCAACGGGTTTATTATCGTTTTTTCAGTCTATGTCCATTTCGCTTGGCGCTTCTATAGGTTCTACGATAACCGCGCAGCTTGTGGCGTTCAGGCTTGTGCACTATGCTTTGCCGATTATAGCAGCCGGATATATAATTTCATTTGTTTCCGGGGGGAAGCGCCTTTCTAAAATAGGCGACGCGGTATTCGGTTTCGGTATTTTGTTTTTCGGAATGAAGCTGATGTCCGATGCCGTTGTGCCGATAACTTTAAACCCTACATTTCTTGATTTTATATCGCAGATAGAATATCCGGTTCTTGGTATTATCGCAGGTATTGCCATTACTTTAATAATGCAGTCGAGCGGTGCCGTAGTCGGTATGATTATTGCGCTGGCGGCTTCCAATGTTTTGACATTGTACCAGGCGGTTTTTCTCGCTTTGGGTTCGCAGGTCGGAACGTGTATTACAGTTGTTTTGGGCAGCGTCAGAATGCCGCGCAACGCGAAAAGAAGTATGATTTGGCAGATACTCCAGCAGATTATTGCGGTTATTTTGGTTTTTCCGTTTTTACAGATTATTTCATATAGGGGTGAGGGAGTTTGGTTTGTATTTGTAAAATGGTTCACGTCAACATTCTTTTTTACGGAAGATATAGGAAGGCAGATAGCGATGTCGCACACATTGGTTGCCGTTTTAAATACCGTAATTCTGCTTCCGGTTTTAAAGTATCTTCAGAAAGTCGTGTTTTTCTTCTATCCTTTTAAAAATGAAGAAATTGCTTTCGGCACGGTGTATATAGACGTTAAAAATATTGAGAAAAACACCGATAAGGCGCTCGATCTTTCAAAAAAAGAAATACAGCGGTTCGGGGAATTTGTTTTGGATATGCATTCAAGTTCAATCAAGTCGCTTAAAACAAGAAATATCGCCGTTCCGGAAAGCATCTCTAATAAAGGAATTAAGATAGATTTATTAAATAAAGAAATTGTGCCATATATTGCCAAAATCGGGCAAAGAAGGCTGAGCGAAGAACAGTCTAAAAGAGAAATTAAACTGCTTTATATTCTTTCCGACCTTGATGAAATTGCCGATATTATAGACAGAAACCTTATGCATATTTCAAAGAAAAAAATAAACAGTTTTTCCCGTTTTTCAGATGAGGGGCTTGCTGATATAAAAAAGATACATTCCGCCGTGAACGAAAATCTTGTAAAAGCGCTTAATGCTTTTGATACTAATGACAAAGGTCTTGCTAAAGAGGTTGCCGATTCAAAGCAGTCTATAAGGACGCTTGAAATGGAATTGAGGCAAAAACATATAGCAAGGCTGCACGCTAATCTTCAGGAATCCATAGAAACTTCTGGGCTGCATATGGATATACTTGACCAATACACAAGGATAAACTCTCTTATTTGCGATATCGGCTCGATTATCACGCAGGAATAATTGGAACGGCAGAATGAAAATTGAAGTGAGATTCAAAACTCCGCGGGCATAAGCCTGCGGAGTTTTTTTTAATTGCTTTTACTGAGGTTTTGCGTTTTCTATCGCGTTGAGCACTGTCTTACTGAATTCTTCTGCTGATTCAGGGCCGTCAGCCGTGATTATATTTCCGTCAATTTCAACACGGCTTCCTGTGTAATCAGCGCCGCCTTTTATCAGCGCGTCTTTTCCGTCAGGAAAAACAGTAGCTTTTTTGCCTTTTAAAATTCCCGCGTTTGCAAGTATTGTAGGGGCAATGCATATTGCCGCAGTAGGTTTGCCGTCCTGAAAAAACTCATTGGCAAGTTTTAACGCGTTAGGGTCTTCAAAGAAAACTTTTGCGCCTGCGCCGCCGACGTAAACTATCGCGGCGTATTCCTGCGGTTTAACGTCTTCAAGAACAAAATCGCTGTTTGTTTTATAGCCGAGTTTGCCCACTATTTCGCCAATTTTAATGCTTGCTGTGTCAACCTGAATGCCTGCGTCTTCAAGTATCTTTTTGGGTTTTATGTATTCTTCATCCCTGAAAACTTCCGGAGCAGTTATAAAAACAACTTTTTTCATACAGGTCTCCTGTTATTTTTCTATTGTGATGCTTTTTATGACTACCGGATCAACCGGTTTATCTGAAAAATCAACTTCAATTCTTGCGATTTTCTTTATTACGTCTAAACCTTCCGTAACCTGCCCGAAAATAGTGTGGTTGCCGTTAAGCCACGGCGTTGAAACTTCTGTTATAAAAAACTGTGAACCGTTAGTATTTGGCCCGGCGTTTGCCATGGCAAGAATGCCCGGTTTGTCAAACTTTACATTAGCGTCGATTTCATCTTTAAACTTATATCCCGGTCCGCCCGTACCTGTGCCCAGCGGATCTCCGCCTTGAATCATAAATTCAGGTATAACCCTGTGAAAAACTAAACCGTCATAGAATTTTCTTTTGGTTTTTTTGCCTGTTTTCGGGTCAGTAAACTCTCTCGTGCCTTCCGCAAGCTCAACAAAGTTTTCAACCGTTAAAGGCGCGCTTTCCGGTAAAAGCTTAATTTTGATGGTTCCTAAAGACGTATCAATGATTGCGTTCATTTTGTGAATCTCCTTATTTGTGGTATTTTGCTTTTGTTTTGTAGTTTCAAGGCTGTTTGCGTACGCGCAGCTTACTGTTAAAAGCATAAAAAACGGTAAAAAGAGGTATTTTTTCATAAAATGATTATACAATTCTGTGAAAGGATTTGCAAAACGACCTGTTTATTTAAAAAATCATTAAATTTTGATATAATTCTACCAACTATTTTTTAATAATTTATCAATGTAAAAAGGTGCAAAATGGAAAAAGTTTACAATTCTAAAGATGTTGAGCAGAAATGGTACAAATATTTTATCGAAAAAAAGACATTTTCGGCAAAACCGGAGAAAAATAAAAAGCCTTTTACCATAGTCATCCCGCCTCCAAACGTTACGGGCTCCCTTCATATGGGGCACGCACTTAACAATACTTTGCAGGATATTATCATAAGGTTTAAAAAACTGCAGGGTTTTAACACTTTGTGGGTTCCGGGGACAGACCACGGCGGCATAGCAACGCAAAACGTAGTCGAAAAGCTTCTAAAAAAAGAAGGCAAAACTAAATATGATTTAGGAAGGGAAAAGTTCCTTGAAAAAATGTGGCAGTGGAGAACCGAAACCGGCGACACCATCCTTGACCAGCTTAAAAAGCTAGGTTGCGGGCTTGACTGGGACAGAACCGCTTTTACGATGGATGAAAGCCGCTCGAAAGCCGTAAAAAAGGCGTTTATCGAACTTTTTAATAAAGGTCTTATATACAGGGGTAAAAGGCTTGTTAACTGGTGCTCGAGGTGCGGCACCGCATTATCCGATATAGAAGTTGAGTACGAAGATGAAAAAAGCAATCTTTGGCATATAAAGTACCCTTTAAAGGATTCCGACGGATATATTATTGTCGCTACAACAAGGCCGGAAACCATGCTTGGCGATACGGCGGTCGCTGTCAGCCCGGATGATGACAGGTATACGGATTTGGTCGGAAAAACCATTAAGCTTCCTTTGGTGGAAAGGGAAATAAATATTGTTTCCGATTATATAGTTGATAAATCTTTCGGAACGGGCGCTGTAAAAGTTACCCCTGCACATGACGCTACCGATAATGAAATAGCAAAGAGAAACAATCTGGAAACTATCGAAATCATAGATATTTCGGGAAAAATGATAAATGTTCCTGAAAAATACGCAGGTTTAAGCGTTGTTGAAGCAAGAAAAGCCGTTGTTGCCGATTTGGAGTCGCAGGGATTGCTGGCTGATATTGAAGATTATTCGCATTCTGTCGGCAGATGTTACAGATGTTCCACTACGATAGAACCGTTAATGTCCGAACAGTGGTTTTTGAATGTCGGCGATATGTCCAAAAAAGCTGTTGATGCGGCAAATGATGAAAAAACAGCATTTTATCCTTCTTCATGGAAAAAACCTTATGTTTTATGGCTTGAAAATTTAAGGGATTGGTGCATAAGCCGCCAGATTTGGTGGGGGCACAGAATTCCCGTTTATTACTGCGTTGACGAAAACGGAAATAAAACGCAGTGCAAACCTGTCGCGTCTTTTGAAAAACCCGCGGAATGCCCGTGCTGTAAAAGCAAAAACATGGTTCAGGATGAAGATGTGCTGGATACGTGGTTTTCTTCAGCTTTGTGGCCGATGAGCGTTTTTAACTGGGGCGAAGATGAAAATAATGCCGATTTAAAGTATTTTTATCCTACTTCCGTTTTGGTTACCGGTCACGAAATTCTTTATTTATGGGTTGCCAGGATGGTTCAGTTTGGCCTCGAGTTTATGAAAGAAGTCCCGTACAGCCACGTTTTTATACACGGTATTGTCAGGGATAAAAGCGGTAAAAAGATGTCAAAATCCCTTGGCAATGTAGTTGACCCGCTTGGGATTATGGATAAATTCGGCACGGACGCTTTGAGATTTGCGTTGGCCCAGGCTGCCGCTCCCGGAAGGGATATGCAGGTTTCCGACGAGTCGTTTTTAGCGGCAAGGAATTTTGCCAATAAAATTTGGAACGCTTCAAGGTTTATAATAATGAACCTTGAAGGCATAGACGGGCTTGATGACAATATAAAACCCGCTGAGCTTGTGGATGAATGGATTATCGCGGAGTTTGCGGAAACCGCTAAAAAAGTTAAGGCTGCGTATGAAATTTATGATGTTGATACAGCCGCAAGAGAGATTTACGATTTCTTTTGGACAAAATACTGCGACTGGTACATAGAACTTTCCAAAATCCGCATTATGTCTGATGATAAATACGTAAAAAAGCAGGTTCTTTCCATACTTGTGTACATTTTAAAGTCTATATTGCAGCTTATGTCGCCGATAATGCCGTTTATCACTGAAGAGATATGGCAGATACTAAATAAAGACGCCGGAATAATTGCCGAAAGCGCCCTGCTTGAAGTTAAAAATGCAGATGTATTGTCTATAGAAAAGATGAAATCCGTTCAGGATATAATAGTAAAAATAAGGACTTTAAGAAGCGAAATGAATATATCTCCTGCGGTACAGATTGAAGCATTGTTTAATGTTTTAGATGCTGGAAAAGAAGGAAATATAAAAAATAATGAAAATTACATAAAACAGCTTGCGAAATTAAGTTCGGTAACTTTCGGGCAAAATATATCAAGGCCTAAAAATTCCGCTTTGGCAGTTGCCAGCGGGTTTGAAATATTTTTGCCTTTGGAAGGGCTTATAGATATTGAAAAAGAGAAAAGCAGGCTTTTAAAAGAGATTGCTTTGGCGAACCAGGAAGTTGAAAGGACCGGCGCAAAGCTTAAAAATGAAAATTTTATCAGCAGGGCGCCTGAAGCCGAAATAACAAGAATCAAAGCAAGGCTTGACGAAGCAAATTTTAAGATAGAAAAGATAAACGAAAGCCTTAAATTTTTGGGATAAAATCAGTTTTTATATATTGGAGAGAAAATGAAAAAAGTGTTTTGTTTTTTATGTGTTCAGGCATTTTTATTGTCTGCCGCAGCGCTTTCTTACGCGCAAAGCGTCAATGCCGGAAACTTTACGGATTTTAACAATGCTGTTGCAAGCAGCGCAACGGCAACGATTAATCTTACGGGCGATATAACTGTGTCCGGAGATATTAATACCCAGGCGTCAAACGATTTGACTGTCGCAGGCAACGGCCATGGTATTAACGGTAATAATTATAATACATTTTTTAATGTCTCAAAAGACCAAAAACTTTTATTTTCTACCATAACCGCAAAAAATTTTGCGCGTTCATCATATTCTTCTTCCGGCCGCCTTGAAGGCGGCGTTATTTACAGCACCGGAAACGTAAATTTTTACAATGCCGCCTTTACAAGCAATACGGCTATATCTTCAAACACTGCGGGTAACGCGTCTGTTGCGGGCGGAGTGCTTTTCAGTTCCGGAGGAAGCGTTAATGTTAACGGAGTTTTGCTAAGCGGAAACAATGCGTCAGCTTTCACCGAAGGCGGCGGATTTAATTCTTACGCTGCGGGCGGCGGAATATTTAATTATGACAGTAGCATTACTATTGACGGATCAGGATTTGAACATAATACGGCGGTTTCCATAAGCTCAGGCGGCGCGGCTTTAGCTTTAGGCGGAGCTGTTTATAATGAAACTTCATCAACTACTGTGTTTGCCCTCGCGGCGGCTTTTAGCAGTAATTCTGTTTACTCTTCCGGTTTTAGCGAAGCGACAGCTTTAGGCGGCGCTGTTTATAATTCAACGGGCGTAATAAATTCGATAAATTCGGTTTTTCAGGATAATTCCGCAACGGCACAATCATCAGGAGGCCCTGCGTATGCGGCCGGCGGTTCAATATACAATAACAGTTTTAACGGTACGGGAATATCTACCGCAACAAAAAATTATTTTACGGGAAGCTTTGCTTATGCCGAAGCTTTAAGCAGCGCAACTGCTTTGGGAGGCGCGATATATAACGGAGACGGCACATTTAATCTTTCGGGCTCATCCGTTACAAACAGCTATGCTGCGGCAAAATCAAGTGCGGTTATTGCAAACGCGCTGGGCGGCGCGGTATATAATGCAGGCTCGATGACAGTATCCTTAGGGCATTTTGAAAATACATATGCTTCCGCTGCGGCATTAGGAGACGGAGCAGATGCTTATGCGCATGGCGGCGCAGTGTTTAATATAGGCGCTTTCAAAGTCGAAAGAGGCTCATTTACGGCAAATTTTGCAATTGCTTCTTCTGATAATCACTATGCTGAAGCTTTAGGCGGAGCTATATATACGGAAAGCGAGACAACTATATCAGGTGGAATATTTAACAGCAATTACTCTTCTGCTTCTGCATTGGGGCCAATAGGCTCCGCTACAGCATTGGGCGGCGCGGTGTACTCTTCAAGCGGCATTTATATAGATAATGGCATATTTGAAAACAATAAGATTTACGCAAACGCATTGCCATTAGCACTGGCATCAGGCGGCGCGGTAAATCTTTTGGGTTCCACGGATATTTCAACCGTAACCTTTACAAATAACTCTGCTTATGCTTTTTCACAGGAAGGGCTGGCTTTTGTAACGGGCGGCGCGGTTTCTAACCAAGGCAGGGAATTAGTAAATATATATTCATCAAGCTTTACAGGTAATTCATCTGTTGCCGCTACTGATTCCGGCACTGCTCATTCTTACGGCGGCGCGGTTTACAATATGTTAATTATGAATATACATGACTCTGAATTCTCAAATAATTCCGCTTCATATGAAGGTACGGGCGACGCTTTTGGCGGCGCGGTTTTTAATGAAGGCGTTATGACAATTTATAATTCAAAATTTATTAATAATTCAGCTTTAACTTCAGGCGGCGCGGTTTACAATAATGATCTTTTGAATATTATTGCTGACGGAGGGCTTGTTGAATTTACAGGAAACACTGCAAACGGCATTTCCAACGCGATTTACAATAACGGAACATTAGGTATCAATTTTAATTCCGGCAGTGACGGATTGATAACCGTCAATGACGCCATTACAGGCAATGACACCGTGATAAATATTAACCAGACAGGTACTTGGGACATGGTTTCAAGTCCTTCCGTCGTAAGCGGGAACGGGCTTTCAATTTCTGCGCCTACTGACGGCACGGTTACTTTCAATAATTCTGTTACGGGAAACAGTATCAATATATATAATTCCGGAACTTTGAAACTCGGTCTGTTTGAAGGCGTTGAAGATTCTGAAAATGAAGGCAGTTATATTACCGCACCTTCAAGGGGATCTATAGGTACTATCTCCGACAGGCATAATTTTACCATCAATGACACAGCGGTTTTTGACATGGCAAATAGTATGGCGGATGATGTAGTATACGTAAATAATTTTACGGTTAACGGCACGCCGTCTTTGAAAATGGACGTTGATTTGGCAAATATGCAGTGGGATAAGATAGACACTTCAGGCAGTGCTTCCGGATCCGGTACCATAAATTTAAATAAAATAAGAATTTTATCTGATTTTTCGGGCGGAACTATATCTTCCGATATCGGTATTTTTGTAAATGCCCCGTCATCCGGCTATTTTGCTGGAACGGATTTTTATACATACGGTATTGACGGCAATTCGAAATACCATATAACGGAAGGCTCAAATTATTCAAGCATAAATATTCTTTTTACCGGAACAGTCGCGGATATATTTCAGGATGCGATATTACAGCCTGGCAGCAGGTCTATAATTCTTGCAAGCACTTATACTTTAAGCGCCGGTTTTGACAACAATGTCGCTTCCGGGACTTTGACTGTCGAAGGCGATAATACCGAAGTGGCAATAGACGGCAATGGCATATCCAATATCTTTGCCGTAAGTTCTGACGCAGGGTTGGATTTGAGCAATATTATTGTTGTGGGCGCGCAATCCGCGCAGGGCGGCGTTATATATAATGAAGGAAACGTTATTTTAAACGGGATAACATTTACCGGCAATATCGCGGGGTCCAGTTTAACAACCGCTAATACGGGGCTTGGCGGCGCAATTTTTAACGCAAGTTCTGTTAGCGTAAACTCATCTTATTTTGAAGGCAACTCAGTGATTGCAAGCTCGAATGCGTTTGCCGGATCAATATACAATACTCCTTCTGGATTTGCTGAAATTGCTGCTTCATCGTTTACAGGTAATTCAGCTGTTTCTTCAAAATATGATATAGATGACGCAAATGATGTTTTTATGTCTGTTGCAGGCGGATCTTTATATAATTCGGGAGAAATGAATGTTAGAAATTCTTACTTCTCGGGTAATATTTCTTCAATAACAGTTTCCGTTTCATCAGTTGCCGTTAACAATATGAAAGTTTCAGCTTTTGTTTTTGGCGGCGCTGTCTATAATGAATCAGTTTTAGATATTGATAATACGTCTTTTTCCAATAATCTGGCTATTGTTCGTTCCGAAGGTAAAAACACCGATGCTTTTGCTTTCGGCGGAGCCGTTTATAATTCTTCAGTTGCCAATATAAGCAATTCGAAATTTATAAATAATTATGCAACAGCTACAATTTCAGTCCAAAATTCATCCGCGAGCGCTTTAGGCGGCGCGGTGTATACAGCATCCGGCGCGGTAACAAATATTACAAATTCAGTTTTTGAAAATAATAAAGCTATTGCATATTCCGACCAGGCTTCCGGGCTGGCTTACGCATACGGCGGAGCTGTTTACAATGCAGGCGTTACAAATATTTATAATTCTACGTTCAAAAACAATACGGCTCACAATGTAAGTTTAAATGGAGTTGCACTGGGCGGGGCGATTTTTAATGCTTCCGGCGCTACATTGAATATTATTGCCGATGGAAAGAATGTGGAATTTAGCGGTAACTATGAAAACAGCCGAACAAATGCCATATATAATGAGGATGTAAGTTCCGTTATAAATTTAAACGCCGTTTCCGGAAGTGAAATTATTATGGGCGACGCAATATATGCGACAACCGGATTAGGAGGTACGGTAAACATCAATCAGACTGGTACTTGGGATAATACAGCATCGCCTGATGTTCCAAATGGAAATAATCTGCCCGTGTCCGCTCCTACGGACGGAACGATAACGCTGAATAATTATATACGCAACAATGACATACATCTTTACAACGGTACTCTTTACGTAGGTAAAAGCGGTTCTATCGGATCTGATTCAAACAGAAGCGATTTTACGATGTATAACGCTTCGGTGTTAGATTTGATGAACGGTTCAGCAGGAGATACGGTATATGTTAAAAACTTTACCGTAGAAAGTAACTCCGTATTGAAAATTGAAGTTGATTTGGCGGGCTCAAAGTGGGATAAAATCAATGTTTCAAGCGAAACGCTTGGAAGCGGCACCCTAGATATATCAAGCATGAAGATTTTGTCGGATTTTACCGCGGGAGTTTCAAAAGATGTAAATATTTTTGTTAATCCTTCAACTGTTGATTATTTCCAAAACCCTGATTTTTATATCTACAGATACAGGACTGATGTCAGCAGCAGCATATACCACATAACACAGACAAATGATCTTGGCACCTTGAGCATAGTTCTTGAAGGATATGATAATGATACCTTTCAAAACGCTATAACTACAACGGTAGCGACAAGAGTAGTACAGCTTGAAAGCGATTATTACACGCCGAGTGCGTTTAACCCTGTTGTTTCTGCAGGCAGCTTGACGGTAAGAGGCGGCGATTCAAAAGGAAACGCCGTTACCATTGATGGCGCGCAGTATACCAATATTTTTGTAGTACAGGATGACACCGTAAACCTTATGTTGTCAAACGTAATAATTAAAAACGGCACTGCTGCAGAAGGCGGAGCGATTTATAACGCGGGTTATACCGAGGCCGCAAAGATGACTTTTTACAATAATATCGCGGCATCTTCTTCAGGCGTTTCCATGGGCGGAGCTGTGTATAATTCGGATACTTTTATAGCAAACGGCGTATCATTTACAAGCAATACTGCAAAATCAACATTTACTTATGTATACGGCGGAGCGCTTTACAATACAAGCAGTGCTACTATATATAATTCATCATTTATCGGAAATACTGTTTCAGGAAGCACAGATTCCGCAGGAGGCGCAATATTTAACAGCGGATTATTAAATATTGTGGCGCAAGGAGGCAATGCGGCGTTTAGCGGTAATAAAGCAAACGGAGTTTCTAATTCTATTCACAGCTATAACGGCGCTGTTACAAACCTTAATGCTGCTTTAGGCTATTACATTACAATCGGCGATAATTTAACTTCCGAAGGCGATAACAATCTTATCAACATTAATAAGGCGATTGACATTGATACGGGTACATTAAACGCGTTTGCTTTGGTTGCCGCGCCTACAAGCGGTACCGTGATTTTGAATGCGGATATGACAAAATTCGGCAATATTAATTCCGCCGCCGGAAATACTGTAAACTTATATAACGGCACGCTTAAATTGAGCGCTGACGCTGTATTTTTTAGCGATGTTAACTTTTCAATGTTTGCCGGTTCTACTTTTGACATGATGAACGGTAAAATCGACAATATTGCCGTTAAAGACATCAACCTGCCGGATTCAGGTGCGGCTTATGTGAATATGGACGTTGATTTGCGTAACAGTGCGGCGGATTCGTTTATAGGAACGCATCTTGACGACAATAACGGAACGCTTGTAATTAAAAATATGAATATCTGGAAAGATGTAAGCAACCTGGATAATTATGTAAGCATATTGATAGCAGATGACCAAAACTTAAAAGACGCGCTTGTTCTTGACAGTTCTCTCTACAAAGTTACAGGGCCTATATTCATATATGACGTGAACTATAATGACGGCGTTTTGGGCTTTGCTTACGGTTCCGATTATAACCCTTCAATATTTATAGCACCGATATCAATGCAGATAGGCGGTTATTTGGGACAGCTTAATAATTACAGCCAGGCGTTTGAGATGGTTTATGATAATGTAAATGACAAGGGCAGAAAAGGTTTATGGGTAAAACCTTATGTTTACGACGAAGACGTTTCGCTTAACAGTAAACTTAAGGTTTCAAATTTTGCATATGGCGCGTTTTTCGGTTATGATACCGAGAAATCGGATATCGGCGGAAATTTTGACGGAAATTTCTCAATTTACGGCGGTATTAATAACTCGCAGCAGAAATACGAAGGATCTGAAATAAACCAGGATGGAGGCGTATTCGGGGTAACAGCGGCGATATATAAAGAAAGATTTTTTAGCGCTTTGACTGTTAACGTTGGAATCATCAGCGAGCATGGAATAAATGCAAACGGCGGCAAAGATGATTTTATGATGTACACAAAAGGCATTGCGTCTAAAACCGGTTATAATTTCAGGTTAAATTACGATGACACAATCAGGCTGCAGCCTACGATTAATTTTTCCGTATCTTCAATAGACATGGATGCGTATACCAACGGCAACGGCGTAAAAATAATTTCTGACGGTATGACTCCTGTTACCGTCGAGCCGGCTGTGGCGCTCGTAGCAGATATGAAAAATAACCTTTTGGGATTTATAAACGTAAACTTTGTCTGGAATGTTAACGATGAAGCGGTGTTTACGGCTGATGACGTAACTCTTCCTAAAATGGTCATAGACCCGTATGTACAGTACGGAATAGGCGTTAATAAAATTTTAAGCGATAAGTTCAGCACCCGAGCGGAAATTTTCGGCAGGAGCATGGGAAGAAGCGGCGTTGGCGGACAATTGAGCATAAACTGGACTTTTTAAGGGGCTAAAATGAGAAAGGTTAAAATTGTAAAAAATTATTTAAAGCACGCGGAAGGTTCATGCATGTTTTCGATGGGAGAAACTAAAGTTTTATGCGTTGCTTCCGTTGATGAGAAGGTTCCTTCTTTTGTTGAAAATAAAGGCGACACATACGGCTGGGTTACGGCGGAATATGCGATGCTTCCGCGTTCGTGCAACCAAAGGGCTTCCCGCAAGAGGCTTTCTGACGGGGGCAGGGCGCAGGAAATTTCCCGCCTTATCGGCAGGGCTTTAAGGGCTTCCGTGGATTTGTCAAAACTCGGTAAAAGAACCATAACTATAGACTGTGACGTTATAAGAGCGGACGGAGGGACAAGGACCGCATCGATTAACGGCGGTTTTGTGGCTCTGGCGCTTGCGTTAAAAAAACTCAAAAAAGATAAATTGATAAAAGAAATTCCTCTCAAGGATTTTGTCGGAGCGGTAAGCGTTGGCATATATGATAACGGCAAAAAGATTTTGGATTTGTCCGCAAAAGAAGATAATGTTGCGGATGTAGATATGAATATAGTGATGACGGCGGGCGGGCAGTTTATTGAAGTTCAGGGAACTGCGGAAGGCGAAACTTATTCAAGAAAAGAGCTGAACGAACTTTTGGATTTAGCGCAAAAAGGTATAAAACAGATAACAGCATCGCAAAAAAAAGCTCTCGGGGCTCTTAAATGATAGATGAGATTATTATTGCAACCGGAAATAAGCACAAAGTTGAAGAAATAAAAGAAATATTAAAAGATTCAAGCATCAAGATAATTCCAATGACTTCTTTCAAATCTTACCCGGAAACGATTGAAGACGGAAAGACGCTTGAAGAGAATGCATCAAAAAAGGCAAGGGAAGCGGCTTTATTTTTCAATAAGTGGGCATTAGCCGATGACACTGGGCTCGAAGTAGCCTACTTAAACGGGGAGCCCGGCGTTTATTCAGCAAGATTTGCAGGAGAAGATTGCAGCTATGAGGATAATAATAAAAAGCTTTTATCATTGCTGGACGGTGTTCCCGCAGCGAAAAGAAGCGCTCGTTTCAGATGCGTTATTGCGATTTCAAGCCCTAAAGGCAAAATTCTTTTGGCAGATGGCGAAATATATGGTATAATAAGCAAAAGTTTGGCAGGGGATAAAGGATTCGGGTACGACCCGATTTTTTTTGTGCCTGAAGAAAATAAAACATTTGCCGAACTTAACCCAAGCGTTAAAAATGCAATAAGCCACAGGGCGAAAGCTCTACAAAAAGCTAAAGACATAATAGAAAAGCTTTCTTTGAAAAAATGACAACCGGGGAGTAGCGTAATTGGCTATCGCGCCTGCTTTGGGAGCAGGAGGCTGCAGGTTCAAGTCCTGTCTCCCCGACCATTATATAGAAACACTGAAAATGTATATTTTTCAGTGTTTTTTTATTTTACAGTCGATGATTATGCTTTGTTTCTTTTGGTTGCTTTTGGCTTTTTTGGGGTCTTTTTAGGTTAGTGAGACTAAAATGTGACTAAAAGTTCAGGTTATCTACACTGTTTTTTAGATGCTCTTCGCTTAGGTGGGCATATATCATTGTAGTTTCTATTTTGCTGTGTCCTAACAGTTTGCTTACGGTATAGAGACTTACGCCGCTTATTACCAAATAGCTGGCGAAAGTGTGTCGGAGTGTGTGGAAACTTACACTTTTTAGATTAGCTCGCTTGAATAGTTTTCGAAATGCTACAAAGAGCGTGTTCATTGATTGATCGTGGTTTATAAGATAATCTGTTTCTTCTACAGTTTCTGGGCGTAATTTTAAGAGATATTCTTTTAATGTAGGATGTATTGGTATGGAGCGAAATTCGTAGTCTTTGGGCGTCCAATTATGTTTAGGGGATACTCTTATATCGTTTTTGATAAAATCCACATCTTGCCATTGCAAGTTAAATATTTCTCCTATGCGAAATCCGGTGTAGAGCGCTATCATTATCATATCTTTATATTTGCCGCTTGCGACGTTAAGCAGGGTTTCAGTTTCTTCTTTGCTTAAATATCGAGGCGGTTTTTTTGCTAGTTTTATTGGTTTTACGTGTTCGGCAGGGCTTTCTTTTAGATATTTCCACTTTACTGCTATGTTAAACATCGCTTTGATTGATTCCAATTCGCGATTAACCGATACGGGCTGTATTTCTCTTACTCTTTGAGTTTTGTAATTTTCTATATCTTGGGGTGTTATATCTTTTAGATTGTGTTTCTTGATAAAGTTTAAAATGTTGTTTTTTGTATAGCCGTCTTTCCTGTATGTGGCGGGGCGTTTATTTGTATGGGCATAATTCAGATATTCGTTCAGAAATGCCACAAGTGAGATGTCTGAAACTTTATTTTTGTCATTGCTGCGTTGTTTATGCAGAAACTCTATTTGTAGGTTTTCTGCTTCTCTGCGGCTAATAAAAGCATCTCCTATAGTTTTACGTTTCTGAACGCCATTTTCACGGTAACGAAACGTCCAGTAGTTTCCCTGCTTTTCTAATTTTGAAGCCATTGTTTTTTCTCCTTTTTTGATCTAGTCCCTGCGTTTTGAAATCCATGCGTCAACCTCTTTGGGACAAAAATAGTATTTTTTCCCGATGCGTCTGTATGGGATTTCATTACACTTGCCACCCATATACTTTGCTTGACAATACCTGCTAATCAGCCACGGACTTACGCCTAAATGCTTTGCAATCTCTTCTCTCGTCATAAATTCATCTTTTGCGGTCGTGTTTTGATCCTCAGTTGTTTTATCTTCCTTTTCTTTTATGTATTTAGCGACAGCCTTTTCCGCTGCTTGTTCTGCCGCCCGTTCAATAATCGCTTGCAATTCATCATCAGTCTCAGGCATTTTCATCTTGTTATTAGGGCATATGAGTTCCGTCCCATCGGATGCCTGGGCTTTTAGTTCTGCCGGAGATGATGATTTGCGAATCTTATCTTCCAATGCTTTCTCTCACTTTTTGTTTTATTCTTCTGGGGCCAGAAGAGTAGTCATTGTCGGAAAATAACTCGCGTTGTGAAGTATTGGGTAGAGCTATCTTTTTGAGGCGGGCAAAATAATCATGGCCGGGAAACAAATCAGGCTGTGGCTCTACTGCCTGCCCTGCGCTTTCGGTTATTACGGTAACAGCTTTTGGAATATCACCTTTTTGTTTTGATTTGCCGTCTAAATAAGTGTTTAGCGTATCAGGGGTCAATGCTTTGTAATCTTTAACTTGTTGTCTAAAATTAGGCAGAATGAGGCGTCTATTCTCATCGGGTATTAAGAGTGGTGGCGTATATATTTTTACAAGGTTGTTGGAGAAAATCTTTTTTGCTTCTATTTTTACTTCTTCGTAGCTCTTACCATGTAACTGCGGATTAAGCAATGTCCATGCCTTTCCTATTTCATTATCGGTATCATACAGAGATTTGATTTCCTCGTATTTTTTTGACTCAAGTATCATATTTGGGAGATTATCCTGTAATGTCCCAAGACCATAATCAAGCGCATTTTGCCATAATGAAAGTCGCCACATTTTCTTAAAAGTGTTCTCATTTTCTTTGAGTCCTGCTCGTTTTAACATTGCTTTAATGATGTGGTCTTTTCTGTGTTGAAGTTCAACTCGAAGAATACTATCTATATTGACACCGCGAGCAATCAAATCCTTGGCAAGCAGGCTGTTTCTGGCTAACATTTCTTTAAGTTTGTTATAGATGATAAATTTCAAGCCTTGAGAATTAAACTTTATACCGCCATAACAATATTCAGGCGGTAACAGTTTAAGGTACGGGAATTTACTTGTGCGCAAGAATTCAATAATAAGGTCATAAAGCAAGTCATCAGATAAGAGGAAATTTTTTGCAATGTCTATCCTTTTAACAATTGCCGTCCTTATCATTCTCGCATTCGTTTCAACCCCCATGCTTTCTAACATCTCAAGCAGCATACTGATTACCGTCTCAAAATCACTTTCAAGAACTTCGTATAGATTCTCTCCAAACGGCGAAAACAGCTTCTGAACAGAAAACTCTATGTATAAAAGCGGATGAGGAATGAAACGATTTTTACATATAATCATGCGTGGTCTGTAGATGCCGTCCTTTATAGGTAAAAACCAAGAATATACACTCTTTCTTCCTCGAAAATCTACATAAGGTGCTTTAAAAAAACTTTCTAAATAGCCCGGATAGAAATTCCTAAAAAGCGTATAATCTATAATTTTAAATCCGCCTCTGAGGAGCAGCTTTATCGTATCAATCATTTTTCCGCTTCTTTGACTTCCGTCATCGGAGTTGGGCATAGAAAAAAAGCCGCATTGTCTTTTTCAAGACAAACGGTTCCATTTGCACAAGGTTTCAACGTCTCGCCAATGCTCAGTAGCAGACCTTGCTTATTTCTATTGATGATTGCGTTAATGTTTTCTCGCATAACGCAATAGTAATATATCGTTATGGAGAAAGGGGTGGAGAACGGTGGAGATTATGGAGAAATTTTAGATGGTTATTTCTTCAATAAGACAGATACATATTCTTTTTTAACACTCGTCTCAAATGGTTCGTCAGGCAGAAATTTTTCTTTAATGACCTTGATTAAGCTCCTAATATTGTCCAATGTGTAATCTTCCATATCTGTCGCCTTAGAATACTGCAATAAATCTCTAATCTCATCCGTGGGTATTGATTTGCCAATATTCTCGTCCTTCATTAGGTAGCATAAAAGTTTAAATTCATTGGTGTTAGATTTGATTTTTATGTTCCGTCCATTGTAGCGTATTGTTCTCGATTTTTCATCAATAACAACTTCATCATCGTGCGGGTTCTGGAATTTGTGTGTATTATATATTTCTCTCGGAGGCTTTAAGAATTTAACTGTAAAAATCATTTTTTCATAGTCACGTTTTTGGTATGGTGCTATGTTTAAAATTTCAACGAGCCCTTTTTTTCTGCTTAAAGAAAATAATGTATGACACTCCAGCAAACTAGGTTTGTCTTGAGGGAAAGATATAAGCAGCGATTTCCCGCGCCCTTCACTTTTCCCAAATTTTTCATACTGCATCTGCCATTTTTCAGTGCATTCTTTAATATTTGGTTCATAGAGGTTATAGTTTTCTTCGTACGGATCCAGGTCATTTTTCTCAAATGATTTTATATAACGTTCTAAGCGTTTTTGCAGCTCGTCTTTGTCTACAATCTCTGCATTATAATCTTCTTTGCAAGAATACCCGCCACAAGGTTGTTCGATACACTCTTTATCTCTATCCATGTACCTAACACAGCCACAATCACAATAGCTATCACCAGGTTGCTTGATATGGTGTTTGTAAGATGCTTTATAAACCCAGTTGTGGAAACCGGTAGGATATTTAAAATATTCTACCGTAGTACCTTTCGTATAAGCAAAAAATAACAGAATCGCTAAATAAAGCTCAGGGATATACTCTTGCGATTCAGCTATAGTCTTCGCCTTATTGTTCATACGCTATGCTCCAATATCAATAAAACAAATCGTTGTACAGGGGTATATTTTAACTTTATTCAGGTGCTTGTTGCAAATGGCGGTAAGGAAGTACAGTGTTATTTCTGCTGATGGTATGCTATATCAAATTACCTTGTTTTTCCTGTGGAATTGCTCTTATCACTTCTTCTATTTGTTCAATAAAATATTTTGTATCTAATACTTCCTGCCTTTCGTTTAAGGAAACTTCTATACGCATTTTAGCCTTTACTTTATCGTCGCAAAAGAAACCTATTTCCTTGTTTTTTATTTTGGATAAGAAATCTGTGTCTTCCACGGTAGCTGAAATGTTTTTGTCAAAAACAAACTCCCATTTTGAGCTGCCCAACAAATCAGGTTTTTTAACTATCAGCTCGGCTGATATGACCTGAACCATTTTTGTAGGTGCAGGCGGAACTTTATAAGAAAAAGATACATCTATTACCTCTACATCAACAACATCCTGACCCTCAACGCCAAAAGAAACCTTATCTATATTTTTTGCCGCCTGTGAAATCGTACTTATTGTTGATAACAATTCCGACTTATCAATATTACTCGGCATCAACGGATTTACCGGCAGTGATTTAACCTCTTCGCAAATAGCATCATAAATTTTTGTCTCTCTGTCCAGAGCAGGTAAAGCTTTTGTGTCATCAAGAAGTTTTAGGGCTTTGTATTTTGCTCCAACCAAAAAATGTCCGATTAGAGCTTTTGGGTCTGTTATATCTTTTAGTAAGTCGTCAGGGATTTTAGATATAATATCTTTTAGGCGTAGTTTAATGCTTCCGCTTTGAACATCTATAAGGTAAGAAGAAACTGCGATTTCGCTATCAATGCCTTTGCAGATTACCTTATTGAAGTCTTCAAAGCCGCCCAACACATTGATAACATTTTCAAAAAAAACAACAGAATTAGTTTCTTCTTTTCTGAAATCAAAAGTTAAAACATAGGTATCTTTTTCGTTGTTTTCCATAGCGTGATTATACAAAATTCATGAGTTCAAAAAAAATCTTTTAGATTTTCATATTTTACTTTTGAGTTAGATTTGAATACAGAAAGACAGGGTATCGCAGCTATGCGTAGTACTACTGTCAAAAATGTTTTAGATTTTCAGAATTTACTTTTGAGGTAGGTCTGGAAAACCGGATAAGCCGCTGCAAAGACAGTTGGGAAATAAGCGAGATTTCTGCTCTGTCCTGGGTTCTCTTAAAACAGGAGTAACTCTCGGATAACTATTCTATGTCCCCTTGCGCTATGGTCTCGGCTTGGGCAAGGACATTATCTATAGCCATCTTTTCTTTATCTGGAGGGTATCCATATTTGCGCAGTACTCTTTTAACTTCTAAACGCAGTTTGGCGCGGACGGAATCTTTTGTCTGCCAGTCTATAGTCACATTCTTGCGGATTCTTTCGGTTAGTATGCGAGCTATGTCGCGCAGTTGTTCATCACCCAGTACAGCCACAGCGCTATCATTGGCACCCAGCGCATCATAGAAAGCTATCTCGTCATCGTTCAAACCCAATTCTTTTGCTCTGCCGGCAGATGCGTTTACATCTTTAGCTATGCCTATCAGTTCGCCGATAACTTCAGCTGCCGTTATCAGACGATTCTGGTATCTGATAAATGAGTTCTGTAACAGTTCAGAAAACTTCTTATATTCCATGATATTCTTACGGAAGCGCAACGTTAACTCGTTTTGTATTAACTTCTTTAACAGTTCGGCTGCAAGGTTTGTATGTTCTATCTTACGGACATCTTGTAAGAATTCTTCAGAAAGGATAGATACATCTTGCCGATTGACTCCAAGTACAGACAATATATCTATAATTTCAGCACCAGACACTGCACGGGAAATCAACTGTTTTATGGCATGTTCCTTTTCTTCCTGCGTCTTGCCGGGCTTATCACTTGCACTTGATTTAGAGATAATACTCTTAACCCCTTGGAACAAACCTACATCATCCCTAATCTTCTTTGCGGCATCGGTCGTAGCACATAATGAAAATGCTGCCGTAAGCTCCATGACTGCCTGCATAAACCTTTCCCTACCTTTTTCCTGCCCAAGAATGAAATCTGCCATCTTCATCATAAACGGCAACTTCTCTGCATCTGACATGATAAATACGGGTTTGTAATCGAATCCATGCAATATGCCTTGTATTATTTCAAACTTTTCTTGCATAACGGCAATAGCGGCAGCAATATCGATAGAAGTATCACCACGCCCGCCGCCTGCTGTATATGTGCCAAGCGCTTTCTTTAAGTTTTCGCCAAGCCCGATATAATCTACTATCAACCCGCCCTTCTTGTCAAAATATACGCGGTTGACGCGGGCTATTGCCTGCATAAGTCCATGGCTCTGCATCGGCTTATCTATATACATTGTTTGCAAGCATGGAGCGTCAAATCCTGTCAGCCACATGTCGCGCACTATAACAATCTTAAAAGAACTGTCCGGGTTCCTAAATTCATCTGCCAATTCACCGCGTTTCTTCTTACTGTAAATATGTGGTTGATACGCTTCCGGATCGGACGAACTTCCTGTCATAACTATTTTAATACTGTCCTTCAGTTCGGGAGCAATGCGCGTTATCTCGTTATACATATCAACGCAGATGCGGCGGCTCATGCATACTATCATCGCTTTTCCGTCTATCGTCTCAAGGCGGGTTTTGTAATGTTTTACTATGTCGTCCGCAATCAGTGCCACGCGTTTAGAATCGCCAACCAAAGCTTCCAGTTGTGTCCATTTATTAGCCTTCTTGCCTTTCTGATATTCTTCTTCGCCTTCGGTGATTGCATCAAATTCAGCGTCAACCCCTGCAAGCATAGATTTGTCAAATCCAAGTTTAGCCAGCCGGCTTTCATAATAAATGGGAACTGTCGCTCCATCTTCTACAGCTTGTTGTATATCATAAATGTCTATGTAATCGCCAAACACTGCTGGCGTATTAACATCCGTACCTTCAATCGGCGTACCGGTAAAACCTATAAACGAAGCTTTTGGCAATGCATCTCGCATGTGCCGCGCAAATCCGTCTATAAAGTCATATTGGCTGCGGTGCGCTTCATCTGCCATGACTATAATATTGGAACGGTCAGATAAAGGTTCGGAACTTTCCGTAAACTTCTGAATAGTTGTAAAGATGATGCCACCGGCAGTTGTCCGCAGCTTATCTGTCAAATCTTCCCGCGATTCAACCTGAACAGGCGTTTGCCGCAAGAAATTAGCGGACAAACCGAAAGTTCCAAATAGTTGGTCGTCAAGATCGTTACGGTCGGTAATAATAACAAGCGTAGGGTTGTTGAGCGCAGAGTTCAAAGCAAGTCGGCGAGCAAGAAATACCATAGATAGAGATTTGCCTGACCCTTGAGTATGCCATATAACTCCTGCGCGGCGGTCTCCCTTGGTAGCTTCTACTGCCTTTTCGTCTGCCTTTTTAACCACATGAAACTGATGATACCGGGCAATTTTCTTTATCAGCTTGTTGCCCGTATCTTCGTATAGGCAAAAGTTTTGCAGGTAGTCTATAATTACTTCCGGAGCAAACAACCCCTTTATAAGTTCATCAAGGGCATTTAAGCGCACCGGAGCTTTAAGTTCATTTCGCCACGGCATAAACCACGACCAGTTAGCAGTAAGCGAACCTACTTTAGCGGTCACGCCGTCGCTTGCAACCAATGTTACATTGTATCTGAATATGCTTGGAATCGCAGTTTTATAGTTTTGAAGCTGGGTATAAGCCTTTTCGGTTGTAGCATCTTCATCTAACGGATTTTTAAGTTCTAAAACAGATATAGGCAGTCCGTTGATAAAAACAATAATATCGGGGCGGCGGTTATGGTCGCCTTCAATAATTGTAAATTGGTTAACGGCAAGAAAGTCGTTACTTGTAAGGATTTTAGGCTCAAATACTTTGATATGGTCGGATTTAATTTTTCCATTTTCAGCATATTCAACATCTATTCCGTCAGAAAACCATTTAGAAATCTGTTTGTTATCTACAAAGATACTTTGCGTGGCAAGTGTAGTTATTTTGCGAAATGCTTCATCCAACGCGGCAGGTGCAGCCTTTGGATTGATATTAGATAATGTGGCGCGCAGGCGGTCGGCAAGAATAACATCGTCAGGTGCGCGTTCCAACTGTTCACCAGCAAGATAGTCATAACCTAAAGACTGAAAAGTCTCAAGCGCTACAGCCTCTAAAATGCTTTCATTATAGAGAACAGGTTTCATTTATTACCTCCAAAAGGCGGAATGCGGATTTTGCCGGACATCAGGCGAGGAAGAAGTGTATCACGGATTTGCGCCAGTTTTTTGTTTTGTGCTGCATTGAATGTTATTTTTTCAAAAAAGCTACAAAGTGCTTCATTGAAATTGCATAAAACCTTATCTGATGGGATTATCATTGGAATTGTCATTATATCAGTCGGACTAATATTTGGTTGCGCACTACCCTGCCCTCTGTTGATTATTTCATTAAATACATCATCTTGTCTTAGGGTACACCAAAGAAACGGTAGTTTTTTTAGAGGTTCAGCGCCTAAAAAAAATTTTCCTACTCTCTGATTTACTAGGAGCGTTTCTTCGCATTGAGGAATGATAGCAAATTTACCTATGGTAGCACCTGTCATAGCTATCAACAAGTCTCCGGCTAAAGCGACAAAATCTCTTGCATAAGGTATTTTATCATCTGAAACAAATGAGCAATCAGATAAATCAAAACCTTTTTCGGTTATGTTTTTAATTTTTATAACTCGTACGCCGTGTTGTTGCCACCAAGAACTTTTAAAAGCAAAACCTGATTTTATAGAACAATAGTCGCCTAAACATCCTTCTTTCCAATCATCAGACATTTTGCCGTCAAAAGGCTCAAAATCTACAAACCAAGATTTGAACAATGCGGCAGCAATAGCTTCTAACGTTTCGCTCTCTTTCCTGTTCGCTTCTATCTTGTCATCCAACGCCGAAAGCATCTCTGCAATGGCTTTTTGTTCAGGAAGAGATGGCAGTTCAAATGCAAATTGTTTTATTTGCTCTTTGTCCCCACGCGGCATTTTCGTACCCTTAGAACCTGCCATCACATAATTGAAAAACTCATCTTGACTTAGTAAGTAATATAAATATTTTTTATCTAATTCATCAGTTTTGAAAACAAGCACATCGTTGGAAGCACCGCCGTCTCTGTCTGCAAACCAGATTTTTTTGAAATAGGGGCGAATGTTTGAAATCAAAGTGTCTCCAACAGAATAGTGGGTCGCAAATCCTGTGCTTGGCATACCTGCTGCCTCGCAAATACCGGCTTTATCTTGCAGCATATTTTCCGTAGATATATAGTTATGCAATCCAAACCCATCCGATGTTATTTTATCAGTAGCATATCTGACAAAACTTCCTAATTTCACACTTTGCCAATTATTCATTTCAGTTTCTTCCATTTTGTCTGTTGGTCTTTGTAGATTGGTTCAAGGTTTAATTTTATTTCATCTCCAATGTCAAAAATACGTTTAGACAGTGGGTCGGTTGTTTTACTAGAAAAAGCAATTTGTTGAAATTCTGTGTTTTCCGGATTTTCATATAGCATTTCTGACGCATATCTGATTTTACCCAAAAATGAATGTAATTCTTGTAATAACCTAAGTAAATTTTCATCCCAGTAAATCAAACCCTTATTAAACAATTTGGAGAATTTGTCAGTTATTTCAAAATTTTTATTCAACCTGTGGATTGGCGTCAGGCAAAACATTCTATCCGGATACATAGGCCAAAGCATACTATTGGGGATGTTTAGTTTTTTGTTATTTACCTCATTTAGCCATTTTTTGATTTCATCAATTTCTTGAGGAGTATATATATCAAGCCGCGCTTGTATCAATAAATCCTGAAATTCCAAAACTGTCATCATAATTTCGGCAGTAAGTTCAATTTTTCTTTTACCGATAAACTCTTTACGCCAAGTGTATAAGGCAAAACAAGCAATTCCAGTCATTACAAGCGCTGTAACCGCAGTGATTATATTGGCTATATCACCTATCATATCTTCCATCCAATTTTTGCTAATTGTTTCTTAATTTCAGCGTCAAGTTCCGCACCTGTAGCCATTTGTGATTTCAACTCTGTCGTCAGCTTTGTCATTTTATCGTTAAAGGTCGCGTCATCTTCCATTGTGTCTTCAGTGCCGACATAACGTCCCGGCGTTAAAACATAACCGTTTTTCTCTATTTCCTTGATGTCAGCGGATTTGCAAAATCCTGGTATATCTTTGTAGGCGTTATAACTTTCTGTGCCGCGCCAGTTATGATAAGTCTTAGCTATGCTGGCAATGTCTTCTTCTGTGAAATCGCGGTTTGTGCGTGTTGCCATATAGCCAAGTTTACGCGCGTCTATAAACAGAGTTTCGTTCTGTCGTGCTGTTTTACCACGCCTGATAAACCATAAACATACAGGTATTGTTACAGAATAAAACAGCTGTGATGGCAGCGCAACCATGCAATCAATTAAACCGGCTTCTATTAACCGTTGACGGATTTCGCCTTCGCCGTTGGTTGTAGAACTCATAGAACCGTTTGCAAGCACCAAGCCGATAATCCCGCGCGGCGCAAGATGATAAACCATATGTTCTATCCAGCCATAGTTTGCATTACCTTCAGGGGGAACTCCGTATTGCCAGCGAGCATCGTTACGAATACGTTCCAATCCCCAGTCGCTTATATTAAACGGCGGATTAGCAAGAATAAAATCTGCCTTGAGGTCTTTATGTAAGTCGTTATGAAATGTATCGGCATGTGTGCCGCCAAGATCGGCCTCTATCCCGCGAATAGCAAGGTTCATATTACAAAGACGCCATGTCGTAGGATTTCTCTCCTGTCCAAAAATTGAAATGTTGCCGATTCGTCCTGAGTGTTCCTCTACAAACTTTTGTGTCTGAACAAACATTCCGCCGGAACCACAGGCAGGGTCATAAACACGACCTTTATATGGTTCAATCATATCTACAAGAAGTTTTACAATGGAACGCGGTGTATAGAATTCGCCGCCGAGCTTACCTTCTGCACTTGCAAACATTTTTAAAAAGTATTCGTAAACGCGGCCAAGCACATCTTGTTCTTTGTCGGAATACAAATCAAGGTCAGAAAAGATATTGATGAGCCCGCCAAGCATTGTTTTATCAAGCGACGGTCGAGCATAATCTTTTGGAAGAACCCCGCGAAGTTTCGGATTTTCGTGTTCTATTGCTATCATTGCTTCGTCAATCATTTTACCGATTTGAGGACTGGTAGCGTTATCGCGCAGATATGACCAACGGGCATTCTCCGGCACCCAGAATACGTTATCGGCAATATATTCATCACGATCTTCCCGAACAACAAGACTGTCTTCTAAGGACTCTCTTTTGCGCACAAACCTGTCAGAGATATACTTTAAGAACAAAAGTCCAAGCGCAACATGCTTATATTCAGCAGCGTCAATGGCTCCGCGCATCTTATCTGCCGCCGCCCAAAGCTTCTGCTCAATACCAAGCCCAGCGCCGTCTTTTGCCAACTTTGTCGTCTTTGCCATGGTATAAGTCCTTTACAATTTTCAATATTTTTTAATGTCACCATTATACGAAATCCAGAGATATCATTCAAAACATATTTAGAAAAATCCAATGATTTGAATCGTTGGTAAATACTGCTATAATACAATGGAAATTCATAAAAACTATAGAAGCGAGGTGCCTTATGACCGCAAAAATTATATGTCCCAATTGTAAAGCTGAGATTTCAGTTGACGATGTTTTGCATGCGCAGATTGAAGCTCGTATTCGCGAACAATACGATGCAGATAAGCGTAAAGATAAAGCCGCTATTGAAGCCAAAGAAGCTGAATTAGCCAAGAAAGCCGAAGACCTTGAAATCGTAAAAAAGAATACTGATAAGATTGTTGCCGATGCTATCAGTGGAAAAATTGCAGAACTGTCTAAAAAGGAAGAAGAAGTTGAAAAAGCAAAACGCGATGCAGACGCACTTGTTGCCAATACAGTAAAGGAAAAACTTGCTCAGCGAATGCAGGAGATTGCAAAGCAGGCAAAACTTGATGCGGATAATGAAAAGAAGGCTGAAATTGAATTGCTGAAATCTCGTGAGCAAGATTTATCTACGAAATTGACTGTTGCTCGGGCCGAGCAAGTTCAGCTTATGGATGAAAAAAAGAAACTGCAAGATGAAAAAGAAGCATTTGAAGTTGAAAAACGCAAACAGTTGGATGCAGAACGTGCCGCGATAAAAGAAGAAGCAGATAGGAAAGCTGCAGATGCATATCAGACAATTCTTGCCCAAAAAGAAAAGACGCTGGCTGACGCTTTACGCGTAAACGAAGACCTGAAGCGCAAGATAGAACAAGGATCTCAACAGAGCCAAGGCGAAGTGGCAGAACTAAACTTAGAAGAAGAACTGAGCAAAGCGTTCATTTATGACACCATCGAGCCTGTGCCAAAGGGTATACGCGGAGCAGACGTTATTCAAAAAGTATGTAGTAGCGCAGGTAAAGCCTGTGGCCAAATCATTTGGGAAGTCAAAAATACAAAAGCGTGGTCGGATGGCTGGATACAGAAGCTTAAAGATGACCAGAGAGAAGTTCATGCTGATGTAGCTATTATTATCTCAAATGTCTTGCCTGAAGGTGTAAAAACTTTCGCACATCGCGACGGCGTGTGGGTATGTGATATGCATCTTGCTATTCCATTGGCCATGATAATCCGCGATAAGTTGGAAGCTATAGCACGCGAAAAAGGTCTTGCTGTTGGTAAAAATGAAAAGATGGAGATTCTATACCAGTATTTAACTGGTGTGCATTTCCGTCAGCGCATAGAAGCTATTGTGGAAGCATTTTCGTCTATGGGGCAGGATATAGAAAAAGAGAAGAAATACTTTACGAAGAAATGGGCAAGCCAAGAAATGCAAATCAAGAAAATCCTAACAAATACGATAGGAGTTTATGGCGATATTGACGGCATGGTAAGTTTACCAAAGATACAGTCGCTGGAGTTGGAGTATCAAGAAGATAAAACTACCACAGGAGAGGAACTATAATGCCAGCAGAAATTAAGCCGATAGATACATTTTTTAGCAAAGTTTCCGAACTGCCAGATTGGCAGCAGGATATACTTGTGCGGATAATAAAGCATGGAAAAATTGCCGTGATAAACTCGCAAATCAGCGAGATTACATCTGTTATAAAAAATGCCTTTCAAATACCGTTGCCTGAAGGTGTCTTTGCGCCAGTGCCGAAAAAAATAACAAGAGAGTTGTTGCCAGAAGACTTGGTGGCTACCGATGACATAACCATATACAAAATCAATGAAATTAAAAATGTAAATGCTTTGGCAGAGGCCGGTATTGAGTTTACAACTGCTCCCGGCGCAGGTCTAACAATAGTGTATGGGAGAAATGGTTCTGGAAAAAGTGGATTTATCCGTATATTGAAAGCAATTTCGGCTTTCAGAGATAAAGAATCAGAGCATGTCCATAAAAACTGTATAACAGGCAATATGACAAAACCTTCAGCTAAAATACATATCGGAGGCAACGAGCATACATGGAATGAAGGTGACGCGGGAAATCCTTTTTCCAGAAAAATGCGCGTATTTGATAGCAAGAATGCCGAAATATATATAAAGGGTGAAGCCAATGGCAAAACGGAAATTGTGTATTCCCCTGATTGCTTCTCATTGCTTGACGATCTTGTGGAAGTTATAAATGTTGTTCGTAATAAATTGAAGGAAGAGAAATCAGCATTCGTGTTGACTGACCCGTATCAAATCGTAAATCAAAAGCTTAAAGATGCAGGAATTCGGACTTTTGAAATAAAGAAAGATATATCTGATTCAACGATTGCTGATTTACTGGCTTGGGATGATACAAAAGAAACCCAATGGAGACAGATAAAAAGCATTATTGATGATAAGAAAACATTACAGGCACAAAAGAAACTTCTCAAAAACACACTTGAAACCAACAAACCTTTATTTCAAAAAATTGAAGAATTTTTGGATGTCGATAAAATAAAAGAGTTATTTGAGAAAAGCGCAGAAAAAAAAGGCTTTGACAATTCTTTGAAAAAACTGCGTGAGTTTACTGAAAGTGATAATCCTTTGCCGAAAGTATGCTCGAATGAATGGGAAAATCTATGGAAGGCTGCTATTGCTTTTATTGGTGGAGCATATCCAATAGATAAAATTGGAGATACTTGTCCATTGTGTATGCAAAGTATAACCGGTGATGCAAAAGAACGAATTATAAAATTCCACGCATGGGTGAGCAATGATATAAAAAAGAAATTGGATACAGTCGAAGCATTTTTAATTCCAAAGCGGCAGTTGCTAAAAGATATTGAACAATCGCTAGCTATCCCGGCTAACCTAACAGACGCAATGAAATCAGACCATACGCTTCAAGAGAAGGTAAGCTTGTTTATGTCAAACGCCGTTGAGAATCTGAAGACCCTGAAAGAAAAAATCGGTTCTGGAAAGTTTCAAGAACAGGATTTCAAAGAAACAAAAATTATCGACTATTTATTTGGCAAAATCGATGCAGAAACAGAAACTGAAAAAATGGGTGTTGTTGGGCAATTAGATAAAGACATTACTCAGCTTGATGCGCCAGATACGCCAGAGCAAATAGCACTGTATGAAAAACTGAAAGCCAATAAAACTTGTAGCGAACTTCAAAAAGAAATAAAGCAACTTAGGCTTTATGATAGAATTTTTGACAATTATGGGAAAGCTGATAAAGCCTGCGTAACCACTGCTATATCAAGCACGAAAACCACTCTTAACAAGACTTTCTTGGGAGATAGATTTAACGAATTGGTGAAAGCTGAGAAAGATTTTTTCGCACTTCCGTACGAAATAACTTTCAATATTTCAAGCCAATCAGGGAAATCCATGCAAGAATTAAAGAGTACTAATGCTGGTGAATTATCGCCTGCTCAATTTATGAGCGAAGGCGAAGCTAAAATTGCATCTTTGTCATGTTTTATTTCCGAATATAAAATGTCTGATGCAAAGATTCCGTTGATCTTTGATGACCCCATTACATCATTAGACCATAACTTTCAAAGTTTAGTCGTAAAACGCTTAATTGAACTTGCAAAGGAAACTCAAGTTGTTATATTTACTCACAATCTTGTATTTTCTAACGAATTATGCAGAGAAGCTGAAGTCGCTGGAATAAACACAAGATTAACCTTCCTTAAATGTGAAAGAGGCGTTTCAGGTGTTGAGCATACAGGAGAATGGGAAGTCAAAAAAATTGGATCAAAGATTCAATTCATCCGCGAAGAATTGGCTAAATTAGATGATAACGCACATAATGATATTCGTAGCCTTGGTGGCAAAATACGAGAAATTTGGGAACAGAGCATTGAAGATACTTTATTCAACGGAACTGTAACAAGATTCAACAAAGAAGTAAAGACGCAGAGTTTGGAAGAAGTGCGAATTGATGATGACATTTATCCTATGGTTTATGCAGGTATGACAAAAACATCTGCATGGGCAAACCATAGTCAGGCAGCAGCTGTCGATTCGGTAATAACAAAACAAGATGTAATAGATGCTTTGAAAGAACTTGAAGGCTTCTTAACATTGGTCAAAAACAAAAGAAGCACAAGGACAACAAGAACGTCAAGCAGGGTTATATAATAATGAGCAGATATACTACTGTACCATTGATGTAAATACTGTGTCGCTTAAAAAAGTTTTGTATAATGTCGGCATAGTTACAACAGGAGAAATGTTGGGAATAGAGCGATGAGAAACGCTTGACGTAAAAAACTTAATATCGGCTGTTTATTTAGCGAAAGGTAAAACCTTTGCTTATTTGTAGCGATACAAATACGGTTCTGAACGCTAGATAAAGAGTCGCCTTATATGTTTAGAGTGTTCTATGCCTTCGGGCATAGACGCTCGGGCGACCTTTTATTTATGGGCTTCAGAACTGCATAAATAGAGGTCGCCTTTTTATTTGTAAAAGGAATACTTATAATGAGCAAGATTTTAGATTTAGGAAAAGAACTGATACGAATAAGCCCTCAAAATCCGTGCAGGTTAGAATATTCAACTAACGGCGGCAAGATTTGGATGCTGCGTTGTACTGTACCGCTGACGGGTGGATTTTTAAGTTTAGTCAATGTAGGTTCAGAACTTATAGCCATAACCACAAAAGGAACGTATGTATCAAAAACCCAAGGCAGAACTTGGGTGCTTAAGGGAAGATAAAGCTGTACAGACATAGGGGGTGTTTTATGGCAGAGAAAGTTCATAAAGTTGGTGTGATAAGAAAGACAGGATACCTCTATTTTATTGATGAGCAAGGCGATATTTCAAGAACTGTAATGGCAAGAGGCAGTAAAAAAGACAATAAGCCTGAAAAGGTTGTAAGGATTGGGCTTGAGAAAGAAGAGGGGTACCTGTACTTTATAGACAAAAAAGGGGATATCTCAAGAGCAGAAATGTCTGAAACCGCAGATGATAAGTATTATACAGATGATGAAAATGAAGAGAGTGAAGAAGAACACAATGAAAATGGTGGTGTTGATGAGAACGAAGAAATTGAAAAAGAATTAGAATATTCCCGCAAGAAAAAAAATCAGTTGGCAGAGTGCAAAACCCCTATAGATGTTGCGGATTATTTGTTAGCAATAGAAAAACAAAGCAACGCAGAAGTACTGATTTATACTATTAAGGCACAGCTTCAGACATTGCAAATTATAAACGGGTATAAACTTTCTGCGAGTGTGGTGGACTTGTTTTTCCAAAACCTTCACAGGGCGTTGAAATTATGTGGTAATGAAGAAGAAAAAGCCGGCTTGAGAGCAAGAATGGCAATAATGCTTAACAGTATGGTATTTTTCATGCAAGCAAAAATCATTTTTTTAGAGGATAAAGCATCTGAAGACGGCAGAGATCTTTTAAAGCAAGGATGTGTTATGCTTGCGGAAGCCGTAGCAGAAACAGCGGCTGACGCAGAAAGAGAAAAAGTATCTAAAAGTATAGTAGAAAATATGCGCGACGGTGTTGTTGATATGGCAACGGGTGGAGAAGCATATGCTGCAAAGCTTGCGATGCAATTATTTAAAAATCTGACGAAAACAAAAAACTTACCTTTTTTTAAAAGACTAATAGATAGAAAGGGTAAGTTAGAGGAAATTGAGAAGCAGCAATATGAATTTGAACTCTTTCTAGAAAATACTTTTCATAAGATAAGCAGGTATAGAAACTTGCTTGGCAAATCAATCATAATGGCAGAACTTGTTCGGCGACATACTGATAAATTATCAATGCGTGACGAAGGGTATGCAGTAAATACAAGCGGGAGTGACACTTTCACAGGTCTGGGGTGTTTTACAATAGCCGGCTTGGTACCGCTTGGACTTATTGTTCTGATGTTGATACCTATAAACGCTCTATTTAACTGGAAATGGGGCATTGCGCAGATGGAACTTATTACTAAAAACTTACGAGTCATTTTGCTCGTAGTTGTAGCGATTATTTTTTTGGCTTATGGAGTACAGTTTCTGATAAATGCAACGAGAAAGTTTAGGATGAATTGGCGTATACGAAAAAAAATGAAGTTTTATAGTAATCTTGCAGAATGGTTTGATGAGGACGGATTGTAAAAAAACTTTTGCTTTTAAATATAGGAGAATAATCCCAATGAAGAAATTTAAAAAATTAGACGGCGTTGCTGTAAAGGCAAAATATTTTGGTAAAGAGATAGATTGCGTTATCAGCATAGATGAGGATTATTTATTCTTATGCCATGATACAATGCCTGACGGGTTGGATGAAGCGTATTATGAGAGAGCAAAAATTTTGACCAAGTACGAAACAACGTATAAGACCACATACAAAAGCGGATTAAGTCAGGATTGGGAATTGATAGATGATGAGTTGGGTATTTATGTTTTCGGCAAAGAGGAAAAAATTAATTTCAATGTCGAAGAAGCAAATTTTATTGAAGCCGACTGCGCTACAACATTTATAGCTCCAAAACTTAAAAAAGTATATGGTGCTTTGAGCTTAGGATTTGAAAAAGATGCAATAACTATTTCTTGCCCAAATATTGAATACATTGGAGGAAGTGTAGATATAAAGTCGACAGAAGCAATTGCATTTCCTAAACTTAAAACATTGAAAGGAAGTTTAAATGCAGAATATGCATCTGCTCTGATAGCGCCAGTTCTTGAAGTTGTGAAAGGTAATATTATTGTTAAAGCCGCAGAAAGAATAAATATGCCAAAGCTTAAAACAATATCCGATTTTCTTGCAATAAATGCAAAGACAATATATTTTCCTAGTCTTAAGGCTGCAAATCGTTTTTTTGCCAATACTGCTACTGAAGTTAGAGCGCAAAAACTTGAAACCGTATCCGATTTTAAGGCAAGGGTAGCACATACTGTTGATTTGTCTAATCTTAAAATTGCAGAACGGATTTTTGTAAATTCTAAAACCAATCTGAATATGCCCAAATTAAAAAAAGGCGAGACCTTTCGTAAAAAAGAGTAATAGAAACAGTGTTTTTAATGAAATAACTATAGATAAAAACGATAGAACAGAGGCTACTACGTCCTGCGTCTCAGTTAAGCGACGCAGGACGCATAGCGGGATCAACTAACGAAATGGGTAATTATCATCATCTTCCCATGGCTCGCGGCCATATCCGCGTGGAAAATAGTCGTAAATTATCTTGAGTAAATCTATGCAGATGGCGGCAAACCAGCGTACCTTGTCTCCGGTTATTTTGAACTTAAGTTTCATGCGTTCTCCTTTGGTATAGTTACCTGGGTGTTACTTGCTGACTTTTGCTACTTTTCTGACAACCTCTGTAACTTCTGCCGCGATAGTAACGAGCGCGACAGCGATTTTGGCAACCGCCTTAAAAGTGCTGATAGACATGTTATCTCCTTTGGTCTAAATTTAACGCCATTAGATTTTCTTTAAGTACCCTTGTAGCCAGTTGAAGATGCGTGGGTTTCGGAATCTTTTCCATGCGCGAATCAGCGGATCCCATAGGAAGCCGAGCTTCTTAAGAGTATCGCGAACTTCTTGTGCTGGCTTATCTCTGAACACTACTTTCATGCGTCCAATTTGGGGGTCATCTATAAGCATTACGCCATCTTTGATTTGTCCTTCTTTTATGGCAGCGGCAACGGACGATTTGCGGCTCTTGGATGTCCTTTTTATGTGTCCTTTTGGAACGGATAATTTCTGCTGATTTTGCGGTTTCATCGGTGCTTCGTTTGTCTTTTTCATGTGATAGCTCCTTTCTTTTTTTATGGCGCAGTTTGCGGACAGTTAAGATGTACGGGTAGTTAGGTGTTTTGTTTTGCAGTGAGCAGGTGGTTAATCTGCCGAGATAGAAGTTCATATATGCAATAATGCGTCATAATTCACTTATCAACGACGAGGATATTAATAGTTTTTGTCACTGCATTGATGTGGTGGATGTGGCTAATAGGCGGTTTTGCGGCAAGACAGGCGTGAGGTGGATTGGAGACAAAATCCAACTATTGTGGCAGGAATGGAATTTGCAGATGCATAGTTACCGAACTTTTATGTTCTTAACAGCCTAAAATATAGACCCGTCATTTGTTCGCAAGTTTCTACCAGATTTTCGTAGTATATGTCCTTCATTTCCGCGATGGGTTTATTTGCTTTTTGGGGTGTAGCGGTAACGTAGATTATGTTATACAAGTCCGCGCTGTTTAGCTTTATCTGCAAGCACTTCGTACCTAATAGAAGCGTCAGGTTATTTTTGCCAAATATGGCTTTCGCACCGGTCATCACAAGAACTTTTCCACCGCCCAATTGCCTCAATATTTCGCTTGCGACCGGGAACTTTTTAGCCAAATTTTGTTTCGTTGCATGCATCGTTGTCATCTCCTTTTGCGACTTGTTTTTCTTGCTCTAAGCATTCTTCTATGTAACCGGCAATCTTGTATGCAGTTTCTTCATATGCGAGCCACGCATAGAATGTGTAAAGCGGCAGCCCACGCTTGTTTTCCATGTTCATTTCCAGTTCAAGTACTAGCTCGGATATGTCATCAATGAACCGAACAAAGAACTTTCTGCAATCGGACGTATAGATGAGTTTGCCAACCACCCCTGTAACGCATCCGTAACCAATGTCCGAAAGCCGTGCATTTACCCGTTTAATGAAACTTCCTGAATAGCCTTTGGCATCTTCCAAAATGTCCTGTAAAACGAATTTTTCTAATTTTGTTTCGCTAAACCGCTCCTTCAACTCTTTCTTCGTAATCATATTTTGCTCCTGTTGAATGTTTGCGCCTGACAACATACATGGCATTTTGCGCCGCAGGTGTTATAACCTGTTGCGACTGCGGACGCGTATCGGGCGAGTCATCTTTCGTTATAGTGTTAAGCCAAAGCCATTGCTGCGCTAATGCGATACCACGTCCTATAACGAATGCTAATATCAGTATCATTGTGATGAAGTCAATAAGTTCTGTAGACATTTATCCTCCTTGTTTTTTAGGCATAAAAAGCCCGTTTGGCATCAAATCGGGCAGTTGCTGAAATTATGAATTGTTCTTAATGGCAGCGCGTGTATTGATTAAACACTCCGCATTTATTATAATCTGCGGAGCGTTTAGGCAAACTATGAAAAAATTTAAAGGTTATATTAAAACTCAAGAATTCACAGCAATGGGGCTTAGAAGCAACGATATAAAAAGCCTTTGCGACAATAATGAGATTATAAAGATAAAGCAAGGTCTGTACAGACAGTTTGACATGTTTGGACAAAACCAGAGCTTTATTGATGTGTCTGTTGCGTATCCGCATGCGGTTATAGCGGGTTTTTCCGCGCTTGCCTACCACAAACTCACAACTTTTATACCTACAAAAGTTACTGTTGCAATAGCCAGAGATTCCAACGTACCTAAACTCTTTTATCCTCCGACGAATGTTCTCTTTGTAGGTAAATCTTTTAACTATGGTATTATGGAAGTTAAAGACGGCAAGTATAGCTTCAAAATATACAACCCTGAACGTGCCGTTTGCGATGCTTTCAAGTACCGCAACCAAATGGGCATGGATATAGCCAAAGAAAGTCTTGTAGAATACATGAAGCGTAAGGATAAGAATATAAACAAACTGTATGAAATGTCCGAAAAGCTAAAGGTTAAAAAAATTATGGAACCTTGGCTTATGGCGTTGGTATAGCAATATGACAAACAAAAATCCTTCTAACATTGCAGCTTCCGTTAAAACAAAACTTTTTAACATCGCCAAAAAGGAAAATGTCGATTTCAATAACCTTTTGTTAAGATATTTTCAGGAAAGGCTGCTGTACAGGCTTTCTGTTTCAAAATATAAAGGTAGTTTTGTATTAAAAGGCGGACTTCTTCTGATCGTTGTAGATGTGCCGACATCGCGTCCGACCGTTGATATTGATTTCCTGGCTGAAAAGTTAAAAAGCGACACGAAAAAAATAGAATCCATCTTTAAAGAGATAGCCGGTATTGATCTGCCGGACGGAATTGTCTTTAATCCTAATGCCATAACCTCGGAAAGAATAAAAGAAGACGCTGATTATGAAGGCGTAAGGATAAAAATTACAGGCGTTTTGGGTCAGGTAAAGCAGCAGGTCCAGATAGATTTTGGTTTTGGCGATGTTATATATCCTGCCAAACAGGATATTGAGTTTCCGTCCATACTTTCCGAAGATAAGATTAAATTAAAAGGTTATCCGTTGGAAGTCATTGTTGCTGAAAAGTTTGAGGCTATGGTAAAACTTGGTCTTATTAACAGCAGAATGAAGGATTTTTACGACGTTTATACCATACTAAAGAATTGCACAATCGATTCTGCCGATCTAAAACAAGCTCTAAAGAAAACATTTTACAACAGAGGCACGCAATTAACAGCCGACCCTGAAGCGTTCTCTAAGAAATTTTATGCAGACGCTATGAAAATAAGGCAATGGTCTTCCTTTCTAAAGAAGAACAGTCTCACAGGTGTTCCTGAAGACTTGGAAGAAGTTGTGCTTGAGATAAAAAAGATTCTTACTCCTCTAATCTAAAATTTGCCATGGTATTAGCGCAGCGACTTCGGATAGATTAGAGAAGTAAATTTGCCCTTAATAAAAACCAAAGAAGTTCTGGTGTGTTAATATACTATTATAGTAGGGGAAAGGTCAGAAAGGGCGATAAGACTAAAATGAGACTAAAACGTGACTAAATGAGAGTGAAATAGTCCTGTCTCCCCGAAATATTAAAAAAGCGGCTGCAAAATTAAATTTTGCAGCCGCTTTTTATTATTAACTTTACTTGATTATTCGTCTTTTGCAAAAAAGCCCGATACTTTTCCTAAAATTTCCAGCTTATCGGTCTTTATTTCTTCTTCAGGGTTTGTGTGGTATGCCGCGGGTTTGCCTTTTTTGACAAGAATTTTAGCTATTGTAAAACCTTTTTCAGTTTTTATAAACATATTTTTATCATTTAGCGGATTTGTCATATTTTTTATTATACAATAAGCATTTTGCGGGATAAAAGGAAGCATAGCGCTGCTTGTAAAACGTACTGCAAAGTTTGCATCCGGGAATACGCTTATCGGAACTTCTATAAAATCTTCATATTCGCCCTTGTTATAGCTGAAAAAGTTGTGTTTTGTTGCTTTGTTGGAATCCAAAAGCGGGATAATTATGATTTTTGTGGATATCGGCATACTGTAAGTGGATTCAAAGCTTTCAATTATATTAATTCCGGCTTCTTTAAGTACTGAAATGATTCTGTCTATTTGCAGTCTGCTTAATGCGTATTTCGAATCAAGCCATTTCTGGATATTTTCTGCCGGAAGTTTAAGCTTTTCGGCAAGCCATTTTGAATCTTTTTCGAGATCTTTCAATGCGAGATTTACGTTTTTTCTTACAATGGCTTCATTACTTTTTGAATCATAAACCAGTTGTTCTTCGCTTATATTAAAATACTTGGCAAGTTTGGAGATTTCATATACATTAGGGGTTCTTTTTTCATTTTCCCAGTAGTTTACGGTTACTCTGGATATATTTAGTTCTTTGGCAAGGTCATCCTGGGTAAGATGGCGTTCCCTTCGCATTAGTTCAAGTTTTTTTGAATTAAATTTTTTCATAAGCCTCCGCCAAGTTGCAAATTTGTTTTAAATATATTCAAAATTGTATAATATTTTCATATAAAAATAGTATATTTTATAAAAGCATGATAGCAAAATGAAAGGGTCTTTTCAATAAAACGGGCATTATTTTCAAATTATAAATTTATGATAAAATATATAAAAATATTTGTATTAATTGTTGTATTTTCAATGTGTTTACGCTTTAATTCGTACGTGCTTGCGGATATGAAAATAACACGCGTTGAATTACAAAATAATAGTTTTAACGTCATTTTAAATAATTCCATTGAAGTTTTGGGGATTAGAATGCAAAACGGCGAAATTATATTTCCGTATTATGTAAACAAAGGAAACATTTACAGGCAGATTGTTATAACTAACCGCGATTTTAAAGAGTATTTTAAAAAAACAATATGCGAAAAAAGTTTTCCTGAAAACGCCGCTGAAACCGCTTTTAAAATAAACAAATTTAAGCTTGTCAAAAATAATAAAAACATTAAAGCTTTTGCGTCGGTAATCTTTGACGGCGTTTTGGAAGTGGAATGCAGAATAATGACCGGAAAAAAAGGACTCTGGGTGGCATGGCCGGCAAATAAAGAAAATGGCGAATGGAAGCAATATTTTAAATTTACTGATTTATTATTAAAAAGAGCCGTTGAAGATAAGTTATTTAAGGATTATAATAAAAGAAATGAATGAACAAAAAGTAGTTAAATCACTTTACGACATTTTTGGAACGGTAGGCCTTCCGGTCATTTCGGGTGCTTTGTTTATTGCCTGGGTTGTTAATTTTCTTGAAAACCCTGTCCTTACGTTTCCGCTAATTTCAATTCTTGTCTTGGCATTATATTACTTTTCCGGGCCTGTGTATAGCGGTCTTTTAATGGTTTTTGCGGTAATAACAGCGCTTTTTGGCATAATTTTTGTTGATAATCCTTTCTGGTCTTACCTTGTCATTATTGAAAGCGTTTGGTTAATATGTTTTTACTGTGTTTTAGAAATGTACAGGGATTCTTATCTGTCGGTTAAAAACGGGCTTTTGGAAGAATATGAAACATTAGACCGGGAAATTGCCCTTAAAGATTCCGAATTGAATGAAAACCGAAGAAAAACCCAGGATATAATCCAGAAGATTAAAAATTTTCAGAAAATGGGCGCCATTATGCAGACATTTGAGGCGTCTCTTGATGAAGAAGAAATAATCGATAAATCAGGGGAACTTGCTTCACAGTTTATCAGGACAGGAAACTGGAAGCTCAAAAAAAATACACAGGGCGACATATTTGCCAGGCATATAAAAACAACCGGGCTGCCGCTTATAATAACAGATATTGCCATGGATAAAAGGTTTTCCCTTCCGGAAAAAACAGAATATAAATCAGTAATAGCCGTACCGGTTGAAGTAAACGGAAGTTTCTGGGGTATATTGAAAGGAACATCTCCGCATCCGAATACATTTAGCGATGCAGACCTCAGGCTTTTATCCGTTCTTTCCGGCGTGGTCAATACTGTTTTAAATAATGCTTACTTGTATCAAAAAGTACAGGCTCTTGCGATTACGGACGGTTTGACGGGCCTTTACATACAAAGCTATTTCAAAGAAAGGCTCAGGGAAGAAATGAACCGTGCCAAAAGCAATAAAGTGCCGCTTTCAATAGGCATTTTGGATATAGATTTCTTTAAGAAGATTAATGATACGTACGGGCATCAGGCGGGAGATATTATTTTGCGCCAAATCGCGCTTTTGCTAAGGGGCAGGTTCAGGGAAACTGACCTTATTGCAAGATATGGCGGGGAAGAATTTGCGGTTATGATGCTTCACACCGATGCTGATGAAGCGGTTAAAATACTTGAAGAAATAAGAAAAAGCATTGAAAAAGAGCGCTTTTTCCTTCCGGTAGAAAGATACGCGCCTATCATAGTTAAAATTACTGCAAGCATAGGTTTTGCGGAACTTGATAAATCATCATCAACCGTTGAGGATGAACTGATAAAAAAGGCTGACAGCGCATTGTATAAAGCGAAAGAATCCGGAAGGAATAAAGTTGTGGAGTTTAAAAAATGAACAGGCACGGCGTTTTTACCATCATCTTTGCCTTTGCTCTTCTTGCGCTGCTGTACTCTCTTTTATTTCAGGGTATGGGCGTAGTCGTTTGGACATATTTTCTTGTGCTTACCGGTTTATTTTGCGGCAAATGGTTAAGAGAAACTGTTTTTATATGCGGTATTGCCGCAATTGTTTTATTTATCAAATATATCAATCAAAACACTTTTGAATATATTATTTCCTGTACCCTTGTGCTGGCGGTTATTCCTATCCCGTACTATTTTTCAAATAAAATTGATAAAACCCAAAATGAATTTAAGAAGAAGAATTTAACAATGAAGGCGCGTTATACCGAATTAATCGCTGAAAACGCTGTAGCCTCTGATGAAAGGTACAAACATGAAGAAAGCATTGAGCGCATAATGCAGCTTTATGTTATTGGCAGGGATTTATCCAAAAACACGTCTTTAGAAGATTATGTAGACACTATTTTAAGGACTATATTAAACAGATCGGGCGTGGTAAGCGTAAGCATATTTGACAGGGTTAAAAAAGACTGGCAGCCGCTTGCTTTTTCAAAACCTTACCAAAAAAACGACATGCTTGAGTACATACAGTGTCAGGCTTATCTTGCAAGGGAAGAAAGCTATACAATAATACCAAATCCTCCGGTTTGCAGGCATAATGAGCAGGCAATTTTCTGGCCTTTAAGGATAGAAAATGAGCTTTTAGGATGCTTTATCCTTATAGTAGAAAAAGAATACGCCAACAGGTATATAGAAGAAGGCGCTATTTTTGTGCCGCAAATATCATTGAGTTTGAAAAGGATTAAGCTTTTCCAGGAAGTCAGCGAAAAATCCAGAAATGACGGACTTACGGGGCTTTATCTTAAGCGTTATTTTATGGAAAGGCTCCAGTTGGAAGTCCAAAGAGAAAAACGTTACTCCGGAGGTTTTTATATAATGATGCTTGACATAGACCACTTCAAGCAGGTAAATGACAAATACGGGCATTTGGTTGGCGATAAAGTTTTGTGTGCGATAGCAAAAATCCTTGTGGATTACTCAAGGCCCGGAGATTTGGTAGGCAGGTACGGAGGGGAAGAGTTTATTGTTTTTATGCCTATGGCAACTAAAAAAGAGGCTCTCGAAATAGCCGTTAATATCAATAAAGCGGTGGAAAAGAAGAAATATAAGGCAAATGATAAGGACTTTAGCGTAACCATAAGCATAGGTTTAAGCAAGTATCCCACTGATGCCGCAAGCATAAAGCAGATTATAAATGCCGCTGACAAAGCTTTGTATAAGGCAAAACAAGAAGGGCGAAACAGAGTGGTTTTGTACGACAAATCCATAAAACTCAATCCTTGACTTGCCATTTTCAAAAGTATATAATACATAAATCTTTATATTTAAAAATCAACTAATTTTTTGTTTGGGGGAGCGATGGCAAACATAGTACTTAAAAACGTTTGGAAACGTTTTGGCGATTTAGATATCGTAAAAAATTTTAATATTGAGATACCGGACAAATCTTTCTGTATACTTGTAGGCCCTTCAGGATGCGGAAAAACCACCACTTTAAGAATGATAGCCGGCCTTGAAGAGATTTCGGAAGGTGAAATATATATAGATAATGTTAAAGTAAACGACATTCCTCCGAAAAACCGCGATATAGCGATGGTTTTCCAGAGTTACGCTTTGTATCCGCACATGACCGTTTATGACAATATGGCTTTCGGCCTTAAACTCAGAGGCTACAGCAAAAAAGAAATTCAGCAGCGCGTTAACGAAGCGGCGGAAATTTTAAGCATCGGCCATCTTCTTGAAAGGCGCCCAAAACAGCTTAGCGGCGGGCAGAGGCAGAGAGTTGCGGTAGGAAGAGCGATCGTAAGAAAACCCAAAGTATTTTTGTTTGACGAACCCCTTTCCAACCTTGACGCAAAACTCAGGGGCCAGATGAGGACAGAGCTTAAAAAAATCCACGAAAGGCTTCAAAGCACAATGATATACGTCACTCATGACCAGACGGAAGCTATGACAATGGGCGACAGGATATGCGTTATGAAAGAGGGAATAATCCAGCAGATAGCCGGGCCTTTAGAGCTTTATGACAATCCCGCGAATAAGTTTGTCGCAGGTTTTATCGGAAGCCCCGCAATGAACTTCTTTGACGTTGACGTAATAAATAAAAACGGCGAAATATTTTTAAACGAAGGCACTTTTGAAATTCCTTTGCCTGTCCAGTTTAAAGAAAAAGTAATGCCTTATGCCGGACAGAGAGTAACGATGGGAATAAGGCCTGAAGATATATACGACAAATTGTTCTATAATTTATCCAATAAAGATGTCAGCAGCTTTAGCGCTACCGTAGAAGTGGTTGAACCGCTCGGAAGCGAAATTTACCTGCATTTAAACACCGGTAAAAACGAGCTTGTTGCCAAAGTTGATTCTCATAATCAGGCAAAAACAAACCAGATTATAGAGCTTGTATTTAATCTTTCAAAGAGCCATTTGTTCAGCCTTAAAGACGGCTCAAAGATTATTTAAAAGCGTTCTGCGGAAGTTTGAGTTTTGGCCGGCATTATTAGATAACTGATAATCATTGCAAACGCCTCTTTAATAATCCCGTTAACCCTCCCGTTTCCGCGTAAAAAGCCGGATTTACGTTAAAATTCCGTAAAAATCGAGTTCTGCCTTTCAAGGCAGATTTCTTTTAATCTTATACCAAGGAAAACGAAAATGAAGAAACAGCAAGACGTGAAAAAACTTTTGAAAGCCGCCCAGGAACCTTCAGTCCAGGCAAGAAAGATGCACCCTTTTTACAAAGGCAAAATTGAAGTTGTCCCTAAGTGCAGAATTAAAGATTTTAACGACTTTTCAATCTGGTACAGCCCGGGAGTTGCGGCTGTGTGCACAGATATTAATAAAAACCCAGAACTTGCTTACGAATATACAAATAAATGGAACAGCGTCGCGGTAGTAAGCGACGGCACCAGGGTTTTAGGACTTGGCGATATAGGCCCTGAAGCAGGCATGCCCGTTATGGAAGGAAAAGCCCTTCTTTATAAATATCTCGGCGGCGTTGACGCGTACCCTATCTGCCTTGATACAAAAGACGAAAAAAAGATAATTGAAACAGTAAAAATTTTGCAGCCTTCATTCGGCGGCGTAAATTTGGAAGATATAGCGCAGCCTAAATGCTTCCCTATTCTCCACACTTTGAGAAAAGAATGCCGCATACCTGTCTGGCACGACGACCAGCAGGGAACCGCGCTTGTGACTTTGGCGGGTTTTATAAACGCTTTGAAAGTTGTCGGCAAAAAAATCGGCAAAGTTAAAATAGCCATGATCGGCGCCGGTTCGGCAAACATATGCATAGCAAGGCTTTTGATGCTTTACGGCGCAAATCCGGCGAACATAATAATGACAGACTCGAAAGGCACGCTGCATAAAGGCAGAACGGAACTTAAAAACTCGCATCCGGAAAAATGGGAAATGGCGACTGAAACAAACGGTAAAAACATACAGGGTTACATTAAAGAAGCTATGGAAAATGCCGACGCGGTTATCGCGCTTTCCACTCCAGGGCCGGACGTAATAAAAAAAGAGTGGATTAAAACTATGGCTAAAAATCCGATAGTTTTTGTCTGCGCAAACCCTGTTCCTGAAATTTGGCCGTGGGAAGCAAAAGAAGCCGGCGCGGCAGTTGTTGCGACCGGAAGAAGCGATTTTGAAAACCAGGTTAACAATTCCCTTGGTTTTCCCGGAGTGTTCCGCGGCGTTTTAGACGTAAGAGCTTCCACTATAAGCGATACTATGGCTATAACAGCGGCTGTGGAACTTGCCGCCTGCATAGCGGATAATAAAATAAGAGCAAATAAAATTCTCCCTACAATGGATGACTGGAAGATATTCCCACAGGTTGCGGCGGCTGTCGGTATGAGGGCGATAAAAGAAAAACTTGCCGGAAGAAAGATGACTTTTGACAAACTTTATGACCAGGCCGCAGACATGATAAAAAGAAGCCGTGGCATAACCGAAACTATGATGCAGAAAGGCTATATAAGAAAATACAAAGGCTAAAATGCGCGAAATTAAAGCGGAAGATATATCCCGTGCAGTTGAAAAGCTTTGTTCGGAAGCAAATTACGAGCTTCCGGAAGATGTCTTAAATTCGCTGAAAAAAAGCGCGTCAAACGAAAGCGGCGTTTCTAAAGAAATTTTAGGCGAGATAATAGAAAATTCAGAAATCGCTAAAAAAGAGCATATTCCTTTATGTCAGGACACGGGTACGGCTAATTTTTTTGTAAAACTAGGAAGTGGCGTAAAAATTGCCGGCGGCAGCATTTATGACGCCGTAAATAAAGGCGTTGCGGAAGGTTATAAGAAAAATTATCTCCGCAAGTCGATAGTTTCTGACCCGCTTGAGAGAAAAAACACGCAGGATAATACTCCGGCAAATATTTACTTAACTATTGTTGACGGGGAAAGTATAGAAGTGGCTTTTATGCCTAAAGGCGGCGGCAGCGAAAACGCCAGTGCTTTAAAGATGCTTGAACCGTCAGCCGGATGGGAAGGCGTAAAACAGTTTGTAATTGAAGCAGTAAACGCAAAAGGCAGAAATGCCTGCCCTCCGCTTGTGATAGGCATCGGGATCGGGGGCGATTTTGCTTCAGTAGGCCAAATTGCTAAAAAAGCTTTGTTAAGGGATATCAATTCGCAAAATCCAAACTCCTCTTACGCTTCAAAAGAAAAGGAGCTTTTTGACGAGATAAACAAGCTTAATATAGGGCCTATGGGGATGGGCGGAAATACAACGGCTTTAGGCGTTTTTATTGAGACAAAACCCGCGCATATTGCTTCACTGCCGGTTGCCGTAAGCATTCAGTGCCATTCTTGCAGAAAAAAGACGGTTATTATATAGCAAATAACACGTAATAAGTAATAAGTAAAAGGCAAAAAAGCTAAAAGCGTTTAATGTAGTTGTTTATTACTTGAAAATACTATGAATATTCAGGAAATTATATCAGATACGGACAAGCTTAAAGCCGGGCAAAGAGTGCTTTTATCTGGCACTATTTATACCGCAAGAGACGCGGCGCACGCAAGAATAGTAAAAATGCTTGATAGCGGTGAAAAACCTCCGTTTGATTTGAAAGGAAGCTCTATATATTATTGCGGACCTTCCCCTGCAAAACCTGGCGCGGTTATCGGTGCGTGCGGACCTACTACATCGGCGCGAATGGATGCTTTTACGCCAAGAATGCTGCAAGAAGGCGTAAAAATCCTGATAGGCAAAGGCGCAAGGTCTGAAGCGGTTGTCAAAGCCATAACTGATAATAAGGCTGTTTATTTTGTTGCAACCGGCGGAGTCGCGGCGCTTTTATCAAAAACCGTGTTTAAAGCGGAAGTCGCGGCTTTTGAAGATTTAGGGCCTGAAGCCGTATATAAGCTGGAAGTTAAAGATATGCCTTTGATAGTTGCTGTTGACAGTAAAGGAAAGCAAATATTCAAGTAATAATTAGTAAGTAATAAGTGTTGTAGCGGCAAAAAAATCCTTATTATCTATTACTTGTTACTTATTAGTTGGAGTTTATATGTTTTTAGCATTAGATATAGGAAATACAAACATAACCATAGGCTTGTTTGGCATGGATAAAAATGTAGTTTCTCCCGGGGCGAAAAAAGTCTGGAGAATGTCTACCGCTAAAGGGCAGACGGCAGATGAATACGGTACGCTTCTTATGGATATGTTTTACTATTCCGGTTTTGACGCGAAATCGGTTACGGCTGTAGCTGTTGCAAGCGTAGTTCCTGCGCTCAATCCGGTTTTTGAAGAACTTGTAAAAAAATACTTCAACAAAAAGATCTTTTTTATAAACCATATAAACAGCGGCGGTTTAAAGTTTGGCACAGGCAACCCTAAAGAAGCCGGCGCGGACAGGATTGCCGATGTTGTCGCGGCTTATTCAATGTACGGCGGCGGATGCATAATTATAGATTTCGGGACCGCCACAACCTTTGACTGCGTTGATATTAAAGGCAGGTATATGGGCGGCGCTATAGCTCCGGGACCGATGATTTCGGCACAGTCTTTAAATATTAAAACTGCGCAGCTTCCGCAAGTAGAGATGAAAAAGCCGTTAAAAGCGGTCGGATCTGCTACCGTTGAATGTATACAGTCAGGTTTATACTTTGGTTATGTAGGGCTTATAAAAGAACTTATCAAAAGAATAAAAAGTGAAATGAAAATTAACCATATAATAGCGACCGGCGGCCTTGCAAGTATGATGATAAGTGAAATAAAAGAGATAGGCACGGTGTGTCCGGATCTTACGCTTGAGGGGATACGCATTATATGGATGAAAACAAACCCAAAAAAGAGGAAAAGATGAAAAAAGTACTTATTCTGTCCACATTTTTTATGTTTTGCAGTGCGGCGGTTTTTGCAGGGCCTTATGATGCTTTCAATTGGACATTAAATAATGCTCCTACCGAATCCATAGCGCAAGACTATTTAGACGCTTTCGCGAAAGATGTCGGGCAGGCAATAGCGGGCGGGTCTTACGGAGTAGGTGCCGGGCTCGGCTCTTTGGGAGTTTATTTGAGCATAAAAATGTCTTACCAGCAGGTTTCAAACGATGACAGAATAGTAAGAAATTCCGGCGAAGACTCTATAATTTATCCGATTGTCCAGGGTGAAATAAGGCTTCCTTATAAATTTGACGCGATATTAAGAATTTCAAATATGAATGAAACAACCCTTTTAGGCGGCGGTTTAAGATATGAAGTTTTGGAAGGGAGAGATTTGATTATTCCTACCGTTTCCGCGCAGTCTGTTTATAACTATCTTATTGCCGACTCGTCCGAGTATAAATTTAACGCGTGGAACTTAAAAACTGGTGTTACGGCGTTTTTTGGAGAAATTCCTGTCATTCAGCCTTATGTTTTTGTCAGCTTTGACGTAACCGGATTGAAGCCTATTTCATCTGATTATTCAAACCTTTCGTCACAAGTTTACGGGGCAGGCTATGGAATCGGTGCCAACTTAAGCCTTGGAATGCTTAATATAACAGGCTCAATTTCAATGTATGACAGCCAGCCCAACTACAATTTCGGGCTTTTTATCGGCATATAAGCATTGCTAACCTGTAAAAACATTTTCACATTTTTGTTTAGCCCAGACGCTATATCAGCTATTGACAAAAATAAGCAATCTTTATATAATCAGCACTCGTAGTAATACAGTGATAATTTAGAATAGCTTTATAAAGCATAAAAAAAACTTGAAGGAGGCAGTAAAATGATCAGACCGTTAGGAGACAAGATTTTAGTTAAGCCTGCAGAGGCTAAAGAAGTAAAAAAAGGCGGTATAATAATTCCGGACACTGCGAAAGAAAAACCGCAGGAAGGCGAAGTTGTCGCAGTCGGCAAAGGAAAAACCACCGATGACGGCAAAGTTATAGCGCTTGACGTAAAAGCAGGGGATAAAGTTCTTTTCGGGAAATATTCCGGAACAGAAGTTAAAATTGACGATAACGATTACCTAATAATGACCCAGGATGACATTCTTGGAATAATTGAATAATCTAACACATATATAAGGAGAAAAAAAATGGCAAAACAGTTAATTTATAATGATGAAGCCCGCAAAGCTATGAAAGGCGGAGTTGATAAGCTTGCAAACGCGGTTAAAGTTACTTTAGGGCCTAAAGGCAGATATGTAGTTTTGGATAAAAAATTCGGTTCTCCTACCGTTACAAATGACGGCGTAACGATAGCGAAAGAAATAGAGCTTGAAGATCCGTTTGAAAATATGGGCGCGCAGCTTGTAAAAGAAGTCGCATCAAAAACTAATGATATAGCAGGCGACGGAACCACAACAGCTACGGTTCTTGCCCAGTCCATGATAAATGAAGGTTTAAAGAACATTACCGCTGGCGCGAACGCAAACCACATAAAGAAAGGCATCGAAAAAGCTACTGCGGCGGTAATAGATGAACTCAAAAAAATAGCAAAACTTGTTAAAAATAAAGAAGAAATAGCGCAGATTGCTTCAATTTCCGCAAGCGACAAAGAAATCGGTAACCTTATTGCCGACGCGATGGAAAAAGTAGGCAAAGACGGCGTTATTACTGTTGAAGAAGGCAAATCTTCCGAAACCACTCTTGACGTTGTTGAAGGCATGCAGTTTGACAGGGGATACAGCTCTCCTTACTTCGTAACCGACGCGGAAAGAATGCAGGGCATTCTTGAAGAGCCTTACATCATAATTACCGATAAAAAAATCAGCTCAATGCAGGAAATTCTTCCTTTGCTTGAAAAAGTAGTGCAGACGGGAAGAGCGTTTATAATAATAGCCGAAGATATTGAAGGCGAAGCGCTTGCGACTTTGGTCGTAAATAAAATCCGCGGAACTCTTAAAGTTATGGCTGTTAAAGCCCCTGGATTTGGCGACAGAAGAAAAGATATGCTTCAGGATATCGCGATTCTTACCGGCGGAACGGTTATTTCGGAAGAAACCGGCTTGAAGCTTGATAAAGCAACAATAGAAATGCTCGGCCAGGCAAAAAGAGTGGTAGTAGATAAAGAAAATACCACAATCGTTTCCGGAATGGGCGACAAAAAAGACATAGAATCAAGAATTTCAGTAATACGCAAACAAATTGAGGATACAAAATCCGATTACGATAAAGAAAAACTCCAGGAAAGGCTTGCGAAACTTGTAGGCGGAGTTGCCGTAATAAACGTAGGCGCGGCTACAGAAGCGGAAATGAAAACAAAAAAATTCAAAGTTGAAGACGCTTTGAACGCTACAAGGGCAGGCGTTGAAGAAGGCATAGTAGCGGGCGGCGGGGTAGCTCTTCTTAAAGCTCAGGCCGTGCTTGAAAAAGTTAAAGCTGCCGACGAAGACGAAGCAACCGGAATTTCTATAGTTCTTAAGGCGCTTGAAGGCCCGATAAGAATGATAGTTGAAAACGCCGGAATGGAATCTTCCATAATAGTTGATAAAGTAAAAAATTCCAAAGACGCGACTTTCGGATATGACGCGGACAGCAACGAATACGTTGATATGATAAAAGCCGGAATCGTTGATCCTGCGAAAGTTACAAGAACGGCGTTGGAAAATGCCGCTTCAATAGCGGGACTTGTCCTTACGACTGAAACATTAGTGACCGATATTCCTGAAAAATCGCCGAAAATGCCTATGGGCGGCGGAATGCCTCCTATGCCGGAATATTAATTCCATAAAAATCTAAAAAAGCGCCTCTGTTTTAACAGGGGCGCTTTTTTTATTGAATAACATTCAAAAATCAGATACATTTTGCAAATTTATTTAAGTTGTGCTATATTGTAGTGAGTAAATTCTTACAAATTTGGGGAATAATGAAAAAAACTGTTTTTATCTTGTCACTTGCCGTTTTGTTTTCTTTTTCATCTTCTGCCGAGGTTTTTGCCCAGTCTTCACAGGCAAAAAAATACTCCAGGGTAAGGTCAAAAGTTACTGATGACGGCATCGATAAAAAGCTGAAAGAAGAAGCCAAAAAAATTGCCGAAGAAGAAAAAAAGCGCGAAGCGGAAAGGAAAGCGTTTGACAGGAAAGCCGAAGCTGAACAAAAAGCGCGCATAGATAAAGAAAGGCAGGAAATTATTGACCAGGAAAGACGCAAACTCTCAGAGGAAAGAAAAAGGATTGAAGAAGAAAGAAAACAAATAGAAGAAGAGAAAAAGAGAATAGCCGAACTTGAAAAACAAAAGAAAACTGCTGATAAAGAAAGGTTTGAAATTGAAAAGCAGCAGCAGATTGAAGAAGAAAAACTTAAAATAGAAGAACAAAAGAAGCTTATTGAACAGGAAAGGCAGAAAATTGAAGAAGAAAGAAGAAGAATTGCCGACTTGGAAGCTGTCAGGGCCGAAGACCAAAGAAGAGCCGCGGAAGAAAAACGCAGGGAAGATATAGAGCAGCAAAAGAGAGCCGCGCAGGAAGCCAAACTTGCTGAAGAATCCAGAAAACAAGCGGAATTTGATGAAAAGGTGCGTATTGAACGCGAAAGGCAGGAATCACTCTTAAGGCAACAGGAAGAAATGAAACAGAGAAAGCTTGAAGAGGCCGCGGCAAAAAAGAAAGCTGTAGAAGACGCAAAAGCTGCCGAACTCTCAAAAAAACAGGCTGAAAAAGAAGAAAAAATAAGAATTGCGAAAGAAAGGGAAGAATCGAAGATAAGAGAGCAGGAAGAGGCTAAAAAAGCCGCGGAAGCGAAACGTGTTGCCGATGCGGAAGCAAAAAGAAAAAAAGAAGAAGAAAGGCAGAAAGTTGAAAGTGAAATACAAAAATACGAGCAGTCTTTAAAGGAGCAAAAAGCGGCTGCAGCCGTTAAACCCGCCGCAGCTGTTTCTGTTGCCCCCGCCGCAGCAAAGCAGGGCTCTGAAGAAGATGACTGGCTTGCCGCTGAAGTAAAAAGAATTGAAGAGCAGGAATCAAAGAAATCAGCCGCGCAGGTTTCAGGCGGCGTTGCAGTTGTTGGCGGTAAAGTTAAAACCCGTGAAACTGACAGTGATAAAGATTTACTCTCTTTCATTCTTCCACAAAAAGATTTTTTTGAAGATTTGCGTTTTGAACTGAACGCTAAAGGAAGGAAAGAAGTTGCAAAAATTTCAAAACAAATAAATAAGTATTTAGACGGCAAAAGCGGATACAAAATATTAATAGAGGGTTATACTGATTCACTAGGCGACGCCGAAAGCAACAAAAAAATCTCTTTGCGCAGGGCGGCGGTAGTATCAAACGAACTTGCTGACAATAATGTTGACTATACGCTGATAGAACCTGTAGGTTTGGGGCCGGAAAATTTTATGTATCCCGCAAAACCTTCGGATGCAGGAAATAACAGGGTTGAAATAAAAATTATCGCACAATAATATGAAAGTAATTTGGAGAAACATGAAACGCACTTTATTCTTTATTATCGCTTCTCTGATTTTTGCCGGATATATGCCGGCAGGCGCGGCCGTTTTGGATTCCAGCACTATACCGCAGAAGAAAAAACAACTGTCCGATGCCGAAATCAAAAAACTTGTTAAACAGCAGTTGGATGCCGAAGAAAAAGCGAGAAAAGAAAAGGAAAAAGAAAATAAAGCTAAAGCCGCGGAAGAAGCTAACATACGTAAAGAGCAGGCGGCAGAAAATGCAAAAATTGAAAAAATGATACAACAGCAGCTTGCTGAAGAAGAAAAAGCAAGAAAGGCCGCCGAAAAGGAAGAGAAAGCAAAGTTTGCCGCGGCGGAAAAAATACGTAAAGAACAGGAAGAGGAAACTGCGAGAATTCAAAAGCTTGTCCAGCAAAAGCTTGCCGAAGAAGAAAAAGCAAGAGCGGCGGCAGAGGCGGAAGAAAAACGCAAAATTGAAGCAATAGAAAAAGCAAAAAAAGACAGGGAAGAAGCATTAGAAAAAGAAAGGCTTGCCAAAGAGGCTGAAGCAGAGCAAGCCAGGCAGCTTGTAATAAAACAACAGCAGGAAGAATTGGCAAAAATTGAAAAAGAAAGACAGGATATGCTCGCAAAAGAAGAACAGGCCCGGCTTGCGAAAGAAGCCGAAGCAGAAAAAGCTCGGCTGCTTGCCATTAAACAGTATGAAGAAGAGCAGGCAAAGATAGCTAGAGAAGAGAAAGCCGCAAAGCTGAAAGCCGAGGCAGAAGAAAAAGCCAGGCTGAAAAGGGAAGCGGAAGCCGAGAAAGCCAGGCTTTTGGCTGAGAAAAAAGCCGAAGAAGAAAAGATAAAAGCCATAGAAGCGCAAAAACAAAAAGAACTTGAGGTAAAATTAAAAGAACAGGCTGAAAAAGAAAAGGCAGAAAAAGCATTAGTAGCGGCGGAAATTGCGGCTTATGAAGCTAAACTTGCCGCAGAACAGGAAAAGAGAAAAGCCGCGGAAGCCCAGCTTGCAAAAATGGAAGCTGAAAAAGCCGCGGAAATTAAAGCGGCGGAATCAAAACGCATTGAAGAAGAGCGTTTGGCGGCAGCGGAAATCAAAAGAAAAGCCGCCGAAGAAGAAAAAGCAAGAAAAGAACTTGAAAAGAGGGAAGCGAAAGAACTCAAAGAACGAAAAGCGTTAGAACTCAAGCTTCAGAAGGAAACGGAAAAACTGCAAAAACAAAATGAAAAGAAGGAAATGCTTGCCAGACAGCTTGCCGAGAAAGAAGAACAGGACAGGCTGAAAAAAGAAGAGGAAATGAAGCTGCAGAAAGCAAAGGAAGCCGAAGCGGCGGCAGAGCTGGAAAGGCAAAAAAGAGAAGAATTTCTTAAAACCGTAAAACTTGATTTTACTTTCCTGCAAAGCGAAGTGTTCGGGCAGTCTAATATGGAACTGTCGGCGGCAGGCAAGAGAAAAATTAAAGACGCTGCGGTTAAAATCAGGAGTTTTATAAAGAAAAATCCCGGTACTAAAATAAAAATAGTAGTTGAAGGGTATACTGATTCTACGGGCGGTAAAGAGGCTAACAGGAAAGTTTCATTGAGAAGAGCTGCGACGGTTGCAAACGAGCTTGCCGACAACAATGTGGATTACAGGATAATAGAACCGATAGGTTACGGCGCGTCAAACTTTAAAAACACCGAAAACACGGCTTCTCACGTAAATAGAAGGGTTGAAGTTAAAGTAGTAACAGCTGAATAATCAGCCGGCCTAAATCATATATTTAAAAGGCTCTCTCTCATTAATAAAGGGGCGGGCCTTTTTCATTTTTAAAAAAATCAAAAATATGCTATAATTACAACTAATTTAATGAAAAATGAATGATATATGCAGTAATATAAATTTTATTAGAAAAAGTATAGAATCGCTAAACAAAGATTCCGGAAGTGTTGACATTATTGCCGTAACAAAAACTTTTCCAGCAGAAGATGCCGCAAAAGCTGTTGAGTGCGGCATAAAACATATCGGTGAAAGCAAAATTCAGGAAGCTTTGCCAAAATTTACACTCCTCGGAAATAAGCTTGAAGGCATAACAAAGCATTTTATAGGCCATTTACAGTCCAATAAAGCAAAAAAAGCGGTTGAAAACTTTGACATTATACACTCTCTCGACAGTTTAAGGCTTGCGGAAGATATAAACAGGCATGCCGGAAATATCAGCAAGGTGCAAAATTGTTTAATTGAAGTTAAAGTTTCTCTTGAAGATACAAAGACAGGAATAAATCCTGAAATCCTGCACGATTTTTACTACCAATGCTTAAAAATGACAAATGTTTTGATAAAGGGTCTTATGGTTATTACGCCGTTGAGCGAAAATCCTGAAGACTCAAGGCCTTATTTCAGGCAGGTGCGGGGTTTATATGACTGCCTGCGTGAAAAAAATCCGGATATAAGCATTCTATCGATGGGTATGTCTGGTGATTATAAAATAGCCGTTGAAGAAGGGGCCAATATGGTCCGCATAGGTTCTGCAATTTTTGGGGAGAGAAATTATGGAAATAAGTAAAAAACTTTTTTTTATCGGTTCCGGAAACATGGCAAACGCTATAATTTCAGGTCTTTTAGAGTCCAAGCTTGTAAAACCCGAAAACATAGTGTGCAATGACGTGATGACTGAAAAAGTTGTTAAACTTTCCCAAAAATACGGCGTAGCGATAGCGGAAAATAAAGCCGAAGCGATTATCGGTTCCGATATAATATTTTTGTCCGTAAAGCCCCAGAATATGCCGAAAGTTTTTGAAGAAATTAAGCATTTTGTCAAAAAAAGCGCGATAATAGTTTCAATAGCCGCAGGTATAACCACAAAATTTATTGAAGAAAGCATAGGCAAAGATATAGCCGTAATAAGGGCTATGCCAAATACTCCGGCGCTTGTTCTTGCCGGTACGACTGCTCTTTGCAAAGGCAGATTTGTGCGTGAAGACCAGCTTAATAAAGCAAAAAAGCTGTTTGGCGCTATCGGAAAAGCAGAAATCCTTGAAGAAAGTAAATTTGATATAGTAACCGCTCTTTCCGGCTCCGGTCCGGCTTATGTTTTTTATCTGTGCGAAATAATGCAGAAAGCCGCAGAAAATATGGGGCTTGATAAGAAAACAGCCGAACTTTTTGCAGTGCAGACTGTTTACGGTTCAGGAAAAATGCTTGAAGTTACAAAAACGCCCGCTTCAGTGTTAAAGGAGACAGTGAAATCTCCAAACGGAACCACGGAAGCGGCATTAAAATATTTTGAATCTCAAAATCTTGCCGATATTGTGCAGAAAGCGATGGAAGAAGCTGCGCAACGGTCAAAAGAATTGAGTAAATAACTCCGCAAGGGGGAAAAGTAATGATTATTAAAGTCAGAGTGATACCGAATTCCAAGAGAAACGAAGTCGTAAGCAGAATCGGTTCTATTTTAAGGGTGAAGATTTCCGCCCCGGCAGTAGAAGGAAAGGCAAATGAAGAACTTTGCGAATTTTTATCGGATTTTTTTGACGTGAAAAGATCCAGCGTCTTTTTAAGAAAAGGCGAGCGCGGAAGAGAAAAAACGATTGAAATAACAGGCCGTTCCGAAGAAGAACTGGATGAAGTGCTGGACACAATACCCTAGATTTAATTTTTTAAGGATAAAGTAAAAATGGACAACAACGAAAAAAAAGATTATTCAAAAACGGTAAATCTGCCTAAAACCGATTTTCAGATGAAGGCAAATCTCCCGCAAAGGGAACCCGCATTCGTACAGGAATGGGAGCAGGAAAAACTTTATACACAGCTTTGCGGGAAAAATAAAGATAAAGAAAAGTTTATTTTTCACGACGGCCCTCCTTATGCCAACGCGCACATCCATACCGGTACGGGCCTAAATAAAGTTTTGAAAGATTTTATCGTTAAATACCGTTCCATGGCGGGCAATTACGTCCCTTTCACTCCGGGATGGGATTGTCACGGGCTTCCCATAGAACAGCTTGCTTTAAAAGAACTTAAAACCGACAAAAATAAAGTTGACAGGCTTGTTTTCAGAAAACAGGCGGCAGATTTCGCCAGAAAGTTTGTGGATATACAAAAAGGCGAATTTAAACGCCTCGGCGCAATCGCCGACTGGGATAACCCTTACCTTACTTTAGATCCTAAATATGAAGCTTCGATAATAAAAGTTTTTGGCGAACTTGCAGAAAAAGGCTATATATACAGGAAGAAAAAACCCGTATACTGGTGCCCGACATGCGAAACCGCTCTCGCTGACGCGGAAGTAGAATACGCGGACCATGTTTCAGATTCTATTTTCGTGAAATTCAAAATAAAAACATTGCCGGAAGCTTTAAAAAACAAACAGACCCAGCTAAAAGATTTTTCCATTTTAATATGGACTACAACTCCCTGGACTTTGCCCGCAAACGTCGCGTTGGCATTTAACGGGGATGCGGAATATATCGCGGCGGTGTACAAACTTGAAAACGGCAATGAAGAAAAGTTAATTGTCGCAAAAGCTCTTGCCGACAACGTGAAAGAAAAAATTAAAGCCGAAAGCTACAAAGAAGTTTTGGAGTTTACAGGCGTAGATTTTGTAAATATAGAATGCCAGAACCCTGTTGTCGCAAGGAGTTCAAAAGGCATCCTTGCAGATTTTGTAAGTATGGAAGACGGCACCGGAATAGTGCATATAGCTCCGGGCCACGGCCAGGAAGATTACCAGGCCGGCTTGGAGTACGGGCTTGAGGTTATATCACCCGTAAACGATAAAGGCCTTTTTACAAAAGACGTGCCCGAGTTTGAAAACCACCACATATTCAAGGCAAATCCTTTGATAATAGAAAAACTTGAGAAAGAAGGCAGCCTTCTTGCAAAGCTTAGTATGAACCACTCTTACCCTCATTGCTGGAGATGTAAAAAACCCGTTATATTCAGGGCGACTCCGCAGTGGTTTTTGGAAGTAGAACACGATGATTTGAGAAAAAAACTGCTCGCTTCGGTAAAAGACGTAAACTGGATACCTAAATACGGCGAAAACAGAATTACTGGTATGCTTGAAAGCCGTCCGGACTGGTGTTTAAGCAGGCAGCGTTTATGGGGAGTGCCAATACCGGTATTTTACTGCAAAGACTGCGGCGAATCTCTGCTTGACCCTAAAATAATATACAGAATTTCCGATATATTTAAAGAAAAGGGCTCTGATTACTGGTATGAAGCCCCGGCAGAAGAACTTTTAAAGGGCACAGACGCGAAATGCCCTTCCTGCCATTCTGCAAACTTCAGAAAAGAGGAAGATATTCTTGACGTTTGGTTTGATTCCGGCGTTTCTTATGAAGCGGTGCTTTCAAGCGGAAACTATAAAGATTTAGAGTTTCCCGCGGATTTATATCTTGAAGGCAGCGACCAACACAGAGGCTGGTTTCAGACTTCACTGATACCTTGCGTGGCGCTTAAAGAAACCGCACCGTATAAAAATGTTTTAACGCACGGTTTTGTAGTTGACGGCCACGGCAAAAAGATGTCAAAATCGCTCGGCAATGTCATATCCGCCGAACAAATGGTAAATAAATACGGAGCGGACGTTTTAAGGCTTTGGATAGCTTCAAGCGATTACAGAGAAGATATAAGAATCTCCGATGAAATACTTAAAGGCTTGAGTGACGCTTACAGAAAAATAAGAAACACGATACGTTTTTTACTTGGAAATATAGGCGATTTTAACTCGAAAAACGCGGTTAAGTTTAAAGATATGCAGGAGATAGACAAATACGCTTTAAGCCGCCTACAGGAACTTATTACCCAGACGTCTTCAGCGTATGAAAGCTATGAATTTCATAAAGCGGCAAACTCGATAAACAATTTCTGCACGGTATTTTTAAGCGGTTTTTACCTTGACGCTTTAAAAGACATATTGTACTGCGATAAAAAAGACAGCGCTCAAAGAATAAGCGCGCAGTCCGCGATGTTTGAAATATGCGCAGTTCTTATAAAACTTGTCGCGCCTATACTTTCGTTTACCGCTGAAGAAGCGTGGAAAGAGCTTTCTAAAATAGTCGCCGATGCCCCAAAATCCGTTTTTCTTGCGGATTTCCCAATAACAAACAGCAAACTTATTTTGCAGGCGCAGACGCTTGAAAAGTGGGAGAACATTCTTGTAGTAAGGCAGGAAGCTTTGATAGCCTATGAGAAGTTAAGACAGGATAAAACTATAGGTTCTAACCTGGAAGCGTCTTTAGCGATAGCATACGGCGGTAAATATAAAGAAGTTTTTGAAGACCACAGCCTTTTATGCCTTGCTTTAGGCAGTTGGGATATAAAATCAGGCGAAGCGCAGGAAGAAGAAGCTTTGGCTGTAAAAGCTTCGAAATCTGAATTTGAAAAATGCGAGAGATGCTGGAGACATATAGAAGGAATATCCGGCGGTTTATGCCCAAGGTGCGCCGAGGCAGTAAAGTAAAATGAAAAAGCCTATTCTTTTGGCGGTAATTTTAGTTGCCGCCGACCAGATAACTAAATTTTTTGCTGACACTTTTGTAAGATACGGTTCTTCAGTAAGTGTTGTACCGTTTTTTGATTTTTTCAATATAACCAATGTCAGAAATACAGGCGCGGCATTCAGTATGTTTCAGGGGCGCAATGTTTTGTTTTTGATTGTAATAATAGTGTTTTTGACGGTTGTAGGCATATGGCTTTCTAAAAACCATAAACAGCTTTCTGCACTTCAAAAATACGCTTTTGCTTTGATTCTTGCCGGAGGCGCCGGTAATTTAATTGACAGGATTTTTCGCGGCGCGGTAGTAGATTTTCTTGATTTTGGCGTAAATAACCTCAGATGGCCTTCATTTAATATTGCTGATTCCTGCATATGCATTGCAGCGGCTTTAATATTTTTGGACCTTATAAAACCTTTTTTTAAAAGGAAACAGGCTTAAACATGCACCCGATCATGCTCAGTTTAGGAAGTATCACGGTTTACACCTACGGCTTTTTTATAGCTGTGGGCTTTTTAACGGCTTTTTATTACATATCCTACAGCCTGAAAAAATCAAACAACAAGATAATATCGCAGGAAGATTTATACTCGCTTTTTTTGTACGCAATAATCGCAGCCATTGTCGGCGCTAGGCTTTTGTACGTTTTAGTAAACATAAAAGATTTTATTGCCGCTCCGTTAAGTGTGTTTAAAGTATGGCAGGGGGGGCTTGTTTACTATGGCGGGTTTATCGCTGCCGCCGCTTTTATAATTTTTTACGCGAAAAAGAAGAAAATACCGCTTGGAAAACTCAGCGATATTGTAGCTCCGGCGCTTGCTCTCGGTCACCTTTTCGGCAGGATAGGCTGCTTTTTCGCAGGCTGCTGTTACGGAAAAACTTGTGATTTGCCGTGGGCTGTTGTTTTTACTGACGCTCATTCTTTGGCGGTAAAAGGCATTGCTGTCCATCCTACGCAGCTTTATGAAGCTTTCGGAAACCTTGTTATTTTTGCCGTTCTTTACTTTTACAATAGAAAGAATCACGCGGCAGGGAAAACCTTTGCGCTTTATCTCGTATTTTACGCGGTCCTGCGCTTTTCGATAGAATTTTTCAGGGGAGATTTCCGTGGCGCGGTTTTTGCGGGACTTTCAATATCTCAGACTGTTTCCATATTCCTTCTTTTTTCAGGACTTTTTATAATTTACAGGGCAGATAAACATGGAAAATAAGATTGTTTATGAAAAATTTGAACGCGAAAGGGTAGATTTGTTTCTGGCATCCCTTTATAAAGAGTATTCCCGTTCTTATTTCCAGAAACTTTCCGAAAAGAATAAGGTTTTGGTCAATGGCAAAGCGGTTCTTTCCAGCCACAAGCTTAAACGCGGCGACATTATTGAATTTGAGTTTGAAAAAGAAGAAAAACTAGATATCATTCCTGAAAAAATTAAGCTTGATATTATTTATGAAGATGGTGATATAGTAATCGTAAACAAAGAACCCGGCATAGTAGTACACCCTTCTTACGGCCATCCTTCGGGCACTCTTCTCAACGCGCTTATGGCGCATTCGAAAGGCAAATACAATCCGTATCTTGTGCACAGGCTGGATAAAGACACTTCGGGCCTTATCATATTTGCTAAAAATGAAAAGGCAAAGATAAGCATATCGAAACAACTCCAAAACAGAACGGTAAAAAAGATTTATTATGCCGCGGTTAAAGGCACCATTGTAGAAAATAAAGGCAGGATAGAAGCGCCGCTTGGCAGGTCGCCTCTTAACAGGAAGATAATGTCCGTTAATCCTTTGGCCACAAAAATGGCTGTTTCAGAGTTTAAAGTCATAGCAAGAAAAGAAGATTTTACGCTTGTTGAAGTAAGGATTATAACCGGGAGGACGCACCAGATAAGAAGCCATATGAAGTATATTAACCATCCTGTAGTTGGCGATAAACAGTATGGCGGCCCTGAAACGATAGCCGGCAAAACCTATGGCAGGCAGATGCTTCACGCTTACAGCGTAACTTTTACCCATCCGAATACTTGCAAAACTGTTGAATTTCACGCCCCTTTACCCAAAGATATGAAGGAAATATTTGGCTGACCTGTTTGATAAACCCGATTTATAGTGTCTAAATATATCTGTAGTTGTGAAAATAATGTGAATTTTTCTTAAAGGCATATATCATGATAAAGAAAAATTTTCTTAATGTTACAGATAAGTTAATTTAATGTAAAAGGTATTTCTGCGTATCTAGAAATGCCTTTTTTTATTTGTATAAACAATAATCAGGCTTCTTTGGAAATGCGGTTTGCACAGGAAAAGATTATTAAAAAGGAGAAATGTATGTTAAATGCAAAAAAGCTGTTTGCCATTCTGTGTGCCTTATGTTTATCGTGTAATTTGGTTTTTGCCGCTGATAAAGTTACAGATAAAAAACTGTTGCCACAAAGCCGGCAACCGATATAACAGCTCAAAAGAATGCAGCTGTTTTAAACCAGCTGCCTTTTGACAATACGCAGGATTTTGAGGACGCAAAAAAAGGTTTTGTAGCTACCGATAAAACCCCGATAAAAGTTAAAAATTCTGATTTTACCGCATGGGACATCTCATGGTGGTCATTTATAAAAGAAGGCGATAGCGCGCCTTCTTCCGTAAATCCAAGCATGTGGCGCCAGGCGCAGATAAATATGAACAACGGTTTGTTTAAAGTTACCGATAAGTTTTATCAGGTGCGCGGTTTTGACCTTGCCAATATGAATATAATTGAAGGTAAGACCGGGATCATTATAACAGATCCGCTTACCTGCGAAGAAACCTCAAGAGCGGCTTTGGCGCTGTACAGAAAAATAATAAAGTTTGGGTGATAATTATTACTGTTGTTGCCGTGTTAGTAATCCTTTCCGTTTACGGCATGAGCCAACTGGAATCTTTTTACAGGACAATGACGCTTGCAAGCATGCCTATGCAGATTATTGTCGCTTTTGCCAGCGCCGCCGCGTTTGTTTTTATGTATATGACTTTTTTAAGGGGCGGTTTTCGGCACGGTAAGCCCTGAAACGGTAAGAGCGATGTCGATTGATATGATATTCGATTTTTTAGGTATTAAAATAAATTCTAAAGCGGTTAACGGAAAAACTATAAAGATGAATTTCATATTCACCGATACAAAAGATAAATATGCCGTTACGCTTGAAAACAGCGTATTGATATATTCTGCCGGCAAACAGCTTAAAGATGCAGATGTTACGCTTACGCTGTCAAAAGAAACTTTAAACAGCATTGTCATGGGTACAACCGACTTTGCTAAAGCAATTAAAGACGGTTCAGTAAAACTGTCTGGAAACGCAAAAGTTTTAGACGGTTTTGACGGATATTTTGAAAAATTTGACCCTGAGTTTAACATAGTTACGCCGTAATATGCTATAAAACCAAAAAGCGGCTTAAGGATTTTATCCTTAAGCCGCTTTTTTTGATATTTATGCTTATCCCGTAATTATTTTAACCCATGCTTGCCTGTTTCTCGGGCCGTCAAATTCGCAGAAATAAACTCCCTGCCATGTTCCGAGTTTTAATTCTCTGTTTTTAATTATCAGTGTCTGCGATGTTCCGATAAGACTTGATTTTATATGAGCATCGGAGTTTCCTTCCATATGCCGGTAGTTTTTATCAAGAGGGGATATGCGTTCCAAACCGCTTATCATATCTGTGCAAACATCCGGATCGGCGTTTTCATTAATCGTTATCGCGGCTGTAGTATGGGGCGTATAAACAAGGCAAATTCCGTTTTCTGTTCCGACTTTCTTTATTGTTTCGCTGATTTTGCCCGTAATGTTTATTAATTCTTCTCTCTTTGAAGTTTTTATTTGCAGTTCAATCAGCATAAATCCTCTATAAAGGTTTTTTTTCGGGGATGCCGGTTTTGCGCGGATACTGCGCGGGAGTATCTTTATATTTTTTAAATGTAAGGATGCAGTAATCCAAATCCTGTTCCGGCAGTTTGTAAGGAATTATATTTTCAAGTTTTGCCCCTAAATGCTTCAAGGCGGTCTTTACTGAAGGCAGCCCTTCCTCGGGGCTTTCAGCAGAATTTTTAGTTTTGTGTACTATAAAATGCCCGCCGACTTTAAGCAGCGGAATAGAAATTTCAAGATTTGGGGAAAATTTGCTTACCGCGCGCGAAAGTACAAAATCGCACCTCTGCCTGTAATTGGGGCTTTGGCCTATCTCTTCGGCGCGCGTATTAAGCACTTTTATGTCAAAACCGAGCTTTTTATTTGTATCATCCAAAAATACGCATTTTTTTGTTATAGACTCAACAAGCGTAAGGTTTATTTCGGGCAAGGCAATTTTTACCGGAATTCCGGGCATTCCTGAACCTGTTCCAAGGTCAATAACTTTTATATTTTGGCTGTTTGTAATGTCCGTTATGGCTTTAGCGCTATATAAAGAATCACAAAAATGCCTGTAAATTAAATCATTTTCAGTTTTAAACGATATTAAATTAAACTTTTGATTCCATTCTAAAAGATTGTTAAAATATATCTTAAAGCCATTAAGTCGCTCCTCCGAAAAAGAAGGCAGTATGTTTTTTTGAACGTGATCCGTAAAATTTTTAAAAAGTTCATTATTTTCCATTCGGAAATACTACCAAATATTGATTGAAAAATAAATATAATTAAGTTATTTTAAAAAAGCAATGAAAAAAATATTAGCCGTGTTAATTACCATGTGTCTTGAGGCGTCCGCTTTTGGCATTGCGGACATATCTTCCATGCTTCAAAAAAATAATTCCGACCCGCTATATAATTTCGGAAGCGTAACCGCTTTTGAAAATTTTGATTCTCCTTCTTCCGCTGTAATTGTACAAGACCTCCACTGCCATCCGCAGGTACAGAGAAACATAAGCGAAATACTCACGCGCCTGTATGAAAGCTACAATGTGCAAAATATCTTTATGGAAGGCGCTTACGGGGAAATTGATTTCAGCTGGATGAAGATATTTTCCGATAAAACTTTTGCTGATGCCACGGTTGACGCTCTGTTGAAAGACGGAAAGCTTACCGGAGGCGAATATTTCGCATATCAAAAAGATGTTAACGGGATTTTAAAAGGAATGGAAAATAAAAATATTCATGAGAAAAACCTTGAACGCCTTGCTTTTATAATTAAGGAAAAACCTGCCATAACGGAAATTCTTTCCGAAATGGGCAAAGATTTGAAAGGCGAACAGAAAATGTATTACTCAGCGTTCAATAAAAAACTTGCAAGGCTTACAAAGGATTATAAAGAAGGAAAACTGGATTCGCAGGAATACTACCGCGCGCTTTTTACAATGTCAAAAAAGCTTTCAGACAGGAGAGGCGTAATTAGCGATTTTCATATAGACATAAATCAATATAAAAATATTTCCGAGTACATAAGTTATGATAAAAACGCCAAAAGCATAAATATTCGGAAGGTGCAAAAAGAACTGGTTGAATCTCTTTCCGTGCTGAAAGAGACGCTTAGCTACCAGCAGTACGCGCAGCTGCGGCAGAATACTGATTCCTTTAACGATACAAATACATTGATAAATGAGCTGATCGGCTTTGAAAATTCGGGTATATCCTGTTTAGAAGGTTTTAACGAACTTCAGAAATATATATCAGTATCCGGTTTTTCGGAAAATATGAACGCTATGGATTTGTTATATGAAGAACACAGCCTTCTGCGCAGTTTGCAGCTTGCCGGCGCGAAAAGCGGCAGGGAAGCGGTTTTGGTAATTTTGTCGGATTTGTTTGATAATATCTGCAGTTATTACACCGCCAATCTTACTTCCGCCGGTTATTTATATTTGAATTCTTTCGGGTTGCAGAGATTTAAGTCTTACTGGAAAGCAAATGTTTCTCCCCAATACGTGAATATGCTTGATACATATGACAATATAGTTAAGGAATACTATGAGGCAAATTTGCTCAGGGATAAAGTTTTTTCAGGTTATGTAATGCCTTCCATTCCCAAAAAAACACGCCCGAAAACAAAGATACCGTCAAAAAATATTGAAGATATATTAGGCGGTTTAAAAGATGTGGATATTATCGTGTGCGGCGGATTCCATACGCAGGGATTGATTGATGAAATGCGCGAAAAAGGCATCTCTTACGCTGTTATTACCCCGGACGTCCATGCGGGTGTTGATAAAGCCGCCGCTGTGTATGAAAGGCTTTTATTGGAGTGGGAAGCATTCCGTTCCACTGCCATACAGCTTCAAAGTATTTCGCAAGAACCGGAAAAAACCAGGGTTGCTTCCATATTAGAAACTCTTTTGCGTCAGGAACTTGAAAGGAATCCTAAAGCGGATATCGTGAAATTTATGAATGATGCCGTCAACCAAATATGCGCGGTTAATGAGCAGGAAATAATAAAAAGAGGAATTAAAAATTATAAGAAACCTGAAAATAAAGGCATTGTAATAAATGACGGCGGTACGGTAACGGTAAATATTTCTTTTGGCGGGACAGGAGGCTTTGAAAGCATAGTAATAAACAGACCTCAAAAAACCGGCTTGTACGGTTCGGCTATTGAAACTTTGTATGCGGAAATGTCCGCTCTGCAGGAATGGTTATATAGGTTACCGGGCGCTTTTGCGCATGAGGCTAAGAAATTTTTTACTGGAATTTTATCTGAAAAAACGTATGCCGGAAAAATTGAAGACGGATACGGCGGGCGGAATAGAAATATAAGCATATATGAATTTAGCACAGGCGGTAATTTTGACGGTGCTTCTTACAGCGGCGCCGTAACAAAGCTTGCCGCCGCTTATGCGCAAAAAAATCCGTCAGAGGCAGCTGATGCCGCTAACGGATTAATTGTACTAATGAAAGAATCTGATATTTCTGCCGGTAATGCCGCTTCAATAAGGTTCTCTGTTTCCGGTTTTATAGATATATTATGCGCTTCTTAAACTATTTTTTTACCGCGTTTTGAAGTAAGAGTTCAGCTTTTTTGTTCTCTTCCGCCTGTTTCTTTGCCGCGTCTTGTATAATGGCGGCGGCTTTTTTATTTGCTTCTTCTTTTGCAGTTTGCGCGTTTTTAAGCAAAGTATCTATTTCCTGCAGGCTTTCTTTTTCATTGGAATTCAATTTTGCTTTGGTTTCCCGGATTTTGCTTTCAAAACCCTTTATTTCTTCTTCATATTGTTTTTTTTCAGCCGCGGCTTTTTCTTTTAACAGATTAACCTGTTCTTTTGCCGACTTTTCATCATTTTCCGCTTTTTCTTTCAATATTTTTGCGGAGTTTTCCGCGTCTTTTTTTGCTTTTGCCGCATTGTCTTTTATGCTTTTTGCCTGCGCTTTTATTTCTTCCGCCGCCGGAGTTTTTGGAGCCGCCTGCGCAATCTGCTGCGCTGCCGCCGTTACGTTTGCAGGGGTATCGGCAATGGCGCTGTAAGATGTAAAAAGTACTGCGCAAAATACTGCCGCTGATATTTGTTTAATGTTTTTCATGTAGTCTCCTTTATATTTTAAAACAACCTTTCATTTCGCTTTCATTCAGCCCTTTATAGACTTTACCCTTGTTTACAAATAAGGAATCTATCGCTCCTGTCGGGCAGTAAGATACGCATCGCATGCAAATCTGGCATTTATTTCCGTCAAAATAAGGAAAATCTTTGTAAGAAATATTTTTAACCGGGCATATTTTGGCGCAGAGCCCGCATTTTACGCATTTTTCTTTTATCACCTTCATATTTATAAGTTTTTGCGCAGGTTTTTTTTCCCAAAGCAGTGTTATAAAAGATGAGACTGCCAGGCACATTTTAAAGAAAATATTAGTTTTTTCAGGTTTAGCGGCGCTGTTCAGTATGTCCAGCGCAAAACTTGCGATTTTTATATATGCTTTATTGCGTTTTTCGATATTTTTTTCTTCGCTCTGTATAGATATAAGGTTGTTTGGCATCTTAAAACCTTTTGTGGCGATAAGCGAATAACCTTTCTTTTTTAAGATATCTCCAAAATTTGCCGCCGCTTTAAGCGAAGAGTCTCCCATAGTGCTGAATACAAAAGCTTCCGTTCCGGACGCTTTCGGGAGCGCTTTAATAAACCTTCTTACAAAAGGATATGTGTTCCAACATGCAACGGGGAACGCTACGGCGATTGTTTTTGACAAATCTATTTCAGAGGGGCTGTTTTGTTCAATATTTAAAAGCCTTACGGTGCAGCCGTTTTGCTCAAACACTTCTTTTATTTTTCTTGCGGCAAGGTAAGTGTTTCCTGTTCCTGTAAAGAAGTAAATATCAACTGATTTATTTCGCATTTTTTGCTCTCCTTCTTTTTTCGAGATGAATGGAAAGAATCGCTATATCGGACGGTTTTATGCCGCGCAGCTTTGCCGCCTGCCCCAGAGTCTGCGGTTTTGCTTCGGATAATCTTTCTTTTGTTTCGGCGGAAAGAGAGTCTAATGAGCCATACTCAAAATCTTCCGGGATGCGCCTGTCTTCGTTCTTTTTTACTTTTTTCGCGCTTTTGTTTTGTATTTCTATATAACCTTCATACTTTTTTGCTATTTCAACTTCCTGCCTTGCCTGCTCCATAGTCCACGGAAGCATCTCTTCTTCAGGCGGTAAATTTTCTTCTTTGCCGTCATAAATATCTATTAAAACATTTCTGTAAATGTCAAACTTTCTGTACGCTGCGTCCGATATAAGACCTATTGAGCGGCCTATGTCCATAAGCCTTAAATCCGCGTTGTCATTTCTTATCGAAAGCCTGTACTCTGCGCGTGAAGTAAACATTCTGTAAGGCTCATCCACGCCTTTTGAGGTTATGTCATCAATCATTATGCCTGTGTATGCTTCCGGCCTGCCAAGGACAAGCGGGTCTTTGCCAAAAAATTTAAGCGCCGCGTTAATGCCTGCCATAAGGCCCTGCGCGGCAGCCTCTTCATAGCCGGTAGTGCCGTTTATCTGCCCGGCTAAAAAAAGATTTTCGGTGCTTTTTATCTCAAGGCTGTTTTTTATCTGTAAAGGGTCGGAGTAATCGTATTCAATGGCGTACCCGTAACGTGTTACTTTTGCGTTTTCAAGCCCTTCGATTGAATTGATCATTTTCTGCTGTACGTCAAACGGAAGCCCTGTGTATAGGCCGTTAAGATACACTTCATTTGTGCTTCTGCCTTCCGGCTCAAGAAATATGTGATGGCGCTCTTTGTCAGGGTATCTTAAAATTTTTTCTTCTATGGCGGGGCAGTATCTAGGGCTTTGGCTGTCCGTTTCGCCGATGTTAATTGAAGATAAATCTATATTATCAGCTACAACTTTATGCGAACTTTGGTTTGTATAAGTAAGCCAGCATGACAACTGCCTTAAATTTTTTCTCCAGTTTTCTTTATCGGTGAAGTGGGAAAAAGGCTGGGGTATTTCGTCTCCAGCCTGTTCAGTCATTTTTGAATAGTCAACGGTATTGGTGTTTATTCTGGGAGGAGTTGTCGTTTTGAAGCGTTTCAGCTTTACTCCGCAGTCATTAATAAGCGACGAAGATAAAAAAGAAGCGGCTCTTTCGTTAAACCTGCCGCCTTCAAAATTCGTGTTTCCTACGTATATTCTGCCTTTCAAAAACGTTCCGGCGGTTATTATGATCATATCGGAATCGATTATTTCGCCTGTTGCTATCTTAACGCCGCAAATTTTATTGTTTTTTACTATTAATGAAGATGCTTCGGATTGCAAAATATCAAGGTTTTGCTGGTTTTGAAGCGATTTTGACATTAAAACCGAATAAAGCTCTTTGTCACACTGCGCCCTTGGAGACCAAACTGCCGGCCCTCTTGAAGCGTTAAGCATTTTAAACTGGATTCCCGCATGGTCTGTTATCCAGCCCATCTCTCCGCCAAGAGCGTCTATTTCCCTTACAATCTGACCTTTTGCTATTCCGCCTATTGCGGGATTGCACGGCATGCTTGCCACGGAATCCATATTCAGCGTGATAATCAGGGTCTTTAAACCCATCCGCGCGCAGGCTAAAGCCGCTTCACAGCCAGCGTGACCCGCCCCAATAACCGTTGCATTATACTTTTGCTCCATCAGATCACCCGTTTTAAAACCGATTTTATATTTTTTAGAGGATAAATGCAAATTGCCGTTTAATTGAAAATAAAAGCAAAAAATACTAAAATATTAAGATATTTTACTATCAAGGGGTCAGGGAAATGAGTCAAAAGTTTAAGATTATATTAGCTTTAATGTTTTTTCTTTCAGGAATGTGCAGTCTGGTATATCAAATTGTCTGGATACGCCTTGCGTACGCGCATTTTGGCGCCATATTGCCTGTACTCTCGGTTTCAATATCTGTTTTTATGCTTGGTCTCGGTCTCGGTTCATGGTTTGGCGGTAAGTATATTGATATTTTATCAAAGAAAACCAATATAAAATCAGCTTATTTTTACGGATTTTCGGAAATATTGATTGGGACAGGCGCAGTATTAATCCCAATATTATTTGCTTTCGGCCAAAAGCTGCTTTTGGCGGCAGGGCAGACAAACTCGGTTTCATATATGTGTTTGTCAGCATTATTTTTGGCTCTTTCGATATTGCCATGGTGCATTGCGATGGGGACGACGTATCCTTTCATAATGTCATTTATCCGGCAGACAAATAATTCCGAGCAAACCAGTTTCAGTTTTTTATACACCGCAAACGTGCTTGGCTCGGTGTTTGGCGTTTTGGGCACGGTTGTGTTTGCCATAGAGCTTTTCGGATTATCAAATACCCTCTACATAGCTGGCTGCACAAATCTTTTTATAGCCTGCTGCGCGTTTTATGCCGCCAAAAAATTTGGTACTAAAAAAGAAGAACAAAACATTGAAAAAGCAGCAAGTATTAATGTTTCAGCTTTGTGGAAAATCAAGCCGAGTTATTCATTTTTAAAGGTGGTACTTTTCACTACGGGCTTTGTTTCTTTGGGAATAGAAGTTGCCTGGACAAGGGCATTTTCACCCGCATTGGGAACTATGGTTTATGCTTTTTCGTTTCTTCTTGCCGGGTATCTGTTGGCTAACTATATAGGCACATGCGTTTACCGGTCTCATGTCAGAAAAGGCAAAGTATTCAGCTTAGGATTCTTATTATCTGTGTTAGCCGTCACTTCTTTTTTGCCTATCATAATCAATGATCCTAACTTACTCGGGCAGGGCCGTGTACATACGGTTGCAGATTATAAAGTCTATAAATATTTGCTGCAGGTTGTTTTAACGATATTTCCCGTATGTACGGTTTTAGGATACTTAACGCCTTCGATAATTGACTACTACTCTGAAGGCGATGCGAAAAAGGCCGGAGAAAGTTATGCTATAAATGTTTTAGGCTGCATACTCGGGCCTTTGGCGGTTTCTTATCTCATGCTCCCTTTTATGAGCGCTAAAGCCGTTATGATTATCATGTCTGTTTTATATGTTTTTTTATTCTTGCTTAATGTTAAAAAAACAAAGAAAGTTTTAGCAGTTTCAACATCAGTTTTTCTGCTTGCCGCTATTATTATGTCTGTCGCGTATACAACAACATATGAAATACCGTATTCTAAATCTTTTCAAAAAGCATTAAAAAAACCGTTATTTATAAGCAGGGATACAACGGCAACGGTTGTCGCGTATAACGGTCCTGAAGGCAGCAAGTTATTGGTGAACGGTTATGGTATGACGCATTTTACTACGATAACTAAAACTATGGCTCATTTTCCTTTAGCTTTACACGGCAATGCTAAAAACGGACTTGTTATATGTTTTGGCATGGGCACAACGCACCGCTCAATGTTGAGCTGGGATATAGATACCACTTCAGTTGAATTAACGCCGGGTGTTGTTAACGCTTTCCCTGTGTTTTATAATGACGCCGAAGAGGTCGTTAATAACCCGAAAAGCAGCATAATTGTTGATGACGGAAGAAGGTTTTTAATGAGGACCGGCAAAAAATTTGACGTAATAACGCTTGATCCGCCGCCACCTATACAATCTTCCGGTTCAAGTTTTCTTTATTCAAGAGAGTTTTACAGGCTTGTAAAATCAAAATTAAATGAAGGCGGAATTTTGCAGCACTGGATTCCTTTTAGTTTTACGGATCAATCTTATAATAATTACAGTACGATGCGCGCTATTTTGAAAACAATTGATGAAGAGTTTAATTACGTGAAAATATATTTGTCAGTTGAAAAGTGGGGTATGCATATAAGCGCCTCTATGTCTCCTATCGGTGAATATTCTGCAAAGGAACTTTCCGGAAGAATGCCGGAAAAGGCACAAAAAGATTTTTGTGAGCTGCTGCCTGATTATACGGCTGAAGAAATTATGGATTTGCTTTTGGTTGATTTGATTTCCAAAAATACGTTGTTGAATGGATGGAACAAAAGAGAGTTTATTACGGACTCTTATCCGTACAGCGAATATTTTCTTTTAAGGGAAGCGGAGTTGCTGTGAAAACAAAACAAAACGGAAATATTATAGTTGTGTCGGCTCCTTCGGGAGCCGGGAAAACCAGTATTTGCGATGCTGTGGTTTCCTCTGATAAAAATACGGTATATTCAATCTCATATACTACAAGAGCTCCCAGAAAGGGCGAGAAAAACGGAGTTGAATATTTTTTTACGGATGAAAATACATTTAAAAAAATGATAAAAGAAAAGAAATTTACCGAATGGGCTAAAGTTCACGGAAATTATTACGGAACGCCTAAAGAGTTTATTGAAAAAACAATAAGAAAAGGTAAAAATATACTTTTGGATATAGATGTCCAGGGCGGAATTAACATAAAAAGGCAGTATCCGCAGGCTTGCATGGTTTTTATTATGACGCCTGACCTTGAAACTCTCAAGCAAAGGCTTACTTCAAGAGGCAAAGACAGCATAGAGACTATAAAAACGCGCATGGAAAATGCCAGAAAAGAGCTGAAATCTTTACAAAAATATGATTACCTTGTAGTAAACGAAAATTTAAAAGAAGCCGTAGATGCGGTAAAAATGATAATAGAGACGCAGAATTATAGAATCAAAAAAGGGAAAACAATTCCCAAATATTTTTAGGAGAAAAAAATGGCTTTAAATGAAATGCAGCTTGCAAAAGAAATGTCGGAATCTAAACTCGGAAAGTATGATATCGTTAAATTAGCTTTGGACTGGATATCCGTAAAAAAACAGGATGAAGATTACAGGCACCTTACTCAGGCGGACCTTATAGTAAAAGCCCTTAATGACGTTGTTGAAAACGTAGCTACGCCTGAAAAGATTGAAGAGCTTCGCAAGAAAATGAAAGCAAAAGAAAACAAAGCGGCGGAAACAGCCGAAAAGGTATAAATGAGTTTAAAGGGTAAAAATATCGTCATAGGCGTATGCGGCGGCATAGCGGCTTATAAAAGTTGTGAAATTATAAGGCAGCTTGTTAAGCTTGATGCTAATGTCGAATGTGTTTTAACTTACGGCGGAGCTGAATTTATAACGCCGTTGACGCTTCAGACGCTTTCCAAAAATAAAATCCATATGAAAATGTTTGATTTGCCGGAAAAATGGGAAATTAACCATATATCTTTGGCAAAAAAAGCGGATATAATTCTCATCGTTCCTGCTACCGCTGACGTGATGGCAAGGCTTGCTGCTGGCAGGGCGGATGATTTGCTGTCATGTACCGTTCTTGCATCCGCATCTAAAGTGCTTATATGCCCTTCGATGAATACTAATATGTTTAACCATAAAGCAACGCGGAACAATATAGAAACGCTTAAAAGTTACGGATATAAATTTGTTATGCCCGAAAAAGGCGAGCTTGCCTGCGGAGACTGCGGTGACGGAAGGCTGGCGCCTGTAGAAAAAATAGTATCTGAAACCGTAAAGGAACTTTCCTTATAATGCTTAAAAAGCAGAAGCCCCTTACATTTCTTATATTTTCAGGGCCTACAAGAGAATATATAGACCCTGTCAGGTTTATAAGCAACGACTCATCCGGTAAAATGGGCGCGGCTTTGGCAAAAGCTGCTTTAAAAAAGAAAAACAATGTCATTTTTGTTACAGGACCGGCTCAAATGCCGCCGCCCGATAAATCCAAAGTAATAAGGGTCATAAGCGCTTTGGATATGTTAAATGCCGTTAAAGAAAATTTGAAAAAAGCCGATATTGTAATTGGCGCTGCGGCGGTTGCGGATTTCAGGCCGGAAAAACGCCATGCAAAAAAAATAAAAAAATCTGCCGGTTTTGAACAAATCAAACTTAAAAAAAATCCTGACATAATAGCTTATTGCGGCAAAAATAAGAAAAATAAAACAGTTGCGGGTTTTGCTCTTGAAACAGACGGAATTCAAGCGAATGCTTTGAAAAAGATTAAAGAAAAAAATCTTGATTTAATAGTCGCAAACGGTAAAGAATCTTTGGGCGCGGATAAAACTTCCGTATATATAATATGCGAATCCGGAAGCTGCGTAAAAATAAAAAATGCAGATAAAAATATAATAGCGGGAAAGATAATTGATGAAACAATCAGAATATTTAAAAGTTCTAAAACTTGCAAAACGCTCCCTTGAAGAGTATAAAAACTGGGGTGAAGACGAGCTTTATAAAATTGCCGCTGTTGAAAAAGAAGCAGTAGCCGCGGCTGCCCCAAAAAAACAAAATCCGCAGGTATCTATGCCGAAAAATGAAAAATCCGCAGATAAGCTTGAAGCGTTAAGAGAAGAAACCGGTAAATGCAGAAAATGCCCATTAGGCAAGAGCCGTTTAAACTGCGTTTTCGGGGTAGGTTCACCGGATGCCGATTTAATATTTGTCGGCGAAGGGCCCGGATATGATGAAGACCATAAAGGAGAGCCTTTTATAGGCAGAGCGGGACAGCTTTTAACTAAGATTATCGAAGCTATGGGTTTTACCAGAGAAACAGTATATATTGCCAATATAGTTAAATGCCATCCGATGAAAGACCCTTCCGATCCTGAAAAGAGGGCAAATGACAGGCCGCCGACACCTGAAGAAATGAATGCGTGCCAGCCATATCTTGATATGCAGTTCGAAATTATCAAACCTAAGATAATTGTTACGCTCGGCGCTTCTTCAACAAAAGGGCTTTTGAAGACAGAAGAATCTATAAGCGTTATCAGGGGCCAGGTACGAGAATATAATGGCATAAAACTTATGCCGACGTATCATCCCGCGGCGCTTCTTAGAAACCCTAACCTTAAAAAATTTGTTTGGGATGACATGAAAAGGGTAATGAATTACCTTAAGACCGGAAAAATATGAAAGCCATCGAAGTAGCAGTTCCGGTACCTATAAATAAAACATACCACTATTTGCCTCCGGAAGACGCGGATATAGAAAATATTGCGGGCAAAAGGGTTAAAGTCCAGTTTGGAAAAAGGAATTTAACCGGCTACGCGCTTGCGGTTGCCGAAACGGAAGAAAACCCTTCTAAACTCAAAAGCATTTCCGAAATTATCGACGGTGATGACGTTATAGATGAAGAAAACTTCCGCCTTGCGGCATATATTTCAGAAAATTATATATGTTCCTTAGGAGAAGCCCTTGCCTCTGTAATCCCCGTATCAATGAAACCTCCAAAAAGGGAAATAAAAAAGAAAACCGTTAAAAACGAAGAAGCTTTCAGCAGGCATATCTTGAATGCCGGGCAAAGGGAAGCCGTAGAATTAATAAACCAAACCGTTACGAATAACGAGTTTAAAACATTTCTTATGCATGGCGTTACGGCCTCCGGCAAAACGGAAGTTTATTTAAATATTATTGAGCACGCGTTAAGTCTTGGCAAAGATGCCGTGATGCTTATTCCTGAAATATCGCTTACGGCGCAGTTTGTGGATATTGTTACCAGGCGTTTTGGCGGATTAGTTGGTTTGTGGCACAGCGGAGTCAGCAATACAGAAAAATACAGGCTGTTTAAAAAGGCTAAAAACGGCGAAATACGTATTATGCTTGGTGCAAGGTCTGCCGTTTTTGCCCCGTTTAAAAATTTAGGCCTCATAATTATAGATGAAGAACATGAGCATACTTATAAACAGGAGCAAAAACCTTCTTACGACGCAAGGGAAATAGCTTTGTGGAGGGCAAAATACCATAACGGCTGCGTTGTTTTGGGTTCGGCAACGCCTTCTTTAGAGAGTTTTAAAGATGCTTTAGGCGGACGCATTACGCTTATAAGCCTGCCTGAGCGCATCGACAAAAAGAATCTTCCCGAAGTTAAAATTTTATCCTTAAAAAATAAATTTTTTGGCGGAAGTATGCTGCTTCCCGAGACTGTTGAAGCGATTTCCAAGGCGTTGTCAAAAAAGGAACAGATAATAGTTTTTTTAAACCGACGCGGATATTCACCTTCAATTATGTGCCGTAAATGCGCAAGCGTTTACCAATGCCCTAACTGCTCGATTTCCATGGTGTTCCACAGAAATCCTGATACCCTTAAATGTCATTATTGCGGTGAAACAAAAAAACTGCCTGTTACCTGTTCCATATGCGGCAGTAAAGAAATATCCGTTTTTGGAACAGGAACACAGAAAGTTGAAGATGAACTAAAAAAACTTTTTCCCAGTGCCAAAGTTTTCAGACTTGACGGAGATACGGCTTCTTCTAAAGAAAACTACGAAAAAGCTTACCGCGGCATAAAAAACGAAAATTATGATATTTTGCTTGGCACCCAGATGATTGCCAAGGGATTTGATTTTCCAAATGTTACCCTTGTGTGCGTTATAGATGCCGATACGTCGCTTTATCTGCCTGATTTTAAATCCGCAGAAAAAACATTTCAGATTATTACACAGGTTGCGGGGCGCTGCGGCAGGGGAGATGCGGCCGGGAATGTTATAGTGCAGACTTCCCATCCGGAACATTACGCCATAGCTCATGCCAAAAAACACGATTTTTTATCATTTTATGAAGCAGAAACGGAGCAGAGAAGGAAGATGGCGTATCCTCCGTACTGTGATGTCGCAAAAATTGCCATAAAAAATAAAGATGAACAAAAAGCCGCGCAGGATTCCGAAAAACTTTTTGAATTTCTTGAAGGGATTTTAAAAAGCGCCGGTTTTTCAATTAAACTTCTGGGTCCGGCGCCTGCGTATATAGCTAAATTACACAACACTTATAGAAGGCATATAATAATGAAAGGCAGAAGAAAAGAGCTTATCAGCCTTGCAGGCTATGCCGGAAACTATAATAAAATTTTTTCTAATACCCAAATAAGCATTGAAATAATGCCGTCTGACTTAATATAGGGGATTTTATGTTTCCAAAAGCATTAGCGGTTTTTTTCGGAGGCGCGTTCGGCGCGCTGTTCAGGTTTTTACTGTCTGAATTCTTTCCGTTAAGCAGGTGGGGAATACCGTTTACGATAATCTTTATTAACTTTGCAGGCTGCTTTATTATGGGCGCCGCGGATGCTTTTTTTGATAAAGACTCATCCGGCAGCCATTTAAAGCATTTTGTCGTTATCGGGTTACTCGGAGGTTTTACTACTTTTTCTTCATTTTCACTTGAATTTTCAAATCTTATGAGGGATAATAACATTATTGGCAGTTTTGCTTATGTCGCAATATCCGTTATTATGGCCTTGTCAGGTTTTTGGTTTGGTTATATGCTTGTGAAAAGTATAAAATAATTATATAAAATTGAAAAAAAGGAGGAGAAATAATGAAAATAATTAAATTTATTTCGGTTTTTGTTTTGCTTTCATTCTTTTATTCGGGTCTTTTGGCGCAAATGGATGATAATGAGGCTTTTGAAGATTTTAATAAAAATGTTTTAAGTTACGATAATGCCCTTATTGTTATGGTGCAGACTTATGACGCCCACACAAAAGTACAAACCAGAGATGATGTTTTTGTTGCCGTAACAAAGAAAGGCGGCAAAGAAAAGACATATAAAGTAAAAACGCCTTATTACTATGTTATCGCTGACTACAGCGCATTTAAAGATAAGTATGACCTTGCCGCGGCAAATGAAAAAAGAAGTCTGGTAAAAGCCAATGCCGACAGCGTATATGTGGTTTCCGTTGATGCAGGACTTCCGTCCGGCAATAAAATAGAAGTGGTTGTTTCCGAAAACAAGCAAGCGATATATTCGCAAAATAGCGTTGAATTTCCGTTTCATTATTCAGTTGAGTGCAAGACAAATTATTCAGCGATATATAATCCAGACGCGAAACCGGCAGATAAATCCGGCATGAAAAGCATTAACCAGTAAAGCTACCGTTTGACATTAAAGCGGCTTTCTGATATAATCTTCGAGTTCGTAATTGACAATTTAATAGTTTTTGGGGACGTGGTGTAGCCTGGTTTAACACACTGCCCTGTCAAGGCAGAGACCGCGGGTTCAAATCCCGTCGTCCCCGTATCAAATAAAATAACCCCTGAACTGAAAGGTTTCAGGGGTTTTTGTTTTACGTAAAGTTTTGCAGTATAACAGGTTTGATATCGCTACTTTGAGATTCATACCATCATAATCCTCTGGTGAATACCTTATCGTTGTATTTAAATATACTATAACCATATCCTTCGTAACCTAAATCCAATATTACAATTTCATATTTACCGTCGCCGTTTAAATCATAAATAAACATCTTATCCGAACGCCAATGTTCATCTTCATTTCCTTTTTCAAAATATTTTTCCCGAATCATGGTTGTTTTTTTACCGTCATATAAAAATGCGATAGAATATTGGCAGTTTGTTTTTTTAGCCCAAAAATCATCTTCACTTACAAGCCATGCTGGACCATTACTGGCAAGAATTATATACTGGGTCTTGCCGTTTTTTTCAAAATCTAAAGAATAAGCTGATTTTATTACGACTTCGGCTGTTGTGTAACTTTGCTTATTTAAAATTTCCCGCACTAAATGATTAAACTGTCTGGTATCTGCCATTTTTTTAATATCATTTGGAATAGGTGAAAATTCTCTGTTTATTGCTATGTCATAATCACTTCCAAGAGCGGCGTATTCATTATTATTGTCAAGTGCAACCGTTACACTGCGAGGGGCATAATCGCTGCCTTCATTTGAGATTTTTACTCTTCCGCTGCCGATGTATTTATTATTTTTATAAAATCTAAACCCATCTATCCAACCATCTCCTTCCGAAGGTTCATTTTCGTAAGCAAGATCGTTGTCAATGACAACATAAAGATCATCTGTTTTTTGCGGAATAGTACTAAAAACTGTGCTGCAAAATGAAAGAATAGCAATACAGGCAATAATGTTAATCCAGCTTGTTCTTTTTTTCATCAATTTTTCTAAACTCCTCTGAATTTGCAAATAAATTCAAAAAATACCCTCAAACTTAGGCTGAAATAGTATTGCAAATGTTTTTACTTTATGGACTTGATGCCATACAATAGCCAAATTAATATGTATTTTCAATAAGAATATTATTTACAAATACATATATATACGCTATTATTGCAGACAAAGAGCCTGCTAAAAACCTTGGAGTTGGCTTAAAAACACAAAATATAATTAAATTATTCAATATATTTGATTCTGCGTTATAAGAGAACTAAAAAATACTAAAATTTAAGGAAAAAAGACTAAATAAAATGAAAAAGCCGGTTAAACGCTCATTTCTCCGTTTGTATATAGGTAAAAAAATCTTTATTTATAAAAGATATTTTCAATGGTTTTTCGGGCAAAAAAAGTTTTCTGAAAATAAATCCGAAAAACTGCCAAACTCCGTTTTTTCCCATAAATCCGTAATAATGCGTAAATTGAAAAACGTGGATATGTATCTTCAGGAGAACAAAAGAACTAATTTAAGGCTTGCTTGCGGAAAAATAGACAAAATAATCGTAAAACCCGGGGAAACCTTCTCTTTTTGGAAAACAGTAGGTAAAACAACGCGTTATAAAGGTTATTTGGAAGGTTTAGTGCTCAAAAACGGAACTCTGGCAAAAGATACGGGCGGCGGGCTTTGCCAGCTTGCCAATCTTTTATATTGGATGGCCCTGCACACGCCTTTACAGGTTACCGAGCGCTGGCGGCACGGGTACGATGTTTTTCCTGACAGCAATAGAACCTTACCTTTTGGCAGCGGGGCAACGGTTTCCTATAACTACGTTGATTTGCAGATATACAACCCGTCAGAGCAAAATTTTCAAATATGCTTATGGATGGATGATGAGTTTTTAAACGGCGAAATAAGAAGCGATAAAAGTTTGGATTTTACCTATGAAATCATTGAAAAAAATCATAAAATAGAGGGTGCATTTTGGGGCGGGCATATAAGGCATAATGAACTTTACAGAAATGTTTATGACAGCGATAAAAAACTTATTCGGGAAGAATTTATAGTTGAGAATAACGCTCTCATGATGTATAACCCTTTATTGGAAGGAAATAAATAATGAAAAAAATAATTCTTTTGCTGCTTGTAACTCTTCTTACGTGTTCCTATGCCTCCGCAGATAAGATAGAGACAGTCACGGGCTTAAAAAAACTTGATGGCGATAGGTTTATAACGGATATGAAATACAATTCGGAAGACAATTTTCTTAAGAAAAACGTTTATAAGGATTTTGGCATAGAATCGGCCTATGTCCATAAAGAGGTATATGACAAATTAAAAGCTCTTGAGCCCGTTTTAAAAGAAAAAAAGCTGAAACTTGTAATTTTTGACGCTTACAGGCCTTTGGAAGTGCAAAAAGCCATGTGGAAAATTTTGCCGGACAGCAGGTATGTGGCAAATCCTAAGACCGGATCGCTGCATAACAGAGGTGTGGCGATAGATGTCGCGCTTGCCGATGAAGACGGCAGTTATTTGGAGTTTCCTACGGAGTTTGACAGCTTTGAAGCCAAAGCGCACCATAGTTATGAATGCGCTCCCGAAGAGCGGCAAAAATGTGAGAACAGGGCACTTTTAAAGAGTCTCATGGAATCAACAGGACTAACGGCAATTCGAACAGAATGGTGGCATTATCAGCTGCCGAACGCAAAAACATACCCCATATTATCAATTTACCAGGAGGATGCAGTAAATGAAAAGTAGAGTTATTTTATGTTTTTTGTTTGTATTATCTTTTTCTGTTTTTAATTTTGCCGATGAAAAGAAAGAAGAAGCTCCTGTTTTGATATCCGCTTACGGGACCAGTTATTCAGAAACAAGTTTCAACGCGGTTTCTCTTTTAGATCCATCCGCTAAAGGCTATTGGCAGCCGGAGTCAAAAGATTTTGGAGCCAGCGAAGGAGTTTATTTCCAATTTAAGGATCCTGTTTTTGTTAGTTTTATCGAGATTATTGTAGAAGGAGAATTTGAAAAAAAAGACCTGTCCTTTCAGCTTTACCTGGACGGGCAGACACAGGTCAGACCTCCTAGTTCTGATTATGCAGCCGGTGAAAGAACTAAAACAGTTTTTTATGATATAGGGATTTCAAATGTAAAAAATCAGAACGGGAATACTTCTTTTTATATAAAAGAAAATGAAAATTCAGGCGAAAATGATGTTGTCAGGGATTTTTACATAAGCACAAAAGAAAATGGATATTCAAATCTGAATTATGCCGCTAAATCAATATTTCTGAAAATAAAAGATGCAAAAATTTTACCTAAAGTTAAATCAGTAAAAATATTTGGTAAAGACGAACATAAGCCGCTTAATATTGAGCTTCCCTTATCTCCAAAAGCAGCCGTAGCGGCTTCTTCCGTTTTAAAGCCGGAAATTGCATATTCTCCAGAGAAGTTATTTGATTCGCAACTGGATATGGCATGGTCCACAAACGGTAAGGATACGGACGGAATCGGTCAAAGCATAACCGTAACTTTTGACAGTAAAAAAGAGATCGGCGGCATTATAATATGGAACGGCTATCAGCGTTCCGAGGCCCATTACAACGCAAATAGCAGAGTGAAACAATTGGATATTAACGGGCAGATTGTGCATGTCAAAGATGAAAAAACACCCCAGACTATTCTTTTTACAAAACCTGTAACCTCTGACAAAATAACGCTTACAATAAAAGATATTTATAAAAGTAGCAAATATAAAGATGTACTGATATCCGAACTCAGATTTATAACGTCTGACGGCAAGATTATTCTCCCGCAGGCGAAAACAGCTTTTGAACCGCTTTCAAAAACAGATATCTTAAAAAAAGATGTGACATATGCTAATTTAATATATGCCGTTGACCTCATTTTTCCCGGACCGTCATACCATTTAGTTCGCGGCATCAGCGATACTTTGCGCTTAAGAAGCAACGGCAGCTTTGTTCTTTATAAATATGGCGATTTTAACGAGGATATCGGCGCTTCGGATATTTCTGAAGGCAATTGGGAAGAAACCGGTGGCAAACAGATGCGTTTGTTTGGCAAAAAATACAGAGTTATCCCTCCAACCGTAGGAGCTGATTATTTAAGAAGAGTCAATGATACCACATTAAAGCCCTTGGCCCCCGTAATTTTCCAGTCTAATGCGACTGTCGCCCAGTTTAACTCTTTGACTAAAGCCCAGAAGGAAGAAGCTTTAAAGTTTATTTTGAATAAATTGACCTCTGAAAATTTGCAATGGTTTTTTTCGCCGCGAAATGACGATAATGAAGCCGGCTTAAGAATTACTGTCAGGAGCAGCCCTCCAAATAATGCTGATTATTTTGACTCTTACTCCGGCTATTATGTCTATACATCGCCATCGCTGATAACAATTCTTGAACAATTTGACCCTATATATATAAAATCCGATATTTATACCGGTCTCATGGTTCCGTATGACCAAGATATTGGAATCGCTGAAATGTTGCTTGAAGCTAAAACAAATCCGAACGCGCAAAATAATGACAAGAGAACTGCCTTATTGTTGGCTTCTATTAAAGGACAGAATGAAATTGTTAAAATGATGCTTTCAGCGAAAGCAGACCCGAATATACAAGATATCTATGGTAAAACGGCTTTAATATGGGCTTCAGAAAGTGGATATAAGACAATAGTTGGAATGCTGCTTAAAGCCAAAGTTGATCCGGATATACAAGATAGTGACGGCAAAACGGCTTTAATATACGCTTTAGAAAAAGGGCATAAGGAAGTTGCTGTAATGCTGCTTAACGCTAAGGCAGACCCGAATATACAATATAACGGCGGCAAAACGGCTTTAATATGGGCTTCAGAAAGTGGATATAAGACAATAGTTGGAATGCTGCTTAAAGTTAAAGCAGATCCGAATATACAAGATAAAAACGGAACAACGGCTTTAATGCTTGCTTCAGAAAATGGACGTACTGAAACAATTGAAATACTGCTAAAAGCCAAAGCTGACGTAAATATACAAAATGGCTACGGCGGAACGGCTTTAATACTTGCTTCAGAGAACGGATATAAAGAAATCGTTGAAATGCTGCTTGCGGCAAAAGCAAATCCTAATTTAAGAGATATGAAAAATAATACCGCGTTGGATTATGCTATTATAAAAAACGATTATAAAGAAATAGTGGATATTCTTAAAAAAGCAGAAGAATATCCTAACAATAGAAATTTATTTGTTGCCGTGGAAAAAGGCAATGTTAAGATTACGTCAGATATCGTAAATGCCGGTGTTAATCCGAATATGCAAAATAAAAAAGGCGAAACGGGTTTAATGATAGCTTCAAAAAAAGGATATAAAGAAATCGTTGAACTGTTGCTTAAAGTTAAAGCAGATCCGAATATACAAGATAGAAACGGAACAACGGCTTTAATGTTTGCTTCAGAGAACGGATATAAAGAAATAGCGGATATTCTTAAAAAAGCAGGAGCAAAATAATAATAGTATTATAGGGTGTAAAAATGAAAAAACTTTTATTTTTTTCAGTATGTTTATTAATCAGCGCGTTTGTGTGCGTAAGCGATGCGGCAGGCAAAACCGAAAAATCGCTATTTGAAAAAACAAAAAAATCGGCACAAAATGGCAATGCCGAAAGTGAATATAAATTAGGCAAAATGTATTATGACGGCCAGGGAGTTGAGCAAGATTTGGCAGAAGCCGCGAATTGGTACAAAAAAGCCGCGGAGCAAGGGCTTGCTGTTGCTCAATATTCATTGGGTGACATATATTATTACGGTAAAGGCGTTGAGCGCGACATAAATTGGCTTAACAAAGCCGCAGCGCAAGGGGACGCGGAAGCTAAAAAAATTTTATCTTCTGAAGCCGCGGACTACAAAAGCCAATCCGAGCTGGCTGAAATGTATATTCAGGCTTGCGGTGGCGGAAATTATGCCGAAGCAGCAAAGTGGTATATGAAAGCGGCTGAACAAGGCTATGCGAAAGCTCAGTACATGCTGGGTTACATATATTTTTACGGCAAAGGAGTTAAGAAAGATTACGCAGAAGCTGTCAAATGGACTAGAAAAGCCGCCGACAAAGGGTATACGATGTCACAATATAATATGGGCGTGTTTTATGGCATCGGCCTGGGTATTAAACAAGATTATGCAGAAGCTATAAAATGGTACAAAATAGCAGCGGATAAAGGAAACGGAAACGCTCAAAATAATCTGGGCGTGATGTATACTTATGGTCAGGGCGTTAAACAAGATTATGCAGAAGCGCTAAAACTGTATGAGCAAGCGGCATCACAAGGTTTGCTGGAGGCACAAATTAATTTAGCTAACAAGTACTATTATGGCCAAGGTATTAAAACGGATTACTCTGAAGCTGTGAAATGGTATAAAAAAGCGGCGGATCAGGGAGATGCAGAATCTCAATACACATTAGCTGAAATGTATTATAACGGACAGGTAGTGGAGAAAAATTTGGCCGAAGCCGCTCATTGGTATAAAAAAGCGTCGAAGAAGAGATATAGAGATGCAAAAACAAAGTCAGATGCGATTGCTTTTGAACTGGCAAGAAAATCGGCAGATGAAGGTAATGCCCAAAGCCAATATGATTTGGGTAAAGCGTATTATTACGGCAACGGCGTTGAACAAGATTATAGTGAAGGTATAAAATGGTATAAAAAATCTGCAGAGCAAGGGTATGACGCTGCTCAATGTGCGTTAGCCGAAGCGTATTTTAGCGGTCACGGAGTTACGCAGGATTACAATGAAGCTTTCAAATGGTATAAAAAATCTGCAGAACATGGGTTAGCAAACGCTCAATACGAGTTAGGCAGAATGTATTATGGCGGGTTTGGCGTTAAACAGGATTATGCAGAAGCTTTTAAATGGTATAACAAAGCGGCAGAACGTGGATTTGCAGCCGCGCAATACGCATTAGGCGGAATGTATTATCGTGGTGAGAATGTTAAACAAGATTATACAGAAGCTGCAATCTGGTACCTTAAAGCGGCGGAGCAAGATTATGTATACGCTCAATATGTGTTGGGCGGTATGTATTATGATGGCCGCGGCGTTAAACAAAATAAAGCTGAATCTGCAAAATGGTATAAAAAAGTGGCAAACATGGCAAAACAAGGGCATGCTGACGCTAAATATATATTAGGAAACATGTACTACAATGGAAACGGAGTTGAAGAAAATATAGAAGAAGCTTTAAAATGGTATAAAAAAGCGTCGGACCAGGGACACGCAAAGGCCCAATACGCATTAGGCAAAATGTACTATGACGGCCGTGGAGTTATACAGGACAGGTCATATTATCCTGAAGCTTTTGAATTGTATAAAAAATCCGCGGAACAAGGACTTGCGGATGCCCAATACGCGTTAGGCGGAATGTATTATCACGGCGAAGGAGTCAGGCAGGATTATACCGAAGCGGTAAAATGGTATAAAAAAGCGGCAGAACAGCATGATTCAGAAGCTCAAAAAATGTTAGATATTATTGAAAAATCAAAGAATTAGAAAAGAGAAAATGAGAGTTCAAGATTGTCGCGCAAAATTATTATTAGAGGACTAGAAATGAAAATTAGAATTATGTTATGCTTTTTATTTGTTTTATATTCTGCAGATATTGCTTTTGCAGATAGTAAAAATGAAAAAAATCCGGTTTTAATATCCGCTTACGGCACCAGTTATTCAGAAACAAGTTTCAACGCGGTTTCTCTTTTAGATCCATCCGCTAAAGGCTATTGGCAGCCGCAGTCGCAGGATTTTGGCGTAAACGAAGGAGTTTATTTCCAATTTAAAGACCCTGTTTTTATTAGTTTTATAGAAATAGTTGTAGAGGGAGATGTTAAAGATAAATTGATTTTACAGCCTTATTTGGATGGGCAGACGCAAACCAGAAAAGCCGAAATTGCTACGAGAGAAGTGTTTTCAGGAATGTTTAAATATAAAGACGGTAACTCATATTACCGCAGCGGTGTGTTAAAAGATGAAAAAAACAATTATTACGACAGTGGTGGCGATGATCGGGAAAAAATAACTGTAGCCCTAGATGAAGACGGCAATGAGTTTGAACTGAGATCTTTTGAAGAGTCATATTATGTTGAGTCGTATAACATAGTAGTTGATGATATTAGGTTGGAAAACGGCAATACTGTTTTCACAATAAAAGAAAATAATAATAAGTACCTAAACTATACTGCAAAATCCATTTTCTTAAAAATAAAAAATGCCAGAGTTGTGCCTAAAATTCAATCAATAAAGATATTTAGCGAAGATAAAAATAAGCCTCTTTCAATAAATATCCCTCTTACTCCGAAAGCGTCTGTGGCTGCTTCGTCCGTTCTGAAACCGGAAATAGCGTATTCGCCTGAAAAATTATTTGATTCGCAGCTGGATATGGCATGGTCAACAAACGGCAAAGAGACAGACGGAATCGGTCAAAACGTAACAGTGACGTTTGACCGCAAAGAAAACATCGGCGGCATTATAATATGGAATGGCTACCAGCGCTCCGATGCCCATTACAACGCAAACGGCAGAGTAAAACAGTTGGATGTTAACGGGCAGAATGTCCAGGTAAAAGACGAAAAAACACCCCAGACAATTCTTTTTTCAAAACCTATAACTTCCGATAAAATTGTACTTACAATAAAAGATATTTATAAAAGTAATAAATATAAAGATGTATTAATATCCGAACTTAGATTTATAACGCCCGACGGCAATATTATTCTTCCTCAAGTTAAGAGCAAATCTATAGAATTAGCTAAAAGTGATATTGTTAAAACGGACGTAACATATATTAATCTTATATCGCAGGCTGGATCCGGTTATGACGGACCGGAGCCGTATTTTCCGAGCGCATCAATCGACACTTTCCGTATAAGAAGCAACGGCAGTTTTGTTTTGTATAGAGAAGGCGAATACGAAAGTGCCGATATTTCTGAAGGCAATTGGCAGGAAACCGGAAAAAACAAAATACGAATATTCGGCAAAAAATACAGAATAACACCTTCTCTTACAAGCGTTTATTCTTACAGCGGTTATTCTTCCACTGTAGATGACCCAAATGTAAAACCTTCTGATATTATTATTTTTCAATCGGATATTACCTTTTTAAAATATAATTCTTTAACAAAAAAGGAACAAGAAAAAATTGTAAGATTTATTTTGGGCGACATCTTGGGCAGTACAGGATATTTGCCTGATGAGATTATGATCAGAGCAAAAACACAAAAGCGATTCGAAATGCATACATATTTTAAATATGATGACGACATGAGCACTGACGAGTACAATCGCCGTTGGAATCTGGCGCAGGAAATTATGTTTGATGATCTTTTAACTGAGTTAGAAAAAATTAACCCAGTATATGTAAAATCCGATACCTATACGGGGCTTATGATTCCTTATGATGAAGCCAGATAAACAAAACAGTATTCTTATAGCGGTTATGCTTGGTATAGCGCTCTTATTGAGCGCTATACTGTTTTTGCAGCTGCTTGGCGATAAGTTTTTAAGAGGCGCTGACGCTTATTATTACGCTTTGCAGGCATTTTCCTGGTTCAATACCGGCAATGTCAGAATTCCCGATAGTAATATCTTACACCGCATTTCCGGCATATTTCAGTATTTGGGATTAAACGCTGAATCATCTTTAAAACTATGTACGGCAACTTCATATTTTTTGTTTTTATCCGTTTTTATTTTATTGCTTAAAAATTTTAAATCCAGACTTTTTGCCACACTTATTTTTGCCTGGGTGGCGTTGTCGCCGTCAATATTGTTTATATGCATAGAATTGCCGAAAACGTTTTTATTTCTGATATTTTTTAATCTGGCTTTTTATTTTTTAAAAAATAACGGGTCTCCTGTTAAAACGTTTGGGGATGACAAGCTGAAATGGTTTGCTTTGGCAGTGGTTTTATTTGTTTGTCTGCTGATACACAAAATGGCTTTGATCTATTTAGGTGTTATATGCCTTTATCTTTTTATCAAAAACCGTTTTGACAGATCGATTGACCTTAAAAAACTATTTATTATTTTGTTGGCAGTGATATTGTTGGCGGTTATATATAAGTTTTTAATAATAGATCATTTCCATATAACAGACATTGTTAGATTGAGGTCATTAAATCTTACGCCTGGCATTATAAGCCTGTTTTTAAACGGTTCTTTGCCGCCGGCATTAAAAATAGAATTTGTATTAGCCGCCGTTTTAACGGGATTTTTATTTTATCGTAACAAATCAAACTTAAAAATGCTGCTTTTGCCGGTACTGTTAATGCTTACGGCTTTTATTCCGGCTATGGACAATGAAGTGCTTTCTCTGGGCGGACGTTTCGGGCTGTTATTCGCGTATTTATCCATGCTGTCTTTGGTTTATTTGCTTGAGGGGAAAAGTGTCAAAGTGCCGAAAAGCTTTAGGCCGGGTTTTATTTATGCGGTCATAATAATTGCAGGTTTTTTTCATTTGGGTTACAGCTATCCGCAAAAACATACGAAAGTTTATGAAGATTATGAAAAATTGATTGCTCAAATGTCGGGTAAAAATATCCCTATGCTCGTAACGCACAAAAGCTTTCACTATTATTATAAATATAAGACAGGAAATGAGGCGTTTTCTTATGAACCTGAAAAGCATTGGGATAAAAAACGCATTTGGAGGCTGGTGTACGGAGCAACGCCGGAAGAGCTTTTCTTTTATATGCCGGAATATGCCTCATGGGACAGCGATTATATATTGCAGTTTTCCGGTTCATACTACGCGTTGGTAAGGGAAGACTGCTATTTTGATATGCGAAAATCAGTACAGGAAGAACAAAACCCGGAATTGTATAATACGCTTTGGAACAACGAAATAAACCCGTCTAATCCGCGTCCGGCCTTTTTATACAAAAAACATAAAGAAGATAAAAACTCAGAATATCAGGCTATGTTTGATAAGTAATACGGAATGGAATAAATCCGCAAATGCTATTTTGAACTCTTTCAGTTTTTTATTCTGTCTCTTTTCCCTGGGCTGTAGCTTGCTTAATCCACTTTACAGCCTCGGCGCGGTCTTCTTTAACGCCTTCTCCGTAATAATACATTTCGCCTAATTTGTATTGAGCCTTTGCGTTTCCCTGTTCTGCAGCTTTTTTATACCATTTGAAAGCTTCGGCATAATCCTTGTTAACTCCGTTACCATCATAATACATTTTGGCTAAATCAATTTGGGCCTGTTCATTTCCTTGCTGTGCCTCTTGCTCTGCCACTTTTTTATACCATTTTGCAGCTTCGTCATCATCTTGTCGGATGCCCCAGCCAGCGCTATACATATCAGCTAATTTATTTTGAGCGGCTATAGACCCTTGCTCGGCAGCTTTTTTATACCAGATTACGGCTTCTTTTATATTTTGCCCGATGCTTCGGCCGGAACAATACATCTCAGCTAATTGAAACTGACTTTCGGCATAGCCTGCTTCCGCTGATTTTTTTATTTGTTGAAAAATAATTGTATCTTCAGCTTTTCTGTGTCCTTGCTCTGCCGCTTTTTTATACCAAAATTCAGCTTCTTTTAAATTTTTTGCAACCGCATTATTGCCGTTAAAATATATTTCAGCTAATTGAAACTGATTTTCGGCGTTACCTTCTTCTGCCGATTTTTTTGTTTGTTCAAAATAAACTATATCTGCCATTTTTTTAGCGTCAGCGTAATCTTGTTTTGCCGCTTTTTGATACCACTTTAAAGCTTTTTTTCTATTTTTTTCAACTCCGTTTCCATAGAAATACATGTTGCCTAACGCATACTGGGCATCTGCAGACCCATTCTCTGCTGACATTTTTATTTCAAAAAGCGGAGTAGTTCTAGCCGGATCCGCTTTAGCTTTAAGCAGCATCGCGATGATTTCCTTATATCCCTTTTCTGAAGCCAGCATAAAAGCCGTTTTTCCGTCTTCATCCTGCATATTAAGATTTACTTTGGTTTTAAGCAGCATTTCAACGATTTCTTTGTGCCCTTCTTGTGAAGCAGCTATTAAAGCTGTGTTGCCGTTTTCGCTTTGTATATTAGGATTTGCGTTTGCTTTAAGCAGCATTTCGGCGATTTCTTTGTATCCTTTGTATGAAGCAGATATTAAAGCTGCATCGCCGTCTTCAGCTTGTATATCTGGATTTGCATTGGCTTTAAGCAATATCCCGGCAGTTTCTTTACGTCCTTTTTGTGAAGCAAAGAACAAAGCCGTGCAGCCGTTTTTATCTTGTATATTAGGATTTGCATTGGCTTCGAGCAGCATTTCAACGATCTCTTTGTGTCCTTCTTGTGAAGCAAACATTAAAGCCGTGTTGCCGTTGAAATTTTGTATATCAGGCTTTGCGTTTGCTTTAAGCAGCATCTCAACGATTTCTGTGTATCCGCCGGATGAAGCAAATGATAAAGCTGTGTTATCGTATATATCTTGAATATTGGGATTAATGCCGGATTTTATAAGATTTGACACGATTTTAACATCGCCTTTTTCTGCAGCTTCCAACAATTTGTTATCCGTATAGGCATCAGCTTTGCTTATGGAAATGGAAAAGATTCCAATAAAGAACAAAAGTGTAAAAAATTTAGAAATCAAAAGGTTTTTCATTATTACATCCTATAATAATAATTATTTAGCGCCTGCTTTTTTAAGCATATCCGCTATTTCAGTATAGCCACTGTCCGTAGCATAATACAATGCGCCTGCATGGTGGGGTTTTCTTAAATTCGGGTCGGCATCGGCTTTAAGCAGCATTTCAACAATTTCTTTGCGGCCTTCCCCTGAAGCGTCAATCAAAGCCGATCCGGAATGCCTGTCTACTATATTGGGATTCGCCCCGGCTTTAAGGAGCATTTCAACTATTTCTTTATGTCCTTTTTTTGAAGCAAACTGCAAAGCTGTTTGGTTGTACTCATTTTGTAAATTGGGGTCGGCATTGGCTTTGAGAAGCATTTTAACCATCTCTGTATCGCCTTCTTCAGAAGCAACCATTAAAGCTGTTATTCCGCTGCCTTTATAGTTTATATATGTGCTTATATTAGGATCAGCTTTGGCTTTAAGCAGCGTTTTAGCGGTTTCCTTATGCCCGTTAAAAAAAGCCGCGGTAAAAGCGGTACTGCCGCCTTTATCATTTTGTAAATTGGGGTTGGCATTAGCTTTGAGCAGCATTTCAACAATTTCCGTATATCCCTTTGCAGAAGCCCACTTTAATGCTGTTGAGCTGTCTCTATCTTGTATATTCGGGTCAGCTTTAGCCTTAAGCAGTATTTCAACGATTTCTTTGTTCCCGCTGACGGAAGCCCACATTAAAGCTGTTTCGCCGCCTTTATTTTGTGTATCTGGGGAAGTTTTAGCTTTAAGCAGTTTTTCAACTGTCATTCTATTTCCTTCCGCCGAAGCGACTATTATATCTTGCAAGGCGGATTTTCCTTCGGCTTTAATTAACATATCAACAATTGTTTTATGCCCTGCCCGCGCAGCAAGCATAGAAGCCGTTTTGCCTTTGCTGTTTTGAAAATTCGGGTCAGCATTAGCTTTTAGCAGCATATCAACAATTTCTGCATATCCTCTTACCGAAGCCCACATCAAAGCCGTGCCGGTGTCACTGCCGAGAATCCATTCTATTAATCTGTCTTGTATATTCGGATCAGCTTTAGCTTTAAGCAGCATATTAACGATTTTTTTGTGCCCTTCCCGTGAAGCATATATTAAGGCCGTTCGGCCGATGGCATCTTGTAAATTCGGATCTGCTTTAGCTGCAAGCAGAATTTCAACGATTTCTTTGTATCCTTTTTCGGAAGTCAGCATTAAAGCTGTTTTATCGTATTCGTAGTTGTGGGAGCCATTTTTGTTTCTATTGCCCTGTATATCCGGATCGGCTTTGGCTTTAAGGAGTAGTTCAACTATATCTTTGCATCTGTTTTGTGCGGCAAACATTAACGCTGTTTGTCCGTTGTCATCTTGTATGTTCGGGTCAGCATTAGCTTTTAACAGCATATCAACGATTTCTTTATCGCTTCCTGAAGCCAGCATTAAAGCCGTATAGCCGGATCTGTTTTGTTTATTAGGGTTTACATTGGCTTTAAGCAGCATATCAATTATTTTTTTATGTTCTTTCAATACAGCCCAAATTAAAGCTGTGTGGCCGTTACCATATTCAGTATCTTGTATATCCATGTCGGGGTTAGCATTAAGGAGTATTTCGACAGCTTCATTTTGCCCGTTTTTTGAAGCCAGCATTAAAGCTGTGTAGCCGTATTTGTCTTGTATATTGGGGTTGGCGTTAGCTTTAAGCAGCATAGCGGCGATTTCGTTATACCCATTTGTTAAGGCAAGCGCCAAAGCGGTTTTATCGTATTCAGTTTGTAGATTCGGGTCAGCATTAGCTTTTAACAGCATTTCAACCGTTTCTTTGTGTCCGTTTTGTGAGGCGAGCGCCAAAGCCGTTATGCCGGATATAGCTTGTATATCAGGGTTTGCTTTGACTTTTAGCAGCATATCAACAATTTCTTTGTTGCCTTTTTCTGAAGCCCACATTAAAGCCGTTTCGCCGTCTTTATTTTGTAAATTAGGGTCAGCTTCAGCTTTAAGCAGCATTTCAGCTATTTCCGTATATTCTTCTGCCGAAGCAAACATTAAAGCCGTCCCGCTGCTGCCTTCCTTTTGTAAATTGGGGTCGGCTTTTGCTTTTAGCAGCATATCAATAATTTCTTTATATCCGTTTTGTGCGGCGCGCACTAAAGCCGTTCTGCCGTACTCAGCTGATATATTAGGATTCGCTTTAACTTTAAGCAGCATTGCAACAATGTCTTTGCTTCCGTTTTGCGAAGCAAGGATTAAAGCCGTGTAACCGTATTGATCTTGTGTATTTGCATTAATGCCTGTTTTTATAAGATTTGACACCGTTTTAACATCGCCTTTTTTTGCTGCTTCCAATAATTTCTTATCCGTGTTTGTATCGGCTCTACAGATGGAAACGGAAAAAATTCCCATAAAACAAATAACAGTGAAATATTTAAAAATTAAAAGTTTTTGATGCATTTTTACTCCATTTAGTTATTCTGTATAATGGCAAAACTGTATTGTTTAACGAGGGATGAACTATTATCAATAATCAAATCAATCATAGTTGTCAATTTTTTTACTGTTCTATGCTTTTTTTAATCCACTTTACGGCCTCGGCGCGGTCTCCTTTAACGCCTTCTCCGTAATAATACATTTCGCCTAATCTGTATTGAGCGTTTGCGTTTCCCTGTTCCGCTGCTTTTTTATACCACTGTGCAGCTTTGGCAAAGTTTTTCTCAACACCTTGTCTGTTATAGTACATTGTCGCTAATTCAAACTGGCTTTCGGAGTCACCGGCTTCTGCCATTTTTTAATTAAGTATTGCTTTAAGCGGCATATTAATAAAGCTCTTATAGTTTAATACTAAAAATAGTATTAAGCAATATAAAAAATTAACGCAAAAACATCAAATTTTTGTGTTAATTTTATGAGTTTTATATTAACTTAATAAATGTTATTTATTATTTTCTGTTTTTATGGTATTTGGCAGGCGGATATGCACTTTTGTTCCTTTAAGATATTCAGATTCAATCCATATGCGTCCTTTATGCATTTCATCTATCATTCTTTTTACAATATACATACCTATTCCAGTCCCGGATTTATAGGAAGATTTTGTTGTGAAGAAAGGAGCAAAAAGCCTCTTGGCGTGTTCAGACTTTATCCCTATTCCGTTATCTTCAACCGTTATTTTACTTGAATTATCATTATTATTAAGGGTAAAAGTTATTTTAGGTATATATTTCATATCCGGATTGTTTTTTGATATATACTCCTGCATTTCCATAACTGCTTCATAGGCATTATCCGAGAGATTGTAAACCGACTCCATAATAAGCGATTTTATTCCGAAAACAGTTTTATTGCCGACTTGGGAGTAATCGATAGGAGGTTCATCTTTTATGTTGTGCTTAATTTTGAGTAAATTTATTGAAATTTCAATTATTTCTCTAAGCTCAAACTCTTTGTACTGTGCTTCTCTCGCTTCCACTTTGGCATAGTTTAATATGCCTTTAATTATAGCGCTTGTGCGCTTTACATTGTCTGAAAGCGATTCGGAAAGGGTATAAAAAAACTTCATTTCCTCAGAAAGGGCGTTTTGGTCGGTTATAACCGGCACCATTTTACTTTTAAATTCTTCCAGCCCGTATTTCATTTCGCCCGCTATTACGGAAAAATGATTAAGCCGGTTGTTGATTTGGTGCGCTACACCTTCTGCAAGTCCTCCGATAGAAGCAAGTTTTTCTGCGGTGAATATTTTTTCCTGGGCTTTTTTAAACTCTTCCATAAATATGCAGTTTTCAATAGCTATTGATGTTTGCGAGGCAAGAATATTGAAAGTTTTGATATCGCCTGCGGAATACGGTTTGCGGCTGTCTTTTTCGCCCAGTATCATAAAACCGCTTACTTCTTTTAAACCTACAGCCGGAACCACAAGGCCTATTCTGGAATCGAAATGGATTTTACTCTTAATGGTATCGGGTATTTCTTCGTAAACGAAAGGTATTTCTTTTGATTTTATATAGGTGACAAAGGGGGAATTGGCGGGGAATGAATTGTTCTGTTTAAAAATATTCTGGCCTTTGTCATACCTGAAAGAAACAATTTTATACTCTTTTGTGTCAGGAGATTTTAAATAAATCGCAACATATTTTATTTTAACCGATTTTTTTACAAGGTGCACTATTACGTTTAAAAGTTTTTTAAGATCGTGATTTTGCGTCATGCCCGTGGCGGCCTGCATAAGAATATTTTGGTATGAACGCTGTTCGGCAAGTATTAAATTTTCTGCTTTTTTTTGTATCCGGTTAAAAAACATAGTGCCTATTGAGGCGATTACAACGGCTGAAAAAGTAGAAATCTTCCATGATCCGGTTTTTGATCCGATAAAAAAAGGAACACTGAATAAAACAACATATAATAATAAGTAAAGGCCTGTCCTGGCTAAAACAATTTCAATATCAAGAAGATTATATTTTACTATCGCAAAAGCCATTATGCTGATAAGAACAAAAGATACGGCGTATCCGAAAGGGTATATTTCTATCCCTTCATATTTGCCTATATAATCTACTACTCCTGGCAAAATTGCCGTAAAAGCAAGAAAAACATATAGTATCTGGCGTCTTTTAACAGGAGGGAGAGAATAGTTAAGAGCTGATTTAAGCAGGATTATTATTGATGCCGAGAAAAGAAGCAGAAACATGAGTAAAAACACTATATACAGCTTGCCTGCTACCGGATAATAACCCCAGAAATGCAGTTTGACGCTCTTATAGATTAAACCGGTTGACCAGTTAAGTATAAAGCAAATAATAGCAAAAATACTGAGAAATAATACTTGTTTTTTCATGCTCTTGCCGACAAGGGCATAGGTAAAATTTAAGGCCAGAACCGGAACAAACGCAACGCCTAAAAAACCTACTCTTGCCCAAAAAAGAGCATATTTGGGATCTTCTGAAAGATACATCATTGAAAAGCCGAGCAGCCATATAATAAGGGAACAGCAAAAAAGTATAAAATACCTTATCGCATCAGATCTTTCCCAGTAATTGAACATCTTAACTGTAATGAAAATAAAAGCAAAAGCTGTGAAAAAAGTAGGGACTGCATAAATATTAAAATAGTAATTCTCAAACATCAGAGTATTAAATCCTTTTCACCGGGTATATTTGCAAGTCACAATTCAATTCTTTTTTGTTTGCGCCTTTCCCTTGCTAATGTTATGCCCTGGAGATGGGTGGTTTTAAGCCATGCATAATTCATCTCGCCAAACGGTCCGCCGGTTTTTTTTGTTCCGCCGTGTCCGGCAAGGCATTCGGAAAACTCAACATGCCTTGCGTTTATTCTTAAAAGTCCGGAATCCGGCAGGTATCTTATAAACTGCCTTATGTATACGGGCGATTTAACCCAGGCGGAAATCCTTAAACCAAATTCATTTTTGCTGACCAAATTTGTTATTTTTGAAAATATTTCGCGGTCTTTTTCTCGCCCGTTTTTTGAAGATTTAACTTTTATTACAGGTATTAACGGGAAAAAGTTTTCATTTTTAACGCATGAAAAAGAATATGGATCCTGATCATCATCAATTTGTATAAGCGTGGGCTGGACATAAGTCCCTTTCGGATTAACCGTATTGTCATAATTTATTCTGCTGCCGCCGCATAAAAGTTTTGCGCCTTTGTTTATGGCTTCGTTTAAGTATTCTTCAAAAGTGTCGGTTTTGACTACGGGCGAAAGGATAACTCCCGGCATTGAAGGAAGCCCATAGGTTATCTTTGATATTTTTTCTTTCATGTGGCTCACAAAAGCGTCAAAAGCTTCTTCATGGACTATAAATTTTTTAGGTACCATGCAAATCTGAGTAGAGCCTAAGAAAGCGTCCATTGCTGAAGCCGCGGCGTCTTCTATATCGCAGTCTTTCCATACTATTAGCGGGTCGCTGCCGGAAAGTTCAAGTATAGGTTTTTTTCCGGCATTATAACACCTTCTGCCTATTTCAAGGCCTGTTTCGCTGTCGCCAAAAAACAATATATCTTTTTCTTTTGGCGATGCCATCCATTGTTCCAATATTGTTTTAGTGTTTCCTGTTACTATGTTTACCGTACCCGCTGGAGCGCCGTTTTTTTCAAGAGCCGGGTTTATTATGTCTTTCCAAAGAAATATAGTGGAAACCGGCGCTTTTAAAGGGGGTTTTATAATTAGCGCATTGCCGCCTAAAAGCGCGTGAAGCCCAAGGGTTGAATTGCTTGCGGCGGCGTTTTTCGGAGGCGACATGCATACAACTCCGTCAGGGCGCCTTGCGAAATAAAGAGTTTCATTTCTGAAGTGTGTTACTTCTCGCCAGAGCTCATCAATATAAAAATTTATAGCTTTTTTAGAATAAAGGCGTTCCAATGACCTGTACTCCCATTCTGAAAGCTGTATAGGGTGCCCTTCCAGGCACATCAACTCTATAAGTTTATCTTTATTTGCTTCAAGGTTATCATGTATGTCGTGCAAAATCTTTCGCCTTTTGGATACAGGAAAAAAGCCGAATATTTTCGCGGCATTGTGCGCGGCGTCTATAGCTTTTAAATTTAAGGAATCGTCGCCTACGCAGTAACGGGCATAAACGTACTCGCCGGCATTGTCCTGAACTTCGTCTTTTTTTAATTTTGAAATTACGCGGTATGTGTCTTTGAAGGCTGTTATAAATTTGTCTGAATAAGGGGTGTAATCGTAAATGCCTGTGTCTACTTCTTTACCGTCAACAAAAAGATTAAACTGATTAAACTGGGTATTAGCCATTTATCAACCTCCAAATTTGTTGTCGCTGAAAGAATAATATCAAAATAACGCAGATTTTACAATTATTTTACAAATGCAGTTTTTATTTCATATTTAAAATTATTTTTGATAGAATCTTATCATGGTTAAAATCTTATTTGTTGATGATGAAGTTTTTGCAAGGGATAATATTGCAAGATTTATGCAAAGAAAAGGCTTTTCTGTGTACGTTGCGGGTACGGCGGCGGAAGCGCTTGAAGTTTTTAAGAAAGAAAAGCCGGAAGTTATTTTTTTAGATGTTATGCTTCCCGATTTGGACGGTGACCACTTATTTTCCTATTTTAAAGAAATTGATCCTTTGGTTGATGTTTATTTTATGACGGGGTCTGGAACCGTTTTTACGGAAGAAAACGCAAAAGATATCGGTGCTGCCGGATATATGCAAAAACCTATTTTTTTGGAAGATTTATCTAAACTTTTAGAAGAAATACAGCAAAAAAAGTCTCCGGAAATGAGTAAATGAAGTTTGGTTTAATTTACACTATATTATAGGGGCTTGGATGAAAAAAATACTTATTTTCTCTTTTTGTGTCCTTTTTACGGCAGGCTGTACGATGATTAAGAGCCGCCAGGAAAAAATAGACAAAGAAACCGTTAAGCAGATTGAAATAAAAGCTGCGGAAGTTTCAAAAAGCACTCCTTTGGAAATCAAGGAGACAAAAGGTTTCTTCCTTAGAAATAATGTTAAACTGCAAAATGAAATTAATTTTATTATTGTAGATTCTAATAAAAAACTTGATGAAGCAATAGGGGTATCAAAACTCAAGGCTGATTCCGTCGTTCTGCCGGATTTGAAGAAAACAATACCTGTTGTAATAGCGTTAAAGCCGGTTACTTCTGTATATGATATTTCCGTAAAAGACGCTTATGTCATAGACAGCGATATATATACACATTATGATGTGGTTAAAAGTTCCGATTCTGAAGCCGGGTATTATACTTCCAATATGAAAGTATTTGAAATAGAAAAACCGAATACAATTACAAATATCAGTTTTATTGACGCGGATAATAAAATTACCGTGATGCCTTACGGCAAAAGAAGCTTTGGATCGCCGCAAAATGTTGACATCATGCTTAAAAACTATACCGGTACATATAAAGGCACTCTTCCCGCAGCTGACGGCCCAGGAATTGTTATGGCTTTAAGCATTATGCCTGATTTTACTTTCCGCTTGCAGCAGACGTATCTTTCCAATACGGACAGAACTTTTGAATCCGAAGGAAAATGGGCGCCTACCGAAGATTTATCATCTTTTGTTTTAAATTACGATAAAACAAGAGACGAGCAGATGAGGTTTTATTTTGTAGATAAAAACACGTTGGAAAAGCTTGATATTAACGGCGAAAAAATCAATTCCGAACTTTATAAATTAAAGAAATAGGTTATATATGCGATTTTCAAAATACACAAACATCGCGCTTGCCGCTGCGGCAGCCGGTGCGAAAGTTTTAACCAGACATTACAATAAGATTCTAAAAATCGAATATAAAAGCGAAGTGGACCCTGTCACCAAAGCCGATAAAAATTCCCAGAAAGAAATAATAAATATTATAAAAAATGCTTTTCCCTGCCACGGAGTGCTTGCCGAAGAAGACGGCGTTAACGAAACCCAAAAAGATTTTTGCTGGATTATAGATCCTTTGGACGGGACGGTAAATTTTGTCCACGGCCTCCCAATGTTTTGCGTTTCTGTAGCATTAATGCATAAGAAAGAAGTTATTTCAGGGGTTATATATTCTCCTATCACAGAAGAAGTGTTTGTTGCGGAAAAAGGCAAAGGGTCATGGCTAAACGGCAAAAGAATATATGTATCAAGAATAAAAAATATGAACCGTTCTCTCGCAGTTACTGGTTTTCCGTATTATTTGAGAAAGCAGCCGGGAAGAGTAATGAAAAATTTTAATAGTATAGTCCTTAAAACCCAGGGAGTGAGAAGGCTTGGTTCCGCTGCTTTGGATATGGCATATCTGGCTTGTGGAAGGTTTGAATTTTTTTGGGAAGAAGGCCTAAAAGCCTGGGATATAGCGGCAGGTGCGCTTATTGTCAGCGAAGCGGGGGGAAAGATTACCGATTATTCAGGAAATAAAGATTTTGTGTTTAAAAATACGATGCTTGCTTCAAATAATATTGTTATTCATAAAAAAGTTTTAGGATTGTTAAATGAGAAAAGATAAAAAAAAGTATACGGCTGAAATAATTAAGATACTTAATAAAGAGTATGCCGGAGTTGATATTGCCTTAAACTTTTCGACTCCGTATGAACTTTTGTTTGCAACTATTCTTTCCGCGCAATGTACGGATGAAAGGGTTAATAAGGTAACGCAGCGGCTTTTTAAAAAATATAAAACACTTAAAGATTATGCCGATGCGGATCTTTCTGAATTTGAAAACGATATACATTCAACAGGTTTTTTTAGAAATAAAGCGAAAAACATTATTAACTCCGCTAAAATCATACTGAATAAATACGGCGGAAAAGTGCCTGATACGATGGAAGAATTAATTGAATTACCCGGCGTCGCAAGAAAAACGGCGAATATAGTTATGGGAAGCGCCTACGGCAAATATGAAGGAATTGCTGTGGATACGCATGTGATAAGGATATCTAATCTTTTAAAACTTACAAAACACGAAGACCCTGTGAAAATAGAAAAAGACCTTATGGCTTGCGCCCCTCAAAAAGACTGGTATAATTTTTCTTTTTTAATACAAACACTCGGACGGCGCGTATGCAAAGCAAGAAATCCAAACCACGCTGTTTGCCCTTTAAATAAGATTTGTCCGTCTGCGGATAAGTGATTTTGTTTGACATGCAATTAACTATTTGTTACAATAACGTCCTATGAATTTTAACTTATGGCTTATCATATGTTTAGTTCTTATTACGGTTGCCGTGATTATTGTTGCGGTGTATCTCGTAATTACGCTGATTCAGGTTAAAAAAACGTCAAAAGAGATGGAATTGGCGTTGTGTAAAATTAACGATGAGTTGGAAGTAGTAAATAAAGTTTCAGACAAAGTTGCCGGTTTTGCTGAAAAACTCTCATCGCCGTTAGTATCGGCGGCTTCAATTATATTTTACATTCTTTCAGGCTCCAGATCTAAAAAGAACAGATGCAAGGAGGACGAAAATGTGCAATAAAAAAGATACTTTACTGGCTTTTGTTTTGGGCGGCGTAATCGGTGCGGCATTGGGAATTTTGTATGCTCCCAAATCGGGAAGAGAAACAAGATACAATATAAGAAGAATGGGTGAGGATTTAGCGGATACAGTGAATGATTTGGGCGATGATTTAAAAGAAACAGGGCGCAAAGTGTATGAAGAAGGCCGTGAAAAAGTAATGTCGGGCAAAGATAAAATAAGCGAAGCTTTTGAAGCAGGCAAAAAAGCTTTTGACAAGTACAATAAAGAAGATTAGTTTGTGCCGAGGTAGCTCAGTCGGTAGAGCAACGGTCTGAAAAACCGTGTGTCGGCAGTTCGATTCTGCCCCTCGGCATATTTTTATGCGCAAACAAGTCATATAACAGGCCGCACGGAATAAAATCCGTGCGCTTTTATTTTAAGACTTCGTTTTTTTGGCGTAAGTTATAATATTTGGGATTAAGTTTGACTAAGCTACAATGAAAAAGTATAATTAACGCGTTATTTTAATAAACGTATGCCGATGTAGCTCAGTTGGTAGAGCAATTGCTTCGTAAGCAATGGGTCGGAGGTTCAAGTCCTCTCATCGGCTAAACAGATTTTACAAAACCCAATTTCTGATTGGGTTTTTTTATTTCCAAATAAACTATAAATTTTGCAAAAGATGCTAAAAATACAAATACTTTTTGATTGACTAAAAAGTCAGTAAAAAGTATAATTCTATAAAACTGCCAGTCCAAAATAATTCTCTATTTGACTGAAAAGGGTAGGTAAATGCAATCAACATATTCTTCCGCCGTTCAAAAAATTTTAAGAAATGTCATTTTGTATGGTCTCCCGATCCTCTATTTTTTAATTGCCGTATGTTTTTATTTGAAAACATATGATTCCGCACAGATCAAAATAACGCTGATACACGTAGGCGGTTTTTTTCTTTTGATGAACTGGCTTGTCCTTAAAATAGAAGAAGGGGATTTTAGTTTTTTCAGGGAAAAATTTGTTTATATGCTTCCGGTACTTTTATTTTTAGTGTCGGGCATAATCTCATTTTTGAATTCTTCTTTTGAGTACGCGAGTTTTAACGAGCTTACCAAACGCATACTGTACTGCGGTTTGGCGTTAATAATAATGAGTGAATTTGACGACGAAAAAAAGCTGATGAGGATTTTTAACTGGCTTATTGCCGCGACTTTTATAGCCTGCATTTACGGGCTAATACAATTTATCGATTATAAATTCTTTCCGCCCCCTCCCGATTTAGGGCTTGATCCTTTTGCCTGGCGCCAGGCTTTTGCAAACAGAATTTTTTCGACGTTTGGCAACCCTAATTTTTACGGCGACTTCTTAATAGTTATGAGCCCTATTGCTGCTGCTCTGGCAATATACAAGAAGAAAATTTATCTTATTATTCTTTGGGTTATGATAGCGCTTTGCACATTCTTTACATTTTCGAAAGGCGCATGGCTTGGTTTTGCATCTGGGACATTTGTCTTTATAATTACGTATCTTGTAATATTTTTAAGAAATAAGCTAAACAGAAAAATGGTTATGACTTTTGCCATCAGCGCGGTAGTAATTGTATGCATAGTGGCATTTGGCATTGTCTCTCTCAGCAAAAAGAGGACTGACAGCGTATCGTTTAGAATATTTACCTGGCTTTCCGCATGGGAGATGGTTAATACCAATCCTGTATGGGGAACCGGTATAGGCTCTTTTTACGTTGCTTACCCTTCTTGGAGAAGGCCGCAGATATTTTTTATAGAAGCAAAGCACAATACTGAAAGCGACCATCCTGAAAATGAATTCCTGGAAGTCTGGTATGACGAAGGAATTATCGGTTTTACGATATTCCTTCTCTTAATAGCTTTTGTTTTTACCGCAGGCTACAAAAATATGATGTTTTATACTTCAGGCAAAGGCACAAGAGACGGGCCTGAAGCGTATATACAGCTTGGGGTATTTGCCGCGTTTGCCGCGCAGCTTGCGCATGATACTGTTTGCGTCAGTTTGAGATTTGTTTCTTCCGGGGTTATGCTTTGGCTGTTAATCGGCGTTACTATTTCGTTACTTGTTAATACGCAAAAAGATAAGTCCAAAAAAGCGAAAAGTTTAATAAATTCCCCTTTGAAAATAATTTTTCAGCTTTTGGTCATCATTCCATGTATATATATGATGTTTTACCTCTACGGTTACTTTAAAGCTGATTATCTGCATTCACAGGCTATCGGCTATTCAAAACAGGCGAACTGGGACATTGCGCTTAAGACTTATGACGAAGTGAATAAATATAATCCGACATTTCCGATGTCAAAATACTTTAAAGGCAATGTTCATTTGGACAGATGGGGTGCAGGCGACCCTATCATGACAGAAAAAGCTTTTTTTGATCTCTGGAAAATAGCGCCGAATTATGTCCAGTCAAAATATTATGCGGGTCTTATGTATGAAAAGATGTGGCAAGGCAGCATTCAGATGATTGAAGAATCAAAAAAAGAAAAGAAGCCTGAATCCGTAATAATGCAGCATTCAGCTAAGGCTTCAGAATACTTTAATAAAGCATTGCGCTATTATAATGAATACAGGATGATTGACCCGGTATTCCCTCAGACATATTACAGAATGGCGTCTATGTTTGCACAGGTCGGCGATATTGCAAGGGCGGAAGCAATATTAATTGAGCATTTGAATTTTCCGGAGAAACTTAGCAAACCTCCGCACAGCCTTTGGTATGAAAACTGGACATCAAGAAGAATGAATGAATACTCTGAGACGTATTCACAGTTGGGGCTTCTTTACTGGTCTCAAGGCAAAAAAGAAGAATCAAAAAATATGTATTTAAAATCAATCGAATTATTTCCCGGAAACTTCTTTGCCCGCAAGAATCTGGCTTCGATATACCAAAATCTCGGTGATGTTAATAATGCGGACCGGCAGTGGGTAGAAGTAATAAAGATAAATCAAAACGATGAAGACGCAAGAAAATATCTTCTTGCCAGAGGTATAATTACAATTAATAAATAGGGAGACGTATGCAGATAAGCCCGGATGTGCTTTTTACGGTAGCCGGTTTTCCGGTAACCAATACCGTCATAGCTACTTTAATAACCGATATACTCATTGTAGCGCTTGTTTTGGTTATAAGAAGATTTATGTCTTTGAACCCAGGGAAAGTCCAAAACGCGTTTGAAGCAGTATCGGAGTATTTTTACGATATGACGGCCGGTAACGCCGGAAGCAGGGCTTCTTATATTCATCCATGGGTGCTTTCAATTTTTATATTTATTGTAATTTCAAATCTTATAGCTTTGTTCCCCGGTTTTGAATCCATACGTTTTTTAGGAAATTCAGGCGGTCATCATGGAGTTCCTTTGTTGAGGGGCGCTACGAGCGATTTAAACCTTACGCTTGCCCTCGCTGTTATTTCGGTAGCTACCACGCATTATTTCAGCATAAAATATACCGGAATAAAGTCGTACATAGGAAGATTTATATCATTTACGATGTTTCCAATAATGATGTTTGTCGGGATTCTTGAGTTTATGAATGAAATAACAAAGCTGATTTCTTTCTCATTTCGTCTATTTGGAAATATCTACTCCGGTGAAGTAGTTATAAACACGATGTATTCAATGTTTCCTATAGGGCTTCCGGTGCCTTTTATGCTTCTTGAAGTATTAATAGCTGTTATACAAGCCATGGTTTTTGCAATATTAACTATGTCGTTTATGAGTATGTTTACGGATAAATCACACTAAAAAGGAGAAGTAAAATGACTTTTACACTTGCAGGCGGACTTATAGTTGCGATAGGCGGTTTAGGGCCGGCGCTCGGTATAGGTTTTATTGGCGCAAAAGCAGTTGAAGCGATCGGACGCAATCCTGAAGCATCCGGAAAAATAATGACGAATATGCTTCTTGGAATGGCATTTGCGGAAGCTATCGCCATCTATTCGCTTTTGTGCGCATTTATTATGAAATAAAAGAGAAAAACAATGGAAATATTAAGCACATTGGGTCTTGAAGGGAAAGTATTTATCGCTCAGCTTATAAATTTTCTTATCGTGGTTTTTATACTTAAGAAAATTTTGTATAAGCCTATGCAAAAAATGCTAAATGAAAGAAAAAATAAAATAGAACAAGGGCTTAACGACGCGGAAAATGCCAAAATAGCATTGGAAAACGCAGGTGAAGAGAGAAAATCGATTCTTATTGCGGCAAAAAAAGACGCTGACGCATTGTCGGCCGCTGCTAAAGCCTCTTTGGAAGACACTAAAGCCAGGATGACTTTGGACGCAAAAAAACGTTCCGAGCAAATTGTCGACGACGCAAAGCAGAGAGCTTTAGCCGAATTTGAAGCGGCAAATAAGCAAATCGGCACAATGTCAGTAGATTTATCCGGGAAAATAGTGACAAAAGTCTTTTCAGACTTGTTTACCGAAGAAGAAAAGCAAAAACTTCTCTCCCGCGCATTGGATAAAATAGAAAAGGGCGGATATGAAAAAGGCGCAAATTAAAGAACTTGCCCGGTCCGTGATAGAGCACGGAGGCATGTCGGATAAAGATATGCAGTGGGTTCTTTCAAAATTTTCCAGGCAGGATTTGAAACTCTTTGCGAGATATTTGGCTGCCGAAGCCAAAAACCGCAAAGCTACGGCATTTTTTGCCGGGGAAATTTCCGAGCAGGATAAAAAAAGGATAACTTCGCTGTTTAACGGCAAACAGGTTGAGTTCAAGCGCGATGACGAAAACGTCGGAGCAGGAGTGCGCTTTGAATTCGGGGATTATGTGCTGGATTACAGCGTTTCAGGGATAGTAAAAAGAATATTAAGCAGTATAAGAGAGAGCTTATGAAACCGGAAGAGATAATACAAAAAATTGAGAAACAGCTTTATTCTACGGAAGTAGCACCGGAGCTTGTTAATTACGGAGTCGTTGAAACTATCGGAGATGAAATAGTTAAAGCATCGGGCCTTTCGAATGTCGGATACTATGAAGAAGTAGAGTTTGAAGACGGTTCCCTGGGATTTGTTTTAAATATTGACGAAGATTTTGTATCAATAGTTATGTTGACGGATTCAGGGCATATCGTAAGCGGTACTAAAGTTAAAGCAACAGGAAAGGTTTTAAATATTACCTTGTCTGAAAAACTTATAGGCAGGGTAGTAAATGCCGTAGGGCAGCCTATTGACGGCAATGAGCTTAAACACGATAAACCCACCTTGTATCCTATAGAAAAAATCGCTCCCGGCATTATAGAAAGAAGTTCCGTTGACAGGCCTTTGAAAACCGGTATTAAAGCCATAGATTCAATGACACCTATAGGCCGCGGCCAGAGAGAGCTGATAATCGGCGACAGAGGCACCGGCAAAACTGCCATTGCTATAGATGCCATTATTAACCAGAAAAAGCTTGACTTGGGATTAAAAAGAGTTATATGCATATACTGTTCAATAGGTCAGAAAAAATCAAATCTTGCGGCGCTTACAGCCAGGCTTAAAGATGAAGGCGCTATGGATTACACAATCGTGGTCGCTGCTACAGCGTCAGACCCTGCATCTATGCAGTATATCGCTCCGCTTGCCGCGTGCGCGATCGGCGAATATTTTATGGATAAAGGCGAAGACGTTTTAGTGGTATACGACGATTTAACAAAACACGCATGGGCGTACAGGCAGATTTCACTTCTTATTAAACGTCCGGCAGGCAGAGAAGCGTATCCGGGAGATATATTTTATCTTCACTCAAGGCTTCTTGAAAGAGCCGCCAGAATGGCAGATGCTAAAGGCGGCGGAACATTGACAGCTTTGCCTATTATTGAAACCCAGGGTAACGATATGTCTGCGTACATCCCCACAAACGTTATTTCTATTACTGACGGACAGATATATTTGGAAGCGGATTTGTTTAACTCCGGAATCCGCCCTGCAATTAATGTAGGTTTGTCGGTTTCCCGCGTAGGCGGCGCCGCGCAGACAAAATCAATGAAGCAGCTTGCGGGACCTGTGAGGCTGGAGCTTTCGCAGTACAGGGAATTGCAGTCATTTGCCCAGTTCGGAAGCGACCTTGACGAGGACACATTGCAGCGGCTTGAAAGGGGAAAAAGGCTTACGGAAATTTTAAAACAGCCGCAATACAAACCGTATGATGAAATATCGGAAATACTTTCCATATTTGCCGTTACGTCAGGCTTATTTGACGATATTGATGCTGAAAAAATTACGGAAGCAGAATCAGAAATGACGGATTATATAAAGAAAACTTATCCGGAAACCGTGAAAAAACTTGCTACCGGCGCAAAAATTGAAGATAACCTAAGAGCGGAAATAAAAAAAGAAATTGAAGAGTTTAAAAAGATAAATAACTATGGCACAGAATCTGCAACAGCTTAAAAAAAGAATAAAGACTTCACAAAGCATAGCCCAGATAACAAAGGCTATGGAGATGATTGCCGCATCCAAAATACGCAAGGCGCAGGCTACCGTTGAAAAACACAACCCGTACGCTCAAAAAATTATGTATATGGTGCAGAAAATTCTTACTGATAAAGATTTGCATGAAGGAATAGAGATGTTTTCCAAAGACAGAAAGGGTAAGAGGCTTATATATCTTATCTCTCCGGATAAAGGGCTTGCCGGCGGGCTTTTGGTTAACCTTTTTAAAAAGATGAATGCTTATGCTTCCAAGGACGATTACGTAATTGCCATAGGCAAAAAGGCCATTAACGGCATTGTGAAATATAATTACAATGTGTTAGCAACTTTTAATATGGGGACATCTTTTCCTGACTATGAAAATATTTTCCCGATGCTTGATATAGCAAAAAAAATGTATCTGTCCGGAGAAATTACAGCCGTAAGCATAGTGTATACAAATTTCAAAAATATGCTTGTCCAGGAAGCTGTTGCGGAAGATATTTTTCCTGTAAAGCAGGATAAAGATTTTGTCGATTTAGGCATTGACTACGTTTTTGAGCCTTCTCCGAGACAAGTGCTTGAGGATTTGATTCCTTACTATTTAGAGGTTGAATTTTACGGGGCGTTGATGAACGCTTATGCTTCGGAACAGGCTTCGAGGATGACCGCGATGAGAAACGCCAAAGAGAATGCTAATGAAATTTCGGGTTTATTGACTAATCTATATAATAAGTCCCGGCAGGAAAGAATTACCAGCGAAATTTTGGATCTTGCCAACGGACAACAGGGAATGTAAAATGGCTAACGAAAAAAAGAACGCGCAGGGAAAAGTTATAAGGATACAGGGAGCTGTCGTAGACGTCAGGTTTGACGGTCAGACGCCTGAAGTGTACGAAGCTCTTACGCTTAAAATGCCTGACGGCAGCGGACTTGTTTTAGAAACCATGTTTGCGATGGACAACGGAGAAGTAAGGACTATTGCGATGGGTTCAACCGACGGTTTAAAAAGGGAAACTGTTGTTGAAAGGACTTTGTCTCCGATTAAAGTTCCGGTTGGCGAAAAAACGCTTGGCAGAATATTTAATGTTTTAGGCCAGCCGATAGATTCGCTTGGCGAAATAGACGCTTCGGTAGAAAGAAATCCCATCCACAGAAGTTCTCCGGCTTTTATAGACCAAAAAACTACTCCGGAAATGCTTGAAACCGGGCTTAAGGTAATCGACCTAGTCTCTCCGTTTACAAAAGGCGGAAAAATAGGAATTTTTGGCGGCGCGGGCGTAGGAAAAACCGTTATTGTTAAAGAACTCATAAGAAATATAGCGACAGTCCATAAAGGCCATTCCGTTTTTGCCGGAGTCGGCGAAAGAACGAGAGAAGGCACGGATTTATGGATGGAAATGGAAGAGTCTAAAGTTATGGATAAAACCGTTCTTGTTTTCGGGCAGATGAATGAGCCTCCCGGCAACAGAATGAGGGTCGCGCTTACCGCTTTAACCATGTCGGAATATTTCCGCGATGAAAAAGGCGAAGATGTTTTGTTGTTTATCGATAATATTTTTAGATTTGCGCAGGCCGGCAGCGAAGTTTCCGCGCTTTTGGGCAGAATGCCTTCGGCCGTAGGATACCAACCTAACCTCGCACAGGATATGGGTGATTTAGAAGAAAGAATAACATCTACAAATAAAGGTTCGGTAACTTCCGTGCAGGCGGTATACGTTCCTGCCGATGACTATACTGATCCCGCGCCGGTCTCGATTTTCGCGCATTTGGACGCAACATTGACGCTTGACAGGGCAATAATGGAACAAGGCCTTTATCCGGCGGTTAACCCTCTAACTTCTTCGTCAAGACTGCTTGATCCTAATACCGTGGGCGAAGAACATTACAATGTTGCAATGTCTGTTAAGAAAATTTTACAGAAATATAAAGATTTACAGGATATTATAGCGATTTTGGGTATGGATGAACTTTCTGATGAGGATAAACTTACCGTATCAAGGGCAAGGAAAATACAGAGATTTTTAACGCAGCCTATGTTTGTCGCGGAAACTTTTACAGGCCTTGACGGCCGCTACGTTAAAACCGAAGATACTGTAAGAGGCTTTAAAGAAATTCTTGAAGGCAAACACGATGCTTTGCCTGAACAGGCTTTTTATATGGTAGGCACTATTGAAGAAGCCGTGGAAAAAGCCAATGCCGGTAAAAATGTAAAAAGCGGTGATAAAAAATAAAACATCTGTTATAATGACAAAATCAGGGCGGTTGAATGAATATTTTTGAACTTGAAATATTATCTCCTGAAGGGCGCTTATTTAAAGGAAAGGTTTTTTCCGCGTCTTTTCCAACGTCTACCGGCATAATAACGGTTTTGCCAGGACATGAAAACCTTGTGACAAAGCTCAGCCATGGAGATGTAGTCGTAAGCAGTGATAAAGGTACGACGAAAATAGTCGTTTCCGGCGGTTTTATAGAAATATCAGACCATAATGTAAATGTTGTTGCGGAATTTGCCGCTCCTTCCGATGAAGAAAACAGGCAGAAGGTAAAAGAGGCGATGGTTGCCGCCAAAGAGATGAAAAATAAAAAAAGGCCTTCAGTTGATATGTCGGTTATAGAAACACAGCTAAAAAAATCGGTATTTGGATTGAAGTCCAATTTGGGAATAAAGAGGAAAAAATAGATGAAAGGGTTTAAATTATTTGCTTGTTTTATGCTTCTTACAGCGGGATTTACGTTTATGTCATGCGCTTCTGCTCAAAAAAATGCTTCTGATTCGGAAGAACAGTCTGCAGGAAAAGGCGTTATCAGCGCGAAAAAAGTTGAAATAGGGCGCTATCCTGACGGTACGGCAAAAGGGTATAAATACTTATCTCCTGATGAATCTGTTGTTTTTGCAACCGAGATTTTTAATAAAAACGGAACTTATTCCATTGACGGCAAAATTCCTGACGGTTTAGTTGTCCAGTATTACGATAAAGGCAATGTGGCCGCGGAATTAAACTATAATGCTGGCAAGCTTGAAGGGATAGTGAAAGAATATTATCCTGACGGAAAAGTCGCAGCGGTAAGAAATTACAAAGCCGGAAGCCTTGACGGTCCGGCTAAAGAATATTACCCTAACGGCAAAATAAAAGAAGAAGCGGTTTATTCTTTCGGGCAGCTCAGCGGGACATTAAGAAAGTATTCCGATACAGGCACTTTGCTTACAAAGGCTGAATATCATGAAGGAATGCTTAACGGGGTTTATAAAGAGTTTTACGTAAACGGAAAAACCAAAATTGAAATTGAATATATGAACGATAAAAAAGAAGGCTACCAAAAGGATTATGACGCTAACGGCATTCTTTTAGGCGAATACAACTATTCTATGGACAAACTTGAGGGACAGTCAAAAAAATACTACGAAGACGGCAGCATACAGATGATTGCCAGCTATTCAAACAATAAACTTGAAGGTGAAACAAAGATATTCAGTAATAATAATCCTGAAACGCCTATATACATAGACGTTTACAAAAACGGCAAAAAAATTAAAAGAAAAGCCTACAGCGCTCAGGGAAAATTAATTTTTACGTTAAATTATTAAAATCTTTTTACAGGAGTCCGTACTATGTCAGGTCATAATAAGTGGGCAAGTATTAAACACAAAAAAGCGGCTACAGACGCGAAGAAAGGCAAAGTTTTTACAAAGATCATCCGTGAAATAGCGGTTGCTACAAAAGAAGGCGGGGCATTAGTTGAAAACAACGCGCGCTTGAGAAAAGCCATTGATGACGCAAAAGAAGCGAATATGCCGCAGGATAATATAAAAAAAGCGATACAGCGCGGTACGGGTGAACTTCCCGGAGCAATTTATGAAGAAATTGTTTATGAAGGTTACGGACCCGCTGGAGTTGCTTTAATCGTTGAAGTGACTACTGACAATAAAAACAGGACCGCTTCAGAAATAAGAAAGATGTTTTCCAGCCATTCCGGTAATTTGGGAGAAACGGGCTGCGTGGGATGGATGTTTGACAGGAAAGGCTATATAACCGTTGAGAAAAACTCAACCGATGAAGAAAACCTTATGAATATAGCGCTTGAAGCCGGAGCGGATGATTTTAAAAGCGAAGCGGATAATGACGTTTACGAAATAATTACCTCTCCCGGAGATTTAGATAAAGTAAAAGATACGTTAAAAGAAAACAATATACCGCTCGCGTCGGCGGAAATTTCTATGGTTCCTCAGACTTACGTTAAGCTGACCGGAGACGACGCTAAGAGTATGTTAAAACTTATGGATGCGCTTGAAGAGCACGATGACGTTAAAAATGTTTACGCAAATTTTGATATTTCAAAAGAAGAAATGGAGAAACTTGAAGCTTAAAAGCGGGGTTTTACAATGATAGTCCTCGGTATAGATCCGGGGCTTTCTCTGACCGGATGGGGCGTAATAGAAACGCTTTCTCGCGATAAACTTGTTCCTCTCCAGTACGGGTGCATACGCACAAAACCTGCGGAAACATTAATTCAAAGGCTGCGCATTATAAATATCGAACTGCAAAACCTTATAAATACTTATAAACCTGAAGTTGTCGCGATAGAAGAACTTTTCTTTTTGAAGGAATCAAAAGCGGTTGCCGCTGTCGGCCAGGCAAGAGGCGCTATAGTGTTGACAGCCGCATTAAACGGCATTAAACTTTTTGAATACAATCCCAGACATGTGAAAATGGCTTTGACCGGATACGGTTCTGCCGACAAACACCAGATGCAGCATATGGTTAAAGCATTGCTTAGGCTTAAGGAAATCCCTAAACCTGATGATGCGGCAGATGCTTTGGCTATAGCAATGTGCCATATAAATACGGTAAAATGGAAATAAAATGATAGATTATTTTAACGGAATTTTAGATTCAAAATCTCTTGAAGGCATCACCGTTGACGTAAACGGCGTAGGCTACAGGATAGCCGTGCCGGCATCTACTTTTTCTAAACTTCCGGAGTCCGGACACAGCGTTAAAATATATATCGTTGAGGCGGTTTCCGGTATGTACGGCGGAGTAATATCGCTTTACGGCTTTTTAACTTCCGAAGAGCGTGAAATGTATCTGCTGATAAAAGAAGAAGTGCCCGGAACCGGCGCAAAAAAAGCGCTTGAATATACGGATAAAATTTCCAAGTCTTTTGCCGATTTTAAAGCTGCGGTTATTTCTAAAAACGCTGCGATGCTTGCAAGTGTTTTCGGGTTTACCAAAAAAACGTCTGATAAGCTTATAGCGGCGTTAAAAGATAAGATAGCCGCGGTAAATATAGCCGGACAGGAAAAATGGTCCGGATCTGATGTTGCAGATGAAAATAACATTGCCTCAGAAGCGGTTTCGGCATTGATAGCTCTGGGATATAAAGAACTTCAAGCCAGAAACGCCGTAAAAAAAGCTTTTGAAGGTGATGAAAGTATATCGTTGGAAGAGTTGATAAAAAAATCGTTAAAACATTTGTAAAACGGAATAAGTAATGGATGAAATGGAAAGAATTATTGAAGCTTCAAAAATAACCGAAGAGGACAGAATAGAAAACTCTTTAAGGCCGCAGTCGCTTGACGATTTTGTCGGGCAGGAAAAGCTTAAAGACAATCTTAAGGTTTTTATTGAGGCCGCCAAAAAAAGGCAGGAAGCTTTAGACCATTGCCTTTTTTACGCGCCGCCGGGGCTTGGCAAAACGACGCTTTCGCATATTATCGCAAAAGAAATGGGCGGAAATTTAAGAATGACGTCCGGACCCGTTTTGGAAAGGGTCGGCGATTTGGCCGCAATATTAACAAACTTGTCGGAAGGCGATGTTTTCTTTATAGATGAAATACACAGGATGAACCACCTTGTTGAAGAATCTTTATACCCTGTTATGGAAGATTTTGAACTTGATATTATTATCGGACAAGGCCCTTCCGCGAAAACCATAAAACTCCCTGTTCCGCGTTTTACGCTTGTCGGCGCTACCACAAGGGCGGGGCTTCTTTCCAGCCCGTTAAGAGACAGATTCGGCATTATCGGACATTTGGATTTTTACGGTTTAGGGGAATTAGTGCATATCGTAAAACGTTCAGGGTTAATAATGAACGTTGAAATAGATGATGACGCAAGCGAAGAAATTGCGATGCGTTCAAGAGGCACGCCGAGAATAGTTAACAGGCTTCTTAAGAGAGTCAGGGATTTTGCGGAAATACAGGGCGGAAAAGTTACGAAAAACATAGCTAAGATTGCGCTTGACGCGTTGGAAGTTGACAGGGCGGGGCTTGATAAGATGGACAGGCTGCTTCTTTCCGTTATGATAGAAAAGTTTAACGGCGGCCCTGTCGGCGTTGATACTCTTGCCGTAGCAATATCTGAGGAATCTGACACGATAACTGACGTTTATGAACCATACCTTATACAATCCGGTTTTATTGCGCGCACTCCGCGCGGAAGAGTCGTTACTGAAGCCGGGTACAGACATATGGGGGCCGAACCTTCCAAAAACTCCCAGAAAGACCTCTGGTAAAACCATGAAAAAGAAACTTTTGCTGCACATATGCTGCGCTCCGTGTTCCGCTTCCGCGGTGAAACGCCTGCAGAATGATTTTGCCATATCTTTTTACTGGTACAACCCGAATATTTACGATAAAGAAGAGTATGAAAAGAGAAAAAATACAGCGGCAGAATATGCTAAAAACCTCAATATTCTTTTTTTTGAAGAAAGATTTGAGTATGATTATGATAAATGGCGCGCTGCAAGCTTGGAAAGCTGTGAACTTTGTTATAAAATAAGATTGGATAAGGCCGCAGCGTTTGCGAAAAAAGAAAGTTTTGATTGTTTTTCCACATCTTTACTTTCAAGCCCGTATCAAAAACACGGGCTTGTCAAGAAAATAGGCGAAGAAAGCGGAAAAAATTCCGGCGCAGAATTTTTATATATGGATTTCCGTCCGGATTTTTACGAAGGTAAAAACTCTTTAAGAAAAGCCGGCTATTACATACAAAAATACTGCGGGTGCGCAAAGTCATATAATGAGAGGTTTAAAAGTGAAGAAAAGTAATTTATTGGTCGCAGTACTTTTGGTTTTGCTGCTGTCCGTTCCGGTTTTTGCGGATTTTACCGATGAAATAATGAACCCCAGAAGCATTGACGAAGATAACCTTAAAATGTATGAAGCAAACATAAAACTCGGCGTTGATTTTGGCGGCAGTTGGGATACAAATGAAGGGAACGTAAACGTCGGGGATAATGTTTCCTTTGCTGTTGAATACTATAAATATTTTAATCCTTATATTGCGGCCGGCGCGGGTATTTTGGCGCAAATTCCCAGAGGCGCAGACGGGATTTCCGGGAGTTTTGGTTTTGCTCCGGCATATATAGGCATAAAAGTAAGGTCCTGGCCCCAGGAGCCCGGAATGTACGGCTATATAGTAGGGCATATAGGGTATAACTTATTCTACGCGGACGGCTCGTTTAACGATGATCTTAAGATAAGTAATAACGGCGGCGTTTATTACGCCGGAGGTATAGGCATAGTTTACAAAGCATTTATTATTGAAGGGATATACGGAGTAAATAACGGTTCGGCCGAAGATAAAATAAACGGCACGGGCAAAACTTTAGATGTCAGCTACGGAAAATTCACGCTTTCCGTAGGATATATGTTTTAAGGGGAACTTTTGCTTAAAAAAACGTTTTTAATTTTATTTTGCCTTTTTGTAGTTTCCGATTTATTTGCAATAGGCCCGGTAAGAAAAAGCATAAGGGTAGGGATAATTTTAGATGCAGACTCTTTCGCGGCGGCAAATACGAGCGATTTTTTTATTTCGGATTCTAAAGGCCGGAAGTTTAAACTCAGCAAAGGAATGGTTACATTAACAGCCGCGGGCGACGGTCTTATGCTCGGGGAAAACAAGCTTGTTTTCCCGGTAAAAATCGAAGGTTCAGCGGGCATTATATTTGCAAATAAAAAACCGTACAGAGGCTATTTAACCGTTGTTAAATCCGGAAAAAAAGTAAATATTATTAATGTTTTAACAATTGAAGATTATCTCAGGGGCGTTCTTCCCAAAGAAGCAAGCCCTTCGTGGCATGCTGAATCATTAAAAGCGCAGGCAATTATCAGCAGAACTTATACGATGGCAAACCTGAACAAGCATTCGGGGCAGGGTTTTGACGTTTGTGCGCAGACTCATTGCCAGGTTTACGGCGGCGCCGGTACGGAAGCGCTTGGCTGCAATATCGCAATATCCGAAACTTCCGGGGAAGTGTTAACTTATAACGATAAATTTGCCCAAACGGTGTTTCACGCAAACTGCGGCGGGCATACGGAGGATCCTAAATATGTCTGGAACTGGAACTTTGATACGCCGGAATATTTAAAAGGCGTAAAATGCGGCTACTGCGCGAACGCGCCGCACGCATATTGGGAAAATACCCTTACAAACGCTTATATTGCAAGCAAACTTTCAAGCTATAACGTGGAAAAGATTAAATCCATAAAAGTTAAAGGCGAAACTCCGGCAGGCTCGGCAAAAGAAGTTGTTATTACCCATTCAAAAGGCACGTTAACATTAAATGCTTACAAGTTCCGCACTGCCGTTGACGCTTGGAAGATACGCAGCAATACTTTCGACAGCATAAAAAAAGACGGCGACGGTTTTATGTTTAAAGGCAGGGGCTGGGGGCATAAGGTAGGTTTATGCCAGTGGGGCGCTAAAGGCATGGCGGACGCCGGGAAAAAATATAAAACAATTTTACAGCATTACTACCCTAAAACAAAGATTGAAAAGGTACAGTATAATTGATGAAAAGCGACTGCTTACTCTCCAGCTATGACTACGAAGTTCCGGAAGAACTTATCGCTCAAAAACCGGCGCAAAACCGGCAGGACTCCAGGCTTTTTGTAATAGAAAGAAAAACAGGCAAGTTTTACCACAAGAAGTTTTCCGATATTGCGGATTACTTTGAATCCGGCGACTGTATTGTGCTAAATAACACAAAAGTTGTTCCTTCAAGGCTGTTTGGAAAAAAAGTAAGCGGCGGGAAAGTTGAAATTCTGTTTCTGGACCCTTGCAAAGAGGGCTGTGAGCATAATGTTTTGATGAAACCGTTCCTTGAGCCCGGCAAAAAAGTGTTTTTTGACGAAGGTTACGCGTGTGAAATTATCGCCCGCACCGAAAAAGGCGAAATTACCGTTAAATTTAATAGAAATGATATTTCGGCGCTTCTTGAAAAATACGGCGTTATGCCGCTTCCTCCCTATATAAACAGAAAAGACGGATTGGCGCATGCGCTTTCGGATTTTGATAAGCAAAGATACCAGACGGTTTACGCGAATATTCCGGGTGCAATCGCTGCCCCTACCGCAGGGCTTCATTTTACGGATAATATCCTTGGCATGCTCCAAAAAAAAGGCGTAAAAATAGCAAAGCTCACTTTGCACGTAGGCTGGGGGACTTTTAAACCCATTATAAGCCTGGAAATAGACGCGCATAATATGATGTCCGAGCAGTTTTCAATAGATAAAGAAAATGCTGCAGTAATTAATGATGCCATAAGAAACGGCAAAAAAGTTGCGGCTGTCGGTACAACTTCTACCAGGGCATTGGAATCTCTTGCCGCAAAAGCCGGTTTTGAAGAAAACGGTAAGCTTTTAATCGGAGAATTTTCCGGAGAAACATCAATTTTTATATACCCGGGCTACAAATTTAAAGTTGTAAACTCATTAGCAACAAACCTCCATCTGCCAAAATCCACGCCTTTAATGATGGCAAGCGCATTTGCTTCAAGAGAACTTGTGCTGAAAGCCTACAAGGAAGCCGTAAATGAAAAATACAGATTTTTCTCTTACGGCGATTCGATGTTAATATTATAAATTTGGTATAATACGGAAATGAAAAACGAACTGACATTTGATTATATTTTCAATAATAAAGAAATCCGCACATATCTTGAGTTTACGGATATGGCTTTTTCTCAGATGGGTTATAAAGAGCACGGGCAGAGGCATGCTTTGTACGCTGCAGATATTGCGGAGCAAATTTTAAAGTATCTCGGTTACAGCAAAAGGGAACAGGAACTTGCAAAAATTGCGGCTTATCTTCACGATATAGGAAATGTTATTTCTAAACGTGGGCATGACCAGAGCGGCTCGGTAATGTTTTTTAACTTTTTAGAAACTGACCAATATTCAGAAGATGCTTTTGCGGTAGCAAGCGCCATAGGCAGCCACGAAGATAAAAATGTTGATCCGATTTCTCCGATAGCCGCTGCTCTTGTGCTTGGCGACAAGACGGATGTGCGCCATGAAAGGCTCAGGACTGACAATTTAGCGCAGCTTGATAAGCACGCAAGGGTTTTGGCGGCGTGCAATAAGCTTGACGTTATAGTTTCAAAAGAAAACATGACGATTTCTTTGCATCTTTCAATTAATACGGCTATTTGCTCGGTTATGGATTATTTTGAAATTTTTCTTGCCAGAACCAACTATTGTAAAAGGGCAAGCCGAGTTTTAAACTGTAACTTTGAACTCTACATAAATAAAGATAAATTTTTGTAACCCGGGAATATACATATAATGGAATGCGGTTCTTACCAGCTTTTAAAAAAATCATCACAATGTAAAGCAAGGCTCGGCAAAGTCTATACTACAAGAGGTATTATTGATACCCCCGTTTTTATGCCTGTCGGCACGCAGGGCACGGTAAAAGGCGTAGCCAATGAGTATCTTCAGTCCAGCGGCGCGCAGATAATACTAGGAAATTCGTATCATTTATATTTAAGGCCCGGAACGGAAATTATAAAAGCGTCCGGCGGCATTCAAAAGTTTAATTCGTGGGACCGCCCGATGCTTACAGATTCCGGCGGTTTTCAAATATTCAGCTTAAACGATATAAGAAAAATAGAAGAAAACGGCGCGGAATTTCAGTCGCATATTGACGGATCAAAACACTTCTTTTCTCCGGAAAAATCCATTCAGGTACAAAAAGATATAGGCGCGGACATAATAATGTGCTTTGACGAATGCACGCCGTATCCGGCAATGTATGATTACGCCAAAAACTCAATGGAATTAAGCCTCAGATGGGCAAAAAGGTGTAAAGATGAGTTTTATAAAGATGACGCTTATGCAAAACAGGCGCTTTTTGGCATAGTGCAGGGTTCTGTGTATAATGATTTAAGGAAAATCAGCGCGCAGGAGATGGTAAATACAGGTTTTACGGGCTACGCGATCGGCGGTTTGTCTGTAGGCGAACCTAAAGAAGATATGATTTCGGTGTTGGAAAACACGGTTCCGTTGCTTCCTGAAGATAAAGCAAGGTATTTGATGGGTGTCGGCATGCCTGAAGATTTATGGGAATGCGTCCAGCGCGGCATAGATATGTTTGACTGCGTAATTCCAACAAGAAACGGCCGCAACGGGCAGGTTTTTACAAGCCATGGCAAAATTAATATAAGAAATGCCGAATTCCGCAAAGATTTTACAGCTTTGGATCCGGAATGTTCCTGTCCAACATGTATTGGCTACTCAAAAGCATACTTGAACCACCTTGTCCGCGCCCAGGAAAGCCTTTATTTAAGCCTTTTATCTTTACATAATATTTATTTTATGATAAACTTGATGACAAAAATAAGAAAATCATTGGAAAGTGATACATTTCTTGAAACAAAAAAAGAGTTTTTTGAAAAATATTACTCAAGGACTCGTTCGGAGAAAATATGGATAAAATTTTTGGTTTGTTGGCGTTTCTTTTAGTATCTTCGGCTGTTATTCCTTCTTCCGCGTTCGCGGAAGGTTCCGGCGCTGCAGGTTTTGGCGGTTTAATGCCGCTTATTCTTATATTTGTGTTTTTCTACCTCTTTCTTTTAAGGCCCCAGCAGAAAAAAGCCAAGGAACACCAGCAGCTTCTTAATGCGCTTAAAAGAGACGATAAAGTTATAACTGCCGGCGGCATACACGGAACTGTCGTAAGCATAAACGGAAATATCGCGGAAGTAAAGATCGCTGACGGCGTAAATATACAGGTTGACAAGGCATCAATAGCGGCAGTAAAGATGCAGCAGAAAGAAGATGAAGTAAAAACTCCGGACGTTATTAAGAAATAAAACCGGATTTTGGGATTTTAGTTGAAAAATGAATGAAAAAAAGTACGAATATTCAAATATAACTGTTGAAGATGTCAAAAATAACCCGCTTGTAAATAAATTTGTAAAATCCGCAAACGAGTATTTGGGCATTATCGGCTATACGGAGCACGGCGTAAGGCACGTAAGCCTTGTTGCGTCTATTGCCGAAAACGTCTTATCGCATTTAGATTATCCGAAGCGTTTTCAGGAACTTGCCGCAATCGCCGGATATCTTCACGATATAGGCAATGTTATAAACAGGCAGGATCACGGCCAGTCAGCCGCGTTAATTGCCATGAGAATTTTAAAAGATATGGGCGCTACTCCCGATGAAGTCGCGTTGATAATATCTGCAATCGGAAATCACGAGGAAGAAATCGGCGACCCTGTAAACCCGATAGCTGCAGCTTTGATACTTGCGGATAAATCAGACGTACACAAAACAAGGGTCAGAAACGCCGATATCGCCGCTTCAGACATACATGACAGGGTAAATTTCGCGGCGGAACGTTCTTTTTTAAAAGTGATAAAAAGTAAAAAAATAATATCTCTCCAGCTTACAATCGACACGCAAAAATCGCAGGTTATGGAATATTTTGAAATTTTTATGTCCAGAATGCTTATGTGCAGGAGAGCCGCAAACTTTTTAGATTGTACTTTTGAGTTAATTATAAATGAAAGGAAGTTACTCTAATGAGCAAAATCAATTGGAAGCTGTTGGTGACGTTGGTACTTTTAGTTCTTTCGGTAGTCTTCTTATGGCCGTCTTTGCAATGGTCAAGGATGTCTGACGAAAAACGCGCGCAGATGGAAAAAGAAAGAAATCCGATACTCGGAAAAGTCCTTAAACTCGGTTTGGATTTAAAGGGCGGCACGCATCTTCTTTTGGAAGTTGACGCTTCAAAACTTGATGAAAGCGTTAAAATAAAAGACGCCGTTGACAGAGCCACCGAAATTATCAGAAACAGAATAGACCAGTTCGGCGTTGCCGAACCTATGATAGCAAAGCAGGGCGATAAATGGATAGTAATACAGCTTCCCGGTATAAAAGACCCGAAAGCCGCTAAAGATTTAATCGGAAAAACGGCTTTGCTTGAGTTTAGAATCGTAAATACAAGTAAAGAGGCAAACGATGTTATAGATTTGATGATGCAAAAGGGCATCACAGCAGCAGAATACAGGGAAAACCCGGACGCTTATCCGGAAATAAAGAAGATTATGCCTGAAGGCGCGTCTGTATTTGAAAATAAAGAAGACAGCGGAAGGCCAAGAGTTTTGGATAAAGCATTGCTGACAGGCGCCGCCCTTACCAACGCAAAAGTAGATTTCGGCGGGCAGTTCGGACAGCCGATAGTTTCAATAGAGTTTAATAAAGAAGGCGGCAGGGCTTTTGCCGATATCACGGAAAGAAACAGAGAGAAAAATCTCGCTATAGTGCTTGACGGCATCATCCAGTCTGCGCCGGTTATCCGTTCCAGAATACCTGACGGAAAAGCAATAATTGAAGGCAGCTTCACGCCTGAAGATGCAAGGCTTTTGGCTACGGTTTTAAGGGCCGGCGCGCTTCCTGCTCCGGTAAACGTAATTGAAGAAAGGACAGTAGGCCCTTCGCTCGGTGACGACTCGATAAGAAAAGGTTTTATGTCCGCTTTGACCGGCGTTGGCATAGTGCTTTTGTTTATGCTTGTTTACTACCGTTTTTCAGGTATTGTCGCGGATATAGCCCTTGTTTTAAATTTGATAATTTTAATGGCATTCATGGCGTATTTTCAGTTTACGCTTACTCTTCCCGGAGTCGCCGGCATAGCTTTGACGCTTGCCATGGCTGTAGATGCCAACGTGCTGATCCTTGAAAGGATCAGGGAAGAACTTTTTGCAGGCAAAACCGCGAGGGTTGCCGTTGACGCGGGATACCAAAAAGTGTTCTGGACCATTTTTGACGCCAATATAACTACTTTGATAGCCGCCGTTTTCCTTTTCCAGTTTGGTACGGGCCCTATAAAAGGTTTTGCGGTTACGCTTTCAATGGGTCTTATAATCAGTATGTTCACGGCAATAGCCGTTACCAAGCTTATATACGATTTTCTTTTTAAAGAAAATTTGCTGTTAAAATTTAAAATATAATTACGGGAGAAAAACGGTGAAATTTATAAACCACATCAATATAGATTTTATAGGCAAAAGAAAGATATTTTTTGTTATTTCGCTTTTGATGATAGCGATAACGGTAGGCGCTTTTATATACCGTGGCGGGCCAAATTACGGCATCGATTTTACCGGCGGTATGCTTATGCAGGTTTCTTTTGAGAAAAATGTAAGCCTTCAGGATGCGCGCGGTGCGCTTGAAGAAGGCGGGCTCAACTCTTTTGAATTGCAAAGTTCAGAGAAAATGATAATGATAAGGGCAAAACAGAACGTTGATTCACAGCAGGAGTTCGAAAATCACGTAAAAGCGTCTTTGCAGACAAAATTTGCCGATAACGTGATGACTGTTGAAAGGGTAGAATACGTAGGCCCTTCGGTAGGCGAATACCTTTCTAAGCAGGCATTGTACGCATTTGTTTTTGCTTTTATAGGTATGATTATTTATGTCGCCTTCAGGTTTAAATCCACCCTTTGGGGTATTTCCGGCGTTGTTGGAATCATGCATGACGTTATTATCACTTTTGGTATGGTTATGCTTGTTAATAAAGAAGTCGATATTACCGTTATTGCGGCTCTTCTTACCGTAGCGGGATATTCAATAAACGATACAATAGTGCTTTTTGACAGAATGAGGGAAAATTTAAGGCTTTCCGCGAAAGAAGATTTTGCGGCAATAATAAATAAAAGCATCAACGCTGTCCTTTTAAGAACAATGGTTACGACGCTGACAGTTTTCATCGTTGCCTGTTCTTTGTTCTTCCTTGGCGGCGAAGTTATACACACGTTCGCGTATATTATGGTTATCGGCACGGCTTTAGGCGCCTATTCAACAATATTTATATGCGCACCGCTTGTGTATGAATGGGAAATAAGAAAACGCGCCCGTATGAAGGCTGCCAGACAGCAGGGTTTCGCGCGCGCAAAGTAAGAGATAATGAGAAAAATAAAGAATTTTAAGGTAAATCTGCGCGTCAGGGAAATAATGCGGGTGATGAAAAAGCTCACCAATACGCAGGAGCTTTCATCAGAGCTGGAAGAATCTGTGCAGAAGGGATGCCACTTTTATTCCAAACTTGTGCAGCCTTCCGCCGTTTTTGACACTTTTGCCAAAGATTCTTTGCCTTTTGTTTATGAAAAAGACGCGCCGCCAAAATGGGTTGCGCAAAGCATATATTTTATTACCATAGGCAATGCCCTTTACGATGAATATAAAAAAAATGAAGAAGCTTTCGGAGAACATACCGGCAAAATTGTTTCCGCTTTGGCGGTTGACGTGCTTGAACAGGCGAAAAACTTTGTCCAAAGGCTTATTTCTTCCGAAGCCGATGATGAAGGGTGTGATTTATCCCGCGCTGTTGATATCCCGGAAGATATAATTGGGGAAGTTATTAAAAGCGTCCCTGTGGAAAAAATAGATATTACGTTTGAAGACGGCAAAATTAAACCGCAATACTCTTCCTGCGGGTTTTTTTACTGGACGCCTTCAAAAAAGAAAAATAAGAAATAATATATAGTTTACCATCTATTCACTTTCTTTAATGCCGGCAACCCGGCGCGAAAACAAAAAGTTATTTTATACGCTTTTTGTTTTCTTACTTAATAATGACACAAAACGCGCGTCATTTTTTAATGCGTTTAAACATAAAATGCGGCCGGATACAAAAATGCCTAAAATTCTACTGTTTATATACAACTTCATATTTATTCTGTTACTGATACCCGCCTCTTTAGTCATACTGATATTCAGCAATAAGTACAGAAAAGAGCTTTTTTTTAAGCTTCCCGAACGTTTTGCTTTCTGGAAACCGTTTAATAAAACAAAAAAAACTGTTTGGATACACTGTTCTTCTCTCGGGGAAGTGCGCGCGGTTGAGCCTATAATAGATAAGCTCAAAGATGACTATGCAATAGTCCTTACCGCAATAACAAAAACAGGCAGAATATATGCTGAAAAAATAAAAAAAACGGATTATGTTTCGCTTTTGCCGCTTGACCTTTACCCTTTAATGAATAAAGTCTTTAAAACTATCAAACCCGACCTTTTTATCCTTGTTGAAACAGAATTATGGGCATCTTTGCTTTATGCCGCCGAAAAAAATAAGGTGCAGGTAATGACTGTAAACGGCAGAATGTCTTCCGGGACTTTCAGCGCTTATAAAAAGATGAAATTTTTTTGGGAACCTTTTGTAAGCCTTATTGGCGTTATACTAGCAAGAAGCGATGAAGACGCCGAGCGTTTTGCGCATCTTTCCAGCGGAAAGCCGGCGGTTTTTGTTACCGGGAACATAAAATATGACAGGGATTTTTCGGCAAACGCCAAAAGGGAAAATTTTGGGTTTGATTCCAAAAACATAATTTTTACGGCAGGCAGCACAAGGGACGGGGAAGAGCAGATTATTGTTGACGCTTATAACGAACTACGCGCAAAACACCCTGATATAGCAGTTTTTCTCGCGCCAAGGCATATTGCTAAAATAGCAAAAGTTAAAGAAATACTTAAAAAAAATAAGGTTAACTACTCATTATTTTCTTCTCATAAAGACGGCGAAAAATTTGAAAGCAATTTTATACTTGTTGATGTTTTCGGCAAGCTTCAAAGCATATACTCGATTTCAGACATATGTTTTGTAGGGGGCTCGATTGTAAATAAAGGCGGGCAAAACCCCATAGAGCCGGCAGCATACGGAAAACCCGTGCTTTTCGGCATGCATATGGATAACTTTAAAAGCGAATCTGAAACTTTGGTAAAATATAACGGCGGCATTAAGGTTTTTGACGCGAAAGACATTGCAGATAAGGTTAATATGATGCTTTCGCAGAAAGATTTGCTTTTAAAAACCGGTCAAAACGCCCTTAAAGCCGTAGAGTCGCAAAAAGGAGCGGTAGAAATGACCGTTCAAAAAATTAAAGAGAAAATCAATGGATAGAAAAAAACTTGCAACAATCATCACTTTTTTCTCCCGCTTAATAAACAAAAGCCTCAGAAAGAAAATACTTAACGATTTACATTACTACCCCGAACCTGCGATATACCCTTTCTGGCACGGAAATGAGTTTCCGATGCTTATCTTTAATATGGACAGCAAAATTGTTATTATGGCGAGCCTTTCAAAAGACGGCGATTTGATGGCGCAGATTTTACATAATTTCGGTTATTTGACTGTTAGGGGATCATCAAGCAGAGGCGGGCAAAAAGCGCTTATTGAAATAATACGCTTTGCAAAACAAGGCAGCAGCCTGGCATTTGCCGCAGACGGCCCAAGGGGACCGTATCACAAGCTTAAAGCCGGTTTAATTTACACGGCTCAAAAAACGGGCATGCCTGTTCTTCCGGTTTCAAGTTCATCCAAAAACAAAATAGTTTTTAAGTCGTGGGATAAGATGCGTTTGCCGGTACCTTTTTCAAAGGCTGTGCAGGTTTACGGCTCTCCTATATACGTTAAGCCCGAAGATGATATAGAAACAAAGAGAGTTGAAGTGGAAACAGAATTGAACAGACTCTTTGATTTTACTGAAGAAATATATTGGGGTAAAGATATTGCTAAATATCTGGAATATCACCCGTTTCCTAAAATATTGATAGTGCAGCCAAGCAGGCTGGGGGATATAGTATTTTCTCTTCCCGTGCTTGCCGCTCTTAAGAAAAAGTACCCGAAAGCCCGCATAAGTTGGATTGTTGATGAGAGGTGCGCTGAAATACTTGAAGGAAACCCGTATCTTGAAAATATATATATATGGGACAGGACGAAGCGCACGCATAAATATTACAGAGATTTAAAGAAGCGTTTGCGTAAAGAACGGTTTGATTTAAGCATAGATTTACACGGGCTAGCCAAATCGGCTATGCTTGTTCGCCTTGCCGGAGCCAAATACAAGCTTGCTTCATCTTCCACTAACGGGATGAGGGAATTCTCGTGGCTTTTTTCTAAAGAGATAAGAAACATCGACCCTAATGCGCATTGCGTTGAAAGGCATATGGCGGTGGCGGAACATTTACAGTGTAATCCCGGTATAGATTATCCAATCAATATTCCTGAAAAAGATTTTGAAAGCGTTAAAGAAAAACTTAAAAAAGAAAATGTCGATTTAAATAAAATTATCGGCATTCATCCGGGTGGCGGGTGGATTTCCAGGAGATGGGATACTTACAAATACGCAATGCTTGCCAAAAGGCTTAAAGAAGAACTTGGCGCCGACATAGTTTTGGTCGGCGGAAAAGAAGGCGGCGCGAGCGAAAAAGGGTTAAACGAAGAAATAATAGCGGACGCAGGCGTTAAAATCTGCGATATGACAGGCAAATTCACGTTAAAAGAGCTTTGCGCGTTTTTTAAAATCTGCCGCGTTTTTGTGGCTAACGAAGCGGGGCCTATGCACATAGCGACTGCTTTAAACACTCAGGCGGTTGCGCTTTTGGGGCCCACAAACGCAAAAAGAACCGGTCCTTATAAAGGCAATACGCAAATTATACAGCATCAGTTTTCGTGCCAGCCGTGCCGTAACAGAAACTGTAAAAATCCTCTCTGCATGAGAGATATAACCGTTGAAGAAGTTTTCGGGGCGGTAAAGAAAAAATATGAAAATCCTGATAATTAAACCAAGCTCGTTCGGGGACATAGTACAGGCTTTGCCTTGCGCCGCGGCTTTAAAGCAGGCATATCCGGGTTGTGAAATCAATTGGGTTGTCTTTAGCGGATGGGAGCAGCTTTTTACGAGTTTTCCGGATGTGGATAAAGTATATAAATGGGACAGGAAAAAAGGCATATCCGGTTTTTTTGGAGTTCTTAAAGAAATAAGAAAAACAGAGTTTGATTTAGTAATAGATTTACAGGGATTGTTAAGAAGCGCCTTTCTTGCGAAGTTTTCGAAAGCTAAAAAGAAAATCGGCGTTCCCGGAATGAAAGAGAACAGCAGTCTTTTTATAAAAGAAGTTTTTCCGGAAAGCGCAAATCTCAACGCTACTATAAGGAATCTTGAAACAGTCCGTTTTGTTGCAGGAGAGAGGTTTGAGCCTAAAGTTCATGTCACGGTAAAAGAAGAAGTTTTTGCCCGTTCTGCCGCACTTTTGAAAGAAAACGGGGTAAACGGGGATTATATTTGCCTAATTCCTTTTGCCAGAGGCAAAGGCAAAGACTGGAGTTTGGATAATTACAATAAGCTTATACGGCTGTTTGAAGCTGAAAATCCTGATACGAAAATTGCCATACTCGGCTCTAAAGTTGATTACGGCAAACTGAAATCTGCAAATATTGCGGATTTATGCGGCAAAACCGATTTAGAAGCTCTTGCGGCAGTCCTTTCAAAAAGCAAAGTTTGCGTTGGCGCGGACACCGGCCCTATGCATTTGGCTTCAATTTTAAACGTTCCTTCCGTGTTCATATTCGGCGCTTCCGATATCAATGAAACTTCTCCGTATATCGGCAGATTCTCATTGCTTATAAATAAAGAAAATCCGAAAGATTTAAATAAAATACTGCCGGAAAATGTTTTTACGGAAATGGAAAAATGGATAAAATAGTATTTTTTCATATGAACCAACTTGGAGATTTGCTTTTTTCGCTGCCAACGCTTAAAGCGGCAAAAGAGCAGTGGAAAGGCGAAATTACGTGCATTGTTAAATCATCGCTTGCTCCTCTTTTGACGTCGGCAGGTCTTGCCGGCAAAATAATACCCAAAGAAATGAATTTTATTGAACTTGTTAAAACGCTACACGCGGAAAAATTTGATAAGGCAGTTTTGTTTTCAGAATCGCCGTCATCTGTGCTTGCCGCTTATTTCTCAAATATCAAAGAAAGAACAGGGTTTGAAACCGCTTCTTTAAGCTTTTTTCTCACAAATAAAGCAAAAAGAGAAGGAGTACCTTCTCTTTTTAACGATGCGGAGTTAGCAAAAACAGCAGATTTGGCTAATGTCAGCACGGATTATACGGGAATACTAAACATCCCTGAAGAAAGTATGCGGAACGTCCAAAACTGGTTCAAAGAAAACAATATAAATTCTTCAAAAGTTATAGCTGTTTCAACCGGCGCGAGCAAAAAAAGGCAGGATAAACGCCTTGAAGATTCCAAGTGGATTGAAGTTATCGATACTCTTTCAGAAAAAGGTTTTAGCTGTGTTTTATCCGGTGCAAAGTGGGAAAAAGAAGATTTGACCGCGCTTTCTGAAAAATGCAGGACAAAACCAAAAGTTTTTTCCGCAGATAACGGCATTTTGGAAAGCGCCGCGTTTTTAAAAAGCGCCTCTTTATTTATAGGCACCGATTCCGGCGCAATGCATCTTGCCGCGGCTCTCGGAACAAAATGTATAGGCATTTTTGGCAATACGGACCCTTTGCAGATAGGCCCTATGCCGTTAGAAAAGCATATCATAATTAAAAAAGATACTCTTTCACGGCTTTCCGCATCAGATATCATAAACAAGGTTTTATAAAAGCTTCCCGCTTTGAATGACTTCCGCAAAAAAATATTGTAAAATTAATTAGTTTTAAAAAATGAAACGGAGCATTTTATGAAATATTTACGATACAAGCACCTTTTCAGGCTTTTTGAGCATATCCAGCCTTTTATTAACTATTCGACCCCTATGGAAGATGAACTTCCCGGGAAAAAAGTGCTTGTTATAGCGCCTCATCAGGATGATGAGGCAATAGGGTGCGCCGGAACCGTCATAAAGCATACAAAAGCGGGCGGCAAGGCAGAGATAGTTTTCTGTACTTACGATACTTCAGAAAGAATGAAAGAAGCTGAAAAAGCCGCATCTATAATGGGCTCAAAAAAGAACCATTTTTTGCAGTTTCCGCTGCGCAGCCTTGATGGAAATAAAGATTTTGAAAGCAAACTTGCCATAGTTTTTGAAAAAGCCGCTCCGGATATAGTGTTTCTGCCGTTTTGGTTTGACAACCACGCAGACCACAGAGCCGTATCTAAAGCACTTATCAATATAAAGAAACACATCAATTTAAATTTTATGGTTTATGCTTACTCCGTTTGGAGCACCCTAAACCCGAACTGCCTTGTTGACATAAGCGCGCAGTGGGAAGATAAGAAAAAAGCCATAGAATCCTATAAAACCCAGATTGCTTCACGCGATTACGTAAAGATAGCGCGCGGGTTGAATGAGTACTGGGCGGAAATCAAAAACCCGGGAATGAAGTATGCCGAGGCCTTTTTCAGGGCTTCAGTGCAAGAGTATATTTCTCTGGGAAAAAAGATTTTTAAATGAAATATAAAGTTTTGCATATTTTTTCTTCATCAAGCTTTGGCGGCGCTGAAAAATCAATGATTTTTCTTGCCGCAAACCTTCAAAAATCCGGCAAATGCGAGAATTATTTAGGCGTTCCGGAAGGAACAAGGCTTTACGAACACTCCAAAAGCCAGAACCTTAACGTAATTAATTTCAAATCCGGCGGCTCGTTTGATCCTGCGGGAATAACGCGGCTTATTAAGATAATCAAAAGAAATAAAATTGATATAGTGCACGTTCATCAGGGTAAGCTGTACTGGCTTGCTTTAACCGCAAAAATATTCTGCCCGTGCGTTAAAGTGATTTTACACAGAAGGCAGGACACCAGGCACAGTTTCTTCAGCAGAAAGCATTACGGGTTTGCGAACGCCGTGATAACGGTTTCAAAAGCCGTTGCGAACGGGCTTATAAAGTATGAAAAAGTTGCCCCTGAAAAAATAACGGTAGTTTATAACGGCGTAAACTTTGAAAAATTTGACTTAAATACGGATTTTAGCGATGTGCTGGAAAAATATAATTTAAAAGATAAAAAAGTAGCGGGGGCGGTAGGCGCGGTAGTGGATTTGAAAGGAAAAGGGCAGATTTTTCTTTTAGAAGCCGCCAAGCAATTGAGAAACGATTATCCTTCTTTAAGGTATTTAATAGTTGGCGACGGAGAGGGGCTTGACGCCCTTAAAGAATACGCTAAAAAAACCGGAGTTGGCGATATAACGGTTTTTACGGGCTATCAGGAACAGGTTCAGAAATTTGTAATGGCGATGGATATTTTTTGCCTTCTTTCGTGGGATACTGAAGGGATGCCGAACGTATTAATTGAAGCGGAAGCGCTTAAAAAACCGGTAATTGCCACAAATATCGGCGGCATACCGGAAGCTTTTGTTGACGGCAAAACCGGGATAATGGTGGAACCTTCAAACGTCGGGCAAACCGCGGCGGCATTAAGGGAGCTTATGGATAATCCTCAAATGCGCGCGCAGATGGGAGAAGAAGGCAAGAAGTTTGTAGAGCAAAACTTTACTATAGAAAAAATGGTTTCAAATACTTTAGGCGTTTATGACAAAGTAATGGCGGAAAAATGAGAAAAATTTCGGCTTATATTTTAACCAAAAATGAAGAAAGGCATATTAAAGACTGCGTAAACAGCGTTAAATGGGCTGACGAAATTGTAATTGTTGACGCTTTCAGCACGGACGCAACGGTTGAAATTGCCAAGGAAGCGGGCTGCAAAATCGTACAGCATAAGTTTGAATCTTTCGGAAAACAGAGAAATTTTGCGCTGACGCAGTGTTCTTATGATTGGGTTATAGCGCTTGACGCCGATGAAAGGATTTCACTTGAATTGAAAGATGAGATAATAAAACAGCTTCAAAAATCCCCTGACGGCGCAGTTTTTACCGCTCCGAGAAAAAGTATGTTTATAAACAGATGGATAATGCATTCCGGATGGTATCCTGATTACAGGCACCCGATACTTTTCGATAAAACTAAAGCTAAATATAAAGACCAGCTTGTGCATGAGGATATAGATTATAAAGGCAAAAAATATTATTTTAAAGGCGACATTTTGCACTATTCCTATGACAGCATAAAGCAGTTTGTGCAGAAATCCGACTTTTATACCGATTTGCGAGCAAGAGAGATGTTTGAAAAAGGCAAAAAATTCAGGGTTTATAATTTGTTTATAAATCCTGTATCAATGTTTTTAAAGATGTATGTTTTCAGAAGAGGCTTTTTGGACGGATTAACAGGTTTTGTGCTCGCTTTGCTGTACTCCGCGTTTTATACGCTTATGAAGTACATAAAACTTTGGGAACTGGAAAATAAAAAAAATGCCTAAAATTTTATATCCCCTATCTCTTGTTTACTCCGCGCTTTCTAATATCGATAAATCCCTTACAAATTCAAAAAAACTAAATAAACCCGTGATCAGCGTAGGCAATATTACCTGGGGCGGTACAGGCAAAACGCCTGTAGTAATAGAACTTTTGGAAGAGTTGGTTTCCAAAAATATAAAACCGGCTGTTTTAACCAGAGGTTACGGCAGAAAAAGCAAAAAAGCTGTTCTTCTTCAAAACGGCGCGGAAGATATGAATGTTTCAGTTACGGGAGATGAACCGCTCTTAATAGCCCGCAGCGTTCCCGCGGCAAGCGTTATTGTTGGATCTGACAGGTTTCATAATGCCGTTGCTTTTGAGAAAAATATTAATCCCGATGTATATATTTTAGATGACGGTTTCCAGCATTGGAAAATAAAAAGGGATTTGGATATCGTTTGCGTAAATGCCGCGAATCCTTTCGGCAACGGTATGATTATTCCCGCGGGCATATTGAGAGAGAGCCCTGAAGCGCTTAAAAGAGCCGGCGTAGTTGTAATAACCAATGCCGATATGGCGCGGGAAGAAAGTTTAAAAAAACTTAAAGATACAATATTTAATATTTCAGGCAAACCGCCTGTTATAACCTGCTACGGTAACTATGAGTATAAAACAGTTGGCTTGAATAATAAAATCGATACGGAAACTCTTAAGAAAACTAAAAACTATCTTTTAAGCGGCATAGGTTTTTCAAAAGGATTTGAAAATTCAGTAAAAAAAACAGGCATAGGGATTGAAAAATCCGTCAGCGTAAGCGACCATAAAAATTATGATTTTGAAAGTTTAAATAAAATTTTTGAAACATTTGACGAAAATAGTTGTCTAATTATTACGGCAAAAGACGCGGTTAAAATCGAAAAAATTGCCGGGGAAGATATGAAAAAAAGAATCGCGGTTCTTACGGTTAAACCGCAGTTTATAACGGGGAAAGAACAATGGGAAAACGGACTGAAAAATCTCCTGCGGTATTCTTAGACAGAGACGGGACGATTATATTTGATAAAAATTATTTAAGCTCTCCGGAACAGGTTAAAGTTTATTCGTATGCCGCAGGCAGCATTAATAAGCTGCGCGAAGCGGGTTTTAAAATAATTGTTGTTACCAACCAGTCAGGCATTGCGAGGGGAATGTTCACGGAAAAAGACCTTGTAAAAGTGCATAAAAGATTTATTAGCTTGCTTAAAGAACAGGGCGCTAAGATTGACGGGCTTTACTACTGCCCTCATCTCGGTGATGAGTGTATGTGCAGAAAACCCAAAACGGGAATGGTTTTACGAGCCGCTAAAGAGCATAATATAGATCTTAAAAAATCTTATACTGTCGGCGACAGCGTGAGGGATTACCTGTTAGGTTACAATATGGGCGGAAAAGGCATTCTTGTGCTTACGGGGCACGGCAAAAAGCAGCAAAGAAAAATAAAAGACGAAAAAATAAAGCCGCTCGCAGTCTGCAAAACTTTAAAACTTGCGGCGGGGATAATTATAAATGATGCGGAAAATAATTAGCATTCTATCATTGTTATTATTGTGTTTAAACGGCGCCGTCGCGCAGGATACGGAGGCGGTTGATATTGAAACTCCTGTTTTAAAACATTCATTTGTCGCGGAAAAACTTAAAGAAGAGCGCGGTAAAATGGAAGCCAATAAAAAAGCTTTTGTATGGAGGACCCATGAAGGCAACCGCCTGCCGGAATATGAAAAACTGACTTATTCCGTAATGTGGGAATTTGTTTCAGTAGGGGAAGCCACCCTTGAATTAAGAGGTTTTGACGAAATTGAAGGAAGAAAAGCGCATCATATATATTCATACGCAATGTCTAAACCGTTTTTTGACGAATTTTTTAAAGTCAGGGATATAAATGAGGCATGGCTTGACGGGGAAAGCATGTCCTCTTTGAAATTCTATTCGGATATTTCGCAGGGCGGCTGGACCAAGCGCGAACAGATAGATTTTGACCAGGTAGAAAAAACTTACCTGCTTTATGATAACGGAAAGATGCAAAAAGGCAGTATTCCTGATTATGTTCAGGACGTGATGACGGCTTTGTATTATGTAAGGACGATGGATTTAAAAGTCGGGCAGGATTACACTCTTGAGGCGCATTCCGGTGATTTGTCGTGGCCCTTGGTGGTTAAAGTATTGCGTAAAGAAAAAAAGAAGACGCCCGCGGGTGAATTTAATTGCATAGTTGTTGAACCTTTAGTTAGAAAGGATGCGGGCATTATAAACGCTCAGGGCAAAATGCTTGTCTGGATAACCGATGACGCGAAAAAAATTCCCGTGTATTTAAAATCAAAAATTCCTGTTGGCTCGGTAAACGCGGTTCTTGAAAAAATAGAAACTCCCAAACCTGAAGATTTTCCGGGGAAACAATGAAAAACGCTGAAATGTCAGGAATTGTCGTAAAAACAGCGCGCCTTTCCGTTATTTCAAATACCTGCCTTACATTGGGAAAACTCACAGTAGGCGTTCTTATAGGCTCCATATCAATTATATCGGAAGCCGTACATTCATTAATAGATTTAATCGCCGCATTAATAGCTTTTTTTGCAGTAAAGGAATCTTCAAAACCCGCTGACGACATACATAATTACGGCCATGGGAAATTTGAAAATATATCAGGCACAATAGAAGCGCTTCTTATCTTTGCTGCCGCGGTTTATATAATATATGAAGCAATTTCAAGGCTGCTTAACCCCAGGGAAGTAAGTATGCCGGTTATCGGCGTTCTTATAATGCTGGTTTCCGCGATTGTTAATTTTGTTATTTCAAGAAAGCTGTTTATCGTGTCAAAAAGGTATGATTCTGTGGCTCTTGAAGCTGACGCGTGGCACCTGCGCACCGATGTTTATACTTCCCTTGGCGTTATGGGCGCGCTTACTGTTATAACGGTTGTAAAACTATTATTTACGCACGTAAATATATATTGGCTTGACCCTGTCGCGGCGCTTGCAGTTGCGGTTTTAATTTTAAAAGCCGCCTTTGTGCTTACCATAAAAAGCGCCAAAGATTTATTTGACGTGTGTCTTCCGGCTGAAGAGGTTGCTTTGGTTGAAAATATCATAAGGTCGGATAAAACTATTGCGGGATATCACGATTTAAAGACGAGAAAAGCCGGCAGCAGGCGTTTTGTCGAATTTCACATACTGGTAGATCCGAAAATGACGGTTTTTGAATCTCACGAGATAACAAGAAGAATTGACCGGGAAATTTTTTCAAGACTGGATAATGTTTCAATCACTATACATGTGGAACCCTGTGATAATACGTGCACGCCGAAATGCCAGTCAGGGTGCCTTACAAAATACTGCAGACTTGAAAACTCCGTAAGGAAAAAATAAATCCCATACATATTAGTTTTTATTGAAGCGACAGTCACTCCGCGGATGCTTTGCTTTTCGCAAAATATGGACCTTGCTGTTTTTGGAGAAAGTTCCTTTCGCGCGGGGTGACAGCTTAATTGAGTCTACGCAGCAATTTTCTGGAAAACATGGGTAATAAAAACTGCCTTCCAGCTTTATTCTTCGGATTCATTCTTTGACGATCTTTTTCTCGTCAAATGATTCAGGATTTTTTTTCTTAAGCGTACCGATGAAGGGGTAACTTCGGCAAGTTCGTCCGGAGCAATATATTCTACTGCTTGCTCAAGACCCATTATTCTTGGAGGGGTAAGCATAGGCGCGTCATCCGAACCTTTGCTCCTCATATTGCTTAATTTTTTTAGTTTACACGGGTTTACGACTAAATCGTTTTCTCTGGAATTCTGCCCTACAATCATACCTTCATACACTTCAACGCCGGGTGCTACAAAAAGCTGTCCGCTTAACTGTAGATTATCCAAAGCATAAGCCGTAGTTTTTCCGTGTTCTTTTGCGATAAATACGCCGTTAATCCTTAAATCGCTAAGATTTGTTTTTGGAAGATAGTCATAAAAGCTGTGGTGCATTATCCCTTCACCGCGAGTGTTGGTTAAAAATTCATTTTTAAAGCCTATCAAAGCTCTTGACGGTATTATATATTCAAGCCTTATCCTGTTTTCGCCTTCGGTAACCATGTTTTCAAGTTTTGCGGCCCTTTTGCCTACAAGTTCGAAAACAACTCCCTGATACTGGCTGTCAATATCCAGCGTAAGGTATTCCATAGGTTCGTAAATCTTTCCGCCTTTTTCTTTATAAATAACTTCAGGAGATGAAACCGCGAGCTCAAAACCTTCGCGCCTCATAGTTTCAATCAGGATGGTTAAATGGAGTTCTCCTCTGCCTGAAACTTTAAATCTTCCTTCGCCTTCAAGCGTTTCAACTTTTAAACCTACGTTTGTCTGGGCTTCTTTTTCAAGCCTGGCTTTCAAATGCCTGCTGGTTAAAAACTTCCCTTCTCTGCCCGCAAAAGGGGAATCGTTTACAAGAAAATCCATTGAAACGGTCGGTTCATCTATTGAAAGCGGAGGCAAAGGCAAAACGTCATATATGCCGCATACAGTGTCGCCAACTTCAACGCCTTCAAGTCCAGCAATCGCCACAATATCGCCGGCTTTTGCTTCGTCGGTTTCTTTTTTACCGAGCCCGAAAAATTTATCTATTCTTACCGCTTTTGAAATTTTAGTATTTACGCCGTTTGCCAAAGCGACAGGTTGGCCCTTTTTTACCGTGCCGTTTAAAATTCTGCCGATCCCTACGCTCCCTAAGAAGTTATTGTAATCAAGCATGGTTATCTGCATCTGCAAAGGTTTTTCAACATTTGCAACCGGCGGCGGAACATGTGAAAGTATGGTTGCAAAAAGCGGTTCGATATCTTTTCCTTTTTCTTCCATCACAAGGCTTGCCCAGCCTTCGCGCCCTGAAGCATAAAGTATTGGAAAATCAAGCTGTTCATCGGTTGCGCCAAGCTTCATAAACAGGTCAAAAACATCATCAACAACAGCGCTGGGGGTAACATGCGGTTTGTCCATTTTGTTTATTACCACTATAGGGCGCAAACCAAGCGCAAGCGCTTTGCGCAGAACAAATCTTGTCTGCGGCATGGGGCCTTCGGCCGCGTCTACCATAAGTATGGCGCCGTCAACCATCTTCAAAACCCTTTCAACTTCGCTGCCAAAATCCGCGTGGCCGGGGGTATCAACAATATTAATTGTGTTTCCCTGATAATTTACGGATGTGCATTTTGCGAGAATAGTAATGCCTCTTTCCCTTTCAAGCGGGTTAGAATCCAGCACCGCATCCTGCGCTTCATCGCTTTTTACGTCAAATTGGCCTGAAAATTTTAGTAATGAATCTACAACTGTTGTTTTGCCGTGGTCTACATGGGCTATAATAGCCACATTTCTAACATCGTTTCTTTTCATAAATTAAATAAAGCGACCCTATGCTGCGGGTCGCATCCTTTTTATTAAAATTTTTAACTATTATATATTTTCTTGGCGTTTTTTACAAATATTACGTTTTTTGCCATATAAACGGCGTATAAATAAAAGTCAAAATCACGCTGTATTTTTATATGGTTTTTACATTGACAGCTGGTCATAAGTTTTATACAATCTATCTTTAAAATAAAATGAGTTTTCCATGGTAATATTAACCGGCAATTTTGAGCTTACAGGCAAAAAATACAACAGCAGCCATGAGATGCAGCTCCCTTTTTGTTGTTATAATAATTTGCGTTGGGTTTTGTGATATTTTTGCATTGATAACCTGATTTGTTATGCTATAAATGATAGATTCATATTTTGGAGGAGCATAATAGTGCTAAATACAAATCCTACCACAAGCGATAATGAAAAAAAAGATGTATTGGCAGAGTTGAGAGCAAAGGCAAAAGCAAAAACGGAAGAAGAAAAAGCTAAAGAAGAAAAAGAAAGAATAGAAATAAATAAAAAATTTAACGAAACATTAATAATAGTAGTGCTCGTTATAATAGCAGTATTTATTGTCTATGCGCTTACTTCTTTTTCTGGTTGTATCAGTATTTTATTTACAGGAAAAGGTTTTGGTGCCTGACTTTTTGGTTTAAGTTTCTAATTTTAAATTTTTATAGGAGTTTTTATGATAATACTTACAGGCGGCGCCGGCTTTATAGGAAGCTGTTTTTTATGGAAACTAAACAGCGAAGGCATAAAAGACGTTTTGGTGGTTGACCATCTGGACGAAAGCGAAAAATGGAAAAACCTTGTAGGCAAAAAATATTATGACTATGTTCAAAAAAATGATTTTTTTACTGCTGTAGTACACAGGCAGGTGCCGAAACCGGAAGCGATTGTACATCTCGGGGCGTGCAGTTCAACAACTCTCACCGATGCGAATTATTACATAAAAAACAATTACGAATATTCAAAAGCTATGGCTTTATGGGCTTTTGAACTGGGCATTCCTTTTATATATGCTTCATCAGCTGCGACATACGGAAACGGAGAATTCGGATATGATGATGATATTTCAAAACTTAACAGCCTTTCGCCGTTAAATATGTACGGTTTTTCAAAGCATATGTTTGATTTATGGCTTTTGAATAATAACTACATGAACAAAGCCGCCGGCATAAAATTTTTCAACGTTTTTGGGCCTAACGAATACCATAAAGGCGATATGAGAAGCGTTATATGCAAAAATTACGACGACGTTTCGCAAAAAGGCATAATAAAGCTGTTTAAGTCATATAAAAAAGAATATAGTGACGGCGGACAGAGAAGGGATTTTGTTTATATAAAAGACGTTGTTGACGCCATGTATTTTTTGCTTAAAAACCCTTCAAAATCAGGTGTTTTTAACCTTGGCACAGGCAAATCCAGGACCTGGAACGATATAGCAAAATCGATGTTTGCGGCGGCAGGCAAGCCTGAAAATATCGAATATATTGAAATGCCGGATTATTTGAAGCCTAAATACCAATATTTTACGGAAGCAAAGATGGATAATCTGCGCAACGCCGGTTACGACAAGCCTTTTATGGAGCTTGAAGATTCCGTGAAAGATTACTGTTTATATTTAAAAAATAAATCTTATCTTTAGCCATTTGGAGTCAAAATGAATCTGCTAAAATTAATTTCTGCATTCAAAAAACAGTCGGTTTTGGTTATCGGCGATACGATGATTGATAAGTTTATCTGGGGAAAAGTAAGCAGGATATCCCCGGAAGCTCCGGTGCCGGTAGTTGAAGTTACGAAAGAAACCGAAACTTTGGGCGGAGCCGGAAATGTGGCAAACAATATAACGGCCCTTGGCGGAAAAGCATATATAATAAGTGCGCTGGGAGAAGATATTACAGGCAAATCTTTAATTGAACTTCTCGATGAAAAAGGAATAAATTCAGATTATCTTGTATATGACGCCCAGAGGCCTACAATCATAAAAACCAGAATTATTGCTACAAACCAGCAGGTTGTAAGGGTTGATAAAGAAATAAAAGGTGTTTTCTCCCACTCAACGGAAGCCAAAATATTGAAAAACGTGGAGTTTTTAGTGCCGATGGTCAACGCGGTCATAATTTCGGACTACGGTAAAGGCGTCGTAAGCCAGAAAGTTTTAAAAAGGACGATAACTCTTGCCAAAAAACATAAAATTCCGGTAACGGTTGACCCTAAAATTGAAAACTTTAAGAAATATAAACGCGTAACAACGATGACGCCGAATACGAAAGAAGCGATTGAAGGCATGAACGCAAGAAATATAAGGACAGATGAAGACATTGCAAGCCTGGGCAAAAAAATACTTAAAACTTTAAATTCAGATTCAGTGCTCATAACTCGCGGGGAAATGGGTATGACATTGATTCAGCCTAACAATAAAATTACAAACATTCCTACAAGGGCAAAAGAAGTTTATGATGTTACCGGAGCGGGCGATACGGTAATTTCTACGATGACGCTTGCTTTGGCCGCAAAAGCGGATTTGGTAAGCGCCGCGGAAATCGCAAACTTTGCGGCGGGCATTGTTGTAGGCAAAATCGGCACGGCGACTGCTTCTCCTCAAGAGCTTAACGAAACCATAACGGAATTTTATAAGGCCAAAAAATGAAAAAAGCCGTTATAATACCATCAAGATACGGCTCAAGCAGATTTCCGGGAAAACCGTTGGCTTTGATAAAAGGAAAACCTCTTATACAGCACGTGCTTGAAAGAGTCGGCAAATGTAAAAATATTGATTTTGCGGCTGTCGCTACTGATGACAAAAGAATTTTAGACGTCGTAAAGGGAATGGGTTATAACGCTTTTATGACGCCGTTAACCTGTAAAAGCGGCACGGACAGAGTTGCTTATGTCGCGGAAAATTTTTTGCAGGATTACGGTATTTTTATTAATGTTCAAGGCGATGAACCCTTGATAGACCCTAAACTTATTGACAATCTTGTTTCAGAGCTTGCAAAAAATAAAGACCTTGAGTTTGTGACGGCAGCTTTTCCGATAAAAAAAGAAGAAGATATTAAAAACCCTAACATCGTAAAGGTTGTTTTTGATTATGACGGATATGCTTTATATTTTTCCAGGTCATTAATTCCGTATAACAGGGATAATTCAAAAATAAAATATTACAAGCATGTGGGTATATACGGATATAAGAAGGATTTTGTTGTTAACTTTTCAAAAAGCAAGCCTGCGATTTTGGAAAAAGCCGAGTGTTTAGAGCAGTTAAGGGCTTTGGAAAACGGAAATAAAATTAAAGTTATAATTACAAATAAAGATTCCATAGGGGTGGATACTCCCGGGGATGTTTTAAAAGTTGAGAGGCTATTATGAGTACAAGCACAAAGTACGTTGTAGTTACCGGCGGAGTAATTTCATCTTTGGGAAAAGGTATTACGGCGGCATCGCTTGCCAGCCTTTTGAAAGCCAGAGGGATTAAAGTAAATGTTCTAAAATGCGACCCGTATTTAAATATAAACCCCGGCCTTCTTTCTCCGACGCAGCATGGCGAAGTTTTTGTTACGTGCGACGGTATGGAAACAGATTTAGATCTCGGACATTATGAAAGATTTGTGGATCAGGAAACCAATCGCGACAATACTGTTACGGCGGGAAGAATTTATGAAACTGTTTTAAATGCCGAAAAAAACGGTGAGTTTGCCGGAAAAACAATACAGGTTGTCCCTCATATAACAAACGAAATAAAATACCGCTTAAAAAAAGCTGCTGAAGGGTATGAGGTTTTAATAGTTGAGATAGGCGGCACGGTCGGCGACATTGAAGGTCTGCCTTTTCTTGAAGCGGTGAGACAATTTAGAACGGATGTGGGAAGAGATAACGTAGTTCATTTACACGTAACTTTGGTGCCCTACATTAAAGCTTCGGAAGAGATGAAAACAAAGCCTACCCAGCACAGCGTTATGAAATTAAGAGAACTTGGCATAGATCCTTCAATAATAGTCTGCCGCATGGATAATCCTCTTACTGAAGAATTGAGAGATAAAATCTCATTGTTTTGCAGCGTAGAAAAAAGAGCAGTTATAGAAGAAAGGGACGTTGAAAACTCCATTTACGAAGTGCCGATCAAGCTTCATGAAGAAAAACTTGATGATTTGGTTTTGGAATACCTGCATATAAAAGCAAAACCTGCGGATTTGACACAGTGGAATGAAATGCTTAACGCCTGTATCAATCCTAAGCACAGCGTTGCGATTGCGATAGCCGGAAAATATACGGAGCTTAAGGATTCTTATAAAAGCATATATGAAGCTTTAAAACACGGCGGTTTTGCAAATTCTGCCGCTGTAAAAATTAAATATGTCGATTTAGACAGCAAAAATATGCTTAAAGAGCTTGCGGAAGCCGACGCGATAATCGCTCCTGACGGAGCGGTAGAACCCGGAACTTTAGAGAAAAAACTTGAAGTGATAAAGTACGCGAGGGAAAATAAAGTTCCTTTTTTCGGTATTTGCCTCGGTATGCAGTGTGCTGTTATAGAGTTTGCCAGAAATGTATGCAATATGCCTGACGCGGACTCGCAGGAATTTAATAAAGACACTAAAAATCCGGTTGTGGTAAAAGGCCTTACGAAGAACGAAAAAGGCGAAGACATGAGGCTTGGCGCGTGGAATTGTACTGTTAAAAAAGGAACAAAAGCTTTTGACGCTTATAAAACAGAAAAAGTCTCGGAGCGCCACCGCCATAGATATGAAGTAAATAATGATTTTGCCGAAACGCTTGAAAAGAAAGGTTTGACGGTATCCGGCATAAATCCTGAAAAAAGTTTTATTGAGATGATAGAGATAAAGGATCATCCGTGGTTTATATGCGTGCAGTTTAATCCGGAATTTCAGTCAAGGCCTGTAAGGCCACATCCTTTATTTAAGGATTTTATATCTGCCGCGCTTAAGAAAAAGGAAAATAAATAATTATGCAGGCTAAAAAAGTAAAAATCGGCAAAGATATCATTCTTTCTAATGAACTGCCTTTGGCTGTTATTGCGGGGCCGTGCGTTATAGAAAGTGAAAAACATACTTTAAACCTGGCTGTAAAACTTAAAAAGATTGCGGCGGCTTTAAAGGTGCCTTTCATTTTTAAAGCTTCTTACGATAAAGCCAACCGTTCTTCCGTATGCTCGTACAGGGGGCCCGGGATTGAAGAAGGTTTGGAAATATTAAAAAAAATCAGGACGCAGTTGAAAGTGCCTGTTTTGACAGATGTCCACACAGAACAACAGGCCGCAAAAGCAGCGCAGTTTGTGGATATTATACAGATACCAGCTTTTCTTTCCCGCCAGACTGATTTAATAAGAGCGTGCGCGGAAACCGGCAAACCGGTAAACATAAAAAAAGGGCAGTTTCTTGCGCCTGAAGATATATTTAACGTTATTAAAAAAGCGGAACATTTTGGAAATAAACAGCTTTCTTTAACCGAAAGAGGAATATCTTTCGGTTATCATAATTTAGTTGTTGATTTCAGAGGTATTGAAGTTATGAAACAATCCGGATATCCCGTAATATTTGACGCTACTCACAGCGTTCAACTGCCGGGCGGCGCAGGAACAAAAAGCGCCGGAAACAGAGAGTTTGTTCTGCCTTTGGTAAAAGCGGCGGCAGCGGTCGGCGTAGCGGCGTTGTTTCTTGAAGTGCATGAAAATCCTGAAAAGGCGCTTTCCGACGGCGCAAACAGCGTTGATCTGAAGTATTTTAAAGAAATATTACAAAAAGCCAAACTTATAGATAAGGCGGTAAAATGAAATCGGAAGAGAAGCAGGAAATAAACAAACCTTGGAAACCGACATATAAATGGATGGGCGTAACGGCAGGAATAATTCTGGCGTTTTTAATAATATCGTTTTTTGTCCTTAATATCGTCCTTAAGCCTTATATGAGGGAAATTCCCATGGACGTTACTCCTTGGCTTGCAGAGAAAAAAATTGAAAGGGAAATTCCGGCGCCTAAAACTGGAGAGATAAATAATAATGCCCAATAACAAAATTAAAAGCAAATCTTCAATTTTGAAAAAGGTGAAAAACATTAAGCTTCTTGCCTGTGATGTTGACGGTGTGTTAACGCGCGGTGAAATAATAATATTTAACAACGGTGAAGAAGTTAAAATATGGAATGTTAAAGACGGCCTTGGCTATAACGAATTAAGAAGCTCTTTCCCGAGAATCAAAACCGCCTGGATAACCGGCAGGGAATCTTTACAGGTTAAACAGCGTGCGGAAAGTTTAAAAATAGATTATTTGGTTCAAAACTGTATGGGCAAAAAACATGCGCTTGACGCTATACTGAAAGAAAGCGGTTGTGACGAATCGGAAACTGCGTATATAGGCGATGATATTGTGGATATTCCCATTTTAAGCCGCGTCGGTTTTGCGGTTTGCCCTAAAGACGCGAATGAATCCGCAAAAAAACATGCGGATTATATCTCTTCTTTTGCCGGAGGAGATGGCGTAGTCAGGGAAGTAATTGAAATTATTATGAAAGCAAAAGGTGAATGGGATAAAGTTTTAGAAAGGTATAAATGAAAGCAAAAGGTATTATAAAAAAAACCAGAAGAAAGATTTATTATTATGTTGCTTTTGTTTTTTCAAAGCTTGTTTTGCTTATACCTTACAGGTTTTCTGTAGGCGCATTAGCAGAGTTCTTTGGCAGGATGGCTTACCTTTTTGCGTGGGGCGCCGTAAATAAAGCAAGGCGCAATCTTCATATGTGTTTCCCTGAAAAGTCAGAAAAAGAGATTATCTCTATAACTAAACAGATATTTATAAACCAGGCGAAAAACTTTTTTGAGCTTGCAAGTTTTCCAAAGATGGATTCCGCATTTTTAAAAAGCGTATCAAGCATTGAAAACCGCCATTTGATAAAAGAAGGGCTCAAAAAAGGCAAAGGAATACTTTTTGTAAGCGCGCACACGGGCAACTGGGAGATAACTGCTGCGGCAGTGGCGGATTTTGGGGTTCCTGTAAACGTGGTTGCAAAAAAAATATACATTGACGGCCTTAATGATATGCTTGTGAATTACAGGACAAGCAAAAACGTAAATGTTATTTTACGTAATGCGCCTGATTCTGCAAGAAAACTTTTAAAAGCTTTAAAAAAAGGCGAAATAATAGCGATGCTGATAGACCAGGATACGCAAGTTCCTGGCGTTTTTGTAGATTTTTTCGGAAAAGAAGCCTGGACGCCTTCCGGACTTGCCGTAATGGCCTTAAAAACTGGCGCGGAAGTTTTAGTTGGGCTTGACCAGAGGATAGGCAAGTACGGGCACAAAACGGTTATAAGCGGTCCTGTGAAAGTTGAACCTTCAGGCGATTTTGATAAAGATGTGGTGAATTTGACCCAAAAAGCCACAACGCTTCTTGAAGACCATATCCGGAAGTATCCGGACCAGTGGGTTTGGTTTCATGAACGGTGGAAAACTAAAAAAAATGCGTAAACAATATATCTTATTTATGATTGCGGCATTAATATTCGTTTCAGGATGTAAAAACGAAAAAACGATTATTGAGGAAACTCCCCCGATGGCGGAGCAGGCGGTTGAAAAGTTTACTATAACTGAAACCGATATGGGAAAACTTAAAATGGTTTTAGAGTCGGAATCCGCAATTATAAACGATGAGAAGAAAAAGGCTTACTTGAGGCTTCCCAGGGTAAAATTTTACCAGGAAGGCGAGTATGTTTCAACTCTCGTCACGGAAGACGCTGAAATTAACCTTGAAACTTATGATGTTATAGGTTACGGTAAGTGTACTGTCGATACTGCAAACGGAGAGCATCTGCAGACTACCAATTTGAAGTACAACGCAAAAAAGGACATAGTTTTCAGCAATACCGACGTCAAAGTGACAAGACACGGCGAAACCGTTTATGGAAAAGGTTTTGAGGCGGATACTAAACTTGAAAATATTATCGTTAAAAAACAGAGAATTATTCTTGATAAAGTTTCTTAAGGGGCTTTGTCTTGTTTTTCTTTTCACTGCAATTTCTTTTGCCGATGATATCATTGCCGGCAAGACTGTTATAACCGGTGATGAAATGAATATTAAAAAAAGCGGCGACGTGACCGTATCAAAAGGAAATTCCAAAGCCGTTAACGGAAGAAATACGATAGAATCGCATGAAATGACGTATGATAAGAAATTGTCAATGGTTTCCGCGGCGGGAGATGTAAGGCTTTCTTCTAAAACTGATGAAGGCGAGCCTGTAAAGGCGTACGGAGATTTTGCCGAATATCACATAAATACCGAGAAAGGCAAGCTTTGGGGCGAAAAATCTATAGTAAAATATTTTATGAAAGACTCGGTAGAGCCGCTTTTGCTGAACGCCAAAGAGATTTATCTGGATAAGAACCTTGAAACGCTAAGCGCTTATAAAGATGTTGAAGTAATAACGTCTTCCGGCACTATCTACTCCGATAATGCCGTTTTTGACAAAAAAACTGACAGCGTGGTTATGGTTAAGGATGAAAAACGCCCTACCGCGGATGTAATATATGACGGCAGAAAAGGTTATTACGAAGCCGATAAGATGATATTTCATAACTCGGACGATAATAAAAAAATAATCATGAACGGAAATGTTACCGGAATAATAGAAATGGAAGATAAAATACAATGATTTTAAGAGCCGAAGAACTTTTTAAGAAGTATAAATACCGAATGGTTGTAAGCGGCATCAGTATAAGCGTCAACCAGGGGGAAGTTGTAGGTTTGCTCGGCCCCAACGGCGCAGGCAAAACTACGACTTTTTATATGACTGTAGGTTTAATAAAACCTTATGACGGCAGCGTTTATCTTGACGATGCCGAAATTACCGACTGGCCTATGTACCAAAGGGCAAGAGCGGGAGTCGGTTACCTTTCGCAAGAGCCTTCAATCTTCAGAGGCTTGACCGTTGAAAACAATTTGATGGCAATAGCCCAGATGCTTCCCGTGTCTAAAAAAGAGCAGCAGGAAAAAGTTGACAGTTTATTGGAAGATTTCGGCCTTACGAAACTGCGCAAACAGATGAGCGTTACGCTTTCCGGCGGTGAAAAAAGAAGACTGGAAATTGCCCGCGCGCTTGTAAATGACCCTAAATTTTTGCTTTTAGATGAACCTTTTGTAGGTATTGACCCCATAACGGTTGATGACATACAGAAAATCATTAAAAAACTCAAAGAAAGAGGGCTTGGAATACTTATAACGGATCATAATGTAAGGGAAACGCTTGAAATTATAGATAGGGCATATATAATTTATGAAGGGAAGATACTTCTTGAAGGCAGCGCGAAAGAGCTTCTTGAAAATCCGAAAGCAAGAAAAGTTTACCTTGGGGATAATTTTAAGATGTAAATCAAAAAATCCTTAAAAATTGAAAATGTTTTATAAATTTTGTCTAATTGAAAGACAGGAAGTTTGTTATAACGGTTGCTATAGGCAGTTTAAAAATAGAGCATTTAAATAAAGGAGAGCGAAATGCAAATTAACATTACGGCAAGACATTTGAAACTTACAAATGCAATTGACGCTTATGTGCGCAAAAAGATTTCAAAAGCCGGCAAATTCTATGACGGTGATGACGTATGGGTACATGTCATTCTTTCGGTTGAAAAAAACAGGCAAATTACGGAAGTTAACTTCCATGTAGGCAAATTGACATTCAGAGTAAAAGAGCAATCCCCCGATTTATACGCTTCAATAGACATAACCATAGACAAACTTGAAAAACAACTCAGAAAACAGAAAGAAATATCTAAAATACACAGAAATAACAACCTTAAAGCGGCAAGAGAAAAGAAAAGCTCTTTGTCCGAAGTTTTTTCCTATGATACTATGGAAGATTCTAAAACCAAAATTTCTGAAATTAAAAGATTTGACGTTAAACCCGTAGGTATAGAAGAAGCTATAGATGAAATGGATACTCTCGGCTACAGGGTTTATATGTTTTTAAACAGCGATACCGAGCAAGTTAATGTTCTTTACAGAAACGACAGCGGTTCTTTGGTTCTTCTTGAACCGGAAATGTGATTTTATAAAAATAGATAAGCAAGCAACGGAGGATTGGCAGATGAAAATTATGGATTTTTTAAGCCCAGATGCGGTCATTGTTGACCTTAAAGCCACAGACAAGAAATCAGCGATTGTTGAGCTTGTCGAAGTGTTGAAAAACACAAAGAAAGTAAAAAAGACAGATGAGATTATTGACGTTGTTTTGGAAAGGGAAAAACTCGGTTCAACCGGAATAGGGCAGGGCGTAGCGATTCCTCACGGAAAAACCGACGTTTTGCAGGAGCAGGTAGGCGTGCTTGGCATTTCGCGCAAAGGTATTGAATTTAATTCGCTTGACGGCGAACCCGTGCACATAATTTTTCTTTTGGTAGGGCCTGTGGAAGTTGCCGGACAGCATTTGAAAGCGCTTTCAAGAATATCGAGGCTTTTTAAGGATAAATTCTTGAGACAGGCGATAAGAGACGCGGCAGCGCCTGCCGATATCGTAAAAATAATCCAGCAAGAGGATTCTTATTAATGGTGTTTGTTGACGTAGGCACGCTTTTAAAAGAGAAAAGCGATGATTTAAAACTTGAACTTATAGCCGGCGCGGGAGGGCTTGCCAGGAAGATAACAGTTCCTGACATAAACCGTCCCGGTCTTGCTTTTACAGGGTATTTTGAGCATTTCCCTTATGAACGCACGCAGGTTATAGGAATAAGCGAGTACACTTATTTAAGCGAGTTGAGTTATGATAATCAGATTGCTCTTTTAAATAAGCTGTTTTCACATTCGAATTCTACATGCTGCATTTTAACAAGAGGTTTAGTGCCTTCAGAAGCAATGATGAAAGTTTTTGCTGAACTCGAAGTGCCGCTGATAAAAACCTCATTAAATTCTTCATCTTTTATCGGGGATTTGATTTATTATTTAGACGGCAAACTTGCCCCTTCGATAAAAATGCACGGCGTTTTGACAAATGTTTACGGCCTTGGAGTTTTAATAATAGGCAAAGCCGGAATAGGCAAATCCGAATGCGCCCTAGAACTTGTAAAAAGAGGGCATATGCTTGTTGCCGATGATTTAGTGAACATAAGGAAACGCTCAGGACGTACGCTTGTAGGAAGCGGGCTGGAAATAACAAAACACCTTATAGAAGTCAGGGGCGTGGGGATAATTGATGTCAGAAATCTTTTTGGCATAGGCAATATTTTGGATGAATCGCACATAGAACTCGTGATTAAGCTTGAAGAATGGGAAAACGCGAAAAAATACGAACGCGTAGGAATAGATGAGTATTATATGGAGGTTTTGGGAGTCAATGTTCCTGAAATAACTATTCCGGTAGGCCCGGGAAGAAATTTGGCGGTTTTAGTTGAAACGGCAAGTTTAAACCAAAGGCTTAAACATAAAGGGCACTTTACCGCAAAGGAATTTAGCGACAGGCTTGATAAAGAAATTACAAACAATGAAAAAAACGAAAATTAATTTTTATATTGTCTCCGGCATGTCTGGAGCCGGCAAAAGCCAGGCCTTAAAAATTTTTGAGGATTTTGGCTATTTTTGCGTCGACAATATGCCTCTTCAGATGGTTGTTGATTTTATAGATATATGCCTGAAAAACCAGGAAAAATATAAAAATGTCGTTATCAGCGTTGATTCCAGGGCAGGAGCATCTCTTGATTATTTTAAAAATGTTTTAAATTATCTTAAAAATAAAAAAATTAAATACAGAATAATATTTTTTAATGCCGAGGACTCCGTCCTTATCCGCAGATATTCAGAAACGCGCCGCAGGCACCCTATGGGCAAATCCGTTTCTGACGGAATAAAACTCGAAAGGAAAATAATCGATACGGTTTTTGGTATGGCGGATGAAGTGGTAGATACGTCAAATATGACTATCGGCGAATTGAAGGATACTATATCTAAGTTTGCCGGAGCCCCTGCAGGCAAGCAGCACCTTAATATTTCCGTCGAATCGTTCGGGTATAAATACGGAATTCCAAATGACGCGGACATTGTTTACGACGTGCGTTTTATAACAAACCCGAATTATGTACACGAACTTAAATTTAAAACAGGCAAAGACAAAGCGGTATGCGATTACATAAAAAAACAAAAAGAATTCGGTTCTTTCTTTAATTTATTCTCAAAACTTATAGAAAATACTCTTCCGGGATATATTAAAGAAGGAAAAAGCTATCTGACTATAGCAATCGGATGTACTGGTGGCAGACACAGGTCCGTATTTACCGCTGAAATGCTTGCTAAATTTTTGAAAAACAAAAAGTACAGGGTTAAGATAAATCACAGGGATATTTTACGGGGAAAATGATAAAAAACTTGAATATAGTCGCATTGGGCGGCGGAAGCGGATTGTCGACGCTGCTTAGAGGCTTCAAAAAGTACAATAATAATATAACAGCGATAGTAAATGTTGCCGACGACGGCGGCAGTTCCGGAAAATTAAGAAATGAACTTGGCGTTTTACCTCCGGGAGACATAAGAAACTGCCTTGTAGCACTTTCGGAAGAAGAAAGTTTAATGTCGCGCCTTTTTCAGTACAGATTTCCGTCAAAAGGCACTTTGTCAGGGCATTCTTTCGGGAATCTTTTTTTAACTGCAATGTCCGCTATATCCGGCGGTTTTGATAATGCAATTGCAAACAGCGGGGAAGTTCTGGCAATAAGAGGCAAGGTTTTGCCGGTTACTCTTGCGTCAATTACGCTTGAAGCGGAACTTGAAAGCGGTAAAAAAGTTGCCGGCGAGAGTAAAGTTTCAAAAGTTAATGAGAAAATTAAAAAAATTGAACTTTTGCCATTCAGTCCTCCTGCGGCGCCAAACGTGACTGAAACTTTGAAAAATGCCGATGTTATCATCATGGGACCTGGTTCTTTATACACATCGATAATAGTAAATTTTTTGGTTGACGGGGTGGGTGAGGCTATTAAGGCTTCGAGCGCATATAAAATATATGTATGTAATATAATGACACAGCCTGGAGAAACGACTGACCTTTCGCTTTCTGAACATATCAAGGCGATTGAGCAGCATTCATATAAAGGCATTCTTGACTGCGTTATAGTAAATAAAGGCGTGGTTCCTGAAAAGCTTGCGCGCCGTTATAAAAAATTTGGCGCTCATCAGGTAAAAATAGATAAAACCGATGTAAAAACGTTTAAAAGTAATTTGTTTTCTGATGCTGTTTACGCGCGCCACGATTCAGATAAACTTGCAAAGGCGCTTGTGAAAATAATCAGGAGCAATAAGGAAAAAAACAATGATTAAAATTGTTATTGCTACGCACGGGGATCTTGCGCAGGAGCTTGTGAATGCCGCGGAATTGATTGCGGGTAAGCAATCAAACATTTACGCCGTAAAAAGATGCGCAAATGACAGCCTCGCACAAATGCAGGAAAGAATAGATTCTCTTTTAAAAAGCATTAATGATGATGACGGTGTTTTAATTTTAACTGATATGGTCGGCGGTACGCCGTGCAATGCGTCTGCGCCGATGTGCAGGGCTTTCAATACGGAAGTTGTCGCAGGGGTTAATCTGCCTATGGTTTTGTCGGCTATATTTGCCAGCAAAACGGCAGGAAATGCGGCAGAACTTGCGGATAAAGTTTTAGCTGACGGGCAGAAAAGCATAGTTAACGTAAAGAGACTGTTACTTAGCAGGATGAAGTGAGGTATTTATGCCGATAGTTCTTGTAAGGATAGATGACAGGCTGGTTCACGGGCAGATAGTCCAAGGCTGGCTTAAAGTCGTCGATGTAAACAAAATAGTCATAGCTTCGGATATTGTCGCCTGCGATACTATGCAGCAGATGCTTATGGCGATGGCGGTGCCGAGCAATGTTGAACTTGAAATTAAGAGCGTTCAGGAAGCTGCTGATGCCGTTCTTTCCGGAAAATACGCAAAAGATAAAACGATGATTCTTGCCGCGTCTCCGCAGGATATATTGTACATGATTGAACGCGGCGCCGACATTAAATCCGTCAATGTAGGAGGAATGCATTTTGTTCACGGCAAAAGGCAGCTTTTGTGCAATCTCTCAGTTGATGATAATGACGTTTTGAGCCTTTATAATATTTACAACAAGGGGATAGAAATAGAAGGGCGCGTGCTTCCGGCTGACGAAAGAACAAATATCATTCCCATAATAGAGCGGGAATATAAAAAGGTTAATAAATAAATGAGCAAAGTTAAATTCGTATTTTGCGCGCACAACCACCAGCCTATAGGCAATTTCGGATGGGTTTTTGAAAAGGCGTATCAAGTAGCTTATAAGCCCTTTATGAAAGTTATGATGAAGCATCCTAAAATAAGATGGAGTCTTCACGCAAGCGGAATGCTGTGGGAGTTTTTCTTAAAAGAACATCCGGATTATATAAAAAATATTAAAACGCTTGTCGCAAACGGCAATCTTGAAATTTTATCGGGCGGATATTATGAGCCTATTATATCATCCATTCCTGACAGGGATAAAATAGGGCAAATACAAAAGATGACGTCTTTTCTGAAAAATAAATTCGGTTGTGAAGAAGCAAACGGGATTTGGCTTGCGGAAAGAGTATGGGAACCGGGCATGGCTAAAGTTTTGTCTGAAAGCGGGATTGAATATACGGTTTTGGATGACGCGCATTTTTCAGCCGCTGGGATGGACCCTGAAAAACTCGGGGCATATTATACGACCGAAGAGCAGGGGCACCGCATAAATATTTTTCCGATAAGCCAGAAAATGAGATACTTAATACCGTTTCAAGATGTTGAAAGAACTATTGAGTACTTTAAATTTTTAGCAGACCAGAATACGGAAACAAATCCCGTTGTCGTGATGGCTGATGACGGTGAAAAATTCGGTATGTGGCCGGGCACAAATAAGCATGTCTACGAAAACGGCTGGCTCGAACGTTTTATAACGGCGCTGGAAGAAAATTCCGATATCGTAGAAACTACGAGCTTTTCAGAAGTATTGAAGACAGAAAAATCTGCAGGAAGAGTTTACCTTCCCTGCGCTTCATATTTTGAAATGTCGGAATGGTCTTTGCCAAACGTATCGCAGCAGAAATTTGAAGATGTGTTACAAAGATACGGTAATGACAAAGAGTTAAAAACATTTTTGCACGGCGGATTTTGGAGAGGTTTTTTAACGAAATACGAAGAAGCAAATAATATGCATAAAAAAATGCTCTATGTCAGTGAAAAAATAGATAAATATGTAGCGGAAAAAAAGCCTCTTGGGGAGAAAGCCCTGGACAGCCTGTATGCAGGGCAGTGCAACTGCGCGTATTGGCACGGGGTATTTGGCGGGCTTTATCTCCCTCATTTAAGAAATGCAGTGTACAATTCCCTGCTTAAAGCCGAAGGGATCTATAATAAGTCAATGCTTAAGAGGCCGAAATGGTCAGTGTTTGATTTTAACTGTGATATAGCTGATGAGTATCTCTATGAAAGTAAAACGCAAAATATTTATATACAACTCTCAGGCGGTTCAATTTTTGAATGGGATTTGTTTAAAGTAAATCACAACCTTCTTGATGTGTTGACAAGAAGATATGAAGCATACCACAAAAAGCTTAAAGATAATGCTAATAATGTAGTGCTTGTGACGGAATCGGGTGAAGGCAAAGTCCAGACAATTCACGATGAAGGCGCCGTAAAAGTTAAAGAACTTGGACTTGAAAAATACCTTGTGTATGACAATTACAGAAGAACATCGCTTACTGATCATTTCCTGCGTAATGATATAAAGCAGGAAGATTTTATGTTTTCGCGTTATGAAGAGCTAGGAAATTTTGTTTCCGGGCATTACAAGGCCGAAGTAAAAGGAAACAAAATTATTTTGACGCGGTTTGGAAAAGTAAAAAATGATGAAGTTGAAATAATAAAGACAATTACTCCGCTTGTTAACGGCTACACCGCGGAATATGCAATAAAAAACTGCTCCAAAGAAACGCTTGATATGTACTTTGCCCCGGAACAGAATTTTGCTTTTTCTTCAAAAACAGGGGAAGATTTTGCGGATTTGAAAGCTGTTGATCTCTGGAAAAGACATGATGATTATTTAAAGTTGGAAGTTGAAATAAAATTATCGGCAAAATGCGATATGTTTATCTGTCCCGTTGAAACAGTCGCAAATTCTGAAAACGGTTTTGAAAAAACATACCAGGGGACATGTGCGGTGCCTTTGGTTAAATGCCTGCTTAAGCCTAAAGACAGTATGTTTTTTACTATAAACACTACGGTAAACTTTAAATAATATGATAATTGAAAGTATATTTATTCTTGTGTTGTTAGCCGCCATATGCAGTTTGGATATGACTGCGTTCGGGCAGTTTATGATTTGCCGACCGATTTTTTGCGCGCCGCTTTTTGGATTTTTAATGGGTGACATAACGACAGGCCTTTGGGTCGGGATGATCGCGGAAATGGTCTGGATAAACGCAATCCCGATGGGAGTTGCCGTTCCGGTTGATACGTCTTCCATAAGCATACTTGCTACGTTTTGGTCGTGCAAATATTTTACGGGCAGCCAGGAAGCTGCTATATGGGGATTAATTCTTGCTATTCCTTTTGCCTATTTTTATAAAGAAATTGACATTTCAGGCAGGAATTTTAACATAAAAGTAATGCGCTGGGTTGAAAGCGGAATACATGCCGGCAAAGAAGGAAGAATAAACGTCGGTATCTTTATAGGGCTGTTTTTATTCTTATTGAGGGCCTATATTTTTTACTTTTTGGCTATGGTTGTCGGCGGATGGATATACCAGGGAATTTATTTGCAGTTACCTGCGTTTATAATGGCTGGTTTTAAAAAAGCATGGTATTTGCTGCCGGTATTGGGGTTTGGCGCCGTTTTATATAATTTCAGAACTATAAAGATTCCGTTTATGGGGAAGAAAAATGTTTAAACCTTATACGAAAATGTTTTTTAAAGCTTTTTTTATACAGTCTTTGTGGAATTTTGAAAGGCTTCAAAATATAGGTTTTTTATTTGTGTTAAAACCGTTTTTAGACAAAGTTTATTTAAATCCTGACAGAAGAAAGGAAGCTCTTTTAAGGCATACGGGTTTTTTTAACACGCATCCGTATATGGCAAATGTTATAGTAGCTATAACTGCAAATATGGAAAAGAAAAACGCGGAAAGCGCATCTTTGGCTGACGTAAAAAACGTAAACATGATAAAAAGCGCCATGGCAGGCCCGCTTGCGGCCATAGGGGATTCTTTTTTCTGGGGAACTTTAAGGCCGGTTACGTCATTTATCAGCATTTTTCTTGTGGTTCTTTTCGCGAGAGTTTTAAACCAGGAATTGCTCCAATACAGCATAATTGTGCCTTTGTGCTTCATTTTTATTTATAACATTGTGCATATACCGCTAAGATACTGGCTTATGATTATCAGCTTAAGGCTTGATAAAGAAAGCGTTGCGTTGATTTCAAGGCTTGAATTTAAGTTTTTGTGGGAGATGGCAAGATATGCAGGGCTTTTGATAATAATAGTAACATTGTTCTTCTATTTTAAAGTATTTGGTTTTGCTCCTGCAAACACTAATTTTTTTGGCGCTGCCGTACCTGATGCTTTTGTTTACGGCGTGGTTCTGGTTTTAGCAACGGTTTTGGGAAGGTTTAGCGCGACATTTATGTTTTACAGCGTAATTCTTTTGTGCATAATAATGTCATATTTAGGAATATAGAAATGAAAGAAAAAAACATCAAAGTATCAAACAAAATGGGGCTTCATGCCAGGCCAGCCGCTATGTTAGTTCAAACGACTTCAAAATTCCAGTCCTCAATTAAAATTCTTAAAGATGATTTTGATGTTGATGCAAAAAGCATTATGGGTGTTATGACTTTGGCTGCCGGGCCGGGATGCGAGCTGAAGTTTGTGGCCGACGGACCGGATGAAAATGAAGCGCTAGAAGCCGTAGAAAGACTTTTTAATTCAGGATTCCAGGAGTAAATAAATCATGGCGCAGAGCAGAAAGGATTTAACATTAAAGGGTGTTGCGGCGTCAACAGGCATTGTAATCGGCAAAGTTTTTTTGCTCGAAGATGATGATTTTTGCCTGATCCAGAAAGAAATTCCTAAAAATGCCAGAGCGGCGGAGCTTAAACGCTTAAGCGACGCTATTGAGAAAACTAGAGCTGAACTCCAGGTTACATACGACAAGATAAACAGTGTTTTGGGTGAAAATTACGCGAAAATTGCAGATGTTCACTTGTTAATTCTTGATGATCCGGCTATGAAGAATGATGTCGTCAAAATGATAGAAGACGGGGTAAACGCCGAGTATGCTATTTTTAAAGTTCTGGATAAAATCGTACGCTCCTTTGAAACTATTGAAGATGATTATTTCAGGGAAAGAAAACTTGATATTCAGGATGTAGGTAAAAAAATTCTCGGAAATTTGCTCGGAAAACAAAAAAAACCAATTGCAAATATACCTGATGATTCGATAGTGGTATCTCATAACCTTACCCCGGCCGACACTGTGGCAATGAGGGAAAAACACGTAAAAGCTTTTGCTACCGATATCGGCGGGAAAACTTCCCATACAGCTATTGTCGCGCAAGGGCTTGAAATTCCCGCGGTTGTAGGTCTTAAAACCGTTTCTGTGCAGACAGTTTCCGGAGATACTATGATTGTTGACGGAAACAAGGGTATTGTAATTTTAAATCCTTCTGAAGCAATGCTTTCAACATATAAAAAAGAATTTGAGATCCAGTCCGCAAAGAATAAAGAACTGGAAAAAATTAAGGATCTTCCTGCGGAAACAATCGATAAAAGGAAAGTTTTGCTGTATGCAAATATAGATAATCCGGACGAAGTTAAATCTGTGCTTAATAACGGTGCTACGGGCATTGGGCTTTACAGGACCGAGTTTATGTATTTTAACCGCAGTACAATGCCTAAAGAAGAAGAGCATTTTGAAAAATATTCGCAGGTTGTAAAAGACATGGGTCCTCTTACTACTATTATAAGGACTATAGATTTAGGCGGCGACAAACTTGCCCGCCTCGGGCTTTTAGATATAGGTGATGAAGAAAACCCGTTTATGGGGCTTCGCGCGATAAGGCTTTGCCTGAAATATCCAGATATTTTTATAGATCAGCTGAGAGGTATTTTGAGGGCTTCCGTAAAAGGGAAAATTAGGATAATGTACCCTATGATTTCAGGGTTGGAAGAACTCAGAGAAGCGAATAAAATACTAGGAAAAGTTAAAAACAGCCTGAAAAAAGAAAATATAAAATTTGATGAAAATATAGAAGTCGGCGCTATGATAGAAGTTCCTTCCGCCGCGGTAATAATGGACGCTATCGCAAAAGAAGTTGATTTTGTTTCTATAGGCACAAACGATTTAATACAATATACTCTTGCGGTCGACAGGGTAAATGAAAATGTCGCGAATTTGTACGATCCGCTGCATCCCGCGATTCTCAGGCTTATTAAGGGAATTATAGATGAAGGACACAAGGCAGGCATAGACGTCGCCATGTGCGGCGAGATGGCTGGCGATCCGTACTATACTCCTATTTTGCTCGGGCTCGGGCTTGATGAATTCAGCGTTTCATCCGCGCAACTGCCTAAAATTAAGAGAATAATAAGAAACATTTCATTTGCCGAAGCAAAGAAAGTTGCCGAAGAAGTGCTTAAATGCGGCGACAAGGAATCTATTTCAAAAATTATGAGTTCAATAAAAATTAAAGATAATTAATTATTGACTTGCAACAAGGATAAGCCACGGTGTCAACAGAATCAAATATAAGAAATTTTTGCATTATCGCGCACATAGACCACGGAAAGAGTACTCTGGCAGACAGGCTTCTTGAATATACGGGAACGATTTCAAGAAGGGAAATGAAAGAGCAGATTCTTGACGGTATGGAGCTTGAAAGGGAAAGAGGCATTACTATCAAAGCTAAAGCCGTCAGGATGGATTATACCGCTAAAGACGGAAAAAAATACATCCTAAATCTAATAGATACTCCCGGCCACGTAGATTTTACGTATGAGGTTTCAAGGGCTTTAGCCGCCTGCGAGGGCGCTATTTTGGTTATTGATGCCACGCAGGGCGTTGAAGCACAGACTCTTGCCAATACTATGCTTGCCAAGAATGCGAACTTGAAAATCATTCCCGTTATCAATAAAATAGACCTTCCTACCGCAGATGTTGACAGCGCGTACGAGCAGATGAAAGAAGCGTTGGAGGTTGACGCCGAACCGATACTTGCAAGCGCGAAGGAAGGCATCGGAATCGGTGAAATAGTCGATTCAGTCATTACAAATGTTCCGCCGGCAAAAGTTCTTTCCGCTGAACCGCTTTCCGCGCTCATTTTTGATTCTTTTTACGATTCTTACAGGGGCGTTATAGTCATTATCAGGGTTTTTGAAGGCGTGATAAGCAAAGGCATGAAGATAAAACTTATGGCTTCCGACGTGGAGTATGAAGTTCTTGAAGTCGGCTACATGAAGATAAAGATGGTTGAAGCGGAAAACCTTTCTTCCGGAGAGGTGGGATACCTTGTTGCCGGTATCAAAGACATACATGATATAAAAATAGGCGATACAGTTACGGAAAATAAAAGGCCGACAACGCATCCTCACGCGGGATATAAAGAAATAAACCCTTTTGTTTTTGCTGGGCTTTACCCTTTTAGCACGTCAGATTATGACGGTCTGAAAAGCGCTTTGGAAAAACTGAAGCTTTCGGATTCGTCTCTTGTATACTTTCCTGAGACTTCAGTGGCTTTAGGATTTGGTTTCAGGTGCGGGTTTTTGGGTTCTCTGCATTTGGAGATAGTAAAAGAAAGGCTTGAGAGAGAATTTGGGCTTAGCCTTCTTGTCACCGCGCCTAACGTTGTTTATAAAATAAAAGTAAAAGGCCAGACTATTTCTATAGATAATCCGGCGAAATTTCCGAGCAATTCGGAAATTGAAGAAATATGGGAGCCGTATGTAGAAGCGACTATCATTTGCCCGGTGGATTATCTGGGCGCTCTTTTGGATTTATGCCAGAAGAGGAGAGGAAAACAATTGCAAATGAAGTATTTAAATGCTAAAATCGTTGTGCTGAAATACCACTTACCTCTCGCAGAAATTATTGTAGGCTTTTACGACTCATTAAAATCAGTTTCAAAAGGATATGCTTCGTTTGATTACGAACATGTCGATCCCCAGCCGGGCGATTTAGTTAAGCTGGAAATTATGATTAACTCGGAAGTTGTGGATGCTTTCTCAATGATTGTACATAAAGATAAAGCGCAAACCGCAGCTCACTACCTTACGGAAAAACTTAGAACCATTATCCCAAGACACATGTTTGAAATTCCTATCCAGGCAAGGGTAAATAATAAGATAATTGCCAGAGAAAATATCTCCGCGATACGCAAAGACGTCCTTGCGAAATGTTACGGAGGCGATATTTCAAGAAAAAGAAAGCTTCTTGAAAAACAGAAAGAAGGAAAACGCAAAATGAGGCAATTTGGAAGAGTTGAGATACCGCCGGAAGCTTTTGTAGCGGTTTTAAAAATTGATGACTAACGGAGAATGTAATGGAAGTTAAACTTTTTATCGCTGGCTGCATACTATTCGCGGTTGCCATGATTATGAAAGCCGTGAAGAAAAACTTTAAAACTGAAACATCGCAAAAGCTTTTTAAAAATGTCTATTCATGGGTTGATACCGGCTGGACGGCGCTGATAATCGCTGCTTTTTTAATGTTCTTTTTTATACAGGCTTTTAAGATTCCTTCCGGAAGTATGAGAAATACGCTTCTTGAGGGCGATCATCTTTTTGTTAATAAATTTGTATATGGCTTCCATATACCTTTTAGCGACGGCAAAAGATTTGCCGCGCTTAAAAAAGTAGGCGCAGGCGATATAGTGGTTTTCAGATGTCCTCCTGAAGCTTTAACATTTTCCGAAAGAGAATCCGGCATAAAAAAAGATTATATAAAAAGATGTGTTGCCGTTGCCGGAGATACTGTTGAAATAAAAGATAAGAAACTCTATATTAACGGAATTCCTCAGGATGAGCCTTATGTGGTTTATGGCGACCAGAATATTTACCAGAGTTTTAATCTTTTTGCCACTTCGGAAGAGTACCAGGCCGCGTGGGAAACAGGAAAATTTACATCGCTGTCAGGCACTTTTATGAGAGATAATTTCGGTCCTGTGACTGTTCCTGAAGGGCACTATATGATGATGGGCGATAACAGGGATTTTTCTTTTGACTGCCGTTTTTTTGGGCCGCTCGAAGATAAGTATATAAAAGGAAAAGCGCTGTTTTTGTACTGGCCTGTAAAACGCTGGAGATTAATATAGGGTTTTACCCTAAAAAGGAGGCCTAAAATGACTTGGTTAGCGTGGGTTGTGGCAGGATTGGTATTGGTGATACTTGAAATGATGACCGCTTCATTATTCTTTTTTGCTTGTCTTGCTATCGGCGCGTTTGCGGCGGCTGTTTTTGCGTATTTCGGAGCCGCAAATTGGATGGAATACGTTGCTTTCGCGGTTTTGTCGATAGTCGCAGTGTTTACTATCAGGCCCCTTTTCAAAAGTTGGCTTTCAAAAAATGGGTCAGCTAAATCAAATGTTGATGAACTTATCGGTCAAGATGCACTGGTGACTGAGAAAATAAGCCCGAAAAAAGACGGGTTTATTAAGTACAAAGGCGAAGTGTGGCTTGCCAGTGCTGATTCTGAAATCGATACGGACACTGTCGTAACGATAGAATCCATAAGCGGTACAAAAGCTTTCGTAATAAAAAAGTAAAAAACAAGGAGGCTTAAAATGACAGGTATTCTTATAGTTTTAGTTGTTTTCGCGATTATTTTTGCAATGAGCTCCATAAATATTGTGAGACAGTATGAAAAAGGACTTGTGGAAACTTTAGGCAAGTATTCCGGACCGCCTAAAGATTCAGGCCCGATAATCATAATACCGATTTTCCAAAGAATAATAAGGGTAGATATGAGAGAACGCGTTATTGACGTTCCTCCCCAGAGCGTTATTACGAAGGAAAACGCTCCAGTAACCGTTGACGCCGTAATCTATTTCCAGGTTACTGACCCTAAAAAAGTCGTTTATGAAGTTGAAAATTTTGCCGCTGCCGCTTTGAACCTGGCTCAAACAAACTTAAGAAACGTTATCGGCGAAATGGATATTAACACTATCCTTACCTCAAGAGAAAAAATAAACACGCAGCTCAGGATAGTTTTGGATGACGCTACTGATAAATGGGGCGTAAAAGTAACAAGAGTTGAAATAAAAAAGATTGATCCGCCGAGAGATATTACCGACGCGATGTCAAAGCTTTTGAAAGCCGACAGGGAAAAAAATGCCAATATTCTTGAAGCCGAAGGTTTTAAGAGGGCTGCTATTCTTAAAGCTGAAGGCGCTAAACAGGCTGTTATTCTTGAAGCGGAAGCATTCAAAGAAAAACAGGTTCTTGAAGCTACCGGCCAGGCTGAAGCAATTAAGAAAGTTGCCGATGCTGAAAAATATCAAATTGAACTTGTTTACGGCGCGATTCATGCCGGAAAGCCTACAAATGACCTTATAGCTATAAAATATCTTGAAGCTTTAGGCAAAGTTGCAGACGGACAGGCAACGAAAATATTCCTGCCTTTGGAGACTACCGGAGTAACGGCGTCTATAGGCGGAGTCGCGGAGCTTTTTAAAGATCCCGTGAAACTTGCAAAAACGATTGAAAAATAAAATAAAAATAATAAAAAGCGCCATCTTGTAAGCAAGGTGGCGCTTTTTTAATGAGAGAAAAATGCCGGGATTATACGTTCATATACCATTTTGCAGGCAAAAATGTTTTTACTGTGATTTCTTTTCTATTAAATATGCTGATAGTTTAAGCGAAAAATATTTAGATGCTTTGCTAAAACACGCTAAAAAGCACAAAACAGAAAGAATAGATACGGTTTATGTTGGCGGGGGAACGCCTTCGGTGCTGACTGAAAAGCAGATTGAAAAGCTTTTAAAAGGCATAAATTCTGATTTTGATTTATCAAAAAGCAAAGAATTTACTTTTGAATTGAATCCGGAGTCAGTTACTGTAGAAAAATTAAAAATTTTACGGGATTTTGGGGTAAACCGTTTAAGCATCGGGCTTCAGTCAAGCGATGACGTTTTACTCAAATATCTTGGCAGAGTTCATAATTATCAAACATTTTCAAAAGTTTTTGATATGGCAAGGAAGGAAGGCTTTGAAAATATAAACTTAGATTTAATTTACGGCATACCGGGCCAAACTCTTGAAATATGGGAAAGTAATCTTCAAAACGCATTGAATTTTGAAAGCGAACACATATCTTTATATCCTTTGACGGTTGAAGAAGGTACTGAATTCCATAAAAACTGCGTGAAAACTGACAGCGGTTTGCAAAGGGCTATGTATGATAAAACAATGCAGATATTTGAAAAAGCCGGGTTGGAGCATTATGAAATTTCGAATTGGTCAAAACCGGGCAAAGAATCCGTACATAACAGCAACTATTGGCGCAATTTAGAATATATAGCCCTTGGCGCCGGAGCGAGCGGCTATTTAAGCGGCAGGCGGTTTAAAAATATAGATGATGTTGAAAAATACATAAATTTTGTGGAAAACTCTCAAAATTTGGATATTGAGTCTGAAAATATAGATGAAGAGACCGCAAACGCCGAAAAGATTATGCTTGGCTTAAGGCTTTTAAATGAAGGCGTTAGCGCCGATTCCTTTAAAAGCATAAAAAACGCAACGCTTCTGCATGAGTTTTTAGATAAAAATATGCTTATCAAAGAAGCTGGTAATATAAAACTGCCGAAAGAGTATATTTTTGTTTCAAATTCAATAATTGCCGAGTTTTTGCCGTAGAGTTGATAGGCGGTTCAAGAAAAGATATAATATTCAAATTATAAATTCAGTTTTAGGGGAAAAAAATGCTTAAAAGTATTCTTGGCGCAATTTTCGGATCTCAAAATGAAAGAGATATTAAAGGCATAACGCCTATAGTCGAAAAAATTAACTCTTTAGAGCCTTCCATCCAAAAGCTTTCAGATGATGAGTTGAAGGCTAAAACGGAAGAATTCAGGAAAAGGCTTAACGAAGGAGAAACTCTTGATGATATTCTTCCTGAAGCTTTTGCTTGCGTAAGGGAAGCGTCTGTAAGGACTATAGGATTAAGGCATTTTGACGTACAGCTTATAGGCGGATATATTTTGCATAAAGGCCAAATAGCGGAAATGCGCACAGGTGAAGGAAAAACGCTTGTTGCAACTCTTGCTTCGTATTTAAACGCTTTGCCCGGAAAAGGCGTGCACATAGTTACCGTAAATGATTACCTTGCTAAAAGAGACAAAGAGTGGATGGGCGTTATACATGAAAAATTAGGTCTTAAAGTAGGCAATGTCGGACATGATACAAGCAATGAAGACAGAAGGGCTGCGTATAACTGTGATATAACATACGTTACGAATAATGAACTTGGTTTTGATTACCTCAGAGATAATATGGTCATATCCAAAGATGACAGGGTTTTGCGTCCGCTCAATTACGCGATAATCGACGAAGTCGACTCAATTCTTATAGACGAAGCAAGAACTCCTCTTATCATATCCGGAGCAGGCGAACAGTCAACCGATAAATATTACATAAGCGACAGAATAGTGCCTATGCTTAAAGGCAGAAAAATAACCGAAAGCGAAGAAATCAAAGCTAAATATGAAGGTGTTGACCTTTCAAAAGGCTTTGATTATTTGATTGACGAAAAGAATCATTCTGTCGTTTTGACGGAACAAGGCGTTCAGAAAGCTGAAAAAATACTCGGCGTAAAAAACATTTATGACGATTTGCAGTCCGAATGGGTTCATCATATAACACAGGCCGTAAGGGCGCATAATTTGTACCGCAGGGATGTGGAATATGTCGTTAAAGACGGTGAAGTTATAATAGTCGATGAATTTACCGGAAGGCTTATGCCGGGCAGAAGATGGTCTGACGGTTTGCACCAGGCGGTTGAAGCAAAAGAAAATATGAAGATTGCCGATGAAAACCAGACGCTTGCAACCATAACTTTCCAGAATTTTTTCAGAATGTATAAAAAGATTTCCGGTATGACCGGCACAGCCTCAACCGAAGCCGGCGAATTTTGGGAAATATACAAGCTTGCCGTTGTTGAAGTTCCGACAAATAACCCGATGGTAAGGGCTGACAATCCGGACGTTATATACAGAACGGAAAAAGAAAAAGACAACGCTATTATAGAAGAAATTGAAGAAGCGTGGAGAAAAGGCCAGCCTGTGCTTGTCGGTACAAGATCAATTGAAAAATCGGAACAGCTTGCCTCAATGCTTAGAAAAAAAGGCATACCTCATCAGGTGTTAAACGCTAAATATCACGAACTTGAAGCTCAGATTATCGCAAACGCGGGCGCGAAAAGCGCTGTTACGATAGCCACGAACATGGCGGGAAGAGGAACCGACATCGTTTTAGGCGCCGGAGACGATGCACAGCACGAAGAAGTGAAAAGTTTAGGCGGATTGCATATAATCGGCACGGAAAGGCACGAATCGCGAAGAATCGATAACCAGCTCAGAGGCCGTGCGGGCAGGCAGGGTGACCCGGGATCTTCACGGTTTTTCTTGTCTATGGAAGACGAACTTATGAGGCTTTTCGGATCGGACAGAATGGCTGTCGTTATGCAAAGGCTCGGGCTTAAAGAAGGCGAAAATATACAGCATCCTTTAATATCCAGAGCTGTCGAAAATGCGCAGAAAAAAGTCGAAGGGCAGAATTTTGACGTAAGAAAACAGCTTATAGACTTTGACAATGTTATGAATAAGCAGAGAGAAGCCGTTTACAGATTAAGAAACGCGATTCTTGAAGGCGAAGATATAACCGACACAATTAAAAATATGATAAGCGAATCCGTTGAAGAAAAAGTGCAGACTTGGGCAACCGCGAAATATCCGGAAGAGTGGGACTGGACAAGCATAGAAGCCTGGCTGCTCAGGACTTTCGCGATAAAATACGAAACGTCAAATAAAGACGAATTAAACTATTTAACTCAGGAAGCGCTTCAGGAAGATATAAGCGAAAAAGTTTTTGAGGCTTACGAAAAAAGAAAAGAGCAGCTTACTCCGGAACTTATGTCGCACATACAAAGAATGGTGCTTCTGCAGATGATAGATTCTTCATGGAAAGACCATCTTTATGAACTTGACCAGGTAAGAAGAGGCATCGGTTTCAGGGCTTACGCGCAGAAAGACCCTAAAATTGAATATCAGAAAGAATCTTTCGCTTTATTTGAATCAATGATGAGAAGGATCAGGGAAAACGCGATCGAATACATATTTAAAGTACAGGTTGACGTCCGCCCGCAGGGCATTATGAAGCCCCCTCAGAGCGATACGGAATACAAAGCGCAGCCTAAAGCCGGCGCCGGGCTTTTAAATAGCAGCAATGACCGGAAAAAAGTAAAGGCAAAAGATTTAAATAAAATAGGAAGGAATGACGCTTGTCCGTGCGGCAGCGGTAAAAAATATAAAAAATGCTGCGGGACAAACGCATAGTTTTATGCCTAAAAGTTTCAAATATATCATTCTCAGCATAATTACAGGTTTATTAGCGGTATTTTCATTTCCGAAAATAAGCCTGTTTTTCTTGGTATGGGTGTCTTTGGTTCCGCTTATTTATGTTTTGTTTAAATCATCGGTAAAGATGTCTTTTTTTTACGGTCTGCTTGCCGGATTTGTTTTTAACGCGGCGGGTTTGTATTGGCTTGTACCGATGCTTCAGTTTAACACGGGCTCTTATGTGCAGGCATTTTTTGCCGCTGGCGCTCTTTGGCTGTATCTGGCTTTATTCTGGGGCGCGTGGAGCTTCTTTTTAAACGTTTCAAAAAGATACTTTGCTTACCCTGCAGTTGTAATTGTTTTTTCTTCGTGCGTATGGGTTCTTCTGGAATACGCGCGGACTTACTTTTTGACGGGCTTTCCATGGATGCTTATCGGGTACTCCCAGTACAGGTTTACGGAAATTATACAGATTGCAGAGTTTACAAGCGTTTACGGGGTATCATTTATTGTAGTGTTGGTAAATATGCTTTTGTATTTCTGGCTTGTAAACAGGAAAGGTAAAGTTTACCTTTATTTAGCGTTAGCGGTTATTGTTGCAACTGCTTTATTTGGCGCTTACAGGGCGGATAAATTTAAGTTTTTTGGTACGGAAGAGTTTAAAGTTGCGGTAGTGCAGCCGGATGTGGACCAGTACAAAAAATGGGATTATTCATTCAGAAGCGAAATTCTTTTGGAACTTGAAGATTTTGCTTATGAACTTTCGGATAAAAACGTAGATTTAGCTGTCTGGCCGGAAACGGCCCTGCCGGCTTTTATTCCTTATGATAAACAGGTTTATGAAGTTGCTAAAAAAATAACTGGAACAGCCGGAACTTTCAGCATTATCGGCGCTCCTTATAATGATGAAAGCGGCAGAATGTATAATGCGGTTTTTGCTTTTGACGGTGACGAGCAGGGATATAAGGAAGTGCATAAGAAAAACCACTTGGTGCCTTTTGGCGAATTTGTGCCGTTTAAAAACTTGCTTGGCAGATTTTTCGGCATTCTCAACCAGCTTGGTGATTTTAAAAGGGGTACGGATGCTACGGTTTTCACAAACGGCAAAATATTTACGGGCCCAACTATCTGTTCGGAAAACTTCTTTCCGGATATTTCGCGCCGTTTCTGCCTTTCGGGAGCAAAAGTTTTGACAAACCATACAAATGACGCATGGTTTTTTGATACTGCGGCACCGCACCAGCATTTTATGATGAATATTTTCAGGTCTATAGAAAACCGTAAGGCAATGCTTGTTTCGGCAAATTCCGGTATTTCGGGCATTATTGAGGCTTCCGGAAGGGTTGTTTCTTCCTCAAAAGTCGCAAAAAGTGAGCTTTTAACAGGAACATTTTTACAAAACGATTATAAAACGTTTTATACGGAATACGGCGATATTTTTGTCAGGGTTTGCGCAGTGCTGATTCTGTTAATGTTATTAACTATTCTAATTATATAAGGGGATTTTATGATTCTTCAACAGCAGAAAAAACGGATTGACGCTTTAAGGGGGTCACTTTGATATTGATTCAAAAATGAATCAAATTAAAGAACTTGAACTTGAAATTTCAAACCCCGGCTTTTGGGATGACCAAAATAAAGCAAAAAAAACAATGTCAGCTCTTGACGGATTAAGGAATATCTGTCAGCTTTGGCAGGATATGAACCGCCAGATTGAAGATTTGATTGAATTGAAAGATCTTGCTGAATCCGAAAATGACGAAGGTTTGCTTAAAGATGTTGAAGAAGGCAGCAAAAAACTTGAAAAAGCGCTTTCTTCATTTGAAACTAAAACGAAACTCGGCGGAGAGCATGATAAAAATAACGCGATTGTGTCAATTCATGCGGGCGCGGGCGGTACGGAATCCTGCGATTGGGCGCAGATGCTTGTGAGGATGTATTCACGGTGGGCGGAAGATAAAGGCTTTGAGACGGAAGTTGTAGATAGTTTAGACGGCGATGAAGCCGGCATAAAAAGCTTAACAATGATAATAAAAGGCGAATACGCGTACGGTTTTTTGCAGTCAGAAATCGGCGTGCACAGGCTTGTCAGGATTTCGCCGTTTGACTCCAATAAAAGAAGGCATACTTCTTTTTCTTCCGTTGACGTGATTCCTGAAGTGGAAGACAATATAGACATAGTTGTTGAAGATAAAGATTTAAGGATTGACACATACAGGGCGTCAGGCGCGGGAGGGCAGCATATCAATAAAACCGACTCTGCCGTAAGAATGACGCATTTACCTACGGGAATAATTGTTCAGTCGCAAAATGACCGCTCCCAGATAAAAAACAGGGCGACCGCAATGAAGCTTTTGAAAGCCAAACTTTATGAGCTTGAACGCGAAAAACAGCGCGCATCTTATGAAAAGCATTACAGCGAAAAAGGCGCGATAGAGTGGGGAAGCCAGATAAGATCTTACGTTTTTATGCCGTACCAGCTGGTAAAAGACAACCGTACAGGCTATGAGACATCTCAAGTCGCGGCTGTAATGGACGGCGATATAGACGGCTTTATAGGCGCTTATTTAAACTGGAAGCTTGAAAGCAAAAAGAAGTAAGCCGTTGCCGTTAATACCGCCCTTATTTGCGGTTTATGAAAGTATGAATTTTCAGAGATTTACAAATTTGGTTGTTTGAGCGAAACTCACCTCTAATTTGTTTTATGATTGTTTTGTAAATTACGAATTTACATTGAAAATTCAAGCGAAATGGCAAGTCTGGCGGTGATTTGCTTACTTTGTAAAAGCAAGGAGGATTTAAGGTTATACAATACCCTTGCTAGCCGGCTGTTTGACAAGGATTTCAATATTTTATAACATCTTTACCAATAGATTTATAGGTTTTCTGCATACAAACTTATCATCTCACAAATAAAATCCATTAGGAGGCGTATCATGGCAGTAAAAGTTGCAATTAACGGTTTTGGCAGAATTGGAAGATTGGCTTTCAGGCAGATGTTTGGCGCAAATGGTTATGAAGTTGTGGCGATAAACGATTTGACAAGTCCTAAAATGCTTGCCCACTTGTTGAAATATGATTCCGCACAGGGAACATACGCTCTTGCCGACAAGGTAAAATCAACTGAAAATTCAATCATAGTTGACGGAAAAGAAATTACGATTTACGCTGAAAAAGACGCGAAGAACCTTCCTTGGGGAAAACTCGGCGTTGACGTAGTTCTCGAATGCACGGGTTTTTATACATCAAAAGCAAAATCACAGGCTCACATTGACGCAGGCGCGAAGAAAGTTGTTATTTCGGCTCCCGCAGGCGATGATTTGCCCACAGTAGTTTTCAACGTAAATAATGAAATTTTGACAGCGAAAGACAATATAATTTCTGCAGCATCTTGCACCACAAATTGCTTGGCACCCATGGCTAAAGCCCTTAACGATTTCGCCCCTATACAGACCGGCATTATGACAACCGTTCATGCTTACACTGGCGACCAGATGACACTTGACGGACCTCACCCGAAAGGCGATTTGAGAAGAGCAAGAGCAGCAGCGGAAAACATAGTTCCTAACTCAACCGGCGCGGCGAAAGCTATCGGCTTAGTTATTCCTGCTCTTAATAAAAAACTTATCGGTTCGGCTCAGAGAGTTCCTGTCATTACCGGTTCAAGCACAATCTTGATAGCGGTAGTAAAAGGAAAAGACATAACAAAAGAAGCTGTTAATGCGGCAATGAAGAAAGCTTCTAACGAATCTTTCGGGTACACGGAAGAAGAATTGGTTTCTTCAGACGTTATCGGAATCAGCTACGGTTCATTGTTTGATGCTACGCAGACAATGGTCATTAAAGTTGACGACGATACTTACCAGGTTCAGGTTGTTTCTTGGTACGATAATGAAAACAGCTATACAAGCCAGATGGTAAGAACAATTAAGTTTTTTGCCGAAATAAAATAATTAAGATGTTTCCCGATGTGACTAATCAGCTTTAAATATAAAATTGGGTTCGGCTCTTCGGCTGAACCCAATTCTTTTGAAAAAGCAAACTTAAAGAAGGGGATTTATGAAAAAAACACTTAAAGACATTGACGTAAAAGGCAAAAAGGTTTTGGTCAGGGTTGACTATAATGTCCCTCTTGATTCACAGCAGCATATTACAAACGATAAAAGAATAGTCGCTACCCTTCCTACAATAAAATACCTTTTGGAACAGGACGCGGCAATAATACTTATGGCGCACTTGGGCAGGCCTAAAGGCAAAGTCGTACCTTCAATGAGCCTTGCTCCCGTTGCTCCGCGTTTGAGCGAGCTTATAGGAGAAGACGTAAAGTTTGTCGGAGGAGACTGCATAAGCGCCGAATCAAAAAAAGCTGCAGCTGATTTAAAGCCGGGTGAAATTCTTTTGCTTGAAAATTTAAGATTTCATCCTGAAGAAGAAGGCAAGAACGCAGCGGGTGAAAAAGATAAAGCCGCGATGGACTCTTTTGCTAAAGAACTTGCCTCTATGGGCGATGTTTTTGTGCAAGACGCTTTCGGAACGGTCCACAGAGCGCATGCTTCAACAGCGGGAATAGTGAAATATGTAAAAGACGCAGCCGCGGGCTTTCTTGTTGAAAAAGAACTTAAATTTCTCGGTGAAGCGCTCGATAAACCGATAAAACCGTTTGTCGCAATACTTGGCGGAGCGAAAGTTTCCGATAAAATAAACGTTATAGAAAACCTGCTCAGCAAAGTTGACGCTATTATTATCGGCGGTGCTATGGCGTATACGTTTTTAAAAGCGCAGGGCGTAAGTACGGGGACATCATTGGTTGAAGATGATAAATTGGATTTGGCTCTTGAAATTTTAAAGAAATCTAAAGAAAGAAAAGTAGATTTTCTTCTTCCGGTTGACCATATAATTACGGATAAAGTTGATTTTGAAAATAAAAAAGTTCCGGCGGACGCAAAAGTTGAAACTACGGTTGATGAAGTTATACCGGAAGGTTTTATGGGAGTTGACGTAGGTCCTAAATCCATAGAAGAATTCGGCGAAGCCGTTAAATCCGCAAAAACAATAGTCTGGAACGGGCCTCTCGGCATATTTGAAATAGACGAATTTTCAAAAGGCACAGTTGAAATTGCCAAACTTGTCGCTGAAGCTACGGACGACGGTGCTGTTTCAGTAGTAGGCGGCGGGGATTCTGTTTCAGCGGTTAAAAAAGCGGGCGTTGACAAGAGAATAAGCCATATCTCTACAGGCGGCGGCGCATCGTTGGAATTCCTTGAAGGTAAAGAACTTCCGGGAATAGCGGCGCTTCCAGAAAAGAAATAAATTAGTAATAATTTTGCCGGAAACTATTATAAAACAGTTTCCGGCAAAATATTTTAGGGCAACGAGTAGATAAAATTTGACAAAAAGGCGGGGTTTGTAGTATAATCTCCAAATCATGAATATATTATATTTTGCAATTCAGCTTGTACATTATTCAGTATGCGTAGGGTTAATACTTGTAGTTCTTCTGCAGGCAGGCAAAAGCGGCGGAATGGCGGGAATATTCGGCGGCGGCGGATCTGACCAGATTTTCAGCGCGCCTTCCGGAATGGCATTCATAAAAAAGCTTACTATAATTATGGCCTGCATTTTTATGTTTACGTCTTTGACTCTTACTAAGCTCTCAACGAATATGAGCATGATGTCCGTGATGGACCAGCTCTCCAATATTCCGATGGCAGCACCGGTTAATCCGGAATAGCAGCAAACGCTGGGGTGGCGGAACTGGCATACGCGCACGTTTGAGGGGCGTGTCCTTAACCGGATGCGGGTTCAAATCCCGCCCTCAGCACCAGGAAAAATAAGCAGTAAATAATAAGAAGTTGTAGTTTGCGGGTGTAGTTCAGTGGTAGAACGTCTCGTTGCCAACGAGAAGGTCGTGGGTTCAAGTCCCATCGCCCGCTTATAAATTTAAAGTTATAGACGAGAAACCGGTTTTTTAACCGGTTTCTCTTTTTTTATGTGTTTTTAATTTATCGTCGGAAATTTTAGACTTGATTATCTGGAGAAAAGTGACTCGTTAGCAAAATAATCGCACGTTTTTTGGAAGGTCATTTTGGGATTTGAACTTGCTATTACATGTTATTTATATGGTACTTCTGACTTTTTTACAGTAACTGAAGTATATCCATAAGAAGCTAAAAAAGATTCTATAATACTTCCTGCACTATTATTTTTCGGACCAATGATTACCTCTTTAATGGGGTTGTTTTTTTCATAGATTGGATATTCAAAATAAGATGTCATTCCATTTTGCGTGGTCCGGAATTTTTTATTTGATATTGTTATTTTACTGTTTTTTAAATCACTTTTATAATAATTTTTACCAAGATTAACTGCGCTATATTCAAAAAGAGGATTATATAGTAATCTCCACTCTCCTTCTTTAGTAAAAGCGCTATCTTTAAATATAGGTGCTAATTCTCCCATAATACTATTTAGTGATATTAGATATAAGATTTCTTCTTGGGATAAGGCAGCAATGCTGGCAGATTGGAGTTTTAAGTCTAAATTCATATATTTTTTTAGTTCTTCGTCATTAAAATATCGTTTCAGAAGATATAGTTTTTCTGATTTATTGTAAATAATTTTATTAAAAAATATAATATCAGAAATATATTCCACAGTATCATCTATATTAGTGGCATAAGAGTATGCATTTTCTGGAAAAACGTTAATATCAAATCCTATCATGAAACCTTTAGCATTTGCTCCATACCCCAGCCATTGTCCTAAATCATCACGATGTGTGCTGAAAGATAAAAAATGTATATCACTTTCAATGTCTTGAACTGTAAGAAATGGTGTCAGGTTGTTTAAGTTTTTAGTTACAAAGAATTCAGTAGCAATTTCTAAAATATTTACAAGTTCTTTATAGTCATTTGCTGTTTTAACTGATGATAGCCATAAGCACTTGTTCTTTATAATGCTTTCAAATGCTTCATGAGGACAATAATGGTATACAATTTCAGGTCTTTTATCCATGTGGGTATTATACTAAATTGTTTTTATTCGTTAGCAAAATAATCGCATTAGTGTATTTTATCGTTGAGGTTAGAATCCCATCGCCCGCTCCAAGATTAAATCAAAAACTCCGACTACAATCGGAGTTTTTCTTTTTTGTATATAAAAAATGGGATTGAAACCTATTTTAACGCCTGCAAGAGCGGTGAAAAATTAAGGTGTTTGGCTTTGGATGAAGCGCGCAAGCGCCGGAGAGGAAAGAATATCCGCCATTTGCTTCAAAATCAAACAAAGAATTACGTGTATTTTTCCGTGGTTATGTTTTTTTATGTTTACAATATTAAAATAGATTAAAAAATCAATAAAATATTTATTTACTTTTTGATGATAAAATTATAGTATTCTTTCAAATTACCGGTCAGTTTTACATAATAATATTGATATAAACGTCTAAAAAGGAATAAAATGAAAAAAATCGGAAACGGCTTTGTATTTTTCTTCGGGGCGCTCGGCGGGCTTCTTTTTGGTTACGATACAGGCGTAATTTCCGGCGCGATATTGTTTATAGAACGCGATATGGCTTTGCCGGCTTTTGAAAAAGGCATTGTCGTAAGCGCTATACTTTTGGGCGCGATATTCGGCGCGGCGTTTATAGGAAATTTGTCTGATAAATACGGAAGAAGAAAGATGGTTTTGGCGGCTTCCGCGATATTTGCCGCAGGCGCAATTCTTTCGGCTTTCGCGCCGAATGCCGTTATACTTATTGCCGCAAGGGTGCTTTTAGGCACGGCGGTCGGCGGCGCTTCTGCGCTTGTTCCCGTTTATCTTGCAGAAATGGCGCCTGCCCGTTTGAGAGGTTCTTTATCCGCGCTCAACCAGCTTTTGATTACCGTTGGAATTTTAACGGCTTATATAGTAAATCTTGTTTTTGTGGATTTTACACACGGATGGCGAATAATGCTCGGTTTTGCGGCACTTCCTGCCGTCATTCTTTTCTGTGGCACTTTGTTTATGCCGGAAAGCCCCCGATGGCTTATCAGTAAAGGAAAAGATAAAGAAGCTAAAGAGATTTTAGACGCTTTAAGAAAAGGCCAAGGCGTTGATGAAGAGATTAGGGAAATTAAAGAAAATAATGCCAAAGAAGGCGGCGGTTTTAAAGAACTTTTTGCCGGCTGGGTCCGCCCGGCGCTTACGATAGGAGTAGGCCTTGCGGTTTTTCAGCAGTTTATAGGCTGTAACACAGTTATTTACTATGCTCCGACAATATTTAAAAGCGTGGGATTTGGAAATTCTTCCGCAATATTAAGTACTGTTGGAATAGGCGTATTAAACGTAATTGTTACTGTGTTTGCTTTGCTGATAATGGATAAAGTTAACCGCAGGACTATGCTTATTGCCGGCAGCAGCGGAATGGCTTTTGCTTTGTTTATGCTTGGCTTTTTGACGCATTCCGGTGCGGCAAACTCCGCGTTTGCCGCTTATGTTACCGTTGCGGCTTTAGCCGTATATATTTTCTTCTTTGCTGCTACATGGGGCCCTGTAATGTGGATAATGATAGGCGAAGTATTCCCTCTTAAAATAAGAGGGCTTGGAGTAGGAGTCAGCAGCGTGTCCAACTGGACGGCAAATCTGCTTGTCGCTTTGACGTTTCCGCTTCTTTTGCAAAAAATAGGGTCATCTCTGTTTATTTTTTACGCTTTTATGGCATTGCTGTCTATTGCGTTTGTAAAGTTTAAGGTTTTTGAAACGAGAGGGCGCTCTCTTGAAGAAATAGAGGCGTCACTGTACTCAAAATCAGGAAAATAACCGACGGTAATCCTGCGGTATCTGCATTGTAAAAGCGGTCATAATATTATAAAATTCTTACGGCAGCGTATTAAAACGCTGCTGTAATTTTTTTAAAAGCGGATATATGGAAAAAGTTATACTTGTCGGACTGCAAATTAAAGATAAAACGAGAAAAGAAATCGAAAACTCTCTGGATGAGTTGGAGAGTTTGTGCCTTACGGACGGCGCTGAAAGCGTCGGAAGGATTATACAGAAAAGAGACGTTCCTGACGCGGCTTATTTTATCGGCAAAGGCAAAGCCGGCGAAATAAAAGAGCTTGTTGAAGAGTTAGGCGCAGACGCAGTGGTTTTTGATGACGCTTTAAAGCCCATACAGCAGAGAAATCTTGAAGAGCTTATAGGGAAGAAAGTTTTAGACAGGACAAGAATTATTCTTGATATATTTGCTTTCAGGGCGCGCACGAAAGAAGGCAAACTGCAGGTTGAAAGAGCTGAGATGACTTATCATGCCGCAAGGCTTGCAAACCACGGGATAGGCATGGACAGCCAGACCGGCGGAATCGGCACAAGGCGCGGCCCGGGCGAAAGAAAGATTGAAAGCGACAAAAGGCTTATCAGGGACAGAATAGCGGAACTTGACAGAGAGATAGCAAAGATAAAAGAAAGAAGGGAGATACAACGCAGCGGCCGTTCAAATTCAGATTTGCCGGAAGTTGCCATCGCCGGTTACACAAACGCCGGAAAATCCACGCTTTTAAAGATTCTTTCAAGAAGCAATATTTACGCAGATGACAAACTTTTCGCGACTCTTGACCCGCTTACAAGGAGGGTTAAGCTTCCAGGCGGCAGAGAAGTCCTTTTTACAGATACCGTAGGTTTTATAAATAAGCTTCCGCACGACCTCATCGCGGCGTTTCGATCAACGATGGAAGAAATTTTAAGGTCAAAATGCATTCTTCACGTTATAGACGCTTCGAGCCCGGACAGAAAAAAGCATATAGAAACCGTTTTGGGAGTACTTAAAGATATCGGCGCTGACGCGATACCAGTGATAACGGTTTACAATAAAATTGACAGGCTGGACGATTTTGAAATAAGTATGCTAAACACAAGAGACGTTTATCTTATATCCGCAAAAAATTCATACGGAATAAGCGATTTACTTAAAGCAGTAGAAAAATATGTTACTCCGGAGCATTCTTTGCATATGCTGAAACTGCAATACAAAGACCAGGATGTGATAGGCAAAATATTTAAGCTTGCAAACGTTAAAACGGAACATTATGGCCAAAACAGCATATCGTTGGCGTTGGAATGTTCAAACGAAAATTGGGAAAAGATTCACAATATAATAAAAGAACATAAAAGAAAGGATAAATAACAATGCTTACGAGAGTTGCCATAGTCGGCAGGCCGAATGTCGGCAAATCCACGCTTTTTAACCGCCTTATAGGCCGCAAAAAAGCCATCATACATGAAACGCCCGGCACTACAAGGGACAGAAACGATTATGAAGTCCGCTGGAAAGATAAAAGATTTATCGTTATGGATACTGCCGGATGGAGTAGCGATGAATCGGTCTTTTCAAAACCTATGGCAAAACAGCTTGCCGCCGCGGTTGAAAAAGCCGACATAGTTTTATTTGTGGTTGACGGAAAAACCGGCGTGCACCCCATGGATGCGCAGATTGCCCAGCAGATAAGGGAAAGCCGCAAAGAAACCGTCCTTGTCGTAAATAAAATAGACACACAGGCAGAAGAAACAAAAGGCTATGAGTTTTATGAACTCGGTTTTGGCGATACGGTTTTTATATCCGCAAACCACGGAAGAAGCATCAATGACCTTCTTGATAAAGTGTGGGATAATATAAAATATGACAGAGATTCGAAAAAAGCGGAAGAAATTTTAAAAATAATACTTGTGGGAAAACCCAATGTCGGCAAATCTTCGTTTATAAACGCCGCCGCGAAAGAAGAAAGAAGCATAGTGCACGATATGCCTGGCACTACAAGGGATTCTTTAACCGTGCACGTGCACTCTGAAGGAAAAGAGTATATACTTATCGATACTGCGGGCCTCCACAGAGGCAGCAAGATGAAAGATGATATGGAATACCTTTCCACATTAAGCACGGATTACGCTATTGAAGATTCCGATGTCGCTATTTTGGTTGCGGACGCTTCGCAGGGAATAGGCGAAACGGAAGTTAAAATAGCAAGGCTTTTAGTTGAAAAAAGAAAACCCGTTATTGTTGCCGTAAACAAGTGGGATTTAGTTGAAGAAAGGGAAGAGGCCGCGAAGTATTTTACGGAGCAGCTGCGCGAAAGAATGAAGTTTATGAACTGGGCGGATATAATTTTTATCTCGGCAAAAACAGGACAGCGCGTAGAAAAAATTTTTAAAGAAGCGGAACTTGTATATAAGCAGCACTCAAAAATTGTAACTCAGGAAGAGCTTAACGAATTGGTAAGGGACGCAGTAGCAAAAAAAGCGTATGCCAGAAAAGGGAAAGTCCTTAAATTTAAAGAGTACGCGCAGGTTGCCACAAAACCGCCTGTGTTTATATTTTCAGTAAATGATATGGAACTTGTCCATTTTTCGTACGAAAGATACCTTGAAAACACTTTCAGACAGAGATTTGGTTTTTACGGCACGCCGATTGTTTTAAAATTCAGGCAATATTTCAGGATATCTAAAAAAAGCAACATAAACCCTAAATCAGAGGAATAAAATGCTTGTCAAAATTGCTTACATTGTTTTTGCTTACCTTTGCGGTTCAATTCCTTTTGCGTATATTGTCGCTAAAGCCGCTGCTAATGTTGATATAAGGACTGTCGGCTCCGGCAACCCGGGCGCGACAAACGTTTTCAGGGCTGTGGGCAAAAAAGCCGGCACCGCGACTTTTATAGCGGACGGTTTAAAAGGTTTTATTCCCGTTTATTTTGCTTTTTTGATAGACCAGTCATTTGCTTATTCCGCGGTTATTGCGGTTGCGGCTTTGCTCGGGCATATGTTTCCGGTGTTTTTGAAACTTAAAGGCGGCAAGGGAGTTGCTACGGCTTGCGGCGCATTTTTAGCTTTAATGCCGCTTCCTACAATCATTGCGTTTGCGGTTTTTGCGTTAGTTTTTGTTTTTTCGGGTTATGTCGCGCTCGGTTCTATCTGCGCGGCGGTTGTTTTGCCCGCTGCTTCTTATTTTTCAGGTTACGCAGCTGAAGCCATTCTTTTTGCTTTTGCAGTCGCGCTGCTGATTATTTATAAACACAGGTCAAATATAAAAAGGCTTAAAAAAGGCACGGAAAACCGGTTTAAAATTTTTAGGAAGGGAAAATAATATGAAAATTACAGTATTGGGAGCTGGGTCATGGGGCGCGACGCTTGCGGCGCTGTTAATGGAAAACGGCCACAGCGTAACGCTTTGGGAATTTGACAAAAAAAGGGCACAGGATTTGCAGGACAGAAAAATAAAACCTTTTGCGGCGGGATTAGATTTGCCGAAAGATCTTGTAGTTACAAGCGGTTTTGATTCTTTCAAAGACAGCGAAGGAGTTTTGTTTGTGGTCCCTTCCCAGTTTATGCGTTCCACCTGCACTCTGCTTAAAAACAACGGAATTTCTTTAAACGGCAAACTTATAATGAGCGCGACAAAAGGCATAGAAAATGACACGCTTTTAAGAATGTCTGAAGTTATAGACGCTGTTTTTCCGGGAAGTTATGCGGATATCGCGGTTTTATCCGGCCCAAGCCACGCGGAAGAAGTCTGCAGAAAGATGCCTACTGCAGTTACTTCCGCTTCAAGCAATCTAGAAACAGCAGAAAAATGCAGGGCTTTGTTTATGAATGAATATTTCAGGGTTTATAACCAGACTGACATAGTCGGCGTTGAAACCGGCGCTGCATTAAAGAATGTTTTTGCTGTCGCTTCCGGCATAGTTGACGGTTTGAATTACGGCGATAATACCAAAGCCGCGATAGTTTCAAGGGGCTTGAAAGAGCTTGCCAGAGTCGGCATTGCTTTGGGCGGTAAGGAAGAAACTTTTTACGGTTTGTCAGGCGTAGGCGATTTGATGGTAACCTGTTTCTCGAAACATTCCAGAAACCGCGCGGTAGGGCAGGCGATTGGCGAAGGCAAAAGCCTTGAAGACGCTGAAAAAAGCCTTGGCATGGTTGCGGAAGGCGTAAAAAATACGATAAGCGCTTATGAGATAGGTAAAAAACTCAATGTTGAGCTGCCTATAATAAATGAAACGTATGCGGTACTTTTTGAAGGCAAAAACCCTCTGGAAGCCGTAAACGCGCTTATGACAAGAGATCCGAAACACGAATAGGAAAAATATATGACTAAAAATGATATAGCAAAAGCGCTGGCAAATATTTTAAGTTCTAAAAAAGAAGCTGATTCCGCTGTGGATAAAGTTTTTGAAGAGATGTCCGCATCTTTAAAAAACGGCGAAAAAGTGGTCATAACGGGTTTTGGCAGTTTTAATATGTTTGTCACAAAAACTAAAAAAGGCAGAAATCCAAAAACGGGTGAAAAGCTTTTAATTTCCCCTATGAAAAAAATCCGTTTTAAGCAGTCGAAAGATTTTTTTGACAAATAAACTGAAAAAAGTATAATATAGCGGTCCAAAGGATAATAATATGTTTGAAATCCCGCCGATACCTGATAAAGAATACTTTACAATTGGTGAAGTTTCGCAGATTACCCAGGTGCCCAAATACACTTTGAGGTATTGGGAAGGCGAATTTAAGCTGCTTCGTCCGGTAAGGAAAAGTTCCGGGCAGCGCCGCTATCGCAAAGAAGATGTCGAACTGGTCTTTAAGATTAAGGATTTACTCTATAATAAGCGTTATACGATTGAAGGCGTAAAAAAATACCTGACAGGCGGAAAACGTAAAAAATTAGTGAGTTTTCAAGCAGATTTAAATTTAGAAATAGAGCATCTGCCGGATTCAAAAGTTTTAAGAGAAATTAAGGAAGAGTTAAAGCAGGTTTTAAAACTGCTTAAAAAATAAATACCCTGTTTTGCCGATTGCGGCAGAACGCAGCAGAACGAAGTATGTCGGGGCGTAGCGCAGTTGGCTAGCGCACTCCCTTGGGGTGGGAGAGGCCGCTGGTTCAAGTCCAGTCGCCCCGATTCTCTTTAAAAGTAAACAGTCTTGCCAGTATGCAGTTTATACGGCAAGACTATTTTTTTGATTTTTGTAATTAATTTTGATAATATTGTTTTTATATGAAAAAAGTTTGCATGCAAATGCTTGCTTTGGCTTTTTTCACCACGATTTTTGCTTCCGACACCTTAGCAGAGTATACATCTTATATAACACAAAATCCGTCAAACTCATTGTATATGTACCAAAAGATGAGCCAGGGTAATTTTTTTATGTATTCGGATTACCTAAGCGCGGATTCTTTTATTATCCCTGTTGGCGCCACATCTGCCTATCATGACGCTGAAGAACTTTTGGTTGAACCTAACTATTTCCAGGAGTTTGACTACGAACCTGACGTAAACATTAAACTTTTAGAACCTTTGCATTCAATAGATACCTATTCCGTGCCTTCAGAAGGCTATGCGTTTTTTAACGTAAAATACTGCGACGTTTACAATAACAGCCCTTCAAGCGAGTATCCAAAACTTACTTTAATCTGCCCTGACGGATCGACCGTTACAAAAAAGATGGATGAAACTTCCGGAGGTGTTTACATTTTGGCCGAGGATTTGCCTAAAGGAACCTACCAGTATACATACACAGCCACAAATGAACATTATGCAAAAGGTTTTTATGAGGTAACGGGAAACTGGTACGTAACTTCAAGGCCTTACGGTTTCGTAAAAAATACTCCTATAGATAATGTTGAAGTTTTACCGGATGACGCGCAGTTTTCCTGGACCGTGCAAAGCGATGAAGGCGAACTTTACTATGAGTTTTACCTCGGTATGGAAGACAATAAATCCCGCCTTGTAAAACTTGATGCCAATACAGGTCCGGCGGTTGATGTAAGAGCCCACACTCTAAAAGCCCTTAATCATAAAAAACGATACTATTGGTATATGCGCATATTTAATAAATACGGCGCCGATATAGAAACCGATATGTACGCTTTCCTTACGGGCGGCATGGTTGATAAGTTTTACAATGCGCCAAATCCTTTTAACCCGTTAAGGCAAAAAACAAAGTTTGTTTATAATATGCCTCAAGACGGCACGGCAAAGATTGTTATATATTCGGAATACGGCGACAAGGTATGGGAGTCGGACAGCGTTTGGGGTGCCGGAGGCACATCAAGAGAGATGACTTATGACGGAAGGGATAATTCCGGAAAGGCGCTTTACAACGGTACCTATCTTGCAGTTTTGACAAAAAAATACGCGGGAACCACAAAAATCGAAAAATGCAGAATTCTAATTGTAAAATAAAGCTATTATTGATTTGTTTAATCATATTGTCCGCGCAGATTTCATTTGCCGCGTCCGGCAGAAGAAAGCACTTTCTTTCGCACGGGCCGAGCGTTGCGGCTTTTGGCGCAGGTGAAACGGTTTTTGCCGCTTACAAAGACCCCGCAGTAATACAATATAACCCTTCTTTGATGGCATTTTTTAGTGAAAATTCAATTAGTTTATCAAGATTTAATTTGTATGAAGGCAGCGCCAATAACTCCGGCTCGGCAGCTTTCGGCCTTGGAAAAAATTATTTTTTTGGTATTTCAGCTTCCAATCTTTCAAGCGGCGATATTGAACTCCGGGATGATGTATACAGTTCTGTTACAAAAGCATCTGCAAATACATGGGATTTTATATTGTCAGGCGCGGGTTTTTTTAAACCTCTGGGTATAGCTTACGGCGTAAACATAAAGTACCTTTATTATGATTTATATGTTAATACCGGCGGCACGTATATGGCAGACGCGGGTTTAGCAAAGTTTATGCTGGGCCCCGAAATGTTTGGCTCAAACCTTAAGATAAAGCTCGGGCTTTCAGCGCAAAATTTTGCTGCCGGGGAGATTAAAGTTGATAAAGACGCCGATGAAATACCCGGCATATACAGGCTTAGTACTGCTTTTATACTTCCCACATATTACAGGTTTAAAACGCAGGACACTTTAAGTGTTTTTGCCGATTTAAAATATGAAGACGATTTTATGGATTTTTACGGGGGTTTGTCTTACACGCTTGCTGATAAATATGTCGCGCGTTTAGGTTACTATACAGAGCATTTTACTTTTGGTTTCGGCGTTGATTTCTATTCGTTTACCATAGATTATGCCGCGGATTTCAGCGAAGTGGATATGATAAACCGCTTCGGGCTTTCTTACAGATGGGGCTTGAGGAAAAATGATGAACTCGCCAAAGAAGCCAAAGCCGCTTTGGATAAAGAAAAAATAAGCCTTCAGGAAGCGGAAAAGAGGTTTAACGGGGCCAGAAAACTTTACAATAAAGGCGAGTATTTGAGGGCGACTGATATGCTTTCAGATATAGTGGTTTCATATCCTAATTTTGAATCGCCGCTGCATTTTTACACAAAAATCATTAATGATATGAATAAAACCGCAAATTCTAACGATGAACTGGATTTTGACAAACTGACGTACGCGAGGGCGTACTGCGCTTACTATAAAACGGATTATAAAGAAGCGTTAAGCGAGTGGAATAAATTTAACTATTTTACAGGCGGTACGGACGAAGTTGCGGAGTATATGAACAGGATAAATGACGCGATTAAGCAGGAACAGATGAACAAACGTGAAAAAGAGCTTGACGGCAAAGCCTCTGCGCTGCTTGCTGCCGGAGTTAAAGATTTTAATTCTTCAAGGTGGGTAGAATGCATAAAAGCTATGGAGAAACTGCAGAAGTTTGTAAGCGAAAACAACTTTTCTAAAACCATAGAGTATTACAGCAAAGCAAAAGATTATATAGATAAATCCGTAATAGAGCTTTCAAAATCCATTAAGTCTGAACGTAAAGAAAAAGCAAAAGAGCCGCAAAGTGAAGCGCCAAAGGAAGAAAAGCAGGAAATTGACGAAGAAGGCGCGGATAAAAAATATAATGAAGGGCTTATACTATACGCGCAGGGCAGATATCTTGAAGCCGAACGCATATGGGAACTCACTTTAAGGCTTAATCCTAAACACCAAAAAGCCAAAACGGCGCTTTCAAAGCTCCGCAACAGCGGATATCTTGCGGAATAGGTAAGAATTTATAACTTTTAGAGAAGAGAGTTTGAAAATGACAAAGCTGTGTAAGCTGTTTTCCTTACTTCTTTGCGCTTGTCTTATTTTAAGTTCATGTTCAACAAAATTGCTTTCGCCTAACAGGTTTACACCAGAAAAGATACCTGTACTGCAGGAATATGATTACATAAAATTTAGTCTTAAGCAATTAGTGAATGAAATCAAATCGCTAAATAGGATTCTATCGGAAAAAAATATATCGGAAAGTAAATATAAAGATATTTTAAACCGCCTTGAAGTCTTGGGTAAACAGGTTAAAATATTTAATGCTATCAAAATTAATAAAAATGAAGGATCTTTTATAATACCTGCCAACAGTAAAACAACTTTCTACTTCAAATCATATTGTCTAAATCCTCATGGAGCAAGTCCTGCCTCTAAAGAGCAATTTATATTTACAAAAGCGCCTCCTGACATACCTCTCTATAAAGACGTTATGATATATAGTAATTCGGCAGTAAAAAACAATACGGTAAATAAACAGCTTTTATTATGGAATTTGAAAAATAACGTTAAATTTGAAAATCTTCCGACAAACCAGCAGGCTTTTCTTTTAAAAATGGACCCTATGTCTTATCTTAAAATTAACAACTATATAACATCGGAATTAAAAGCGTCTGCGACAAAATTTGCAAAGACGCAGATTCCTTTTTACAATCAGGTAACAGATACAATAAAACTAGTCAAGGGTAAAGCATATACATACGAAGAATATAAAAGAAATATTGAAAATATTGCGGTAAAAGCAAAGCTTATTGATAATACTGCACCCATTAAGACAGATGGATATGATGGCGTTTTCACTCAGACAGAAAGTTCTGCATTTAGCGGAACAACAATAATATTTATAAATGCCAATTCTTTTCCAATTACAATAGCATGTACTTCATTTTTAGACCCTCTTCGCAAAGGAGTACAACCTATAGGTTTTGATATGCCAACAATATGTGAAGAGTATGATAAATATGAAGATGAATTTTTGAATGAATTAGATAAACTGCTTTTAAACTTATATAAGATAGCGGTTACAATGACAGGAAAAGACAATTGGGGCGATTATCAATCTGTACAAAATAGCATTAACAATAACAAAGCAGATATCTTCTTCTTTCTTGTGGACGGTTTGCTTGCTTGGGAACATACGAAAGCAAGGTTTGGTAAAAATAGTGAGGATGGTGAAAATCATGCTTTCAGACATGCTCTTTGGAGTGCGTTGATGACAAGAGATATGGGAGTCAAAAAGGCAGAAGAGTTTGCTTCAAACCATGAACTTCCTATATATCAGACAAGAGGCAGAACAATGGATTTGCATAATAATAAAATTGGCAGAGAGATTGCTGTTGAATTAATGCAAACAGGCGATTTATCGGTTGGAGTAATAATTAACAGTATCATTATAAATAAAGATAAATTAAAAATTGACAAACCTACAGGTAAATGGCAAAAATGAAAATAATTGTGGCGAGTATAGCTTTTTTATTCGGTTTGCCGTTAATACTGTCAAATTTTATTTACATTGAACCTTTATATGGATTCAAATATCTATCTTTATATTTGATTTTGTGCGGATACTTAACTGCATTATCAGTTTTTCTTTTAATCGTGACAGTGCTTTTTAAGAGTAAACTTTTAAAAAAACTATCAATGATATGCATTATTGCTATGAGTATTATAGTCGTAATTCTTTTGGTAAATTTCAGCATTGTTTTTGCATTGCATGGTATATACGGCAAAAGTGAATTTATTATAGGCGCAAATTATAATAAATTTAACAGTGAAAAATGGCAAAAGTCTGATGGTTATGGCGAAAATCGGCGGGAGTATATGTTGAAAGACTTAACACAAAACATTCTGCCGAATAAAAATATAAAAGAAATAGTAGAACTTTTGGGCATTCCTTATGGCATAGTATTGAAAGGCAAAACATATTATGCTTATTCAGAGAACGGCATTGTTGAGTTCCGCTCTGGTAATATGGAGGAGAACAATAAGATTCAGTCCTATGATTTTTTAGATATAAATACCTTATATCAGCCTGAAACAAACAAAGAATTTATGATTTACTACATAACAGGGCCTGTATTTATGGGCCACTCAACGCTGGATATATATTTTGAAAAAAAAGCTGTTTTTAAAGAGTATAAATTAGGGTTAAGTTGAAACCTAAATACGAAATTTCAATCTGCGGCCAAAATTTGGTATAATCCTGCCTATATGAAAATCAAAAATCATAGCTTTAAAAAAGCCGTATTCACAAATAAATCTACACGAACTTGCCGAACCAGTTAAGGTTTTACAGGGCCATTCTTAATTGAAAAATCAAATAAAAACTATAAATAACAGGAAAATAACATGAAAAATGAACAATCATTAGATACTTTAAGGCATTCGGCGGCGCACATAATGGCGGCGGCGGTTACGGAGCTTTACCCCGGTACAAAAGTGGCGATAGGCCCTTCAATTGAAGAAGGTTTTTACTATGATTTTGACAGGCCGGAACCGTTTACTGTTGAAGATTTAGAAAAAATAGAAACAAAAATGAGGGAAATCGTAAAAGAAAACCATCCTTTTACATGTTCTTCGATGCCTAAAGCTGAAGCCGTGAAGGAGTTTCAGGCTAAAGGCGAAAAGTATAAAGCCGAAATTGCGTCCGAAATAGAAGATGATAATGTAAGCATATATAAATCCGGAAATTTTACCGACCTTTGCAGAGGGCCTCACGTAGCTTCAACTGGGGAAGTGCAGCATTTCAGGCTTCTTTCGGTCGCGGGCGCTTATTGGAGAGGCGATTCATCAAGAGAGATGCTCCAGAGAATTTATGGCACGGCTTTTTTAACCGAGCAGGATTTGAAAGATTATCTTTTAAAAATTGAAGAAGCCCAGAAAAGAGACCACAGAAAACTCGGCAAAGACCTCGACCTTTTTAGCGTTAATGACGCCGTAGGCGGCGGCTTGATACTTTGGCATCCTAAAGGCGCTGTTTTAAGGGATCTTATCGAAAGCAACTGGAAAAAATTCCACGTTGATAACGATTATGAACTTTTGCTCACGCCGCATATAGCAAGCGAAGAGCTTTTCAGGATAAGCGGCCATTTGCAGACATACTCCGAAAATATGTACGCGCCGATGGAAATTGAAGGTAAGCCGTTTCGCGTAAAACCGATGAACTGCCCGATGCATTTGATGATATATAAAACAAAACTTCATTCTTACCGCGAACTTCCTATAAAATACGCGGAACTCGGCACGGTTTACAGATTTGAAAAGTCAGGCGTTCTTCACGGGCTTTTGCGCGTAAGGGGATTTACGCAGGATGACGGACATATAATTGTCCAGCCGGAACTTTTGGAGCAGGAAGTTATTACTGTTTTTGAAATGGCTATCAACTGTCTGAAAATGTTCGGCTTTGAAGACTATGAAATATATCTTGCAACAAGGCCTGAAAAGAAGTATGTCGGCGAAATAAAAGACTGGGAAAAAGCCGAAGCGTCGCTTGAAAACGCTTTGAAGAAAACAGGTTACAAATACGAAATTGACGCCGGCGGCGGAGCTTTCTACGGCCCGAAAATAGATATAAAGATTAAAGACGCTATAGGCAGATCGTGGCAGTGTTCCACAATACAGTTTGACTTTAACCTGCCGGAACGTTTTGATATCTCATATATAGATTCTTCCGGAAAAAAAGCAAGGCCTTATATGATTCACAGGGCTTTGATGGGCTCTCTTGAAAGGTTTATCGGCGTTTTGCTTGAGCATTACGCCGGCGCGCTCCCTTTATGGCTTTCTCCTGTTCAGGTGGCGGTGGCAAATATCAATGAAGAGCAGTACGAATACTGCAAAGATGTTTACCATAAGCTTAGAAAAAGCGGCATAAGGGTTACGTTTGATGACAGAAATGAAAAAATCGGACACAAAATAAGGGAAAACGCTATGCAGAAGATACCTTATATATTAGTTGCCGGAAATAAAGAAAAAGACATTAATTCCGTTGCGGTCAGGGCAAGGGGAAATAAAGATTTAGGCGTTATGACGCTCGAACAGTTTATTTCTATGGTTCAGGAAAAGAACCGGCCTGGGATAAACGAGTTGTGATACTATTTGACAATAAAAATCAGTTGTTATATAATCTTAACAATTAATAAAGAAGCCGTCCCGGCTCACCTTCACCGGAGTCCAAGACTCTTAAAGGAAAAAGGTTAAAAGAATATAAAAGTATTGTTTACTGTATATTTTACGGGGCGGAATTAATTTTCCGCCCCGATTTTTATTTAATTTGGCAAAGGCGTTTATAAACGCCTTGTAATCCAAGAGGAGGATGCCGTCGAAAACAAAAGATACCGTATAAACCAGTTTATCAGGGTTCCAGAAGTCAGGCTTATTGACGCTGACGGGGCTCAAGTAGGCATAGTCAAAACAAGCGAAGCTTTGGCTATGGCTCAGGCGAAAGATTTGGACTTAGTTGAAATTTCCCCACAGGCTACGCCGCCTGTTTGCAAAATAGTCAACTTCTCCAAATATAAGTATGAAATGGAGAAGAAAGAAAAAGAAGCAAGGAAAAAACAAAAAATTTCCCAGACTAAAGAAGTCAGAATCCGCCCCAGAATAGGGGTGCACGATCTTGAAGTTAAAATAAAACACGCGAGAGAGTTTATCTCTAACGGAGATAAGGTACAGCTTACGGCGATGTTTTCCGGAAGGGAGATGCAGCATAAAGACCTCGGAATAAAAATTATGCAAAAAATACAGGAATCTTTAGCTGACATCGCGGAACCGGAAGGAAGAACGTCAAGCATGGGTACGAGAGTATACCTTACTTTGGCGCCCAAGAAAAAATTAAACCAGAAATAACAAAGATATCGGAGGATTGTAATGCCTAAAATGAAAACGCACAGCGGTGCAAAAAAACGCTTCAAAGTTACCGGAACGGGAAAAGTAAAATATAAAAAACCCGGACAGAGACACCTTTTGACCGGAGATTCCGGAAACCAGAACAGAAAATCAAGAAAAGCCGCTATAGTAGACAAGACGGATATGAAGACCATGAAGAAGAATTTGCCGTACAACTTTTAATTAAATTTACAATAGAATTATTTTAAGGAGATTCAGATGCGTATTACTAGTGCAGTAACCACAAGACAAAGAAAGAAAAAATATACGAGGCTTGCAAAAGGCTCTTATGCTACAAAGAAAAACCGCTGGAGAATGGTGCAGCAGCAGGTTGAAAGATCCCTTAACTACGCTTACGTAGGCAGAAAAGATAAAAAAGCTAACTTTAGAACGCTTTGGATAATCCGTTTGAATGCAGCCGTAAGGGAAGAAGGGATGTCTTACAACAGGTTTATTTCCGGCCTTAAAAAAGCCAATGTTGTCATAGACAGAAAGATGCTTGCCGAAATTGCCGTAAACGACAATGCTACATTTAAACAGCTTGTTGAAGTCGCAAAATCAGCATAATAAATAAAAAATGAATTATTCGCCGGCAAAAACATTAATTTTGTTTTTTCTTGGGCTTATAACCGCTGGTACCGTGCTGCTTTCGCTGCCGGTAGCCAGAAATCCGCAGTTTGAGTTTTCGCTGCTGACAAATCTTTTTACCGCGACGTCCGCGTCGTGCGTAACCGGTTTATCGGTTGTTCCCATCGGCGAATTTTTTTCGCTCTTTGGGCAGACAGTTATCATGCTTTTAATGCAGCTTGGCGGTCTTGGGTATATGTTTGTTTCCACGGTTGTCACGCTGCTTATAGGCAAAATGGCTTTGAAAGACAGAAGGATGATGCAGGAATTGTTTGATATCTCTTCTTTCAACGATTTAAAGAAACTTCTCACGAAAGCGGTTGCTTTTGTCCTTACGATAGAATTAATCGGCGCAATTATACTTACATTTGTTTTTATGAGGGAGTTTTCTTTTCTTAAATCGTGTTATTTAGGAGTATTTCATTCTATTTCCGCGTTTTGCAATGCGGGTTTTACTCCTTTTACGGACAGCCTTGCAGGTTACTCAAATGTGCCGGTGATGCTTTACACGATGATAATTTTAATAGTGCTTGGCGGGTTAGGATTTTTTGTAATAGTGGACTTGTACGACACTTATAAAAATAAACGGCTTCACCTTACTACGCACGCCAAAGTCGTATTATCTTTGACAGCGGCGATAATTGCTTTCGGTTTAGTGTTTTTTAATTTTTCAGAAGCATCCGGACCTTTCGGAGTTCTTAAAAATAAAGACGTTTTTTATGCTTTTAATAATTCATTATTTCAAGCCGTGAGCGCGAGGACGGCGGGGTTTTATACGATACCTGCCGAACTGTTTAACCAGTTCACCAAAGTTATTTTGATATTTTTAATGTCTATAGGCGCGGCTCCCGGCAGTACCGCGGGCGGGTTAAAAATAACGACGCTTGCGCTTGTTTTTGTTTTTGTCAGGAGTATGCTGCAGGCGAATAACGATTTTGTTCTTTTCAAAAAGAGAATGCCTGATGATTTGATAAAAAAGGCATTGACCATATTTATAGTATATTTTTCGGCTATAGCTTTTTTCTCTGCATTGCTTGTCTTGTTTGAGTCAAGTAAGCAGCCTATCGATGTTGTTTTTGAAGCAGTTTCGGCTTTTGGCACCGTAGGTTTGTCGGTAGGCGTGACTCCCGGACTTTCAGTTGCCGGAAAAATCGTGACTATTTTAGCGATGATTACAGGCAGGATAGGAATACTTACCGTTTTGATTTTGATGATAACTTCATCGTCAAAAAAAGAAAGCGTAAGATATCCCGAATCAAGAATACTTGTAGGTTAATAATTAACCGCAGGAGATTGAAATGAAGAAAAAACAGTTTGCCGTAATAGGGCTTGGAACTTTTGGTTACAATGTCGCGGTTGAACTTGCCAAAAAAGGCATACAGGTTTTGGCGATAGACAATGACGAAGATATAATACACAGAATACGCCCATCCGTGACTCAGGCGCTTATTGTTGATGCTACCGATGAAAAGGCTATGAATGACGCAGGTATCGCGGACTGCGATACGGTTGTCATTTCAATAGGCGAAAATATTGAAACGAGCATTCTTGCCACGCTTATTACAAAAGAGCTCGGCGTAAAGAATGTAATAGTAAAATGCACAAGCTCGTGGCACTCCAAAGTGGCGGCAAAGTTAGGGGCGGATAAAGTAGTGTACCCTGAATTTGAAATGGCAAAAAAACTTGTGGACAGCATTGTAACGCCGAATATTTTGGAACAAATAGAACTTTCAAAAGATTATAATTTAGTTGAAGTGATAGCTCCCAAAGAGCTTTGGGGGAAAGCTATAAAAAATTCCGGAATAAGAAACAATTACGGAGTAAATATAATAGCAATACGCAGGCAGATTCCGGTAATAGATGATGACGGGCAGAGCGACATAAAAGAAGAGATAAATATGGTTCCCGGACCTGATGATGAAATTAACCAAAATGATGTTTTGGTTGTAATCGGGCCTGAAAAATCGCTGGCGAAGCTAAAAAAATAACAAGGATGATTAATGAAGGAAGACACCCAGACAAACAAACCTAATTCAAATGAAGTAGAGTCCAACCATATGGAACTCGGCAAGTTTTATTTTCTGAATAATAAATTTAACGAGGCCGTAACCGAATTTAAGAAGGTTTTGGAAATAAACCCCGGAAATGCCGAGGCATACTATAATATAGGGCTTATAAAAGAAAGTTCAAACGATTGTGACGTTGCAAAAGAAATGTACGCTAAAGCGTTGAATATCAGAAGCGATTACAAGCTTGCAAGAGAGCGCTTAAATAAACTTATAGGACTTGAAGATGAATAATATTGAACAAATTGTTTCTGAAGCGTTAGAAAAAATAAGAAATGCGGATTTGCAGGCTCTTGACGTTTTAAAAACCGAATATCTCGGCAAAAACGGTACGCTTACGCAAATTTTAAAATCCCTTGCCCAGTACTCCGTGGAAGAGAAAAAGAAAATCGGAGCGCAGACAAACCAGGCTAAAAATACCATAGAAGAAGCCATAGAGCAAAGAAAATCAAACCTGAAAAAAGCTTTGTATGAAGAAAAAATGTCCAAAGAAAAACTAGATGGTTCACCGTCATTTTATTTTCCTTTTTCAAAAGGCAGTTTGCATCCCGTTATACAGACAATTGAAGAAATAAGCTCGGTTTTTAAATCGATGGGTTTTACCGTAGCCGAAGGCCCCGAAATAGAAACCGAATGGTATAATTTTGAAGCGTTAAACATACCATCAAACCATCCGGCAAGAGATACGCAGGACACTTTTTACCTTGAAGGGATGAAAAACCTTTTAAGGACGCACACTTCGCCAGGACAGATACACGTTATGGAACAGCATAAACCCGCGGTAAAAGTTATAGTTCCGGGAAGGGTTTACAGAAATGAGGCTTCAGACGCTTCTCATTCATCGACATTTCACCAGATAGAAGGTTTAGAAGTTTCTGAAGATGTGACGTTTGCGGATTTAAAGAGCACTCTTTCGGAATTTGTCCATAAATTATTCGGTTCGGACCTTGATATACGCTTCAGGCCTTCTCACTTTCAGTTTACGGAACCTTCCGCCGAAGTGGATATGCAGTGTTTCTTCTGCAGGGGAAAAGGCTGCAGGGTATGCAAAAATTCTGGCTGGATTGAAACATTAGGATGCGGCATGGTGCACCCTAACGTTTTAAAAGCGGTTAATTATGACCCGGAAAAATATACAGGTTTTGCTTTCGGCATAGGAGTGGAAAGAATCACGATGTTGAAGTACGGTATTGACGATATAAGATTATTTTATGAAAACGATTTGCGCTTTTTAAAACAGTTTTAATTTTAAAGGATACGAAATGAAAATATCATATAACTGGCTTAAAAAATTTGTTGATTTTGATTTATCTCCGCAGGAACTCGCAAAGGCGCTTACTTCAATCGGCGTGGAAACTTCGGTTGTTTCTTCCGGCTGCGCCTGGAGCGGCGTTATAACGGCAAAAGTTTTGGAAAAACAAAAACACCCTAATGCTGATAAACTTTCGCTTTGCAGCGTAAGCGACGGAAAGAACACTTACTCCGTCGTATGCGGTGCCGCGAATGTTGAAGCAGGCCAGACGATTCCTCTTGCCGTAATAGGCGCGGTTTTACCGGGCGGGTTTGAAATTAAAAGATCAAAGATCAGAGGCGTCGAATCGGAAGGCATGATATGTTCAGAGCAGGAGCTCGGGCTTAAAGAAAAATCAGAAGGGATATTGGTTCTTGATGAAAACACCGAAATCGGCAGCCCCTTGGAAGCGGTTTTAGGCGAACTTGACTCAATTCTTGAAATTGAAATAACTACAAACAGGGGCGACTGCTTAAGCCATTTGGGCGTTGCAAGGGAAATAGGCGCGAAATTAAGAAAAACGCCTTCTTTGCCGCAAATAAGAACTTTTAATGTTGCTGAGTTAAACAACGTTAAAGTAGAGTCTGATTTATGCCCGCGTTATATAGGGAGTATCATTTCAGGCGTTAAAATAGGCCCTTCGCCTAAATGGATTTCAGATGCTTTGGAAAAGTGTGGCATAAGGCCCATTAATAATGTAGTGGACATTACAAATTACGTAATGCTTGAGCTTGGACAGCCTTTACACGCGTTTGACATCACAAAGCTTTTTTCGCAGAAGATTGTAATAAGAAATGCGAAAAATGATGAGAAAATAATGGCGCTTGACGGCAAAGAGTATAAATTAGACGCGGAAATGCTTGTCATAGCCGATGAAAACAAACCTGTCGCGATTGCGGGAGTTATGGGCGGCGAATTTTCCGGAATTGACGATAATACAACTTCAGTTTTTCTGGAAAGCGCAGTTTTTGACGCGGCTTCAATAAGAAAAACATCTAAAAAATTAAACCTTTCAAGCGATTCTTCATACAGGTTTGAAAGAGGCGTCAGTTGGGATATAGCAGAACTTGCCTCATGGCGCGCGATAAACTTAATATGCGATACCGCGGGCGGAAAGGCCGATTCCAGCGTTGATATTCAGACTGCGGAATATGAAAACACGGAAATTGCTTTGAGAGTGAGCAGGGTTTCAAAAGTGCTAGGGTATGAAGTTGAAGGCGATGAAATTGCCGGAATACTGCGTTCTCTCGGCATAGATTTGCAGCCCAGGGGCGAAGTTATTCTTTGCACTATACCGTCATGGCGCAATGACATAAAAGAAGAAGTTGATTTAATTGAAGAAGTAGCTCGCATAAACGGTTACGATAATATTCCAAAACGCCAGGAAAACGAAATAAGGACTTACACGAAAAACAACTCCTTTTTGCCGGATGTCGTTGAAGGTTTCAGGGCAAAACTTTGCGGAATGGGCTTCAGTGAAGCGTTAAATTACAGCTTTTCAGAAACAAAAGAGCTTGATACTTTTGGATTAAAATATTTTTATAAAATCGCAAACCCTATTTCAAAGGAAAATGAAGTTTTAAGGCCTTCTATGCTTCCGTCGCTTTATAGAAACTTAAAATTGAATATAGGTCACGGCGCGGAAACCGTTACTTTGTTTGAATACGGCAAAGTTTACAATGACAAAGGCGAAAAAAGAACTTTTTCCGCCATTATGTATGGCGATGTGTGGCAGGAATGGTGGAAGTGGGCGGAAGATAAAATAAGGCCTCAGTTTGATTTTTATTTTGGAGGGGGAATAGTAAAAAATATACTTCCTTCCGATGAATTTGTAATTTCTGAAAACCTTTCCCCTTCAGGATACTTTCATCCCGGCAAAACAGCCGCCGTTGTTTACAGGGGTAAAGCCGTTGGGCAGTTCGGAATTTTAAAGCCTTCCATAGATGAAGACATAAAAGGAGATGTGTTTTATTTTGAAATTGATGTCGAAACGGTAGAACAAAGCTACTCGGCTAAAAATTCATTATATAAGCATTACTCAAGATTTCCCGCGGTAAAACGCGACATATCTGTCACGGCGGGTAAATCTTTAGCTTTTTCAAAAATCGAGAAAGTTATTAAAAGCGTTATGAAAGCAGGAAATATATTGCAGGAATACTCGCTGTTTTCCGTTTACGCGGATGAGTCTAAGCTCGGCGAAGGAAAAATAAGTTATTCATTCAGGCTGCACTACAGAAATAACGAAAGAACTCTTACAGATGAGGAAGTAAATAAAGATATGAATGACCTTATCCAAAAACTGGATAAAGACCTTTCAGTTAAACTCAGGTCATAATTAGCCAAAAAATACCAAAAGCCCGTTTGAAAAAACGGGCTTTTTTTCATTTTTGCTATAATAACAAAATGAAGAAAATAATAAGCGTACTTTTTTCATTTATTCTTTTTTTTACTCCCGTCAGCGCGGAGCAAAACGCGCAGGCTGAAAATACGCCGGATCTCAACGCAATCATAGCTGATATAGATGTTTATGCAAAAAAGCTCCAGAAAGACTGGAATGTTCCCGGCATGGCAGTCTGTATAGTGAGCGGCGATGAAGTTGTTTATAAAAAATCTTTTGGCGTAAAAGAAGTTAAAAAAGAATCTAAAGTTGATAACCAGACGATATTCCAGATAGCTTCATGCACTAAAGCTTTCACTTCGGCTCTTGTGGCTGTGCTTGTGGATAAAGGGTATTTGAAATGGGATGATAAAGTAGTTAAATATCTTCCTGACTTTAGATTGCACCGAAAAGAAATAAGCGATCAGATGACTGTCGAAGATCTTCTTTCGCAAAACTCTTCCTTGCCGCCGTATTCACAACATATGATGATGCTTTTTGGCTACGATAAAAAGTATGTAATAGAATCTATGCGCTATATCCAGCTTACAGGGACGCACGGAAAACAATACAGCTATCAAAATAATATGTATCTTCTTTTAGGCGAAGTTATAAAGAAAGCCACGGGTAAAACCTGGGAGCAGAACATTAAAGAACATATATTTAAGCCCCTCGGGATGAACAGTTCTTCCTCGGACTACAAAAGCTATTTGAAAGCAAAAAACAGGTCAATCGGACATTACTATTCCGGAGGTGTTCTCAAACCTATTTCTGATGAACTTCCGTATAATTCGTGGCCGTACAACTTTGCCCCGGCAAGCGGAATAAACTCAAACATAGATGATATGGCTAAATGGCTTGTTTTCCTTATTAATAATGAAAATGAAATAGATACGCCTCTGATATCAGCGGAAAATTTTAAAAAACTGTTTGAAATTAAAGTTTTTACAAGCAAAGACGTTTATGATAAGAGCAAAAAAAATTATTATTGCCTCGGCTGGCGCTGCGCGGAATATACGCCTGAGGATATATTCTGGCACGCGGGGACTACTGACGGCGAAGGCGCGTACATATCATTTTTGAAAAACCAGAAAATAGGCATCGTAGTGCTTATGAACCTGCCAAACGGAAGAATGGCGGACTCTCTTACGAGAAAATTATATGACAAATGCGCCGGCAACCCAGAAATAGACTGGAGCTCCCTGAAAATGCAGGAAGCCGGCAAAAAAAATAAAGTTAGAAACTCCAAAACTCCGCCGGAAATTGTTGTACCTCATATGGATTTAAAAAAATATGCGGGGAAATATGAAAATATTTTGTACGGCGTAGCGGAAATAAAACTTGAAAATGGAAAACTTTTGTTTAGCGCCGGAAATATGAAAACCTGGGTTGTTTTAAAGCATTTCAGCGGCAACTCTTTTGACGGCGCGGGCGTTCCCGGATGGACTTTCAAAAGGCCGATGTTTATTTTTAAAGTTTATGAAAATTCTAATATCAGCGGTTTGACCGTTGAAAATATGACTGACGGCATTGACGCGTTATTCAGGAAGATTAAATGATAATAAAAAAAGACAGGACGCTCATCGAAAACTACTTTGAAGACAATTCCGGCGTGAGGGGTTCCTTTGCGGATTTTGCCGCGATTGTTGAACGGGAAGACGAGATACCTCCTTTTTTAACAAGAATGTCCGAAGAAAAAACTCCCGTGACGGTTGTTGGCGCGCTTACGGGCAATACCGCTTCCGCGCTTGCATTCGGCGGCGCAGTATTATCTTTGGAAAAGCTTAATAAAATCGGCGATATTGAAAAAATCAGCTGTGATACGGCGAAAATAACAGTTCAAGCCGGGGCCAGGATAAGCGACATAAAGGCTAAGGCGTACAAAGAAGGATGGATGTACCCTCCGGACCCTACCGAAAAAAACGCCACTATCGGAGGCAATATAGCTACAAACGCATCCGGAGGAAGGGGCTTTAAGTACGGCGTTACAAGGGATTATGTTTTAGCTCTTAAGGTTTTTTTTACCGATGGTTCCCAAAGTTACATAGAACGGGGAAACTATATTGCCGATGACAAAGGTGAAATTATTTTTGATACGGATAAAGGAAATAGAAAGGTAACTTTGCCGAAATACCGCTTGCCCGTGATAAAAAACGCAGCGGGATACTATAATTATCCTCATGCCGATTTAGTTGACGTTTTAATAGGCTCTGACGGTACGCTGTGTGTAACAACTGAAGCCGTATTAAAGCTTATACCTCATTTCAAAGATGTATTTGGCGGGATAATATTTTTTGAAAAGCGTGATGACGCATATTCCTTTGTGAGAAAAGTTAAAGAACTTTCTAAGGAAAAAAAATCTATCAGCCCTATGTCATTGGAATATTTTGATAAAAACGCTCTGCTGTTGATAAGGCAGGATTATTCCGTAATACCTGAAAATGTTGAAGCCGGAATTATGTTTGAGCAGGATGTTTACACAGGCGATTTTGACGCTTTGATGGATAAATGGGTACGAGTTATAGAGGAATCCGGAATAAATACGGAAAAAGTCTGGTTTGCCTCAAATCTTGCGGAACAGGAAGAGTTCAGGGCATTCCGCCACAGGATTCCTGAAAGGGTAAATGAACGCGTGAAAAAAAATGGAATTCCCAAAGTCGGCACTGATTTTGCGGTTCCTGAAGGCAAACTGCCTGAAATTGTGGATTTTTGCGAAAAAGAGTTTGAAAAAGCAGGCTTATTCAACTTAACTTTCGGGCATATAGGCGAAAACCATCTTCACGCCAATATAATTGCTTCCAATGAAGAAGAATATAAAAGCACGCGCGAAATGTACGCAAGAATAGCGCAGAAAGCCGTTGATTTGGGCGGTACGGTTTCCGCAGAGCACGGAATCGGAAAGCTGAAACACATATTTTTGGAAAAAATGCTTGGAAAAGAAGGTTTTAAGGAAATGGCTGCTTTTAAAAAAAGTTTTGATGCCTCCGGCATTTTGGGGCAGGATAATATTTTCCCCAAAGAATACCTTTAAATTTCATATATAATCCTGATAATAAAGTTTAAATACTTAAAACATTATCTTCAGTTTGAAGCAATGAATGGGTAAAAGCGGAAATTTCGCTTGCGCTGTCCCTTGTGCCTTGTTGCCTGGTAGTTTTACTTATCGTGCTAAGAAAAAATCCTTCAGGCAAGCCTTAATATTTTAATCAAAAATCATTTAAAAATTAATCATTTTTTGTATTTTTCTTATTCTTGACAAAAATACATGTAAATTATAAAATATTGCCATGGGAAATCTTGAGATTTTGTCAGTAAAAGTTAAAAAAGTATCCGAAAAGCTTAAAAAGCTTAATGATGAGAACTTGAGATTGAAAGCCGAAGTCGATTTTTTAAGAAAAGAGAACGAATTAAACAGAAAAAAAATAGGCGAATATTCGTTATTAAAGGAAAATGCCGAAAACGCGGCAGTTAAAATTGAGAGGATTTTGAAGAAAATTGATACGGCAAAGGCTTTATAACCATGGCAACAACGCGTACAAGAATCATGGGAAGGGATATAGATCTTAATATAGACGAGATGGACGAGCTTAGTTTTGCAAGCGTTGTAAGCTTTGTAAACGAGCAGTGGCAGGAAGTACAGAGTGACAATTCGAATGTACCCGACACTCAAAAAATAGCGGCGCTGACTGCGGTTAAAATTGCGGTGGAACTGCTTAAATTAAAAGGTTTGCAAGAGAATATTTCAGATAATTATGAGAGAAAAGTTAAAGAACTCATTAAACAACTGGATGAAGCGGATTCATCCAATTGAATTATAGAAATATTTAAATGTTTTCCCTGCAGTGTTGGTGATTGTTTTAAGCGTGTTTAATCCTACAGGTCATTTTTAAGAGAACAGCAGTCGAGCGTAAGCTCGTGGGCCTATGCCACTGTATCTCACTTATTAAAAAGGGCTTTAAACCGCTTAGGGCTAACGGCACTGCGGGGCTTTTTTTATGGCAAAGTTTAAATACCAAAGTTCAGAGTATAAATTTAAAGTTTTCGCAAGTCGAAAACAGGATAATAAGTTTAGCCTGTGTCAAAATAAAGCATTTGGACTTTAAACATTTAACTTTTTTGTAATGGTATTGATATGACCCAGACGGATTTTTTAACAAACGCGGCAAGCCAGAAAAATAAGCCTCTGGCGGCAAGAATGGCCCCTAAAAGTTTTGAAGATTTTATGGGTCAGGATAATATTGTCGGTGACGGAAAGCTTTTGAGGCGTTCCATCGAAGCGGACAATCTGGGTTCTGTCATATTTTTCGGGCCTCCCGGTACGGGGAAAAGCGCTTTGGCAAGAATAATCGCTTCAAAAACCAAAGCATATTTTGAAGAAGCAAACGCAGTAACGATAGGTATTGCTGACATAAGAAAGATTATTGAACAAGCCAAGGCAAGGCTTGAAATGTCCGGAAAGAAAACTATCCTGATGCTTGATGAAATACACCATTTCAACCGCTCGCAGCAGGACGCATTATTGCCGGATGTCGAAAGGGGAACGATTACGCTTATAGGCATTACAACGGAAAATCCGTTTTTTTACATCAATGCCGCGATAATCTCAAGAAGCACGGTTTTTGAGTTTCAGCCTCTTTCAAAAGAAGCTCTTTCAAAAATTCTGGATTCAGCTTTAAACGACAAGGAAAAAGGTCTTGGCGGATATAAAGTCGAAATATCGGATGAGGCAAAACAACATTTGGTTTTAAACGCCAACGGAGACGCAAGAAAACTGCTTAATGCGCTTGAGATAGGCGTACTTTCCACTAAGGTAAATGGGAAAGGGATCAGGGTTTTTGACATTTCCGTAGCGCAGGAATCTTTACAAAAAAGGGCGGTTTTGTACGACCGTTCCGGAGATGCTCATTATGACCATATTTCGGCGTTCATTAAATCAATGCGCGGGACAGATCCCGACGCGGCGGTTTACTGGATGTCCAAAATGCTTGCAGCCGGGGAAGACCCCCGCTTTATTGCAAGAAGGATAATAATTTGCGCTTCCGAAGACGTAGGCATGGCGGATCCGCGCGCTTTGATGTTTGCGGTTTCCGCGTTAAACGCGGTTGAGTTTGTGGGTATGCCTGAAGCACGGATAATTTTGGCGCAAGCGGCTATTTATGTCGCGAGTGCTCCGAAATCCAACGCTTCTTACCTTGCGGTAGAAGCCGCTTTGTCTGAAGTTAAAAACGGCAGAACGCGAAATGTCCCAAATCACCTTAAAGACGCTAATCTTGACGGTAAAGAACTGGGGCACGGGCAGGGATACAAGTATCCCCACGATTACGAAGGACATTATGTAGTGCAGGATTATTGGACGGATCCTGTTGAGTTTTATAAACCGTCCGGCGAAGGTTATGAGGGGAAAATACGTGAACGATTACTTGGAATCAGAAAAAAGAAAAGTAAGATATGAGTTTTTGAATTTAAGGGACAGGATTGACCCTATTTTGTCTGTTGCTTACAGCAATATAATATTTGACAAAATAGGGAAACTTCCTGTTTACGAAAAGGCAAAGACGGTAATGTTTTATTTGTCTTACGGTTCCGAAGTCGTAACTGACGCTATGATAGCTTCGGCGCTTGATGAAGGAAAAACAGTTGTTGTCCCGGCTATTGAAACTCCCGGAGACGGAAATATGTACGCGGTAAAAATTGCGCGCATTGAAGACGCTTACCAGTCCGTTTACGGGATAAGGCAGCCGGAAATCAATAAAGAAGAGCTTACGGATAAAAGCGACATAGATTTGGTTTTTGTCCCGGGTATAGCTTTTGACAATGAAGGTTTCAGGACAGGTTACGGAAAAGGTTATTTTGACAGGTGGCTTAAAGGCATTCCTACGGAAAAAGCGGTTGGAATTGCTTATGATTTTCAAATTACGGACAAAGTGCCCGCCGGAAAGCATGATCTGCCGGTTGGCATGATTATTACGGAAAAAAGAGTTATTCAGATCAAGAAAAACTGATACAGGAGCAGAGAGATGGAAAACACGATTGTGATTATTATTGTGACCGCTGTGGTGGCTTTCGCTATAGGATTTGTTTTACGTTTAGTATACGCGAAAATAAACGCAAAGTCAGCAGAGCAGGTTTCTGAAAGAATTATCAAAGAAGCAAAAATGATGGCTGACACGAAAGCCAAAGAAGCATTGCTGGAGGCAAAAGAGATAGTTGCCAAAGAAAGGAAAGAATTTGAACTGGAAATAAAAGAGAAAAAGCAAGCCTCCCAGAATATGGAAAACAGGCTTAACCAGCGCGAAGAAAACCTTGACAGGAAGATTGACGCCGCGGACAAAAAAGAAAAAGATTTATCCAATAAAGAAAAAAGCATAGCGGATAAAGAACAAAACCTTAAGGTTAAATTTGACGAAGTCGAAAAAATTAAAGAAGATCAGAAAAAGACGCTTGAAAGGCTTTCCGGAATGACAAGGGAAGAGGCAAAGAAAACCCTTGTAAACGCCATGGAAGAAGAAGCAAAGCAGGATGCCGCGGTGCTTGCACAGAGAATAGAACAGGAAACAAGGGAAAACGCGGATAAAAAGTCAAAAGAAATACTTTCAGTCGCGATACAGCGTATTGCCGCGGACCATACTGCTGACATAACTACTTCCACAGTACAGATTCCCAATGATGAAATCAAAGGAAGAATAATCGGAAGAGAAGGAAGAAACATAAGGGCTTTTGAACAGGCGACAGGCGTTGATTTGATAGTTGACGATACTCCTGAAGCTATAACCGTTTCGGCTTTTGACGGCGTGAGAAGGCAGATAGCAAAGATAGCGCTTGAAAAGCTTATTGCGGACGGCAGAATACACCCTGCAAGAATAGAAGAAGTTGTGGAAAAAGTTAAAAAAGAAATGGACGTCCACCTGAAAGAAATTGGGGAACAGGCAGCGATAGACGCCGGCGTTCCGGGACTCCACTCGGAAATAATAAAACTTCTCGGGAAACTTAAATACAGAACGTCTTACGGGCAAAACCAGCTTCAGCATACGCTTGAAGTTACGTGGCTTGCCGGAGCATTAGCCGGAGAACTAGGGCTTGATGTTACGTTCTGCAAGAAAGCCGCGTTGATGCACGATGTGGGAAAAGCCGTTGACCATGAAGTAGAAGGTACGCATCATCAGATTTCTGCCGATATTGCTAAAAAATACGGCGAATCTCCTAAAATGATAAATGCGATTATTTCGCATCATGAAGGATATGAAGCACCGGGTAGTCCTGAAGCTTTTGTGGTTGCGGCAGCGGACGCGATTTCCGCGGCAAGGCCCGGAGCAAGAAGAGAATCTGTCGAACATTACCTGAAACGTTTGGAAAAACTTGAAAAAGTTGCAAAAGAATTCAGGGGCGTTTCAATGGCATACGCGATACAGGCGGGAAGAGAAGTCAGGATTCTTGTAGAACCTGAAGATATAGACGATAAACAGGCGCAGGTTCTCGCTCATGATATAGCTAAAAAAGTTGAGCAGGAACTTGAATATCCCGGACAGATTAAAATAACCGTGATACGCGAAACGCGCGCGCAGGATATAGCGAAATAACGATACAATATGTTGTTTGGAGTTTAAATGCCGGAAGAATTAATGTTTAATTTTAATGATGATAATACTGATGACGGCAGGCTGGTTTATACTGTTACGCAGATAAACAATGAAATTAAACAGATGCTTGAAGATTCTTATCCCGGCATTTGGATTCGCGGCGAAGTATCGAATTTTAAAATATACAATTCAGGGCATATGTACTTTAACATTAAAGACGAAAACGCCCAGATAAAAGCCGTGATGTTTCAGGGTGCAAATGTAAGTCTTGCGTTTGAACCGGAAGACGGAATGCAGGTTTTGGTTTACGGAAGAGTGAGCGCGTATCCCGTAAGGGGCGATTACCAGATTATAGTAAACCATATGGAGCAGTCTGGCAAAGGCGCTTTATACGAAGCTTTTGAAAAATTAAAAAAGAAGCTTGAAAATGAGGGGCTTTTTGACGAAAGCGTTAAAAAAGAAATTCCCGCTCTTGTAAACAAAATAGGCGTTATAACATCGCAGGACGGAGCGGCTTTACACGATATTCTGAAAGTGCTTGACGCTTTAGATGCGAACGTAGAAGTGCTTATTTATCCTGTAAGGGTACAGGGCAAAGAAGCAGAAAAAGAGATTCCTGAAGCAATAAGATATTTGAATGGAAATCATAAAGAACTTGACGTTCTGCTTGTAGGGCGCGGAGGAGGCTCCATAGAAGATTTGTGGACTTTTAACACCGAACCCGTGGCAAGAGCCGTATTTAATTCAAAAATTCCTATTGTTTCGTGCGTCGGACACGAGGTTGATTTTACCATAGCCGATTTTGTCGCAGATATGCGCGCTCCCACGCCTTCTGCCGCCGCGGAAATGGTTGTAAGAAGCAGAAATGAGATGAAAAGCAGCCTTGAAAACCTGAAAGAATCGCTTGTTGACGCCATACAATACCTTTTAGACGTAAACGCGGAAAAGCTGGAAACGTTGGCGTCGTCAAGGGCTTTTACAAAGCCGCATTTGATATATGAAGATAAAATCGCGTATGTTGACGAACTTGATAACAGGCTTGGCGTGCTGATAGGCAAAGTTGTTGAGAGAAAAAATGAAGCGTTAAAAAATATTTCCCATAAGCTGGATTTGGTTTCGCCGCTTTCTGTTTTGAAAAGAGGCTACGCGATAGCTAAAAACGAAAACGGCGGTATTTTAAAAGATTCGGCAGTTTTGAGTTCAGGCGATAAAGTAGACGTCAAACTTGCGAAAGGCAGTTTTAAAGCAACGGTTGAGGTGAAAAACAATGGTTAAAAAACAGGCAAACTTTGAAAAATCATTAAAACGCCTTGAAGAAATAGTTTCAGAAATGGAAAATGCCGATCCTGATTTGGATAAGGCGTTATCTCTTTTTTCGGAAGGCGTAGAACTTGTGAAGTTCTGTTCCGAGAAATTAAATGATACTAAGAAAAAAATTGAAATACTTGTTAAAGAAAATCCTGGAATGAAAAAGGAAAAGTTCAATGGCACAAAAGATTAACCTGCAAAAATATCTTTCACAAAACGCAAAACTCGTCAATTCGGCTTTAAAGAAGTTTTTGCCTAAAGACAATTCAATAATTTCCCAGTCTATGCGCTACAGCGTTCTAGCAGGCGGAAAAAGGCTTCGCCCTGTTTTTGTGATACTCGCCGCAGACATTTTCGGAGTAAAAGCCGTCAATGTTATGCCGGCGGCATGCGCGGTCGAATATTTACACACATATTCGCTTGTGCATGACGATTTGCCGTCTATGGATAATGATGATTTAAGAAGGGGAAAACCTACCGTCCATAAAAAATTTGGCGAAGCGGCGGCGGTCTTGTGCGGCGACGCTCTGCTTACGGAATCTTTTAACCTTATAACCAAATCATCAGTGAAAGAAAAAAATATAAATGAAGCGGTACGCGTGTTAACGCAGTACGGCGGGTATAAAGGCATGATAGCAGGACAAGCTGAAGATACGCTTGAAGCTGGAAAGTGGAACAAAAAGAATAAGGAACTTATGGCTAAAAAATTAAAATTTATACAGCTGAATAAGACATCCGCGTTAATCGTAGCAAGCCTTAAAATGGGCGCGGTTTTAGCGGGAGCAGATAAAAGAAGTTTAAAAGCTTTGGAAACGTACGGAAATAATATCGGCTGCGCGTTCCAGATAACCGATGATATATTGGACGTTTATGCCGATAAAAAACTGCTTGGAAAAAAAGGCAGCGATATTGATAATGACAAACTTACGGCGCTTTCTTTGTACGGAAAAGAGAAAGCCGAAAAAATGGCGGACACCCATATTAAAAAAGCAAAAGATGCCATAAAAATATTCGGCGTTAAAGCCGGAGTTTTTAACGAGCTTGCGGATTATATGATACAAAGGAAGTATTAGTGAAAATACTCGACAATATAAACTCGCCTAAAGACCTTAAAAAACTGAAAAAAGAAGATCTTCCGACCCTTGCGCAGGATATAAGGGAAGAAATAATCAATACCATATCAAAAACCGGTGGGCATCTGGCTCCAAGCCTTGGCGCGGTAGATTTAACTGTCGCGCTGCACTACGTTTATGATACGCCTAAAGATAAAATTATTTGGGATGTGGGGCATCAGGCGTATTCGCATAAAATTATAACCGGAAGAAAAGATAAGTTTAAAACAATAAGAACGCATAATGGTCTCAGCGGTTTCCCAAAACGTGCGGAGTCTGAACATGACAGCTTCGGAGTTGGGCACTCTTCAACGTCAATATCTTCCGCTTTGGGTTTTGCCGTTGCCAGGGATCTAAAAAAAGAAGACTATAAAGTTGTAGCCGTTATAGGTGACGGCGCGATGACCGGCGGGCTGGCTTTTGAAGGATTGCAGAACGCAGGGCACCTCAAAAAAGATATGCTTGTTATTTTAAATGACAATGAAATGTTTATTTCGCAAAAAGTAGGCGCAATCGCGGGTTATTTCGCGAAGCTTCTGACTGTCGGCATGGTTAAAAGAGTTGAAGAAAAGGTTATGAAAACGGTCAGCCGTTTTCACAGCTTTGGCTCGCCGTTCGGGAAACTTATAAAAAGGGTAAAAGTTATGCTTTTTCCCGGAATGTTGTTTGAAGAAATGGGTTTTACTTATATAGGGCCTGTGCAGGGGCACGATATAAGCAACCTTGTAAAGATTCTTTCCAATATAAAAGATATGAAAGGGCCGGTGCTTCTTCATGTAGTTACAAAGAAAGGCAAAGGCTACGCTCCGGCTGAAGAAAACCCTACGGAATTCCATGGCGTGGGAAAATTTGACCCTGAAACCGGAAAGATTTCAAAAAGCAAAGGCGTTACTTATACGGAAGTTTTTTCAAACGCTTTGCTAAAACTCGCGCACAGTAACGATAAAATAGTCGCAATAACCGCGGCAATGCCCGAAGGCACCGGGCTTGATAAATTTGCGAAAGCTTTTCCTGACAGATATTTTGACGTTGGCATCGCGGAAGAACACGCCGTGACTTTTGCGGCAGGCATGGCGGCGGACGGCATGCAGCCGGTATGCGCGGTTTACTCAACTTTTATGCAGAGGGCAATAGACAATATTATCCACGATGTCGCCCTTCAAAACCTTCCTGTTATATTTGCTTTGGACAGGGCGGGGCTTGTCGGGGAAGACGGAGGAACGCATCACGGCGTTTTTGATTTTTCGTACCTCAAATATATTCCTAATTTAGTGATTATGGCTCCCGGTGATGAAAATGAATTGCAGCATATGCTTAAAACGGCTTTCAATTCAAATAAGCCTTGCGCTATAAGGTATCCGAGAGGCAAAGGGGCAGGCGCGGCTTTAGACAGGGCGGCTTCGGTTTTACAGATAGGCAAAGCAAAAATATTAGCGGAAGGTTCTGATATCTGTTTGCTTGCTATAGGCAATATGGTTGAAGAAAGCCTTAAAGCTTCCGAAATACTCGGGGAACGAAATATAAAAGCTTCTGTTGTAAATATGAGATTTTTAAAACCTTTTGATGAAGAAGTAATCAAAGAAATGCTTTTAAAGACAAATAAATTTATTACGGTTGAAGAAAACGCTTTGGAAGGCGGTTTCGGCGAAAGCGTTAAAAATATTTTGTGCAATACCGGAGCGGTTGTGGAAAGTATTGGCATCCCGGATAAATTTGTTGAACACGGCAGCCAGAAGGTTTTAAGGGAAAAATACGGGCTTACGGCAAAAAATATAGCTGAAACCGCAGTGAAAATGCTTGGATAAATATTTAATGGAAAAGAAAAAAGATAAAAAACGCCTTGATACCGCAATTTTTGAAAAGGGGCTTGCAGAAACAAGGACGAAAGCCCAGGCGCTTATAATGAGCGGCAGCGTTTTGATTAACGGTGAAATTCAGTATAAATCAGGCGCTTTGGTAGGTGAAGAAGACGCTGTTGAAATAAAAAATGCTAATCCTTATGTTTCGCGCGGCGGCTTAAAGCTTGAATCGGCATTAATTGCCTTAAATATAGATGTTGCCGGATATACCTGCCTTGATATAGGCGCTTCAACAGGCGGTTTTACGGATTGTATGCTCCAAAAAGGCGCGGTGAAAGTTTACGCTGTGGATGTAGGTACCGGCCAGCTTCATTATAAATTAAGGCAGGATCCGCGCGTAATAAACATTGAAAATATAAATTTCAGATATTTTGACACCGGCATTTTAAAGGACAAAATAGGTTTTGCGACAATAGACGTTTCTTTTATATCGCTGGATAAAATTTTGCCTATGGCATACCAGAGTATTGCGAAAAACGGATTCGTGCTTGCTATGATAAAGCCACAGTTTGAGCTTGAGCCTTCAGAAATCAAAAAAGGCGTTGTGCGCGATGAAAAATTAAGGCAAAAAGCGATAGATAAGATAAAAAAAGTTGCTTTGGATTTGGGTTTTGAGATAATTTCTGAAGCAGATTCGGGGCTTAAAGGGCCGAAAGGGAACTTGGAACATTTTGTTCTTTTGAAGAAGTAACGCTTGTCTTTTGAATTTACGCTTTGTTGCACAGCTTCTCATTTACTCTTTGCGAAAATAAACTTCGCCGCGGAGCGCCTTGCCTAAACTCAAAATACTTCGCGCTAATATAAAAAATAATAAAAATAAAATATTTGAGGTAAATTATGTCAGATTACAATCATTCCGAAGTTGAGAAAAAATGGCAAAAAAGATGGGCAGATGAAAAAATTTTTCAGGCCGTTGAAAAAGACGGTCAGGAAAAGTATTACTGTCTTGTAATGCTTCCTTATCCTTCCGGAAATTTGCATATGGGCCATGTAAGAAATTACAGTATTGGCGATGTTTTTGCGCGTTTTCACAGGATGAAAGGCAAGAACGTTCTTCATCCGATGGGTTGGGACGCTTTCGGGCTTCCTGCCGAAAATGCCGCGATAAAACATAAAATACACCCTGCAAAGTGGACAAAACAAAATATTGCCCGTATGAGGGAACAGCTTAAAACTTTGGGCATTTCTTATGACTGGGACAGGGATTTTGCTACCTGTGACCCGGAATACTATAAGTGGAACCAGTGGTTTTTTATAAAAATGTGGGAAAAAGGTTTGGTTTTCAGGAAAAAAGCCAATGTTAACTGGTGCCCTTCGTGTAATACCGTTTTGGCAAATGAGCAGGTTTCAGAAGGCGTTTGTTGGAGATGCAAAAACCATACTGAACATAGGGATTTGGAACAATGGTTTGTTAAAATAACCGATTATGCAGATGAACTGCTTGAAGGCCATAAAGAGCTTAGCGGCTGGCCGGAACAGGTTTTGTCTATGCAGAGGAACTGGATAGGCAAATCTTTCGGCGCGGAAGTTGATTTTTCGTTAAATGCGCCTGAAAAAAAGCTTAAAGTTTTTACTACCCGCCCAGATACGCTTTTTGGCGTAACGTTTATGGCAGTCGCCCCGGAACATGAAATTATTAACGAGCTTAAATCAAAAATAAAAAACTGGGATGAAGTAGCGGCTTATATAGTTGAAAGCGGAAAAAAATCCAATATTGAAAGGTCTTCAAGCAAAGAGAAAACCGGCATAAGGCTTGACGGCGTCAGCGCGGTTAATCCCGTAAACGGAAAAGAAATACCAATATTTGTGGCTGATTACGTTTTGACGGGTTACGGTACCGGCGCGATTATGGCCGTACCGGCACACGACCAGAGAGATTGGGATTTTGCGAAGAAATACAGTATTCCAATAGTTGAAGTTATAAGAGGCGACGGCTCTGATATATCTAAACAGGCTTATGAAAATGAAGGAATTATGGTAAACTCCGGGGAATTTGACGGCTTAAAATCCACTGACGCGTTTGAAAAGGTGTCAGCCTGGGTTGAAAAACAGGGTTTTGGCAAAAAAACTATAAACTTTAAATTGAAAGACTGGCTTATTTCAAGGCAGAGATACTGGGGTACTCCTATTCCAATGATTCATTGTGAAATGTGCGGAACCGTGCCTGTGCCGGACAAAGATTTGCCGGTAAGGCTGCCAGAAGACGTCGAGTTTACGGGGGAAGGAGAATCTCCTTTAAAAACAAGTGTATCTTTTACAAGCGTTAAATGCCCAAAATGCGGAATGAACGCAAAAAGAGAAACTGATACAATGGATACTTTTGTTGATTCATCCTGGTATTATGCAAGATACTGTGATGCACATAACGATGCGTCGGCTTTTGATTCCGCAAAAGGCAATTACTGGATGCCGATAAACCAGTATATCGGAGGCATTGAGCACGCCTGTATGCATTTAATATACTCCCGTTTCTGGTACAAAGTTATGAGGGATTTGGGTATGGTTAAAACAAATGAGCCTTTCACAAACCTTTTAACGCAGGGAATGGTTACGCTTGGCGGAAGCGCAATGTCAAAATCGAAAGGAAATACCGTAAGCCCTGATGAGATAGTAGAACAATACGGCGCGGATACCGCGAGGCTTTTTATACTGTTTGCGGCGCCGCCGCAGAAGCAGCTTGACTGGTCCACCGAAGGCGTTGAAGGCTGCTGGAGGTTTATTAACAGAATATGGAGGCTTCAGGAAATTGTTAAAACAAAGGCTGAAGTCGCTGCGTCTGATAAAGACAAAGCCGATATTTTAAGGATAATGCACCAGACCATAAAGAAAGTAACCGGAGATATTGAAAAAGAGTTTCAGTTTAATACCGCAATTTCCTCAATAATGGAGCTGGTAAACGCATTATATATCTATAAGCACCATGCAAATGACGAAGGCGCGGCGCTTGAAGCGTACAAAGCCGCAGTGCTTTTAATGGCTCCGTTTACGCCTCACTTGTGTGAAGAAATATGGAATCAAATGGGCAATAAAGAATGCATTTCTTCCGCTCCATGGCCGGAATTTGACGAAAAAATGATGAAGCTGGATTCCGTAGAACTTCCCGTGCAGATTAACGGGAAAATTAAAGGCAAAATAGTCGTTCCTGCCGATATTACTGAAGAACAGGTCCAAAAAATCGTGGAAGCAGATGAGAAAATAGCGCAGCACATTAAGGATAAACAGATTTTGAAGTTTATATACGTTAAAAATAAAATTGTTACTATTGTTGTTAAAGGATAGCGGAGGCTAAATGAAAAAAGTTTTATTCTTTCTGTCATGCGCGGTATTTTGTTTTGCCGTTATGTCGTGTAATTCTCCTTATGACCCGGCGCCGCAGATATTGCCGGAATATATAAGAAAAGTCTATATAAGGCCGGTTGTAAACAATACCAACCAGTTTGGTCTTGAAGCAAAGCTTATGAACGCACTTTCCGATGAAGTTTTAAGAGACGGAAGGCTTTCCCTCGTGAATACGGAAGCTGAATCTGACGGCTTTTTAACCGTCACCATAAAAAGATACATATTGCAGCCTCTTACGTACGATGCGAATATGGTTACAGAACAGTACAAGCTTTGGATCATAGCAAGCGTATCATTTATTGACAGAGAAAATAACGTAACGCTTTGGACGGAACCGAATATGGAAGGAATACAGATATACCTTGATGCTACAAAAGGTTCAATGGGCGAAGGAATGACCGAAGAAGAAGCCAGGGAAATTATCTGGGAAAAGCTTTCAAGGGATATAGTTAAAAGGACCATAAAAGGTTTTGGCTCGGTTACGAGCACATCTGAAAGGAAAGTTCCTAATTAAGATTAAGACAAAGCGTAGAATTGAGAGTGAAAGAATGAGTTTTTGCGAATCGAAAACAAATAATTAGTTTTGGCATTGGGATGCTCAACTGAAATACGACGTTTTAACTTTATTTTTGTTATACAGGTAAATATGCCGCTGATAAAAATGCAGGATTTCAATAAATTAATATCTTCAAAAAAAGTTTCTCCGGTATATTTGTTTGCGGGAGAAGAGTCTTATCTTATTGATTCCTGCCTGCGTAAAGCTGAAGTTTTGCTTTCCGCTGATGACTTAAACAAGGAAGTATTCCATTCCGGCGAATCTAATGCCGAAGATATTCTAAATGCCCTGCAGACGCTTCCTTTTTTAAGCGAAAGAAGGGTTGTTATAGTAAAAAACGTGGATAAAATGAAAGCGGCTGACGCCGAAAGGCTTACGGATTACATTGCAAATACGGTTGATACGTCTTCATTAATACTGCTTTACCCGGGGAATTATAAAAAAGAAAGCATTGCCAAAAGAAAAGAGTTGATAAATAAATGCGTTTCTTCAAAAATATGCATTGCCGTTGATTGCCGCAAACAATATGAAAACGAAGTAAAAGAGTTCATAAAAAGCGAGTTTACGCAAAGAGGTAAAAATGTTTCTTTTGATGTGATTGCAAGGATAGTGGATGAAAACGGCACAGATTTGCTGAATATATCAAATGAGATAGAAAAACTTTCATTATTTGCGGGCAAAGATAAAAAAAACGTAACCGAAGAAGATATTGAAAAAGTAAGCGGTTTTACGAAAGAAGCCAATGTTTACGCTTTGGCATCGGAAATAGAAACCAAAAACATAAAAAAAGCCATGTTTGTACTGGAAAAGCTGCTTTCCGAAGGGGAAGAGCCGGTAATGATACTGTCAACCATCGCGGGCACTGTAAGAAAACTGCTGAACGCTAAAAGCATGATGGAAGAAGAAGGCATCTCTGCCGATGCAGTGGCGTCTGCATTAAGAATACACAATTACTTTGCCAGAGCGTTTTTCGCAAATCTCAAAAAACATACCATGAAAAACCTTAAAGAGAGCATGCGTATGGTGCTTAAAGCCGATACAGCCATTAAAACGGGCGGCTCGGATGCCATTTCCGCGCTGGAAAAAGCAATAATCTTTATCTGCAGGTGATAAAATAAAACACAAAAATCCGGCCCGGAAGAATTTCTTCCGGGCCGGATTTTTTTATATTCTAATATGTTTTTTTACTTAGATTTGGACATTTTCGCAACTTTTTTCGCAAGCCTTGCTTTCTGATTTGATGCGGCTTTTGTATGGACAACTTTTCTTTTTGCCGCTTTATCCCATTCTGAAAACGCCGCGTTCAACTGTTCCTGCGCGAGTTTCGCGTCATTGTTTTTAACTGCGGATTCAACTTTTTTAACCATAGTTCTTATTTTGCTTTTTACCGCAGAGTTTCTCTCGGTTCTTTTTACTGCCTTTCTTGCTTCTTTAAGAGCAGAAGTATGTCTGCCTGTTTTAAGTTTTGCCATTACCGTTCCTCCGGAATTCTATAAAAACAACAATAATAAGTTGTTTATAAATGATTTGAGAATTATACATTATTGTTAGTTCATAGTCAAATGCAATATTTTTAAGCAAAGTAGCGCAAAATAGCGTGTTTTTTCGATTTTTCTTGACATGTAAAAGCTTCTCGTATATAATGTATTCAGAAAAACTTGCCACATACAAAAAACCATTAAAAAACCACATAAATTTCACAAACAGCCTTTAAAACATATATCAAAGGGGGCCGGAAATGTCTGTAATTGTTACTGTATCAGTTTTGATTATTGCGGTTGTTTCTTTGCTTGTTCTTATTGCATTAGTGGTTTTTGTGGTAGGAATTTATAATTCCCTTGTAAGCATGAATGTCAACATTGATAAAGCAGGTTCTAATATTGATGTTTTGACAAAGCAGAGATTTGACGAAATTCCAAACCTCGTTGAAGTCTGTAAAGGCTATATGAAGCATGAAAAAGAAACGCTTGAAGGCGTTATTGCCGCAAGAAACTTCTTTCTAAACTCAAAGGAAGTTTATGACAAAGTTAAAGCTGACGTCGTTTTAGAAAAAGCGCTGACTTCGCTTTTTGCGTTATCCGAAAACTATCCTAACTTGAAGGCAAATGAAGAATTTATCCATTTGCAGCAGAGAGTTACCGCTTTGGAAAACAGCATTGCCGAAAGAAGAGAGTTTTATAACTATACCGTTGCACTTTTCAATACAAGGATACAGCAGATTCCCGATATTGTGGTTGCGCGCTGCCTGAACTATAAACCTAAGCAGATGTTCCATTCCGACATAGGAGATTTTAGAGCGTCGGGAATTTACTTTAAACGCGGCTAATAACAGAGGGTTCAATGTATAAATTTTTTATATTTCTATTTTTGGGAATTGCTTTTATAACCTTGTCTGTGCTCAATCATATGGGAATATTAAATGGCTGGGCTCCTTTCATAGTTATGCTGGTATTAGGCATAACCATGTATTTTGTCGCTTTGTTCAGATACAGGGAGTTGAGATACATACGGGATACCGCGACTTCAAAAATAGGCTCTTTGCCTGTCGGTTTCGTTGAAGTTTGCGGAAAAGCAAGAAAGCATCCTAATTACAGCGGAATTTATCATTATCTCAAGGTCAGGGAAAAAAGAACGAAAGAAGCGCGCGGCCGTTTTACGGAAGGCGATTATTCAAGGGGCGTCGGAAGGGATGAGTTAATGCTTTTTCCTTTTTATATAGATGACGGAACTGGATCGGTGTATGTAAATCCTGAAAAAGCAAAGATAATAGCTAATACAAAAAGATGGAGCGATGACAGCTACAGATATGAAGAAGCGTGCATAAATGACGGCGATAACGTATACTGCATAGGCACTGTTGAAAATACTCATGCGGATTTAAATACGCAAATCAGGGAAGCCTTAAAAAGCTCTCGCCAGAGCAAGTATTTTATGGCTAAGTATGATTTAAATGGAGATGGGGAAATATCGCCTGAAGAATGGGATAATGCCAGAAACAAAATTACTTCTGACGTTGTAGGGCGCAGCATCAATGCCAGAAAAGGCAATTTACTTGAGATAAACAAAGGAAACGGCAATAATATATTCATTATTTCCAATAAATCTGAAAAAGAGCTTACGCGCGGACTGGTCAGGAGCACTTTGGCGCTCCTTTTATGCGGTATTCTCTTTGTCGTTATGGCTATAGTGGATACTATGATGAGGCATGGTGTTTTTTCCCCGGATACCACAAAGTATTATATGGAATTGCAAAATTATATGCTTGGCATATTGGCAGGCGCATTGCTTGTGGTTTTTATTATATATTCGGTATATTTGTACATTGTAAATTTTTTTGGAAACGTTAAACGCGACAGATAAAAAACAACCCCTTCCGCTTCTTTTGCCTATTTGAGTTGCGCCTTTTTTTTTGCTAAAATCGCTCTATTATGAATACAAAATCATCTTCAAAAATCAGGGCAGAATTCCTTAAGTACTTCAAAGATAACGGCGCTGCCGTTGTTCCTTCAGACTCGTTAATTCCATCGGGGGATAAAAGTTTGCTGTTCACTTCCGCCGGAATGGTGCAGTTTAAACAGCATTTTTTAGGACAGAGCAAAGACTCGTTTACACGCGCTGCCAGCTGCCAAAAGTGTTTCAGAACATCAGACATAGACCAAGTCGGCATAACTACAAGACATCTTACTTTTTTTGAAATGCTGGGCAATTTTTCATTCGGTGATTATTTTAAAAAAGAAGCAATTGCGTGGGCTTGGGAATTTTTAACCAAAAATATGTCTCTCCCTAAAGATAAGCTCTATATAACCGTTTACAAAGATGATGATGATGCGGAAGAAATCTGGAAAAAAATAGTTCCTGCTGACAGAATCATAAGAATGGGCGATGATACAAATTTTTGGAATATGGGCGATACCGGCCCTTGCGGCCCCTGCTCGGAAATTTTGATTGATTTAGGCCCTGAAATGAGCTGCGGAAAACCCGATTGCGGCCCGGCGTGCAGCTGCGACAGGCATTTAGAAATATGGAACCTCGTTTTTACCCAGTTTGACAGGCAGTCTGACGGTTCGCTAAAAAACCTTCCCAGAAAAAATATAGATACCGGTATGGGGCTTGAAAGGCTTGTTGCCGCTGCTAACGGCAAAAAGAACGTTTTTGATACCGATTTATTTACTCCTATTATGGAAGACGCGGCGGAAATCCTCAAAATTAAGTACGAAGGTAAAAATATTTCAAAGCTGAGAATGATTGCCGACCACTCAAGAGCCGTAACATTTTTAATTTCAGACGGCGTTCTCCCGTCAAACGAGGGCAGAGGCTACGTTTTAAGAAGGATACTAAGAAGGGCATTAAGGCAGGGGAAGCTTTACGGATACAACAAACCGTTTTTAAACGACCTTGCGTCAACCGTTTTTAAAATAATGGAACCCGCATACCCTGAACTTTCCTCAAAACTCGCAAATATTAAGGCGATTATCAAAGTTGAAGAAGAAAAATTTTTAGAAACGCTTGAAGCCGGCTCGAATATGCTTTCCGATATGATGAAAAGCTATAAAGCAAAAAAAGTTTTAAAGATGGGCGGTGAAGACGTATTTAAATTATATGACACTTACGGCTTTCCGCATGATTTGACTAAAGAAATAGCAGCCGAAAACGGCATGGCGGTTGATGAAGAAGGTTTTAAAGCGGAACAGAAAAAAGCGCAGGAAAAATCCCGCGCCGCTTGGGGCGGTTCCGGAGAAAAAGATATAACTTTTTACTCTATACTGCATAAAAAAACCGGTGATACAGAATTTAATGGATATTCTTCTTACGAAACGGTCGGCAAAGTTTTAGCTGTAATAAAAAACGGAAAAGAAGTTGGAGAATTAAAAGAAGGCGAAAACGGGGAAATTATACTTTCCTCGACCGCTTTTTACGCGGAATCCGGCGGGCAGAGCGCTGATACCGGCAAAATTTCAAATGCTTCTTTTGAAGCTGTTGTTGAAGACGTTTTTAAACCGATAGGCAGTTTGTTTGTGCATAAAATAAAAGTTACAAAAGGTTCAATAAAAAAGGACGCGGAAGTTTTAACGTCAGTTGATAAAGAGCACAGAAAAAAAATCGCAAGGCACCATACAGCAACGCATCTTTTACATAAAGCATTAAGAGAGCAGTTTGGGGAACATATTACCCAGGCAGGCTCTTTGGTCGCAAGCGGTTATCTGCGTTTTGACTTTACGCATTTTACGGC
>JAVBLP010000016.1:0-84010 GCA_031553505.1 Endomicrobiaceae bacterium
TTTGAAAAAAGCTTCAGAAAGGCCTAAAGAATAATCGTTATTCTTGATTTTTGCGATTACCGCGCTTTCAAATCCGGGTTTTGCCTGCTTTTTATCAAGTGAACGTACTATTAAAGAGATATTTTCAACTTCCGCGTAAGCGCCGGAACATTCTTTGCAATGCGCAAGGTGGCTTTCCAAAGAAGCCGCTTCATCTTTGGATAATGTTTTGTCTGAGTATTCTTGAAGAATTTTGCGGAAATCTTTGCATTTCATAGTAAATTACCCTGTTTTTTCAATAACTTTTTTAATTTTTCCCTTGCCCTGAAAAGCCATACCTTTACTTTATTTACGGATATGTCCATCGCATCGGCAATCTCTTCATACTGCAAATCTTCAATTTCCCTTAAAGTCACAATCATTTTATACTTTGCGGGAAGCGCCGCTATGCACTGCCTGACAGCTTTTTGCGCTTCTTCCGAAATCAATATCTTTTCCACGTTTGCTTTTTTATCTTCCAAAACGTCTTTTAGCGTTAAATCTTCACCGGCTTTGATTTCAGCGTCAATCGGAAGAGGTGTATTTTTTCTCTTTTTCAGCCCGTTGTAGCACTCGTTTACGGTTATCCTGTACATCCAGGTAGAAAAAGCCGCTTCTTCTTTAAACGAGTTCAAATTTGAATATATCTTCAAAAAAACGTTTTGAGCTATATCATCGCTTTCGGAGGCATTTGCCGTAAAAGAAAAAGCAATATTGTAGACTTTGTCTTTATACCTGCCGATTAAAGACTCAAAAGCTTCAAGATGGCCTTCTTTAGTAAGTTTTACCAGCTGCAAATCGCTTATCATTTTAAGGCTCTCGTTATATTAGATTCATTTGTATTGAAAATGTTACACATTATTTTTAGATATCTCATACATTATTATTGATGCCGCAATCGCGGCGTTTAAAGATTCCGCTGAACCCGGCATAGCTATCTTAAAAAGCGAGTCAGCGGCTTTTTCCGTTGACTCTGAAATGCCTTTGGATTCGTTTCCTATTACAACAGCGCATTTTTTGGGGAATTTTACCGCTTCAAGCCCTTTTTTCACGCTAAGAGAAGACGTGTAAATCTTTACTTTTTCTTTGCTCATAGCTTTAAAAAGTTCCGGCAGGGAAACTTCATCAATTACCGGTATGTGAAATAGTGAGCCCATAGTTGAGCGCAAAACTTTATCGGAATAGATATCGGCGCTTTCTTTGGATACAAACACGCCTTTAGCGCCAAAAGCGTCCGCCGAGCGTATTATTGTACCTAGGTTTCCCGGGTCTTGTATGTTTTCCAAAACAACAAAAAAACCTTCATTTTTCAGTATGTTTTCAACTGGGTGTTCTTTTTTTTCTACAACGGCTATTATGCCTTGCGGCGTTTGCGTTGATGAAAGTTTGCCAAAAAGTTTGTCAGAAATAACAAAAGTGTCTGTATTTTCAATAATTTTACCTTTAAAACCTTCGGATATAAACAGCTTCTTTATATTCCAGCCTTTATATATTTCTTCAATCTGTTTCTGCCCTTCAACAAGAAAAAGCCCGCTTTCTTTACGGTGTTTTTTTTCTTTAAGTGCTAAAGCAGCCTGAAAAGTATTATTGTGTTGGCTTTCAATTTTCATAGTGTTTTCCGTTATTTATATTTTTTAAAATCTACCACTTATTTATGAAAAACGCAACACAAAAAGACAAAGGCATTTTCTTTTATCATCCCGCGCTTAACACCGGATATATATTATTTACAGACCCTGCGGCTCCTGTCCGTAGTTTCTTAACTCGGAGTGGCAAACTAATGATTTTTGAATAGTATTAGACAAAAAAAGCCAAAAAATATATAATTAGCACGTCACAAAACACATTAATCCCTCACTTTTTTGGAGTTTTTATGGATTTTCCCTTTGAAATAATACTATTTGGCGGAGCGCTGCTTGTTTTTTTCAGCGTTTTCGCAAGCAAAGCATCGGATAAACTGGGCGTTCCGGCTTTGCTTGTTTTTATGCTTATCGGTATTCTTGCCGGTGTGGAAGGTTTCGGAAAGGTCAGTTTTGATAATTACGCGTCGGCTAACATGATAGGTATCGTGGCTTTGTCGTACATACTTTTTTACGGCGGCCTCGGCACAAACTGGAAAGACGTTAAGCCGGTTTTATCTATCGGAGTGGTGCTTGCGACTCTTGGCGTGTTTCTTACGGCGGTTGTAATGGCGTTTTTCGTAAGCATTATTTTTAAACTCGGCTGGAAAGAATCGTTTTTGCTCGGCGCGATCGTTTCTTCTACAGACGCGGCGGCTGTTTTTTCAGTATTAAGGTCCAAAAAAATAACTTTAAGCAATAAGCTGCGCTCTTTGCTGGAGTTTGAATCCGCAAGCAATGACCCTATGGCTGTTTTTCTTACCGTAAGCGCCCTCATGCTTATAACGACTCCGGGCGAAACGCCCCTTTCGCTGCTTCCCAAATTTTTTCTTGAGATGGGGCTCGGTTTTGGTTTAGGCATCGTTTTGGGCTGGATATCCGTAAAAATTATTAACAAAATCAATTTAGATTATGACGGCTTGTATCCCGTTTTACTGATGACCTTTGTCCTTTTAATATATTCTATTTCCACATTTTTGAAAGGAAACGGCTTTTTAGCGGTATACGTAGCCGGCATTATCATAGGAAACAGCCAGTTTATACATAAAAACAGCCTTATACGGTTTAATGAGGGGCTTGCTTGGCTTATGCAGATTACGATGTTTTTAGCTTTGGGGCTTTTGCTGAAGCCTTCGGAGCTGATACCGTATATAGGCCCTGGCATTCTTGCCGCACTTGTGCTAATGTTTATAGCAAGGCCCGCGTGCGTTTTTCTTTGTACTTTATTTACGAAACTGCGTTTTAACGAAAAAATGATGATTTCGTGGGTCGGCTTGCGCGGCGCGGTTCCTATTATTTTGTCGACATTCCCTTTTGTTTACGGGATCGCGGACGCGAATAAGATTTTTAACATAGTGTTCTTTGTGGTGTTTTTATCGGCGCTTACGCAGGGCGTTTCGCTTGGCAAAGTTTCGGACTTTCTTAAACTGAGCAAGCCTTTAAAGTCAAAAAAGCGTTATCCTATAGAATTTGAGCAGATGGACGGAATAAATGCCGATTTGTTTGAAATTATAGTGCCGAATGAATCTCAGGCGATAGGAAGAAAAATAGTGGAGCTGCAGCTTCCGCGGAAAAGCCTTGTGGCTTTAATTTCCCGCGGGGACAGGTTTTTGATACCGAACGGTTCCACCGTTGTTGAAGACGGCGACGTGTTTTTGGCTCTTGGCACCAATGACGACCTTGCCGAAATACAGAAAGTGCTCAATAAACAAAAAGAAGATAAAGAAGTTAAGGAAGAAACGGGGGAAAAATGAAGAAACTGGCGGCAGCGGTGGTTGTGTCATTATTTGTGGCGGCGTCAAACGCCTGGGCGTTAAGTTTAATACCCAAAATCGGCGTTGACATACCGACATCAGTAGATTATGACAAGGGGCCGGATAACGATACCAAAAGAGGTTACAATATCGCGGCTGAATTGCGCGGCAGTATAAGCAATTATTTCGTGTGGGGCGCGGGGCTTGAATATAATCTGCCAAGGGGCTTGCATGATGTTCACGGCGACACCGATTTTTCTTTCCTTCCGGTTTACGTGTCCATGCTTTTTTACCCTTTCGGCGAATGGGACAAAATAAAACCTTACTTTAAAGCAAGCGTAGGGTACAGCATTTTAGCTACAAATGATATGGGAAGCGATATGACCGGCGGCATTTACTGGGGCGGCGGAATAGGCGCGGAATATCACAACTTTGTCGGTGAGTTCTTTGTTTCAAGGTACAGCGGAGAGTTTAAAAACCCCGAAACCGTTGAAATGGGATACACAAAGATGGGCTTTACGCTGGGATATAAGTTAGACCTTAAAAATATTTTTAAATCGTCATCATCTGATGAAACTACGGGAGAAGAACAGACAAATGAGTAAATTTGAACTTACGCAGACAGCGCAGTGGGCAGGCCTCCAGAAGCACCGCAACGAAAACAAAAACCTTCACATGAAGGATTTATTCAAAGACCAGAACAGGTTTAAAGAGTTTTCTCTTTATAACGAGGAACTCGGCATAACTTTTGATTATTCAAAAAACATTGTAAATTCAGATATTTTTAAACTTTTACTTGAGCTTGCGAAAGCCGCAAAGATAAACGAACACGCAAAAGAGATGTTTTCCGGAAAAAAGATAAACTGGACCGAAAAAAGGGCGGTTTTGCATACGGCTTTAAGAAACAGAAGCAATACTCCCGTGCTTGTTGACGGCAAAGACGTTATGCCGGAAATTAACGCCGTTTTAAAAAAGATGGAGAAATTTAGCGCCGATTTAAGAAATGGCAGCTGGAAAGGCGCTACAGGCAAAAAGATAACCGATGTTGTAAATATAGGTATCGGCGGCTCGGATTTGGGCCCAAAAATGGTGTGCGAAGCATTGAAATACTACGCGGACGGCCCGAACGTGCATTTTGTATCTAACATTGACGGCGCAGATATTTATGAAACGCTGAAAAAGCTTGAGCCTGAAACAACTTTGTTTATAGTCGCTTCCAAAACATTCACAACGCTTGAAACTATAACTAACGCTTTGTCCGCCAGGGAATGGCTTGTAAAAAAACTTGGTGATAAAGCCGTAGCCAACCATTTTGTGGCGCTTTCAACCAATGAAAAGAAAGTTAAAGAGTTCGGCATAGATGCCGCGAATATGTTTGAGTTTTGGGATTTTGTCGGCGGAAGGTACTCTTTGTGGTCCGCGATAGGCCTGCCTATAGCGTGTTCCATAGGCTTTGACAAGTTTACGGAGCTTTTAGAAGGCGCGCATTATGCGGATAACCATTTCTTAAACGCCCCGTACGAAAAAAATATCCCCGTTATAATGGCTTTGCTTGGCGTTTGGTATAACAACTTTTTTGACGCTTCAAGCCACGCGGTTTTGCCTTACAGCCAGTATTTGCACAGGTTTACCGCGTATTTGCAGCAGGGCGATATGGAAAGCAACGGAAAAACAATAAATTTTGAAGGCGAAAGGGTAGATTACCAGACCGGCCCTATAATCTGGGGAGAACCCGGAACTAACGGACAGCACTCTTTTTACCAGCTTATACACCAGGGCACTAAGTTTATCCCTTGCGATTTTATAGGTTTTGTAAACCCTCCTGAAAGAGTAGGCGACCATCATGAAAAACTTATGGCAAACTATTTTGCCCAGACCGAAGCCTTGGCTTTCGGCCTTACAAAGGAAGAAGTTATAGCTAATTTAATAAAAAGCGGCGCTTCAAAAGAAGACATAGAAATGCTTGCGCCCCATAAGGTGTTTGAAGGCAACAAACCTACGAACAGCATACTTATAAATGAGCTTACCCCCAAAACGCTTGGCGCTTTGATAGCTTTTTACGAGCACAAAATTTTTGCCCAGGGAATTATCTGGAGGGTCAACAGTTTTGACCAGTGGGGAGTAGAGCTTGGCAAAGTTTTAGCCAATGTCATTCTTCCGGAGCTGGAAGGCAAGGCTGAAAACAACCACGACATTTCCACAAAAAGTTTGATAAAAACTTTTGTCAAGGAAAAAACCTAAAATAAATTCACAAGTTTTTCACACGTAAATCATTGCAAAATCAATGAGTTTGCTGTATATTTCTAACATGAAAACAAGAAAATCCGTATCCATCATGATAAGCCTGTTCATGTTTCTGCAATTGCTTGCGGGCATTTGTTCCGCCAGCGGCATTTACGGGTTTTGCGTGCAAAGCGGCATCGCGGGTTATTACAGTTCTTTTTCAAGCAAAGCTTTTGAAATGGTAAATATGGTTTTTGATATGTCCGGAATGCAGACGGCAAAGAAGGAAGTTCCCGCGGATACACAAAAGAAAGCGGACCAGTCCCAAACCGCCATACTGCCTGATACCCAATATAAAAAAATAGTTAAAAATTCAATCATTTTTCAAGGCGATGTTTTGACATATTTTAATAAAGAGATATATATGCCGGCAGTTTACAGCAAAACAGCGGCACAGTCTTTCATATGGATGATTCTTCTGATTTCTATGCTTCTCTTTGCGATAAGAAAAAAAGACGGTTATGTGTCTCTAACACACAATAATATAGTTGTGTTAAAACACCCGGTTTACATCTAAACCGGGTGTTTTCTTTGTCAAATATAATATAAAAATACCTTTAGGGGGAATGCATCATGATGAATTTGTTTAAGAAATTAAAGTTTACAAAGGCGGTAGCATTGGTTACCGCGGTATGTTTTTCCGTGTCGATTTTTACCACAAGCGGTTTTGCGGCCCCGGTTGCCGCGGTTATGCCGCAGGCGCAGAACGTAAATTTGGCGCCTTCGTTAAATCCCGCCAACTTTGTAATTCCTTTTAATATAGGAAGGGTTACGGATTCAGTAAATTTCAAAAGCGGCAGGGTTGTTGTGCAGATACAGGATTTGCACGCGCACGCGGAAACCCAGCGAAATATCGCAAGCATACTTTCGATGCTTGATTCGAAATATAAAGTCAAAAACATATATGTTGAAGGCGCCTTCGGACAGGTAAACACCGGGTGGATTGGCGGCATAAATGACGCTTCCGTTGTAGAAAATATGGTAGATAAAGGCGTTTTGAGCGGCGCGGAGTATTACTCCGTAAAATCCGGCAAGCCCCAAATCCTTAAGGGCATAGAAAACAGAAAAATTTATTTGGAAAACTTTAACAGGCTTGTGCAGATTGAAGCCCAAAAAGGCGAAATAAAGAACGCATTTCCCGAAATAAGAAATATACTTTCCTACTTAACAAGCCAGGCGTACGGCAGGGAAAATAAAAAGATAGACAATGTAGTGAAAAAGTATAAAGCCGGCAAAATCTCTTTTGAAAAATACTTTTCTTTTATAGCTAAAAAAGCCAAAAAGCAGGATGTTTACTTCGGTTTTTACCCTTCTATAACGCTTTTGGCGGACATTGTAAACACGCAGAATAAGCTTAACAGAAACAAAATCAACTCGCAGCTTGCAGATTTTGTAAACGACCTTAAAGCAGAAATTTCCTTTGCGGAATATAAAGAGCTTATGGATTACTCCGCGGCAGCGGAAACGGAAGGCATTTTTTATTTTAGAATTGCAGAACTCTATAATAAAGGCGGCTACAGCGGCAAATATCCAGAACTTGCAAAATTTTTTCATTTTATAAGCTTAAACCAGGCTATCAATCCTTTGGATTTGGTAAGCGAAGAAAGAGCCCTTTTGTGGGAAGTTAAAAGTAACGCTTCCGTAAGCGACAGGGAAGAAGAACTTGTTTTTTTAAGCAATTTTATAGATTTAATGGAAGGCTTTTTAGACAATAAAATATCCGCTCCGGAATATAAATATTTTGAAAGGGAACTGCCGAGGTTTAAAAATGTCTGGGCAAAATACACCGGCATGCAGGAACTGCCTAATATAGAACAGTACTATTCCTTATTTGAAGGTTTCCATAAAGCTAATATCGAAAGAAACAATATATTCGTGAAAGAAATAACCGGCGCTCTGCCTAAAACCGACAATGCAAATATTATATTTTCAAAAGATATGGTGATGACGGACGCCGCAGGCCTGCTTGCGGGCGCTAAAGAAATAGACATTGTAATAACCGGCGGTTTCCACACGCAGGACGTTTCGCTCGTACTGCAGAATATGAAGCAAAGCTATGTAGTAATTACGCCAAACGTAACGCAGGATACGAAACTTTCCGAACTGTTATACTCAGACAGCGTAGCGCGCATATCAAAGTTTATCCCGGCTAACGCTTTTAAAGACCTTTTAGCTTCAGAAGCTTTTAAAGTCGCAAATAATCCGCAGCAGGCGCTTAATGTTTTGGCGGGAACGGCGCTTTCAAAAACCGTTTTGGACAGGTTTGCGGATGAAAACGGCGGATTTGTCCTTTATGATGACATAAACAATTTTGTGCGAAACAATCCGGAGCTGCAAAAAGAACTTAAAAACAAAGGAATTGAAAATTTAAGCGTTTCTAACGCGAAAGCAACGGAAAACGGCAACTATGAGTTAACTTTTAAATATGATGACGCGGCAAAAAAGCAGTTTGCTGAAGATACATACAAAATAACCCAGCAAGGCGCGTACAATTTAAAAAATGCCGCGCAGTATGACGCGGAAAAAATTGAAAAATCCAGCGGCGCTAATCTTGTCATTGAAACAGCCGCTATTACAGGCTTTGCAATTGGGGCATTAATATTTGCTATTGCGGGGATGCAGTTTTTTGCTCTGGGCGCGATAGCCGCTATTGCGGGTAATTTTATGGCAATAGGCTTTTCGCTGGCTTCGCACGGCAACGCAAAATATGTACAAAACGCGCTTACGCAAGCAAACAGATATGTAAAGTTTGTAAAACAATACGGCAACGATCAGCAGCTGCAGAATGAAAAAGACCGGTTTATAGCCGAATTGAAAAATACATATGCCGGAAAAATCGGCGAAATCAGGGATGACGCGGATCTGGATACCATAGCGGAAGTCAGGGGCGGCGTGATTTATGTTAATGCCATAGCGTTAAAATTCTTAAACGAACATCACAGAAACGTAGTAAAAAACATACTTGTTAACCATGAAATGACTCACGTTAAAGGAATTAAAAGCGAATTTATTGCCAACTTAAGGACAAGCATCAGTTATGCGAATATTGCTAATATTTTTTACAAATTTGTCGAATCAAACGCGGAAATCGCATTGCTGAACTTCACAAAAGCATTAAATAACTACAATGCGATGAAAGAAATAATCACCCGCGACGGTTTCAGACTTGTGGCGATGTTAGACGTTCTTGAAGCGATTGAAAATATGCTTCCTTACATTGAAAGCGATGAACAGGCTTTTACGTCAGTGACCGGCGATATGATAAGAGAAGTTTTGATTGATTTGGAAAAATCCGGCATGAGAAATCTTATCGAAAATCCAATAGTTTTTGATATGGCATTAAAACACAGAGATGATTTGTACACGGAAAGAAGGATGTTCAGCAAAAAACCGTATGAAAAAATTGATTACGGCAAATTTAACCTGCATAGAAGCCAGCAGGATACTGAAAGATTATACGCAAGCCTTGTTGAAAGATATGGCATTTCCCGGTTTGAAGAATCTGTTGCCAATCTGCGTCTTGCCGTTTCAGCATATAATGCAAATAAAACGAAAGAAAATTTTGCCGCAGCGGAAGCTGCGTTGGAAGCCATAGAGTTTGACGTAAATAATGAAACCATGGAAGCGTTGGAAGCCCAGGTTGCCGAAGTAAGCGCTGTTATAGAACAGATGTACGGCGTTTCGCGCGAAGAACAAATTCAGCAGGTGGCGATGGTTCAGGAGTACATACGCGGAATAAAAGAAGGGCATTCGGTTGATGTTGAAAGTTTTCTTGCCGATGAGAACCTTGACGGCAATATAATTATACGCAATTACCAAGGGCGCGTAATGAAATTGGCTGACATAGATTCTAAATACGGAACACCGGAATATTTAAAAGATATTTCCGTAGCGTTTAATTTAGGCCTTGCCGGAATAGGCGAAAGCCTGGACAGGATAGAGTTTTTAAAAGCGTGGTATGTGCTGCAGATAAGGCAGGGAGAAGCAAAAAATGCCGCGGAAAAAGAAGCGATATCAAAGGCTGTGGAAAACGGCGGTTTCTTAAAATCAGAATGGTACAAAGCTGACTATGAAAAACTTGTTAATGATAAAGCGCTGCAAAAGAAATATGGTTTGGATATAACTACCGCAGACAATCCAAGGTTTAAAACTAAAGCGGGCGACCCGCAGCTAAAAACAAAAGCTTTGGATATAGGATTAAGAGTCAGGGGGATGGACGGCTACTGGACAATAAAAAGCGTAGCGGAAATAATACTTGACGACTTTATCGCGAAAAGAAACGCCGGCTTTGCCGGATTGACGCTTAACCTGTTGACAAACGCCGAATCTTTTGAAGACGTTAAAGCTTTGTTGAAAAAGAAAGCTTATACCGGAAAAACTTACGGCGAAGAACTTGTGAATTTGGGCGTGCTTAAAAAAGTATATGGCGAAGATTACAAGGGCCATGCTAATACATCGGGTTTGTATTTGCAGAATACGCATCCCACCATACAATATAATAAAGCCACGGGAAAAGCCCGCTTCTTCGGATTTCAGCAGCTGATTAACCACGGTTCATTTTTCGCGAAATTATTTAGGCAGATGGCTGAAAGCAAAGACAGTCAGGATGGTTACTGGTTTTTTGGAAACACAGATAACTTTGAAGCCGGGCAAGTTCCTGCGAAGCTGTTCGGTTGGATGTCCGATACAAAAACGCCGGCAGTAATCATTGTTACGGAAAAAGGCACAAGCGAAGGCAATAAAAAAGGCGGTATTCCTACAATAGTCGGCACTGTTATCAGCGCGGTCGGAACGGTCGTTCCGATTTACAAAATAGTTGAGATAGCGCAGGTAAAAAATAACGAAGTATTGGGAGAGAAATTCCAGTCCGCCCAAAATGCTTTTTTTAATACTAATATGGTTGTCGCAAGCAAAAACGAAGTGCTTTCCGCTATAGCAAAACTTGAAACCGCCCTTGATGATGCTAAAGCGGTTAATGCAATAAATAAAGCGTACCCGTTGAAAAACCTGGACAGCAAAGAAAAGATAATGGATTATCTTTATGTGCTGGGTGATTTGATAGTTAATAATAAAAAAACATCGGCAGGCGAAGAGTATGTCAAGCTGGAAATCGCAATTGCTTCATCAATGATGGAATTGAATAACCTGGTCTCTTTAGCTACGGGCGGTACAATGCTGAAGTTTGTATTCCTTAATGATGAAGAAGCAAAGGCGATGTTCGGGCCGATTAAGAACCTTAAAAACTTTACGGAAACGTTTGAGAACGCAAAGATAATTATGAACGCGGACGGAACTCAGCAGATTGAGTTTTCCGGTGAACCTGCCGTTAAACAAACCGGAGCTTTGCCTGTCGATATCCAGCTTTTTGCCTCTTCCGCAAGAAGCGCCGAACAGGCAGCTATTGAAAAAAGCGTTAAAGCGTTAAATAAGTTCAAACAGAATAATCTTAAAGCAGTGTCTAAAAATCAGGTCAAAATATTGGCGGACACATTGATTGTTTTAGATGAAGTAGAAAAATACTTAGCGGCTTCCGATAAAAACAACAGCGTGCAGTTTGAAAAAGACGCGTATTTTATCATGACCGTTTTATCCTCCGTTATGGCATTGCCGGCGCTTAACGTAAGCATCGAAGGCATTAACAGCAAAGAAGCAAGAGATCTTATATGGGAAAAAGCCGCAGCCGTATGGAATGAAATAAGCGAAATAACGGATGCCAGAAGGCTTGATTTGATTAAAGCCCATATCGATTCCCTTTCAAACAGCGACAAGGAGTCGCTATTTAAGAGATTAAGGGCCGGAAATGATTTGATAATCGAAAACGGAAAAGTCGTTGAAAGAAACCTCACTCCGGAAAAATATTCTTATTATTCAGGCGCGATTGTGAATACTTATATAACGCGTGAAATTCTGTCAAAACTGGTTATAGAAGTGCCTGTAAATTTTGCAGATAATAAAATTACCGTAAATGACAAGGCGATAGGAGTTTCTTCCGAAGCCGTTATGAAGACAGCTTTGAAGTGGGCGCAGAAACAGCCGGACGCCAAAAGAGAAGCTTATGCGAAGGGCGCCGCGGGAAAACTTAAGCTTCTTACGGACTTCCAGAAAGAGCTCAATAATGCGCCTGACGGGAGATATCTTGAAGAATTGAGTTTTTTGAACAAAGAAGATAAGGATAAATTAAATTCATTAGACGCTTTAAGAAAATCTGATTTGGCGGTATATAATAAAGCGTCAGCGGAATTGAACCAGAAAATTGCCAACGGCATGGAAGTAATCATGCTTTCCATAGATACTATGAAGGCAAGGGAAAACTGGGAAATGATAAAAGCCGAAATAGCTTCTTCGGATCGTTCGCATTATGTGGAACTGAAGAACTATTTAGGGCTTTCAGATATGCCTATAATGGAATTTGCCGCAAGAATATCATGTTTTAACTTTCCGCCTGAAACTATAACGGTTGATTCTTTGAAAAGCGTTGAAAGCGCCGGATCAAAAAAACAAATAGAAAAAGGCAAAAAAACTATAACAGATAGAAAAGTGCTTTTAAAACCTTTAGCCGGAGGAATGGCATCCAGATACAGGACAGCCGCGAAATGGTTTGTTGAAGTCGGTTTGAAACTGGCTGAAAAAGTTGCCGGTCCGAGAGCTGCGGCAGTGCTTTGGGGCGGGAAAAAGACGGCTATAAGCGCGACAAGCGAACAAGTGTCTGATATGAATAATCCGTTCGGGCTTGTCGTAAGCGGCCCTTCAGCAAGAATTGCGGTCGAAGAGTATTATAAAGGCATGGCTGCGAGCGAAAGCGGTAACTTTGTAAAGCCGGACCTTTTCCTGCAGAATACAAGCAAAGCTTTAAACATAAAAGACGGTAAGTCTGAATGGAAGAGCGGCGTTGTGCTCGGCCATGGCAATATTGCCGGAGATTTTGACGGAGTTTTAAACGCTGTTTTGGAAGGCTCGATTTTTGGTTTGTCGGCTTCCGCTGATAACCCGATGGTTGATTTAAACTCAGCAGAGGTACAAAGGGTAATCGGATATATGCAGGAAAATGCGCTTTTGCACGGCGCGATAACAAATGAACGGGCACTCGGCCAAAGCGGCGGCGGTCCTATTACGCAGGAAGGATATCCGAATATAATAGATACGCCGGTATCTAACGGATCAATAAAAATGCCCGGATTTTCAACATTTGTGCTTGTGACAAATTACATAGGCCAGATATACGCGGTAAGCCAGGGGATAAAAATAGGAAAAGAAGATTTGATAACATGGAATGAGTATTTAAAAATTACAGGAGGAAGCGCTGAGGCTTTAGCCAAATTTACTAAAAAACTTTCAAAACTCTCTGAAGCCGATAAAATGACGATGCGCATAAGAAACTCAGATCTTCTTCCTTCAGAATTTGTCGAGAAAAAACAGCCGGACGGAAGCGTGAATATCCAGTTTGAGCAAATAAGCGGCATGAATCACGGCGCGCTGCCTAAAGCCGTAAACGCAAGGCAGGCTGCAGAAGGCATAGCAATCACGCCTGCTTCAGATATGACTGCGATTTTTCAAGGCATAAGCGCCAATAAATACAGCATGCTTAAAAAAGCTGGAATCGGCAATATTCCCAATCCACTTTTTGTCGAAGTTAAAACGCCTTGGCAGGAATATCCTACTTATAACCTGATGAAAAGCGTTTTTGAAGAAAAAGCCGAAGTGAAACGTAAGTCGCTTAGCGGGAAAAAAGAATCCGCGGCGGTAAGGGTGCCGACTTCTGAAAGTTATGAGATGAGAAATTTAGCCGATTCTATATATGACAATAAGCCTGAAAGATTGGTGGAGGCTTTATCAAAATACTATGCTTCGGGCGAAAAAAACGATTCCGCGGTTTGGGAACTTGTTTCGGCGTATGCAGGGGATTTTGGAATAACGGTTACAAGAAGCAATATGCCGATGTTTGTCAGGTATGCTTCGCAGATTGCTAATGCGCCGCAAATACTTGATCCGGAGGAATATTTTGATTATACCGGTTTATTGGATCAGGGAATTCCTGCCGGCCCTATCAAAGGCGGATATTATGGCAGTATTGATGAAGATGAAGATACTTTGGCCCTCGAAGATTTTAAGTGGGAGGATGTTGATCCCGCTACCGCGTACGGCAAAGGAATAGTCAGAATGCTTATGCCGGATATCGGCGCGTTTAAAAATCCTAAAGAAGCGGAAATGAGCTTTGAAATAATAACCGGCTTATTCAATGATAAAAACTATGGCGCGTTAAACCGGTTGTACAGTCTTATTAATGACGATGCGGCAAAAATAGCGTTTTTAAATGACATCGCAAACAAAAAGGAAAGGACTATATTCACTTCTTTCGCGGAATTTTTTAATGCGTTTATTTCAGCCGTCGCAAACGTTTTTGGCATTAATACAAGTGAAACGTTTATTTCCGATATTTATCCGGAACTTGCCGGCAAAGAGGACGTTATAATACTTGGCAGTTTTGCTAATGACATTCAGTTTATGTCTAATGCCAGAATAAAAGCGGGATTAGGCAAAAACGTCAATATAATAATGCCTTTTGACAATGAAAGCGTAATAGAAGCTTATCCGGTTGTAAACTCTAACGGATCAGGCGCGATTTATAAGAGAACCATTCCGCAGGATAACGGCTTCTCTGTAAATATTTATTACTATAAGAGAAACAAGGCTGCAAATGAAACTGATAAAGAAAAAGCATTAAATGTACAACAGGCGGTTTATAATGTTTTTGAATTCGTAAAAAATGACATTGCCGGAGAAATCGGCCTTGTTGAAAACGACAGCAACAACGGCGCGGCCCGCTGGGCGTTAGAAGCTGCTGCGCCTTTGTCATATGTCATTAATATTGAAGAAGAGGACGGCTTGTTGTTCACTGTTGCCAGAAACGGAGGCTTAACATCGTATGAGGAGTATGAAGGCGGCAGGCTGCAAATGACCGACCAGATTTTAAGGGAAAAACGCAACGGCGATAATATGCGTAACCAGCCGAGGACTTTTACATCCTTGGATTTATCTAAAATAGGCACTTCCGGTATTCTTAACCTTGTCAGTGAAGCCGGCGCGAATACGGTTCTTTTAAAGCTTGGCAGCGATGTTTTGCCGGGCGATTTAGACGGCATAAAGAAGTTTATTGATGAAGCGCATAATAAAAACATTCAGGTTGTTGTTGAATTTAAAGCGGAAAATGCGCGCAACGCGGTGCAGTTAGTTCACAATATCGCGTTTAGCGGAATACTTAGGAATCTTGTGGTTAAATCCAAAAAAATTAAAGCTGAAAATGAAAGGGGAATTGACGGAGTAATTCTTGATTTTGACGCTTTGTCTGAAAAAGATTTGAGAGAGGTTGTGGAGATTGAATCATGGAGCAGGCTGGATCTCGCAGTTAAGCGCGAAAATGTTGACGGTATGCTTGGCGTAAGGACAAAATTCTATAACAATTACGCTTTTGCTAAAAACGGCGTGAAAAATGCCGCCAAATGGGTTGAATTTTCAACGCAGGAAGGCGAATTTAACCAAAATACCATGGATGTAAACGAGCTCTCGGAAAATATGATGAATGCCGTAAGTGAAGGCGCCGAAGCGGTAGGCATGAGCCTGTCTCTCATTGAAGTTATGAAGAAAAACGGCGTAAATTTTAGTTTCTCCGTATTTATGAGGGGGATTGTCTCAAAGTGGGTTTCACTTATTAAAAATACTCCGGAAGGCAAAAACAGGTCAGGGCACAGGTCAGGACTTGCTGAAAGAGACATCAAACTTGAAGAAAGAGCAGAAAATAATTTATACAAACTTTTAGGTAAAATGCGTTCGTCGGATCCTGCTCTTGTGGAGCATATACGCCAATTGAACGCTATTTTAAATACTCCTAAAACCAATCAGCTTGTAGCGGAAATGCTAAATACTGACAGGAATGAAGAATTAATCTACGCGGAAGCCCAAGGCTACCTGCAGGGTGTATTAGAAAATATGCAGGCGTCGCAGTATATGCAAAATGCTAAATTTGCAATTAGCACGGACGCGGCAATATACAGGGCAATGCTTGTTGAAGCAAAATTGTATATCGTTGCGAATGATATCAATGTAAGCAGCAGCGGCAAATACGCTTCCCCTTATATTGACGCGCTTTTGGCAAGAAGCGATACGAATAATAACAGGTATGAAGGCTCTAACGCCGAAATGCAGCAGCTGGTAGGGATCGGCAGTTCATTTGAAGGTATTCTAAACAGCGCGCCGGCAAGGAGCACCATTAATACGCTTGCGTATTTAGTGGAGAATGATAAGCTTTCGGAAAATAACAGGCCTATAGCTATAGCTAACTTGATAGTTATGTTCGACGCGATCGGCAGAGAAACAAAGATTAAGATTGAGCCTATTAAGATGACAAGAAACGAAGCGACTTTAGCGATTTTAAGAGCGGCATAAGCAACAATACAAGCAGGACCTTTTGTGTAGCAAAAAAGAAGAGGCTTCCAAATCACGGAAGCTTCTTCTTTTTTTGTACGTGTATTCTGCCATTCTGCGACGCATTTTTTACGATCGCAGAATCCGGCCAATCCTGTAAAAACCCCATGGATTTAACAGCGGATGTTTGCAAAAACTAGAAATTAACACGCTATTTGTTTGTTGCGGAGAAATGAATAAACAAATAATCTGCCTTTCAAGAGTGGTGCGGCAGGCGCTGCAGTACTATTCTTTGTCATGTTTTACAAACACACAAATTTATAGTAAGCAATGCTCAAACAAATTGAAAAATCAATTGTTTTGTGGTATAAATAAACCATATGAAAGATATCAAAATACCGCCAAAATACGTACCTATAACAGATAAAATTGCCGCCTGCGCCAAAGAAGGCGGTTTTTCGGCTTATGCAGTCGGCGGTTTCGTGAGAGATTTAATAATCGGCAGGCAGCCTAAAGATTTGGATATTATGGTTGAACCTTTAAACGCCGCGGAAAACTCCGCGATGGCGGGCATAAACTTGTCAAAAATGATTTCAAAAAAATACGGTTTGAGAGAGCCTGTCGTTTTTGAAAGGTTTGGTACTTCAAAACTCTTTATAGACGGTGAAGAAGTTGAGTTTGTCATGCCCAGAAAAGAGTACTATGAAGACGATTCAAGAAACCCCGATACAGCTTTAGGCACGCTTGAGCAGGACGCTTTAAGAAGGGATTTTACGGTAAACGCTTTATTTTTGCGTTTAAGCGATATGCGGGTTTTAGATTTGACGGGTAAGGGAGCGGATGATTTAATTAATAAGATTATCCGCGTAACCGATCCGGAAAACGCGGAAGTTATCTTCAGGCAGGACCCTCTAAGAATTTTGCGCGCCGTTCGCCAAAACCTGCAGCTTGGTTTTGAAATTGAAAAAGGCACGTTTGAAGCGATGAAAGCCAACGCAAAAAGGATAGATATAGTTTCGCCGGAACGGATACGCGATGAAATCAATAAAATCCTTACCGAGCCGGAGCCTTCAAAAGCTATTCTTCTAATGGATAAGGCTGATATTTTAAACGAAATATTCTCTGAAATTTACAGGCTCAAAGGGCTCAAGCAGCCTGAAAAATACCATGATTTTGACGTTTTTACGCATACGCTTAAGGTTTTGGACCGTACAGATAACAGCCTTGTGTTAAGAATGGCGGCTTTACTGCACGATACGGGTAAGTATGAAGCGGCAAAAGTAAAAGACGGCAAAATTTCTTTTCACGGGCATGAACTTATGAGCGCAAAAATCGCGGATAATATTTTAACCCGCTTAAAATATCCTAAAGATTTTACGGCTTCAGTTAAAAATATAATAAAAAACCATATGTATCCGAAGATGTATGATTCAGTCTGGAGCGACAGCGCTGTCCGGAGGTTTGCGGACTCCTGCGGGAAAGAATTATGGCTTGTTATGGCAATTGCCGAAGCTGATTTTGGCAAAAATGCACCGGATGATAAAGTATATGAATTAAAAAGAAGGATAAAAGATCTTGAAAACAAGGGGCTGCTTTACCCTGCAAACGAACTTTTGAGCGGGCAGGAGCTCATGGAATATTTTAATCTCCCGCAAGGCGCCTGGATAAAAGACGCCAAAGGAAAAATAGCCGACTTGAGATTTGATAATCCTTTACTTTCAAAAGAAGAAGCGTTTGCAATTGTAAAAGAAATGTTAAATCCAAAGAAGTAAGATACTATATATGGTATAATATTGCCATGAGCACGGAAAAAAACATGAACGAAGACCAAAAACAACAGCCGCAGGCTGTACAAAAAACCGTTGAAGAAGATATGCCGGAAGTTGAAATCGACAGAAGCGCGGATATCGATAAAACTTACGATATAGAGGGTTTTCTCGGAGGCGGCGCGGCAGGGCTTCTTGTGGGTATAATAGTATCGTTTGACGCAATATTTGCCATGGAAATCGGCATGTTTGTAGGGCTCATAGTCGGTACGCGTTTTAAAAAAGAAAAGAAGGCTAAAGACACCGCTCCGGCTCAAAAATAAGGGTAAGATATGGCAATAGATTACTTAAAACATTTAAAAAAATATGCAGAGGATTTTCTAGAGTACAGCGAACTTCATCCGGAAGATTTAAAAATCGCGCACTCAAGGCAGGGCAAGGATGAATACGACAAACTGCTTGAATTTTACGGCAATTCCGTAAAACAAAACCCTTCAGACGCATCCGCTTACTACAATTTAGGGCAAATCCGTCAGAAAAAAGGAAAACACAAAGAAGCCATAAGGGAGTTTGCTAAAGCCATAGAGCTTGAGCCAAACTTTTCTTTTGCTTTTATTGCCCGCGGCGATTCTTACGCTGCGCTGGAGGAATACGATAAATCCGTTGCGGATTTTCAGAAAGCAATGGATTTAAACCCAAAAAATTCAACCGCTTACAGCGGCATGGGAAATGTTTACAGAAGGCAGGGCAAAAATGCCGAAGCCGTCAGCTATTTTAATAAAGCCGTGGAGCTCAGCAAAGAAAACGCTTCCGCTTTTTACGGCAGGGCAATGGCATACAGGGCGACAGGCGAGACGGACAAAGCCATATCTGATTTTACGAAAGCAATAGAACTTAACCCGAATGACGATTTCTCTTATAATAACAGGGGTATAGCGTACAGGCACAAAGATGATTTGGATAAAGCCGCTGCGGATTTTACAAAAGCATTGGAAATAGAGCCGCAAAACGCGTTTGCCCTTAATAATCGCGGCGTAACATACAGAAAGATGTTAAATGAAGAAGGCGCCGAAAAAGATTTTAAGCAAGCGGTCCAAGCCGCTCCGGAAGACGCTTTTGCGTATTATAACCTTGGCTGTCTTTACAGGTATCAGGGGCTGATGGATAAAGCTCTTAAAGAAATTGCCAGGGCGATAGATGCCGACTACAAATTTTACCCGGCTTTTTTTGCGCGTTCTTACATATACTGTGAACAAAATGATTTTAATAAAGCCTATACTGATTCCGAGCAGGCGATAGATTTAATGCCGGACTTATCTTTTCCGTATTTTCTAAAAGGGTATATAAAACACAATCTCAAAGATTATAAAAGGGCTACGCTTTCATACGATAAGGCGATAGCGCTTAAAGAAAAAGACGCGGAGTTGTACTATGCCCGCGGCTTATCCGCTTTTGAAAGCAAAGATTACGCTCTTGCCGACGTAAGTTTTACAAAGGCGCTTGAGTTAAAGTTTATCAATCCTGAAATTTTTGCCGCGAGGGCGGACGTTTATTTCCAGATGCGCGGTTATGCCAATGCCGTAAAAGATTTAAATGAGGTTTTAAGAAAAAACAGCTCCGTTCCGGAAGCGTATTTTTTAAGAGCCCAATCTTACTTTAACATGAAAGAGTATCAAAAAGCGTCCGATGATTTTATCGCGTGCGCGGGGCAAAACCACCGCGCGGCGGAGTCTTATTATTCCGCGGCTTTGGCAAATTTTGAATTAAAAAAATATGACCTTTCGGTAAAATACTTTAATGAAGCGGAAAACGCGGGATACATAAATACCGAACTGCATAAAAGAAGGGCAAAAGCTTATATCGGCGCGGGAGAAAGAAAAGCCGCTTTTAAAGATTTAACAGAAGCGCAAAAAGAAAACCCCGGAGACGCCGTTGTTTACAGGATGATGGCTGAAATTATGACGGAAGACGGAGATTATAAAGAAGCGCTTTCTAATGTAAATAAAGCGCTCGAAATATCCCAAAGCGATGAAAAAGCTTATTTTGTGAAAGCGAAAATAGAATTTTTAATGAAAGATTATTCCGGAGCGGCAAAAGACGCCGGGCAGGCTGCCGAGTTGATGCCATATTTTGTGGATGCCCTGATTTTAAAAGCGGAAGCAAATATGGAAAAAGGCGACTTTTTCCAGTCCGAAAAAGATTTTGACATTGCTTTAGGGCTTGAGCCGGATAACGGCGGGGCGTACGTAAAACGCGCGCTTCTTTTTATAAAGACGGGCGATAATGAAAAAGCCTTGCAGGATATTGACGAGGCGTTAAGCATAGACGCAAATAACCCGCTGGGATATTTATATAAAGGCGTTGTCTTCAGGAACATGGGCAGGTTTCCGGAATCTTTAAAGAATTATGATACCGCTTTACGCATGATTACCGGCAAAGAAAAAGAAGGAATAGACAAATCTCTTTTTGATTTCAAAGATTATTACCTTTCCCAGACCGAAACTATCAATGAACTGCGCCGCGATATGGATAATCTCCAGAAAAAGCTGAAAAACTATGAAAAAACAGATAAAAACTCCGATGCGGAAACTTTAGCCGCAGTTAAAAAAAGCAGGAAAGAAGCCACTCAGTATCTTGCCTATTCAGCCGAAGACAGCAAAGACGCCGCGAAAGTTGCCGAAAACCCCGCGCAGGAATATAAAAAAGAAGGTAAGGCGATGGTTGCCGCGCCGCCGGAAGAACAGCTGGCCGCGCCCGTTGAAAACAAAGATGAAAATAAACAGCAGGCTAATAATTTAAAACAGCCGGGTTTGCCTGAAGAAAAAAAGTCTTATATGAAAGAGTTTTTTGAAGGGATTGAAGTCTCTGAAGAAGAGCCAAATCCCGCGAAATCTGAACTTCTTTCCGGCTTGAGGGCAAAACTCAGCGGTTTGGACGAAATCTTAAATAAAGCAAAAGAAAGCAGCGCAAAACCTGTCGGAAAAAAGAAACTAAAAACGAAAAAAGAAACCGTCATGAAAGAAGAACCCAAACAGGAAGAAGAACCTGCGGAAACAGAAATAAAACCGCCGGAACCTGCGCAGGAGGCAATAATCCCAAAACCGGAAGAGCCAAAACAAACTGAAACAGCGACGCTTAAAGAAATTAAAAAAGAAGAAAATATACAGCAACAGCCTGAACCCGCAGCCGAACCTGTCCTGGAAATTAAAGAAGAAGAAATTTTACCGGAGCAAACAGCGCTCGCGGCAGAGACTGAAAAAGCAAATGAAAGTGCTCCCGAACTAAAAACTGAAGAAGCAGCAAAAGAGAATATTAAAGAAGAATCTAAAACGAAAGAAAAAAAAGAAGAGCCGAAGATTGAAGAATCTCCTGTACCTCCGCCGCCTCCCGTAAAAAAGGATTTTTCAAATATAACAACTTTTGGCGAAGCTTTTGAAGCTATTGAAACCGAGCCCGATAACTATAAACATTACCTAAAGAGGGCGGCTTTGTACGAACGCAAAAAAGAGTTTAAAAAAGCGGAAGACGATTATAAAAAAGCGCAGGAACTTACCGGAGGCAAAGATAATTCCGTTTTGCTGCCTCTCGCGGCTCTGTACCAGGCAGAAAATAAAGAAAAAGAAACTCTCGGCATTTACGGTAAAATTCTTGAAAATGACCCTGAAAATACGGATATTTTTTTGAAAAAGGCCGAGATTTACTCTTCGCTTAATAATGATGAAGAGTTTTTGAAAGCTGTCGGCAGCGTTATTGAAACAGACAGTAATAATCCGCAGGCTTACGTTATGAGGGCGGAGCATTACGCGTCAAAAAATGAATTTAAAAAAGCTCTGGAAGACGTTAATAAAGTTTTATCTTTAAAGCCCGACAATGCCAGCGTTTTTTACTTCAGGGGCTTTATCAATTACTCTTTGAAAGATTATGACGGCTGTTTTAATGATATGAAAAAAGCTTCGGATTTAAAGTCCGAAGAGCCGGAAATAAGCAGGTATTTGGGTATATGCAGTTTTAAAAAAGCAAAATACGCGGATGCCGTTAAGTTTTTTACGGAAGCGGTTGAAAAAGGTTTCCGGGATGAGGAAGTTTTCGCGGGTAAGGCGGAATCTGAATTTATCGAAGGCGATTTTGACAAGGCAATAGAAGATATGTCGAAAGCGATAGATTTAAACTCAAAAAAATATGATTATTACCTTATCAGGGGCGATTCTTACGCCAAAAAAGGAATCTTTGAAAAAGCATATAAAGATTATGAGAAAGTTTCTAAACTGAATCCTGCCGATGAGGCGTTTGCGCTTAAACTGGCTGATTTTCTTTTTGATAACGGCAAATATGCTATTGCCGCAAAAGAATACACGAAACTTATAGAGAAAAATTCTACAAAAGCCGAACTCTTTAAAAAACGCGGCTTGTCTTACCTTAAAGCCGGAAATACAAAAGACGCGAACGACAACTTTAATTACGCGTTAAAATTAAATCCCGATATAGACGTTCCCGTTGAAAAGCTCAAAGCGCTGGACAAGAAGGTTCCTCCGGCGGTCGCGAAACCGAAAGAGGCGGCGCAAACTGTTAAGAAAGCGGAGCCGGTTCCCGTAAAAGAAAAACAGGCTTTGCCTGTACAGCCCGTAAAACCTAAAGAAATTGTGCCTGAACCAAAAAAACAAGAAAATGCAGATATTCTGGCTAAGGAAAGAGAAAAGAAGGTTTTGGAAAAGCTGAAAATTGCAGAAGAAGTTAAGCCTAAACAGGCTGAACAGCCAAAATCTGAAGAAAAAAAGGCCGGTCCTGCGGAAACGCCGGTTGACATACTTGCCAAAGACAGGGAAAAACAGCTTCTTGAAAAGCAGCATAAAGAAGAAACACAGGCAAAAGAAGAGATTTTACCTAAAGTTAAGCCTGAAGAGAAAAAGACTGAAATCAAACAAGAAGAACATGTGAAACAGATTGATATACTTGCTCAAGAAAGGACGGTTAAACCTCTTGAACTCCAAAAACAGCCGGCTGTGAAAGAAGAAAAATCCGGCGGTTTTTTTGCGAAATTTAAAAATGCGTTCAAAAAAGAAACTAAATCTGAAACAGTTGTTGAGAAGAAAGTATTGCCCGTTCAAAGGGATATTTTGCCAAAACCTGCTCCAGCGCCTGTTAAGGCTGAAATGCCAAAACCTAAACCGGCGGCGCAGAATGTTTTATCTTCCGGAGCCGCGTCAGGAGATGTCGCGTATAATAGGGCAAATCTGAATTTTAAAAATAAGAAGTTTGATGTCGCCATAGAAGAGCTTGGCAAAATACTTGACCAGGATCCTTATCACGCGCAGGCTTATATGCTCAGGGCTGATGCTTACATAGAAACAGGCGACAGCGAAAAAGCGCTCAGGGATTTAAACAGGCTTGTTGAAATTTCCCCTGCAATGCTTATTGCGTATTTTAAAAGGGCCGAAATCAATTATTCCAAAGGCGCTTTTGACGCCGCTATGGATGATTACCGCAAAGTAACGGAAATAAACCCGAGATATGCCGCGGCATATCTCGGCATTGCGAATGTTTATGTTAAAAAAGGCGATAAAGAAAACGCTATTTCAAACTACTTCCTCGCGAAAAAATACGATATTAAGTACGGCAAAGTTGCCGACACAGAAATTAAAAACCTTTCCAGCAAATAAAATACTACTTTTAGAAGTAAAGTAAAATGAGGTTATCTGACCTTGTAAAACTTGTGCAGTTGCGTCATCAAATGTACATTTGGCAGCGTGTTTGCGGCATAAGAGTAAAACTTGTACAGGCTGGGAAGGGGCGGTTTGTCTTTTGTCAGTGAGGGCTGCAGTATGAGATGTGTTTTCAGAGATGCTTTTTTTATCGTTTCAACGCTTTTTTGAATGTCTTTTATTGTAGTGTTTTTTGTTATTACGCATTTTACAAAAACTTTATCTCCGGCGGTTTTAAGAAATTGAAGGTGTTTTTTCCAGAAGTTTTTATTACAGTCTTTCTCGAATTTAAAATCCATTGAAACAATATCACAAAATTTTATTACTTTTTGCGATGCTTTAGGCAGCGTGCCGTTTGTTTCAAGATACACTGAAAATCCCGCTTTTTTAAGCTCCGGCAGTAAAATTTTCAAAAAACCCTCGTGTATTAAAGGTTCGCCTCCCGTTATAGAAACCGAAGGCTTGCCAAAAACAAAAGCTTCAGAATGTTTTTTATGCAGCTGTTTTGCCTTGCTGACAATTTCTGAAACAGTCAGAAACTTTGTTTTATCGGATATGTTGACAGAATAACTTGTATCGCAGTAACTGCATTTTGCATTGCAGCCCGCAAAACGCGTAAAAATCTGCGGCATTCCGCTGTAAAGCCCTTCACCCTGATAGGAAAAAAATATCTCATAAACAGGCGCCTTAATAGGATATTCGGGCGCGTGTATGGCAGCGGCATTTGTTATTGCCGCTTTTTTATTTTTTTTAACTGTTTTTGCTATGCCTCTTTGCATCTATTCCTCATTTGTTTATAGCGGGATCATTTATTTTTACTTCTTCAAAACCTTTTGCCCTCAATTTGCATGAATCGCATTTGCCGCACGGTTTTGCAAAACCGTTATAGCATGTCCATGTATCTTTATATAGCACTCCCAGCTTTAAACCGAGTTTTATTATTCTAGCTTTAGTCATGTCAAGAATAGGCGTTTTTACTGATATTTTAGTTTTAAGCGCTTTTAAAACGCCGTTATAAGCATTTATAAACTCCGGCGTACAGTCGGGGTAATTGGAAAAATCTACGGAATTTACTCCCGTGAATATTGAATCCGCCGCAATTGACTGGGCGTAAGACAGCGCGTAAGAAAGGAAAAGGGTGTTTCTTCCGGGTACATAGGTTGAAGGAATGTTTTTTCTTTTATCGTTTCCGGCAGGTATTTTTTTGCATTTGCTTGTTAAAGCGTCGTTTGACCACGGCAGCGATATTTTTACTACTTTGTATTCCGCTGCGGTTTTTTTAACTATTTTTACGGCGGTTTTAATTTCTTTGCTGTGTTTTTGCCCGTAATCAAATATGAGGCAGAAACATTTATAATTTTTTGCCAAAGCATAATACAAAACGGTGGTAGAGTCTAATCCGCCGGAAAATAATATAACGGCTTTTTTTTCCTTTTTCATTCTGCTGACACCGTTGCGGAAGAGGTTTCGCTCTCCCAAACTTCTATTTCGCATACTTTTGCGGTTTCTGTTTCGGCTTTTTTCAGCTCTTCAAATATAAAAGCCGCGATATTTTCTGCGGTAGGGTTTATTTTATCAAAAGGATGCGTATCGTTTAAAAATTTATGGTCAAGATGCGCCATAATTTTATCTAAATGCGCCTTTATTTCGGTAAAATCCAAAAGCATGCCTGTTTTGTCGAGTTTTGTGCCGCAGAACGCCGCCCGGACTTTCCAGTTATGGCCGTGAAGGTTTTCACATCTGCCTTTATACTCCCTGAGGCAATGGGCGGACGCAAAACTCTTGATTACGGAAAGTTTGTATTTCATGTATTACTCCAAATCTATTTTTTTTGCTTTCAATATTTTTTTTGAAAAGAAACGGCTTCCTATCCTTTGGAATTTTTCGGGGTTGTCGCTTACGTAAAAGCTTATGGACGGTTTGTTTTTGGCATCCGAAAGCATATTTGTTTTTGAAAGCGTCTCTTTAACTTCTTTAGCGGTGGCGTTCGCCGAATCTATAAGCTGCACTTTATTGCCTGAAATTTTTTTGAGAGTTTCTTTTAAAAGCGGATAATGCGTACAGCCCAAAACTAAAGTATCTATTTTTTTATCAAGAAGCGGTTTTAAATAAGTTTTGGCTATATCGTCAGTTATCTTTCCCTTGCTCCATCCTTCTTCAACAAGCGGTACAAACAGCGGGCAAGCCTGCTGGTAAACCGAAAAATCAGAAAATTTTCTGATTGCTTTTTTGTAAGAATCGCTGTTTACTGTGCCTTCGGTGCCTATGACGCCGATTTTTTTGTTTTTTGACGTTTTTACCGCTTCTTTCGCGCCCGGTTCTATAACGCCTATAACCGGAACATTTAAAGTTTTTTTGAGTTCTGAAAGCGCGAAAGCTGAAGCTGTATTACAGGCAATAACAATAAGTTTTACGTCGTTTTTCATAAGAAAAGCGGCGATATCTTTTGAAAATTTTATAACGGTGTTTTTTGATTTTGAGCCGTAAGGGACATGGGCCGTATCTCCGAAATAAATTATATTTTCATTCGGAAGCAGCTTGTTGATGGCGGAAACTACCGTAAGCCCGCCAAAGCCTGAATCGAACACGCCGACAGGCTTATTTTTTTCCGTTTTGGATTTTGTCTTTACGCGCATAGTATTTTTTTATTCCTTCGTATATTGAGTCCGCGACAGCCGCGCGGAATTTTTTGGTGTTGAGCTTTGATTCTTCGGCGTAATTGCTTAAGAAAGCGCTTTCAACAAGCACCGCCGGCATCTGTGCGCCCCTTAAAACATAGAAGCTTGCCTGTTTTGTGCCTCTGTTTGGTATCTTAAGCCTTCCGGGAGTTTCCGAAGCTATAAAACTGCAGAGTTCGGCGGAATCGTTAATATATTCATTTATCATCATTGACCATAACATTTCCTGCAGCAGAGCGCGTTTTTTTGTTGGTTTGCCTTCAAGCTCCAAAACCGAGTTTTCCAAAGTTGCGGTCGCGGCGGCTTCGGAATCGGTGGCTTTTTCCGATAAAAAGTAAATTTCAAAACCGTTTACGCTTCTGTTAAAATTTGCGTTGCAGTGTACCGAAACAAACAAATCGGCATGGTGTTCATTTGCGATGTTTGTCCTGTCAACGAGGGGGATAAACGTATCGTCTTTTCTTGTAAGCACAATTTCATATTCGTCATCATTGTCAAAAATCTTTTTGAGTTCGTAAACAATTTCGAGGTTTATGTCTTTTTCTTTGGTTCCGTTAGGGCCTACAGCTCCGGGGTCTTCCCCGCCGTGCCCCGCGTCTATAACAATAATCCTTCTGCGTTGAAAATCTTTGGTTTTGGATGCTGCCGCTTTTTTAGGCATAACCTCGGGCACCGTAGTGGTGTCATCTATTATTGAGTAGCTGTCATCAACTATCGCGGCGTCATATTTCACCACGGGCACGCTTGCCAAATCCTGATTGTTGGCGTCTGTTTCTACGGCTGCCACAACTTCGGTTATCTGCGCTTCGCCGTATTGTTCAACCGGCACGGCAACGGCGGATTTAATGTCATCCGGCAAAGCCGCGTATTCGTCAAGTTCAGGTATTGTTGTTTCCTTTAATGCGGTTACATCGACCGGCTTTGAGTGCTCAATATCTATGACTATCCTGTACGGATTTTTTAAAAGCATACTTTTTACTACTTTAGGGGTCTGTTGGAGATTTATTACAAATTCGGCGACTTTGCCTTTGGTTTCATAAGTTACGTCTTTAACAGCGCCGTTGTTGGGGTATATAAAATCCCTTTGAATCTGGCCTCTGTGCACATTTAAAACCAGCGCTCCTGAAGATTTCAGAACCGTGTAAGGCAGGCGGTCTTCAAGCTGTATTACTATTTCCGTGCTGTCGGCTTTTGTAAAGTATCTGACGGAAGCAATATTTGAACGGTGGTTTACCGTAAGGATTGAAGCGTCCTGGTTCCATGTTGTGTCGGCTTCGGCAAATTCGGCAAATTCCGTAGATTCCAGAATTTCAGGGGAAATATACAACTCATTTTTGATAAGCCTTGAAGGCATACCCATTTTTTTTGACTTTTTGCCAAATACAACTACATTACTGTCGGCTTTAATGTCTATCTTTTTGTTATTTATGCGCATCGTTACCTGGGAGCTGACAGGTTTCCACTCAAGCGTCGCATTGTAAATTTCGGCAGCTTCCCTTATGGAAAAAAACTTTGTTTTATCCGTGATGGTATAGGCGCTTACGCCGGGCATCGCTTCGCCGTCAATGATGACGTTGATCGCGGATTGTTTAGGCGCCGCCGCTTTCGCCCCAAACGCTAAAGACGGGCAAAGTACAACCAAAGAAAGCATAAATAAAGGTATTATTTTTTTCATTTTTATTGTCTCATTTTGCTTAAGGACGCTATATGAAGTTTTTTTATCGTTGCCGTACCGAGAGAATTTATCGCAACTTCGACCGCGATATCGTTTTTATCCCTGCTTTTTTCTATCTCTAAGCCTTTGCTTTCCTGCACAAAAAAACTTTCTATTCCATAGATTATAGTAAAGTTTGAGCCGCCAAATCCAAAAAAGGAGCTTTTGTTTTTTGCCGTCCCTTTTATAAACAATCCTTTTTTCGGGCGCGACTTATAAATATTTCCGCCTTTATGGTAGCTGCCGTCTTTGATAAGCTCTACGTACACAGTATCGTTATTGTGAAGCGGTTCATCTTCAATATAATTGCCGTAAGGGCCTAATACCCGCTGGCCTTCTTTCGGCCTGCTTATTTCGTAGTCAAGTATCACGTAATCCCCGCGGAATAAATCTCTCGGGTCAACCGGAACGACCTTAAGCATGACGGTTGTTCCGTGGCGCAGATTATACTCTTTATAAACGGTATAAAACGCAACCGCGAAAAACCATAAAGCCATAATGATATAAAACGCTCTTTTACGATTCATAAGTTTTTAATTCCGCGTTTATTTTTCTGCGTTTATGCTCAAAAAACAACGCAGCCGACACGAGTATTATTCCTCCCGCCAAAAAGAAGAACGAGCGGGGGAGAAGCTTCCAGAAAACGTCAAAATATTTTACCGCGATAAAAATGATAAGCCAAAAAATCCCCAGGTTTACATAAAATGCTTCTTTTTTTACGTATCCCGCATACACCAGCGATAGTACCATGACGGCAAAAAGAAGGTTGGCGAAAATTCTAGGGATAAACGTGTGCGTTACCATAAAAAGCATAAAAACAAAAATTGCAGTTACCATATAGCTTTCTACGGCGTTATTTTTTTTTGCGGGGTTTGCAAAAAACGAAAACAGAAACATCAGAAGCGATGACAAAAGCATTATGTCCAAAGCGCGCAGATGCAGAAATTTCCAAGTTGTTATAAAATCGAAAAAGTAAGCTTCTTTAGGGTTTGTGAAATATGAAAAAGTGATGAAAAACAGTCCGAAAAACATAATAAAAATGCCGGTTTTCTCATAAACGGCGGCTACTTTGTAAAAACCTTTTATAAACTCATTAATCTTTCCGAAACAGTAAAGAAAGATCCCTGCCGCGCAGTAAAGAACAGGCAGTGCCTTAAACATATGTGACATATTATTGTATTGAAAGATGAAAAGGCTAAAACAAAGGGTAAAAAGTACGGATACAAGCATCGCAACGGGGCGCGAATAAAAAATATATGTAAAAGGAAGTATGGCGATAAACCAGATAAACACCAAAACATACGTTCCTTCGGAAGAGTTTATATTGTACACCTGCGCGGTAAGAAAAATAAGCGCGCCAAAAAGAATTGTGCTTAAAAAGAGCAGCGAAGCGCCAGTTTTCGGGTAATTCTTGTTTTCATATTGCAGGTAATACCCGCCTAAAGCGCAGGAAAATGTAATGGCGGTAAGCGCTAGTACTTTTATAAATGAGGGTATTGCCTGCCAGTTTGCCGCGACAAAAAGTATGCAGCCTATGCCGGCTAAAACCGCGCCGATTGTTGAAAATGTTACGATAAGGTTTCTGGAGCTTTTTTCGGAAGAGTCTTTATCTATGTCGGAATACATCTGTTTAGCCTGCTGGCTGCTGATAAGCCCTTCTTTAAGCCATTTTTCTATGTATTTTTTCATTTTTGGTTTTGCCTCAGGATACCATTTTTAAACCGACAACGCCTGTTACTATAAGAAATAAAAATATAAGCCTAGAGGCGAAAACGGGTTCATTAAAAAAGATTATTCCAAATATTGCCACACAGACCGCTCCGGAACCTGTCCATATTGCGTAAGCGGTGCCAAGCGGAAGCTGTTTTACGGCTATTGCAAGAAAAAAGACGCTTGCTATCATCGAAAATACCGTAAAACCAGTAATGCCGGGTTTTGACAAACTTAAACTGTCTGAAAATTTAAGCCCTAACGCCCAGGCTACTTCAAAAAAGATTGCTATTAAAAGGTAAATCCAAGCCATAGCTGCTGTATCCTAAAAATAAAGTTTATATACTCATGGGCAATTATACATAAAATATAAGCATAATAAAAGTGCAAATCTGATTGAAAATTCATACAAATAATTTAGTATAATAAAATAAATTTCCCGCCATCAGCGGTAAAACTAGGATAAATCAAATGAACAAAGCATTTTTGACGGTTTTAAAGGTATTCTTAGCTATAGTGGCAATAATTGTATTGTTTATCGCATACATTTATAGTGAATTTCAAACATATGAAGGCCAGATGAGGCTTATCATTAAAGGGACAAAAGTAATGGCAGCTTTTGGAGACGCAAAATCCGAAGCGATGATTGGAGAAATGTATCTTGAAGGTATGCTTAATGTAAAGCAAAACCATAAAAAAGCTCTAAATTTGCTTAATAAAGCCGCGGATAAAGGCAATATGGAAGCCCAATCGTTTCTTGGAGAAGCTTATGTTATGGGGGAAGCAGTAGAAAGGGATTATGATGAAGCGTTTAAACTGTATATGAAGTCTGCCGAGCAGGGATTTGCGTTAGCACAAAACGCTTTAGGATGTATGTATTATGACGGGTTTGGCACGGAAAAAGATTATAAAGAAGCGCTTGTCTGGTTTGAAAAAGCTGCAGAGCAGGAAACAATGGAAGCGCAGTATAATATCGCCTGGATGTACTTTAAAGGCGAAGGCGTGGATAAAAACTATGAAGAAGCGCTGAACTGGTTTAAAAAATCAATGGACAACGGAAGCGTTTTTGCGCAGTTTGATATTAACCTATTGTATGACAAGAAAATTAACGCGGACAAAAACTTAAAAAGATATGAAGAAGCGGCAAACCAAGGAGACGCACAAGCACAGTTTTACTTAGGGTATATTTATACCCATGGAATCGGAGTTGAAGAAAATGATACCGAAGCTTTAAAATGGTTTGAAAAATCCGCGGATCAGGGAAATGCGGACGCGCAGTTATTTATGGGCACTTTATATATTTTCGGTAACGGGAAAGATGTGAACAGGGATATTAAACGCGGACTCAAATGGCTTACAATATCCGCGGACCAGGGGAACGCTTATGCCGAACACTATATGGGGTTTATGCATTTTCTGGGAAAGGGCGTAAAACAAAATTTGAAAAAAGGTTTTAAATGGTTTAAACAATCCGCCGAAGGTGGAATTGTAGAAAGCCAGAAAATTGTCGGGGATGGATATTATTCAGGTATAGGAATTAAGCAAGACCGCGAAAAAGCCTTTGAGTGGTATGAGAAAGCGGCAAAGATGGGAAATAAAGAAGCTACAGCGTTTCTGCAATCGCATCAGAGCAGTTTAAACGATTAGCAAATTCCGAAAATTTGTTGTTTTTTAGATCATTTACGAATACGCCTGATTATGGTTTATTAATGCCGTTTTGTAACCAAACAGCCAATCTATAATAAATAAAAATAAGGTTTTGCCAATGCGCGCGATTTTACGAAAAAAAACAATTTTATTGTTAATTTTATTTTTTTGTTTTGCAGATGCGTTTTCCCGGGATTTTGACGCAAATTCGGATGCAGGCGCATTGCAAAACGCTGAAAATAAAAACTTGGAGTATCCTCAATACGCCCCGCTGGTTGCTTTGGTTGAAGTTGCCGGGATAAATGCCGTAGTGCATCTTTTTGACAGGTATATTTTAAACGCGGACTACGCGCAGGTGAGCCTTAACGATATCGGCAACAATTTTAGCAAAGGTTTTGTGTGGGATAATGACAATTTTTCGACGAATACTTTCTTCCATCCTTATCACGGCAGCCTGTATTTTAACGCGGCGCGCGCGAATGGTTTGAGTTTTTGGCAGTCGGTACCTTATACTTTCGCCGGGAGTTTTATGTGGGAGTTTTTTTGCGAAAACACCTACCCTTCAATCAACGATTTTATCAATACTTCAATCGGAGGCGTAGCGCTTGGCGAAATGACGCACAGGCTTTCCGCGCTCGTTCTGGATGACAGCGCGCCGGGCGCGAAATTTTGGCGGGCCTCATCTCTCCTATGGATTTATTTAACAGAATTATAATGGGCAAAGCTTGGCGGTATTCCTCTGACGGGCAGAGGGGTTATCTTAACGAGAAATTCCATATAAACCTTTCCGTTTTTAACCGTTTTATGACTGATTTGGACAAAAACCGCGATAAATCCAACGTGGCATTGGGTGTTACCGCTATTTACGGAGACCCTTATACGGGCAAAGATGAACGCTCGCCCTATGACTTTTTTATTGCGGATATTAATTTTAATATCATCGGCAACCAGCCTGCAGTTTCCGAAGCAAGCATTGTAGGGTCGCTTTGGGGGAGGCAATGGGATAAGGGGCAGCGTTCTTTTTTTGCCGGTATTTTCCAGCATTTTGACTATTATAACTCAAACTCAATAAGCGGGAGCGGCGAGATTCCGTATGAGTTTGCCGAAACTGCGGCTGTCGGCGGCGGTTTGTACTTTAAAAAGCAGAAAAATGAAAATGAATTACCTGTTTTTTACAGCAGTATTCACGCAAATTTTATTATTTTGGGAGCGAGCGAATCCGATTATTATTCCGTTTATGAGAGAAATTATAATTTCGGGTCAGGTTATAGTTTAAAACTGGCGGCACTGGTAAATTTTTCAAGGCATTTTAACGCGTTTATTAATCTTAAAACTTACCAGATTTTTACGCTGCATAAGTACGAAGATGAGGATTATGACAGCATTTACGACGAATACAGCGTGCCGGGAAATAACGGTAATACGCTTTTCAATATATTCAGTATGGGTTTTGGTTACAGGTTTAATAATGATATAAGCATAAGCCTGGAACAGCGTTATTATTTGCGTAAATCCCACTACAAGTCTTTTAAAGACGTATCAACCAATTCAATGGAAACTCGTCTGAAATTGACGTATTCTGTTTTTAATTAGAAACTTACATTAAAGCTGAAGTTGAAAACAAAAAAGCCGGCCCGGAGTTTGATAACTCCGGGCCGGCTTTTTTTCAAATATTTTATTGCACCTTAGTTTCTGTTAAAGCATCGTAAAATACCGCTTCTTTAACTATAGTGAAAATAATCAGGGGAACGACAAATATATAACCAATCCATCCCGTAAATGAAATAGCCGCCAATACGATAAGCTTAAAAAATTCCCTTACTGCCGCCCTTGCAAACGACAATCTTGAATTATCGTCTTTTAGCACTTTCATTCTAACGATCATTTTTCCAAAACTGGCCTCAAATTTTGAAGTATTCATTAATACGTTATATGCGACAAATACTATTAAGAAAACTGATTGAATAAGCATATCATTGTCCGGCTTAACGCCGCTTGTAAAAGTTGTTAAAAGCCAATACGCAGCTATCAACAAAATTCCGACAAGTAAATTGTCTATGATAAAGGCGGCTGACCTTTTGAAAAAGTATAACATTGCAGCTCCTGAATTTCAGTGTTTTCCGGTTTCAGCTGAATACTTCAAACTTAAAGTAAAAATGGAGGTGGCGGGAGTTGAACCCGCGTCCGAAAATGCTTCAGTACGACCGCTACAGGCTTAGCCCGGAAATTTTTCTCGTTTACGGCGCCCTCTCCGGGCGGGACTACGCTGTAAACCAGCACCGTTTTAGCTTCATTTCAGGCTGACGGTACAAGCCGCCAGAAACTAACCTGCTCATTGACGTTTTATCCCGTTAGCAGGCGTCTCAGGTAAAACGAAGCCGCAATTAAGCAGCTATTGGCATAACTCCAAAGCCAAACATAGGTTTGAAGTGCTGCACTGGAACGATTTTATCGTTGTTTATTTTTCGGTCGATTTTTACGGAGCCATCGACCAACTCCGGCCTGCTGTCAGTACCTCTGACCATTCCCGTCGAACCCAAAGCACCCCCATTCATCCGCAGAGTTTAAGAATGCAAATAACTTAAAACAACTTTCGTAAGCTATGCTTGCAAAACACGGCAGCTTCACTCTTCACACTCTGCTTTTCACTCTTTTTGCCGTTTTTCTTCAAAGAACTTTTGTATTATTCGGGCGCAATCGCCTTTTAACACGCCGCCGTTTATTTCTGTTTTATGGTTAAGTTTTTTGCCGTCTGCTATTTTAAATACGCTTTTGCATGCCCCCGCTTTTTTGTCAGCCGCTCCGTAAAAAATCTTTTGAAGCCTGGCGTTTATAAGGGCTCCCGCGCACATCGCGCAGGGCTCAATTGTAACATATATGCCGCAGCCGTTCAAACGGTAATTTCCCAGTTTTTTTGCCGCTTTGCGCAGCGCGACAATTTCCGCGTGTGCGGTCGGGTCTTTATCAGTTATACACCTGTTATAGCCTTTAGCGATAATTTTGCCGTCTTTTACGATTACCGCGCCTACAGGCACTTCGCCTATTTTTTTTGCGGTTTCGGCTGCTTTTAAAGCCTCTTGCATAAAAGCAGTATCTTCGCAAATTGCTTTATTTTTCAATGTTTTTTTCCATTACGGCCTTAATATCTTTTGGAAAACGCACCGGCTTGAATGTTTTATCTACAAAAGGGTGTTTTGTTGAACCTTTCGCAAGAATCTGCCCGTCGCGTTTAATTTCATAAGAACAGGTTATGCTTGCGGCGGTCACTTCGGTAAGCTTGGTTTCAATCGTTATTAAGTCGTCATATCTTGCAGGGGTTATATATTTGCATTCAGCGTGTAAAACTGGGAAAAAAAAACCTCTTTTCTCCATTTCCGTATATGGAAAGCCGCATTCCCTCATCCATTCCGTTCTGCCCCTTTCAAAGTATACAAGATAGTTGCCGTAATAGACCATTCCCATTTGGTCTGTATCAGCGTAAGCAACCCTTATTTGAAGCGAATTCATGGCATTCTCCTTTATTTTAAGGGATTATATTATTTTTGCCGGAAACGGTCAAGATTTTAAAGAGGCGGCTGAAATCAAAAAGTGATTGACAAATTAATAGTTTTCATATAAAATCTTATTAAATTTTAAGGCTTTTTTGTAAAACGCGCCTACAGCGTAAAATGGAGATCAAATTGCTTAAAAAAACTAAAGCGTCTTTTTTGAAAATACTTGTTTGCAGCGCTTTTATCCTTTCATTTTCCCAAGAATGCCTTTTTGCTGCAAATTCAGGCAGCAACGACCCTTTTTTAAGCCAGTGCATGAAGATAGCGGAATCCCGCGACAGAAAGCTTTTGGTAGCTTATGAGCAGATACAGCTTGCCGAAGTCAGGTCCGTAAGGGCAGCGAGGGCATTTTTTCCGCAGGTTATGGTACAGTACAGAAATTCCAAAGGTAAAACGGCTTTAAGTGACAATGACAGCGGCATAGTTACGGCTGACGAAGAGTACAACTCAGAAGATTACGGAATAAAAGCTATGCAGACTATATATGAAGGCTATAAAACGAAAGGCACATACAAATACGAAAGAATGATGGTTGACGCAGCCAGGTACAATTACACAAAAACTCGCGAAGAACTCTTCACAAACATTAAACTCGCATACTACGAATACCTTACATTAAACCAGGAATATAAAGCCCTTGGCAAAGCTTTTGATATAGTGGAAAGGCTTTTGCTCAAGGTGAAAAATGAGTACAAAGCAAGGGCGATATCCGAACTTGACGTGGTGGAAGCGGAAAATTTCAGGGATAAAGTTTCTGATATGTATTCATCAGCCAGAATCAATCTTGATTATGCCACAAAAAAACTTATAGAAGTTGTCGGAATATACGATTTATCCGATATAAACGCTAAAGCGTCTGACGAACTTCCGGATGACGTTGCCGAAATTACGTTTTCGCTTCAGGATTTGATGAGTTTTGTTTTAACCAATAACCTTGATGTGCAGACGTCTAAAGTGCAGGCGATGATGGCGGATATGAAAATAAGGATAAACCGCTCTAAAGTTATCCCGAAGTTTTATCTTGAAGGTTTTTACGGAAAAAGCGGCGAAGCCTTTACTTCCGAACCGTTGGAATTAACGACCGCGTGGAGCGTAGGCGCGAAGATGTCCTGGAGCCTGTGGGGCAACTCTTTTGAAGCCGGCTATGATACCGAAAGGACAGACCCGTCAACTATAGTTGACGCAAGCAAAAGGATAGATACTTCCACAATAGACCTGAAGCTTTCGCTTTTGGATGATATGGGTTATTTCGTGGACACCAAAGAAGGCGAAGTCAGTTTAAACCAGGCAAATGCCGATTATATGGACGTTTTAAAAGCCAGAAGGCTTGAGGCTGAAAAGGCGTATAATGATTATGTAAATTCGCTAAACAGCGCCCGTACTTACCGAAAAGAAGTAACTTTAAGGGAAAGAAAACTTGCGCTTATGAGAAAAAGAAACGATTTATATGAAGTCCCTACCGTAAACTTGATGGAAGAATCGTGGAAATACGCGGAAGCTATTTCCGGATATATGAGGACTACTTACCAGAACCATGTTTCTGTAACTGAAATGGAAAGGCTCACTTTGATGCCTTTAAGATAACGGAGGCGTATGAAAAATTTTATCGAGAAAGTTAAAAACTACTATTTTTTGCTGAAAGACAATATAACGCATAAGATTGAGACTTATAAAGCGCAGTCGCCTGAGCGCTTTAAAAAGATGCTTTTTATCATTGCCACGGCAATGGTGCTTATTTTTGCAAGCATAATCATATATGCTTTATTTTTCGGCAAGAAAGCGCAGGTAGAAGAAAAAAAAGATTATATCAACGTTAAAACCATACGCGTTAAAAAACAGGATTATACCGATAAATACACTGTGATGGGGTCAATTAAAGGCGCGATTGAAAATGATATGCGTTTTGAAATAGAAGGGCAGCTTGCTATGTATAACTATAAAGAAGGTGCGAAGATACAAAAAGGCAAAAATATTTGCTCGCTTGACCCGAAAGACGCTTTAACAAAAGCCGACTACGCGCAAAGCAAGTACAGGAGCGAGCAGTCCGCGTATTTGTCAGCGAAAGAAAGATATAAAACTTATGAAGAAATGTTCAATATGAAAGCTTTAGCTGAAAGCAAGCTTTATGAGGCGAAATTTGAAATACAGTCTACCGAAGCCCGTGTTAAAGCCGCGTTGTCCGAGCTTGAACTTGCCCAGTCAAACCTTAAAAAAACAAACCTTGCCGCGCCAAGCGACGGCATACTTGCCGAAATAATAATTAAACCCGGAGAATACGTTACCCCGCAGGACGTTGTCTGCAAATTCATAAGCGACCAGGGCACAAACCTTGAAGTCGATATTCCTGAAAAAGACGTGCAAAAGCTTGCCATCAGCCAAAAAGCCAAAATTTCGAGTGACTCTTATCCCGACAGGGAGTTTGACGGCACGGTTACCGAAATCGCGCCTGTCGTAAGGGAAAGGACAAGGACATCTTTAGTTAAAATAAGCGTTGAAAATAATGAAGGTTTGCTGCGTTCCGGCATGTTTGCAAGAGCGGTTATTTTCCTCAGGGAGCTTAAAAACGTAGTTCTTGTGCCTTCCGACAGCATAGTATCGCTTAACAATACTACATTCCTTGTTCCGGTAATTATGCCTGATATGCAGCCGGGCGAAGGCACGGTGCAAATGAGGCCCTGCGTAGTAGGCGATAAAGTAGGCGACAAAACAGTCATACTTGAAGGGCTTAATATGGGTGAACTTGTAGTCGCGGAAACGCAAGGGCAGCTTTCCGACGGCGTCAAAGTAAAATTTTTAGAAATGGCTGAAGAAGAAGCTCCCGTTCCGGTTGAATACTAATCCGCCATCGGACAGTTTTTGTTAAAAGCGCTCAAAAACAATGATAATTGATATAGGTATAAAGAAGCCGGTAACAACTCTGATGATAGTGTTTGCCCTGATTATGTTTTCTGGGATCATGGGCACAAGAATACCCGTCGAATTAAACCCAAGCACACAGACCGGAATGGTAAGCGTAATAACGAGGCTGCGCGGAGGCGTCGCAGCCACTGAAGTGGAAAAGTACGTTACGCGCCCGCTTGAAGAAGTTTTTTCCGAACTCAGCGGACTTAAAGAGATGATTTCATCTTCAAAAGAGTCCGAATCCAACATAATGATGACTTTTCATTATGGCATAGATACGGATTTTATAGTTATAGATATCCGCGAAAAACTTGCCCTTGTAAAACATATTCTGCCTAAAGAAACCGAAAAACCAATTATCGCCCGCTTTGAACAATCCGATTCGCCGATTATGATAATCGCGCTAAGCTCGGAAAAGTTTTCGCCGGAGCAGTTGAGGGAAATCGCTGAAGAACAGATAAAAGATAAAATTATGCGCGTTTTAGGCGTGGCCAATATAGAAATCGGCGGCGGGCGCGAGCGAAAACTGCTTATAGAAATAGACAATTCCAAACTGATAGCGTACGGGCTGCCCATTCTTGAAGTCGTCCAAAAAATAAACCTTTCGAACATATCCATATCTGCCGGCGAAATTGATGAAAACAGCAAAAATTATGTTATCAGGGCGACCGGCGAATATAATAATATCGAAGAAATCGCAAATACCGGCATAGCCATTACCCCGTCCGGCTCAATTATACGCATCGGCGATATCGCCACGGTTAAAGATTCGTATTACGAACCTACTTCGTTTTCAAGATTGAATATCCAGCCGGTTGTTTCTTTATATATTCAAAAAGAATCAACCGCTAACACAATAAGCACCGCTAACGAAGCTTTAAAGGTTTTAGATAAGCTTAAGGAGACGCTTGACCCTACTATCGCCGTTACAGTAGTAAAAAATGATGCGGAGTATATAAGCAAAGCAATTTACTCACTTTGCGAAGCGCTTGTAGTAGGCGCGCTTCTGCTTGCCGGTATTTTGTTTTTATTCATGAAAAACCTCAGAAATATTGCCATAGTCGGCACAACGCTTCCGCTCAGCCTTTTCATATCGATTTTGCTGATGTATTTTACCAAGCAGACTTTTAACGTTATGACCTTAAGCGGCCTTGCCATGGGAATGGCAAACGTTATGGATAATGCCATAGTCGTTATTGAAAATATATCTTTCCATCATCACAGAAAAACCTTTAAAACCAAAGAAGAGCTTGTCATAAAAGGCACGGCGGAACTCTGGCAGCCGATTTTTGCTTCAACTGTTACAACTATAGTCGTGTTTTTACCGCTTGTTTTTTTGGATCCGGAAATCCGCCAGCTTTACCTTCCTTTCGGCTTGACTATAACTTTCGCGCTTATAGCTTCGCTTATAAGCACTATGATTTTCATTCCGCCGCAGATTTTCAGGTGGCAGAATAACTTTGAGCTGGAATTTCAAAGCTGGTACATGAAGGTCAGGCACATATACGGAAAGGCTTTAAAATTTGTTTTCAAACGGCAGACATTTGTATGGCTCTTTGTTTTGGGGCTTTTTGTGGCTTCGGTATTTATCTTAAAAGGCAGAGATTCGGAATTTTTAGATTCCGGCGACGTTAACACGTTCAGGCTTGGTCTGCAGTTTCCTCCCGCTACGCGCATAGAGACATCAAACGAAGTGGTTAAAAAGATTGAAGAAAAACTTATGTCTTACAGCGATGATGTCGAAAGGGTTTCGTCTAAAGTTGAAAAGCTGCATACGTTTATTGAAGTGAAAGTTTACAGAAACGCCGAATATTTTAAAGAGCAGTTCAAAAAAGATAATACCGACAGCAAGGATTTTGATAAGTTCAGCCCGGCGTTTGCTTATTACCAGGATTCAAACATTTCCGGCACAAAAGAAATGTTCGTGGATTTTTACGGGCAGGATTATGACACTTTAAAAGAGCTCGCTTTTGCTTCTTCCGGAAGGCTGCAGCAGGTTAAAGGGCTGACTGACGTAAAAATAAGGATGAGGGAAGACGAACCTGAAATTAACCTTTTTGTGGATAACCACAGGCTTGCCGCTTTCGGGCTTACCGCGTATTATTTCGGCAATACTCTGCACTGCCAGCTCAGGGGGCTGATAGCGACATATTACCGAACCGAAGGAAAGCAGATTGAAACAATCGCAAGGCTTGTTCCGGGAAGCGTAAATAACATAAACGACGTATTGTTTTTATCGCTTCTAAACCAGAGGAAAGAAACTGTGCGCGTAGGTCAGGTTGCGCGCGCCGAAGAAGTAAAATCCACGCAGGAAATATGGCATAAAAATAAAAAACGTTTCATACAGATAAGCGCTAACAGGGCAAAAGTAGGTTTGACAACGGCGGCGGAAAACATAAACGCGGCTCTAAAAGGAGTCGCTTTCCCGAAAGATTACTCGTTTAAAATTTCCGGCGATTACGAAAAAACCGTTGAAAACGGCAGCCAGTTTATACTTGCCGTTATTCTTACCGTAATTTTGATATTTTTTGTGCTTGCCTCCATTTTTGAATCTTACAAACAGCCGTTTTTAATTATGTGCGCGCTGCCGTTAAGCATTATAGGCGTGTCTTTTTCGCTTTTAATTTTTAACAAACCCATAAGCCTCGGGGTGTGGATAGGCATCATGATACTTTTCGGCTCCATCGTGTACGGTTCGATTATTATTGTCGATAAAATCAACCAGAGGCGCGTAGGCAGAAAAAATATTTTAAGGGTTATATTTGAATCCTGCAAAGAAAGGTTAAGGCCGGAACTTATAACTTTCCTTATGAAAACGCTCGGCCTTTTGCCGATGGTTTTAAGCCGCGACGAAGCCGCGACTATGTGGCGCTCTCTCGGGCTAACGGTGCTTTGCGGTACGGTTACGGGAACAATGCTTACGCTTTTGATAATACCAACGGCGTACTACCTTATGGAAAACCCTAAAAAAAGTTTTAGCGGCATATTAAACAATTTAAAGATATTTGGTAAACTTTTGGATATCGCGAAAAAACCAGGCGTTAAAAAGATTAAGGATGCTACGCTTAAAAAATTGCCGAAATCTCCGGATTTTGAGCTGCCCAAAAGGGAAACATCGCCCAAAATACCGAAAATGAAAATATAATTTTGAGAGAAAACAATGAGCATTTTAAGATTACCCGTTGACAGGCCGGTTACGACAATAATGATTTTTTTATCCATCGGGCTTCTGGGGCTTATATCCTACACAAGGATACCCCAGGAACTTTTCCCTTCAATGGAATACCCGCAAATAACCATCGTTACCAAATACGAAGGCGCGGGCCCCGAAGAAGCGGAAAAACTAATAAGCAGGATGGTTGAAGAAACCGCCGGAACCGTTAAAAATATCAAAAGAGTGTCTTCAAATTCGAAAGAAGGCGTTTCCGTTGTGACTTGTGAGTTCAGATGGGGAACCAATATGGACTTTGCCGCGATGGAAGTGCGCGAAAAGATAGATTTGATAAAAGAATCTCTGCCCAGAGACGCCCTTGAACCCGTTGTGCTGAAGTATAACCCGACGCAGGTAGAAGCGATGATTTTGTCCGTAAGCTATAAAAACGGCGATTCTTCCGCGCAGAGAATGGCAGATTTAAGGCAGACGGCAAAGAAAAACATTAAAGACGAACTTGAAAGGCTTGAAGGCGTAGCCAAAGTAGAGCTCAGGGGCGGCGAAGAAAAAGAAGTCCTTGTTGAAATCGATAAAGGCAGGCTTCTTGCCAACCAGGTTTCGATAACCGAAATTATTACGTCTTTGCAGAACGCGAACATAACTTACCCGGCCGGCACGATTAAAGAAGATAAACACGAATATCTTGTAAAAACCGTGGGCGAATTCCAAAGCATAGATGACGTTGCCGCGCTTTCCTTCGGAAAAATAGATTATAATATTAACCGTCCGATGACCACTCGAAGAGTGAGAAATCAGCCGCAGGAAACCGGCGATAAAATTGTTTTTTTAAGGGATATAGCCGATGTAAAAGAAGCGTTAAAAGATAAAAAAGGTTATTCTCGCTATAACGGCCATGAAAATATATCGGTCGGCATTTACCAACAGTCCGGCTCAAACCTCATAAACCTTTCAAAAGAAGTCCGCAAAAAACTTAAAGACATTGAAGATAAAATACCCGATGACGTGGAAATTTTGGTAACTTCCGACCAGTCTGACTTTATTAAAGAGTCGCTTGCGAATCTCTATTCAAGCGGTATTCAGGGCATACTTTTGTCGTTTATCCTTCTCTACTTCTTTATGAGAAGTTTTATGGCTTCCACAATAATAAATATCGCTATACCTGTTGCGCTATGCACGACTTTAAGCTTAATGTATTTCGGCGATATTTCGATTAACACCATGTCTTTGGGCGGCCTTACGGTGGGTATCGGCATGGTTGTCGACAACTCAAATATGGTGCTGGAAAATATCTTAATGCAGTATCATAAGTACAAGGCGGGGGACAAAAAAGAGTCTATTTACACGGCTACAAAAAGTTTACTGCCTCCCGTTCTCAGCGCGACTTTTACTTCGGTAGCCATTTTTATCCCTTTTGTTTTCGTAGCCGGCATGATAGGTCAGCTTTTTAAGCAGCTTGCGCTTACAATAACGTTTTCTTTGCTTTCATCGATATTCGCGGCGCTCTTTTTGGTTCCGCGCCTTGCTTTAAGCGCTGATTTAAGCAAACAGTCTATCACCGCGGGCATGAATGTAATAAATAAGTACTTTACGCCTGTTTTCAAGAAGGCCTTAGACTGGCGGATGGGCAAGGTAAGCCTTGCGGTGCTTATATATATTGTTATAGGTGCTATCTGTTTTGCTCTTATACCGAAAGAGTTTATGCCAAAAGTTGATGAAAGAAGGTTTGTTTTGAATATGACAATGCCTCCCGACACGCCGCTTGAAATTACGAACAATACGGCAAAAAGGATAGAAAAGCTTATTTCCGGTTATGAAGAGATAAGGGATGTCACCGTAAGCGTTGGTTCTACGGGCGATGATTCCGGCGTTGCTGCGATAGAATCGTTAGGCACTTATCAGGCAAGGATAATCGGCAGGCTTAAAAGCAAGCAAGACAGCCCGAATAACCTGTCAACGGATGAATTTGTTGCCAATATTTCAAATGAAATAAGGAAATGGAACATAAAAGGCATTGATACGGAATTTATGACGCAGCAGGGGCTTTTCGGCTCGGGCGTAGGCGCTTCATCGGGGCTTATGATTGAAATAAGGGGAAAAGATTTAAAGGTTTTAAAGCGTTCGGCTGATGAAATAAGAAAGATAATGGATGCAATGCCGCAATTTTACGGTATAAAACTTGATCCCCCGGACGAAGTCCCGGAACTCAGGCTTACCATAGACAGGGAAAGGGCTTCGATGTACGGGCTTTCCGCGCAGGACATTTCCGCGATGACTCTTGCGGCAATTAAAGGTTTTGTCGCCACAAAGCTTAAAATGAAAGACGATGAAATGGATATACGGGTCAGAATGCGCCCCGAAGACCGCGACAGGCTTGAAAAAGTTATGGAAATGACGGCTTACTCCCCGTGGGGTATAACAATACAGCTTAAACAGATAGCAAAAGGGACTTTTGTAAGGACTCTTCCGGCAATTAAAAGGATAGAAGGCGAAAGAACGTATTTGCTTTCGGCAAATGTAAGGGGCAACTTTACCAAAGCGATTACCTCAATAGAAGAGATTTTAAACGACAGATACAATAATGATGACGTGCACTGCGTAATTTCCGGCGAAATGCTTGCCATGAAGGAAGCGCTTTCGCAGATTTCTTTCGCGCTTATTTTGGGCGTTATTATCATTTTTATGATTCTTGCTTCAGAATTTGAATCTTTATTTCAGCCCATGATAGTTATGGTTGCGGTACCGCTTGGCGTAATCGGCGCGCTGTTTTCGCTTTTTATAACCGGGCAGTCGATAAACGCTATTTCGATGCTGGGGTTTATAATGCTTGTAGGAAACGTTACAAATATATCTATTTTGCTTGTGGACAGGTTTAATATTATGTATGAACGGGAAACCAAACTTAACGGCGGTAAAAAACTCGATATTTTAAAGCTTAAAAAGAATGTTATTGAGGTTACCGTAAACCATATACGCCCCATAACCATGACAACTTTAACCACGATAACTGGTTTGCTGCCTCTTGCGATAGGTTTCGGCGGCAAAGAAACTACCAACCAGCCTATGGCTATAGCCGTTGTGGGCGGTTTAGCTTTCGCTCTTGTCCTTGCTTTGATTTTTGTGCCATATGTTTACCTTGTAACCAAAGGCATGAGAAACAGTAAGGATGAAGAACTGCTTGTCCCGCTTTTTGCGGTAAAACCGGCAGAAAACGAAAGCCCCGTTACAAGGTAAAATCCTGTTTGCAAAAGAATAAAAAGTTTTGTATAACAATAAACCTGTAACTTTGCTTTATGCACAGACATAAGGCTCAGCCCTTTCAACCGAAGGTTTAAAGGGAAATCCAGAAAGGAGGTGTAAAGAATGAACTACGAAAGCACATTTATTTGTTCTCCAGAATTGCCCACAGAGAAAGTTGAAGAACTTACCTCAAAAGTGACAAAAATCATTGAAGGCGCAAACGGGACCGTGAAAACAGTCCAGCAGCTCGGCAAAAAAAGGCTTGCTTACCCTATCAACAAATTCCGCGAAGGAAGTTATGTTTATATGGAGTTGAGCGGCAGCGGTGAGATGGTTAACGCGATTGAAAGCTTTTTTAAGCTTAATGACGGAGTCATAAGATTCCTTACCATTAAAGTTGAAAAAAAGAAAAAAGTTGCCGCGAAACCCGCAAAAGCAGCTGCTCCAGCGGCGGCTCCGGAGGTAAACAATGAACCAGCAACAGCAGAACAGTCTCCGCTTGCCTGAGCAAAACAATGTTATGCTCGTAGGCAGGCTTACCCGTGACCCTGAATTAAGGCGCACAGGTACCGGAAAAGCAGTTTGTTCTTTTGATATAGCGATTGGAAGAAGATTTAAAGACCAGGCAACGGGCGAATGGAAAGACGCCGACCCAACTTTTGTACCTATTATAGTATGGGGCGACCAGGCCGAAAGATGCGGAGAACGCTTGAAAAAAGGCGTTCCGGTGCATGTAGAAGGCAGGCTCCAGACAAATAAGTGGGAAGGAAGCGACGGCGCTAAAAGAAGCCGCCTTGAAGTTATAGCTTCAAGAGTGCAGTTCCTGTCAGCCGCCTCTAAGCAGTCAAATGCTATAGGCGCAAGAACTTCGGATGAAGCACCGGTTCAGGAAGACACTTCCTATGCTGCCGGGGATGATGACGAAGATATACCGTTTTAAACGTTCGGAGGAAAAAAATGGCATTTATAAAGAAACCCGCAGGACAGTCCAGACCCGGCGCAGCAGGCGCTGAAGGCCAGGGGCGCCCGGGCGGAAAGTTCAGAAAGGGCGGACCGATAAGAAAGAAAGTTTGCCGTTTCTGCGCTGATAAAGTTGAAATAGATTACAAGAATTTAAGCTTGCTGCGCGCTTTCGTAACCGAAAGAGGCAAAATTTTGTCAGGCCGAGTAACCGGCACCTGCGCAAAACACCAGAGAGAGCTTGATACAGCGGTTAAAAGAGCAAGGATGCTTGCGCTTTTGCCGTTTACAGTAAACTGATAAAAAGCAGGGATGCTTTTTGTCATCCTGAAGAAACTTGTTTCTGAAAGATTCATAATAATGGGTCCGGATGAATGCGGAGGAAAAAATGAAAGTTATATTAAGGTCCGATATTACCAATGTCGGGCGTCAAGGCGAGATAAAAGACGTTTCGGCGGGCTTTGTAAGAAATTACCTTGTGCCGCAGAACCTTGCCATGGAAGCGACTCCCCAGAACCTTAAAATATGGGAAAGGGAAAAAGTTAAACTCGAAAAACAGAGAGAAGAAGTAATCAACGCGGCGAAAGCCACGGCTGAAAAGCTTGAAGCCAATGAGTTTATCACAAAAGTAAAAATCGGCGAAAACGGAAAGATTTTCGGTTCCGTGACCAATTCAAATATCGCAAAACTTTTCAAAGACCAGGGCTTTGAAGTTAACAAACGCGATATTCTTCTTGCCGACAGCATAAAAGAAACCGGAAATTATGAAATAAGCGTAAGGCTTCATCCGGAAGTCGTCGCGAAAGTAAAAGTTTCCGTTGTAAACGAAAAAGAATAATTTTTTAGAGGGCTGCCGGCTGATACTGCCGGCAGCCCTCTGATTATTGGCAGGCGGAGGGAATTTTGCATGTTTTGAGTTTTATTTGCCCAGAATATACAAAATTTCTGAAAAATAAGGCGCTTTTGGCGCCGTTTTTTATCAAAAGCGGGCTGGAGAAAATACAATGCCGGTACACCCCATCATAGAAAAAGTTCCGCCTCAGGCTATTGATGCCGAAATGGCAGTGATAGGCGCGATGCTTATCGAAAAAGAAGCCATTACCAAAGCTATAGACATAATCAACGAAAACGATTTTTATAAAGAAATACACAGGCAAATATACCTGACCGCAAGAGACCTTTACCTTGAAAACCAGCCGGTTGATATAATTACGATTTCAGACAGGTTAAAAAAGAACGGGATGTTCGCGGAAGCCGGCGGTGCTTCTTATTTAACTTCGCTTATAGATTCCGTGCAAACCGCGGCGAATGTGGAGCATTACGCGAACATAATACGCGACAAATCTATTTTAAGGCAGCTTGTAAACGCAGGCTCCGGTATCGTCAGCGAGGCTTTTAATGAAAAATATCCGCCCGATGAAATATTGGATAAATCACAGGCGGCGCTTTTTAATATATCGCAGGCAAAAAGCAATAAGGGCTTTTCAAGAGTTTCCGAGCTTGTAAGGCCGACGCTGAAAAACCTTGAAAAACTTCACTCCGATAAAAAAGAAATCCCCGGGCTTCGCACGGGTTTTTCCGATTTGGATACGATGACTGCCGGCTTGCAGCCTTCCGAACTTATAATTTTAGCCGCCCGTCCTTCAATGGGTAAAACATCTTTCGCTTTAAATATTGCCGAACATGTAGCTTTGGAAGAAAAAAAGCCCGTAGCCGTGTTTTCTCTCGAAATGTCAAAAGAACTTTTGATGATGAGATTTCTCGCTTCGCTTTCAAGGGTGAACGCGCACAACTTAAGAAAAGGAAGATTCCAGCCCGCGGACTGGAGCAGGCTTACGACAGCCGCGCAGAAAATTTCGGAATCTCCTATATATATAGATGACAGCTCCGACATAAGCGTAATAGAGTTAAGGGCAAGGGCAAGACGCCTCGCGACAGAACTTGAAGCCAAAAAAACGCCGTTATCATTAATTTTGATAGATTACATACAGATTATGCGAGGTTCCAGCAGAAACGCGGAATCCCGCCAGCAGGAAATCGCGGAAATTTCGCGTTCGCTTAAAGGTTTGGCAAGGGATTTGAAAGTCCCCGTTATAGCGCTTTCGCAGCTTTCAAGAAAAACAGAAGACAGGGGAAGAAAAGACAACAAACCGCAGCTTTCTGATTTAAGGGAATCAGGCGCCATAGAGCAGGACGCCGATGTGGTTGCATTTATTTACAGGGAAGGCTATTATAATAAAACCGATCCGGACGTTAAGAACTCCGCGACCGTAATAATCGGCAAGCAGAGAAACGGTCCAGTCGGCGAAGTCGAACTTGTATTTGAAAGCGAATTTACGAAGTTTTCTGACAAAACAAATATTTCTGATAATTTTTAGGAGTATAAAACAAACACGGTTCGAGGATAATTATTAATGAAAAAACAACCGCCCCCCGCCGCAAGCAATGGATGTTTGGAAAGCAAAAGACAACCCGTTTTTTTCAGGCAGACATGGGTTGAAGTAGACAAAAGCGATTTTCACTTCAATTTAAAAAAAATCAAAGAGTATCTGGCAAAAGACACTAAAATCATGCCCGTAATTAAAGCAAACGCTTACGGACACGGCGGAATTGCGCTCGCTAAAGAAGCGCAAAAAGCCGGAGTCGCGTGCATAGGCGTTTCTTCGCTTGAAGAGGGAATAAGTTTCCGGGAAGCCGGAATTAAAAGCAATATTTTAATTCTCGGGAATATTTTTCCGCTTGATAATCTGCAGGTTGCGGTCGCGCACTCCTTAACTCCCACCATATCAAACATGAACGGCATAAACGCTCTTGAAGAGCTGGCGGTGCGTTTAAATAAAAAACTTTCTTTCCATCTGGAAATTGACACTGGCATGGGAAGGATCGGCGCTTTGCCGGAAGCGGCATACGGCATTTTGCAGAAAATCGCTTTAACTCCGGAAATTACAATGGCAGGTATGTACACGCATTTTCCCGTTGCCGATACCGATCCGGTTTTCACAAAAACGCAGCTCGACACGTTTATGAAAATAGTTAAATTCGCAAGGGTTAACCTCGGCTTAAGGTTTACGGCGCACGCGGCAAACTCCGCGGCATTGTTCAGGGATAAAAGGACGCATCTGGATATGGTGCGCCCGGGAATAAGCCTTTACGGTTTAAGCCCTTTTAAACACGCCGAAAGGTTTATCAAATTAAAACCGGTTTTAACGTGGAAATCAAAAATAACTTTTCTTAAAAGGGTTCCTTCTGGGTTTTGCGTAAGCTACGGAAGGACTTATGTTACAAATAAGGCTTCTGTAATCGCGACAATCCCCGTTGGCTATGCTGACGGTTACAACAGGCTTCTTTCAAATAAAGCCGATGTCTTAGTGCGCGGAAAGCGCTGCCCGATTGCCGGAAGGATTACGATGGATATGACTATGATAGATGTTACCGGCGTTAAGGGCGTTACCATAGGTGACGAGGTCGTGCTTATAGGAGCGCAGGGTAAAGAGCAGATAAAAGCTGATGAACTTGCAAAAATAGAAGATACGATTAATTATGAAATTACCTGCGCGATTTCACCGCGGGTTCCGAGAGTAGTAGTTTAAATTAATAAATAATTTTACGGAAACAAAAAGCAAACGGCGCAAAATGCCGTTTGCTTTTTTTACGGGTGTTTTACGCCAGCCGCCAGTTGTACTTTAAAAACTTTTTGCTATTTAGGCGAAACGGGTGGTAAGGGCAATACCCTTTTAAACGCCTTTTTTGTATAATGTTACCCATGGTAAATGAAAACGCGGCAAGGGCGGTAAAAGCAAGAAGGTTCGCAAGGCGTACGGCAAGGATGCCAAAAGAGATTCTTTTTTCTTTATTGGAAAGCATCGGTCAGGCTGCCGCTATGACAGGCGAAACTTTTTTGTGGATATGCAAAGGCGCTGTATCAGTTAAAAGTACGCTTTCGCAGATGGTTGAAGTGGGCTGGCGTTCCATGCCGATTATAACTTTAACATCTTTTTTTACCGGAATGGTGCTCGCGCTTCAGGTAGGCTCCGCAACGACAAACCTTTTTAATGAACCCGTTTACGTAGGCACAATAACAGGCTTTGCTTTAGTGATAGAGTTAGGTCCGGTGCTTACAGCTATAGTCATAACAGGAAGAGTGGGCGCCGCAATAACCGCTGAAATCGGCACAATGAAAGTAACCGAACAGCTTGACGCTTTGTACACTCTAGGTACAAACCCCGTAAAATACCTCGCAGTCCCCAGATTTCTTGCGTGTTTCTTTATGCTTCCGCTTCTAACGGCGCTTGCCAATATAATCGGCATATACGGCGGCCTGTTTGTAACGGTCAATTCGTGGGATGTTACAAGCGCCGTTTACTGGTCAGATGTTTTAGATTATATGACGATAAATACATTTTTGCACGGATTTATAAAATCGTTTTTCTTTGCTTTGATTATAGCCATAGTCGCCTGCCATAAAGGTTTCAGGACCGCCGGCGGCGCTGAGGGCGTAGGCAAAGCGACTACAAGCTCTGTTATGGTTTCGATGGTTTTGATACTTGTTTCGGATTATTTTTTAACTGCTTTGCTTGTAGCTTTAAATATAAAATAGCAATTTATAATAAAAAATGGCAAAAATGATTGAAAAATTATACAATATTACGGAAATAACGAATGATTAAAGTGAAGAATCTTCATAAGTCTTTCGGACCCAAACGCGTCCTTTGCGGCGTTAACCTGGAAGTGCGTGACGGCGAAACGCTTGTGATTATAGGCTCATCCGGAACAGGAAAAAGCATTCTGCTTAAACATATAGTGGGGCTTGTTAAGCCTACTTTGGGTTCAATAACGGTGGACGGCGTTGAAATAACAAAGAGCTCTTCATCGGATTTGCAGTCTGTCCAGCAAAAAATGGGCTATGTTTTTCAGGAAGCGGCTCTTTTCGACTCTTTAACCATAGAAGAAAACGTCGCTTTCGGCTTAAGGACGCTTACAAAGCTTGGCGAAGACGATATAAAGCAAAGGGTTTCGCAGTGCCTTGCGATGGTCGGGCTGACAGGCGTAGAAAACCTTAAACCTTCGGAACTTTCCGGAGGCATGAAGAAAAGGGCGGGTCTTGCAAGGGCTATAGCTTACCAGCCGCAGTATATTTTTTATGATGAGCCCACAACCGGGCTGGACCCTATAATGTCGGACGTTATAAGCGATTTGATAATAAGTCTAAGGCAGCATTTAAAAATTACGTCAATAGTAGTTACCCACGATATGAAGTCGGCATACAAAATTGCCGACAGAATTATGATGCTGTACAAGGGAGAAGTGATTTTCACGGGCACTCCCGGAGAAACAAAGAATACGGACAATGAAGTGGTAAGGCAATTTGTGGAAGGTTCAAGCCATGGTCCGATAGAAATAGAAAGAAATTTTGATATGGAAGGTATATGAACAGCCAGATTAAACTTGGGCTTTTTGTCGCGATAGGCCTTGCGGCGATAATGATTTCTATTATCGCGGTGGGTAATTTTACGCTTAACAGAAGCTATAAAGTTTATGTAATGTTTCAAAACGCTTCAGGGTTGACGAAAAAAGCGAAAGTTAAAATCGCCGGCGTTGACGTAGGCGTTTTAAACGGCGTAAGCCTTAAAGACAGCAAGGCGCGGCTTTGCCTTTCAATAAATAATGACGTTACTTTGTACGCAAATGCTCAGGCAAGAATAGTTTCAATGGGCATAATAGGCACAAAGTATATCGAAGTTATCCCGGGGGATCCTTCATACCCGGTAATTAAAGACGGCGACAGCATAAACGTGACGGAAAGCGCTTCGCTTGAACAATCCTTAAATAACATCGCTGATAAAATAGATAAAGCGCTCGGCTCTTTCGGGGACGGTAAAAACGGAAATATGATGGCGAACCTTTCCGACGCCGTTTATGATTTAAAGCTGGTGATGCGCAATGTTGCAAACCAAAACGAAAAAATCGCATCGGCAATAGACAATGTAAATAAATTCTCTTACAATCTTGCCAAAATAACCGCGGAAAATGAAGCCGACCTCAGAGTCGCGATAGCCAATATGAGGGATATATCCGAAAAACTTGACGTCATTATGGCAAAAATTTATGACGGCGAAGGCACTATCGGCGCCCTTGTAAACGATGAACAGATGAGCAAAGACCTTAAAGAAACAGTCGCGAGCGCGAAAGAAGCCGTTAACAGTTTAAAAACTACCATCGGTACGGGCAACAGGCTGCAGCTTGCCTGGGATTATATGGGCAGATATAATGTAAGAGATGAAAAATTCAGAAGCGACGTCGGTTTGTCAATATCGATGCGCAAAGAAAGATTTTACTATGTTGGTATTTCAAATGTTGCCGACACTAGCGATGAAACTGACCAAAAAGAAAAAGACACCATGAATACGCTTAACGCGCTTATAGGCTTTAGAAATGAAAAGGCCGAAATTTACGGCGGAGTTATGAAGAGTAAAGCCGGCGTCGGCGTCGGATATTCATTCTTCGAACCTATATATTCGCCTTACAGGTCCGTGCAGCTTAATTTGAACGCGTATAATTTCTCAAGGGATGGAAAGCCGCCCGAAATAGATGCCGGCGTGCGCTTAGGCCTTGCAAAGTGGCTTTACGCCGGGGTTATGGTTGAAGACATAGGTTACGCGGCATCGGTTACGCCTTACATAAAGCTTGAAATTAAGGATACAGACATCGCGGCGCTGCTTGGAATAATAAGTGTTGCGGCCGTCGCGTCTAAATAAAATAAATATGTGATGCATAAAGTGTATATACGGACGCGTAGTAAAAAAACCACTGATGCCTTAAAAAATAATAAACAATGAAAAAGCAAAAAAATAAAACGATGTTTTTATGCCAGCAATGCGGTTATGAATCGGCGCAGTGGCTTGGCAAATGCCCCGGCTGCAGTTCGTGGAACAGTTTTGTCGAAGAAAAATTTTCAGCCGCCGCGGCTAAGGCGCAGGGCCCCGCATCAAGGCAGCTCACAGGTTTTTCTTCGGAAGTTTTAAAATTAAATGATATATCCGTAAAGGATTTCCAGAGATATCAAACGGATATAAAAGAGTTTGACAATATGATCGGCGGCGGAGTTGTGCCGGGTTCGCTCATACTTTTAGGCGGAGCGCCGGGCATAGGCAAATCGACGCTTATGCTGCACGTTTCTGACGCTTTAGGCAAAAGAGGAACGGTTCTTTATATTTCAGGCGAAGAGTCGCTTTCGCAGGTAAAATCAAGAGCGGAAAGGCTTAATGTAAAAAAAGACAATATATTTCTTGCCTCGGAAACGAACCTGCAAAATATTGTTGACGCGATAAACAAAATAGAACCGAAGTTTTTAATTATAGATTCGATACAAACTACTTACCACCCGGAGCTTTCAAGCGCTCCCGGAACGGTAGGGCAGGTGAGGGAAACCGCGGCGGAACTTTTAAGGATAGCAAAGTCCAAGAATATAACGGTTTTTCTTTTAGGGCACGTTACAAAAGAAGGCGATCTTGCCGGCCCGCGCGTTTTAGAGCATATTGTGGACACGGTTTTATATTTTGAAAATGAAAGGCAGCACACATACAGGATTTTGAGGGCTTATAAAAACCGCTTTGGGCCGACAAGCGAAATAGGCATCTTTGAAATGGGTTCTTCCGGCCTTACGGAAGTTTCAAACCCTTCTCTTATTTTTCTTGGCGAAAGAAACGTAAACACGCCCGGCAATACTGTTACCGTTTCCATGGAAGGCACAAGGCCTTTGCTTTTGGAAGTACAAGCGCTTTGTACACGTACAAATTTTCCCGTGCCGCGCAGAATGGTTTCCGGGTACGATTCAAACAGAGTAACAATTCTTATAGCCGTTTTGGAAAACAGGCTGAGCATGCCGCTTGAAATGCAGGATGTTTTCGTAAATATAGCGGGCGGGGTAAAAATAAAAGAAACGTCCGCGGATTTAGCGGCGGCGTGCGCTATAGTTTCGGCAAATTCGGGCTTTGTGTGCCCTAAAGATTTAGTTGCTTTCGGGGAAGTCGGCCTTGCGGGAGAAGTGCGCTCGGTTTCGCTTCCGGCAGAAAGGCTTGCAGAAGCGGAAAAACTGGGCTTTAAAAAGGCAATTATACCCAAAGGCAATATGAAAAACCTTTCATATAAAGGAAAAATAGAAATTATAGGCGCTGACAATTTAGAAAGCGCCGTAAAAGCGGTTAGGCAATAAAAGGCAAGTAATCAGTAATAGATAATAGACTTTATGAAAGTTCTGTTTGTCATTTCCAAAATTTGTAATCTGGAATCTGCTTTATAGCAGTTTTTAATAAGTACCCCAGATACCCGATAAAGACATTCGGGCATGCAACAAGGGCAAAGAAGCAGTTGCGATGCATCATTTGTAGAACTTTAAATTTATAAAGAGTATATCAGGAGAAAGCGATGATACGTTTTACTACGGCAGGAGAATCCCACGGAAGGGGAATAGTTGTTATCCTGGAAGGCATTCCCGCGGGGCTTACGATAAATTCAGAAGATATAGATGTGGAACTTGCTAGAAGGCAGAAGGGTTACGGCAGGGGCCAGAGAATGAATATTGAGACCGATGTGGTAAGAATAATTTCCGGCATGAGGCACGCAAGGTCTTTAGGGTCGCCCATAGCGCTTTTTGTCGCAAATAAAGACTGGGAAAACTGGAAAGGTACGATGTCTCCCATTTCCGTGGATTTAGACGGCAATATTTTGATGAAACCCCGCCCCGGACACGCAGATTTGCCCGGAATGATGAAGTACGGCGTTGCGGATTTCAGGGATATTCTGGAAAGGGCGTCCGCAAGGGAAACGGCGGCAAGGGTCGCGGCGGGAGCGGTATGTAAAGAATTTTTAAAAGAATTCGGCATAAATATAGTGTCATACACTTTGCAGATAGGAAATATCTGCGCGAATATGTCATCTGTTCCGGAAGAAAAAATCTGGCATAACGCGGAAATGTCTTATGTAAGGTGCCCGGATGCCGCGGCAAGCAAAAAAATGATACAGCTTATTAAAAAAGCCAATTCAAAAGGCGACACGCTGGGCGGCAAATTTGTCGTTACCGTAAATAATGTTCCGGCAGGGCTCGGAAGTCATACGCAATGGGATTTGAAGCTTGACGGGCGGCTCGCGCAGGGTTTGATGTCCATACAGGCGATTAAGGCTGTAGAAGTCGGCTGCGGCACAAAGCTTGCTTCGATGCACGGCTCTTCATCGCACGATGAAATTTTTTATAATAATAAAAAAGGGTTTTACAGAAACACAAACAGAGCGGGGGGGGTGGAAGGCGGCATGAGCAACGGCGAACCTATAGAAATAACCTGTACAATGAAAGCCATACCTTCGCTCGCGAAGCCTTTGCGTTCGGTAAATATATGCACAAAAAAGCCGGTTAAAGCTGAAGCCGTAAGAAGCGACGTTTGTGCGGTCCCCGCGGCAGGCGTTGTAGCGGAAGCAGCAGTTGCCATAGAAATAGCTAAAGCGCTGAAAGAAAAATTTGGCGGTGACAGTATGGATGACATTAAAAAGAACTTTAACGCGTACCAAGAGCGCGTAAAAGCGCTTTAATGAATATGATTTTAACCGGTTTTATGGGCACCGGAAAATCCGCGGTAGGAAAAATTTTGGCTGGAAAGCTGGGTTATGTTTTTTTGGATACAGACAGCTTAATTGAAGAAAGCACTGGAATTTCAATAAGTTCCATATTTGAAGAATGCGGCGAAGAAGGCTTCAGACAGATGGAAGCTGAAGCGATAGAAGCAGCTTCTGAAAGGGATAAGCTGGTAATCGCTTGCGGCGGCGGCGTTATTTTAAACGCAAAAAATATTGAAAATTTAAGCAGAAACGGCATAATCGTAAACTTATACGCTTCTGCCGGTACAATATATAATAGAATTAAATCCGAAAAACACAGGCCTTTGCTTGAATGCGCGGAGCCTTTAAAAGAAATTGCAAAACTGCTTGAAAAACGAAAGAATTTTTATGCCGTAAACGATTTTTCATTTGATACTGATGAGTTAAGCGCTTCGGAAGTCGCGGAAAAAATACTGAATCATAAAGATATAACGGCAATCCTAAAAAAAGGGGAAAATTAATGAAGCTTCGATTTTTAAACGCAGCATGTTTGTTTGTGTTAATTTCTGTATTTGCCTGCTCCCACAGGCCGGATACCTCATTGATGAAAGAAGGCGATATACTTTTTCAAAACAACAGGCTAAAGAATTCGGATTTTACGGTATTTATTTCCGGCGCGGAATATAATAATCCGGGAGTTTTATTTCTGATAGATAAAAAACTGTACGTTTTGGAAGCGGTGCAGCCGGTACAGCTTACACCTGTCGCAAGCTGGATAAACGGCGGTGAAGACAAAAAGTATGTTATTAAACGCTTAAAAGAAGATAATGTTGTAAACAAAGAGTCTTTAAAAAGGATGCAAGAGTTACGCAAAGAATTTTTAGGCAAACCTTTGGATTCCCAGTATGAATGGTCCGACAAAGCGTTTTATCCTGCCGAACTTGTATGGAAAGTATATAAAAAAGCTTTTGATATAGAGCTTTGTGCGCCGCAGACTCTTGCGGATTTTGACCTTTCAGATGAAAACATAAAACAGAAGGTGAAAGATCTTTACGGAAGCAAAGTGCCGCTTTATGATGAAATTGTTACGCCCAAAGCTATTTTTGAGTCTTCCGCGCTTTTTACGGTTTACGAAAATTAATTTTTGCAAAAACGATTGAAAAAATAAGCAAATTGACTTAAAAAACTAAAAATTATACAATCAAAGCTGATACGTTTTTAAGGCAGGGGAGAAAAAATTGTTTAGAAGAGTTTTGTGTTCACTGATGGCGGTTTTACTTGTCGCATCTGTATCTTACGCGGATAAGCTGTTCCTCATAGACACTCCGACAACCAATATATTAAATTACGGCAGTTACAATGTTAATTTCAGAGCTTTTGGCAACGGTGGAATCCAGACAAGGCTTGATTTTGGCGTTTTCAAGCTTTTAAATGTCGGCGTTTCGTGGGAACTTGATAATTTTTTGGGAAATGAACAGGTTGAAGCCGCGGTTCCGGCGCTTTCGGTTAAATTTAAACTGTATCAGGGAAACATGACATGGCCAGGCATCGCTATAGGTTATGACGGACAGGGATATTACTATAACAGAGATTTTGACGGCGACTATATACAGCGCGGCAAAGGTTTGTACGTCGTTTTGGGAAGGGAGCTGTTTTTTGAAGGCTTGATGGTAAGCCTCGGCGCTAATATGAACGATTTCGGCGATCCGCGCGTTTACGGCTTTTTAAGCGCGATAGTTCCTTTATATGAAGAAAGCATATATTTTATGACGGAATATGACAATATCAACTACTTTCCGGAAGCAAGGCTTAACGCCGGTTTAAGGTTTGCCCTTACCGACGCAATAGACGTCGACCTGATAATGAGAGACTGCTGGGGCAAAGACGCGTATGACAAATTCCCAAATGAAAGGGTGTTTAAAATCAGTTATACAGGAAAATTTTAGAGAGGAAATATCGTAAATGAATACAACCTTTGACTTTGAACAGCCAATAGCCGAAATTGAGAAGAAGCTTGAGCATTTAAGAGCTTCTTCAGAAAGCGGCGATTTGGACTTTTCAAAACAAATTGCGGACCTTGAAAAGAAGAAAGAAGAGTTAAAACAAAAAATTTACGGTTCTCTTACGGCATGGCAGAGAATACAAATCGCAAGGCATCCGCAGAGACCTTATTCCGCTGATTACATAAATATGATTTTTGAAGATTTTACGGAACTGCACGGAGACAGGTCTTTCGGAGACGACCAGGCGCTTTTATGCGGTATCGCCGCAATTGACGGAAGCCCCGTTGCGGTAATAGGCCACCAGAAAGGAAGGACTTTGCAGGAAAATATGGACAGAAATTTCGGCATGGCGCACCCCGAAGGGTACAGAAAAGCGATGAGGGTAATGAAGCTCGCTGAAAAGTTTAACAGGCCAATAGTAACATTTATAGATACATCCGGAGCATATCCCGGAATCGCCGCCGAAGAAAGAGGCCAGGCGGAAGCGATAGCGAGAAGTTTAAGGGATATGTCAGATTTGAAAGTGCCGATAATAAGCGTAGTTATAGGAGAAGGCGGCTCGGGCGGCGCATTGGGAATCGGCGTTTCAAACAAAGTGTTAATGCTTGAAAACGCGTATTATTCCGTAATTTCCCCGGAAGGCTGCGCGGCGATACTTTTCAGAGACGCATCAAAAGCCAAAGAAGCGGCTGAAGCCATGAAAATTACCGCGAAAGACCTTTTAGATTTTAAAGTAATTGATGAAATAATTAAAGAACCCTTGGGCGGCGCACATTTTGACCCGGAAAAAACCGCTTCAAACATCAAAACCGCATTAAAAAAATATCTTAAAACATATGAAACGATGGACCGTTCTGAAATAGCAAATGACAGATACGCAAAATTCAGGGATATGGGCGTTTTCAGCGAACCTGCCCCTGAAAAGAAAAGCGCACAGAAAGTGAAAACAATCGTCAAAAAAAACAGCCCCAAAAAAACTTCCGCAAAAAATAAAAAATAACGTAAAACAAGAAATTAAGGAGGATGTAAAATGGCTTTAGTACCTGCAAAACAAATTTTGGATGAAGCAAAAGAGAAAGGTTACGGCGTAGGCGCTTACAATGTCAACAATATGGAACAGATCCAGGCAATTATGGCTGCCGCGAAAGAAACGCAGTCGCCGGTCATAATCCAGGCAAGCAGAGGCGCGCTGAAATACTCAAACTTCACATATTTGGGATATCTCATGAAAGCCGCTGTTATCGAAAACCCTGATATTCCCGTTGCGATGCATTTAGACCATGGCAACTCTTTGGAATCAGCGATAAAAGCTATTGATTTGGGCTTTTCTTCTGTTATGATAGACGGTTCTTTGATGGAAGACGGCAAAACCCCTTCCACTTATGATTATAATGTTAAAGTCACAAAATCAGTTGTGGATTACGCTCACTCAAAAGGCGTTTCAGTTGAAGCTGAAATCGGAACGCTCGGCGGAATTGAAGACGGCGTAGGATCGGGGCAGATACATTTAACCGACCCGCAGGAAGCGAAGAAATTTGTCGAAGCTACCGGCGTAGATTCTTTGGCTATCGCAATCGGGACTTCACACGGCGCGTATAAATTTAAAGGCGCGTCAAACCTTGCTTTCGACGTTTTGAAAGAAATAAGAACGCTTATAGATATTCCTATCGTTCTTCACGGAGCTTCTTCAGTTCCGAAAGAATTGATTGACGAAGTTAACAAATACGGCGGAAAAATGCCTGGAGCGACAGGTGTTCCTATGGCGGAACTTCAGAACGCGATAAAGCTCGGAGTCTCAAAAATCAATGTTGATACTGACGGAAGGCTTGCGATAACGGCCGCTATCAGAAAAGTGTTTGTTGAAACTCCTGAAAAATTTGACCCCAGAGATTATTTAGGGCCTGCGAGAGATGCTCTTGCGAAGCTTATCGTAACTAAAATGAAAGATTTCGGCACTGCCGGACACGCCGGAGATTATGCTCCGAAAACGCTTGAAGATATGAAAAAAGAGTACGCTTCAAAGAAGTAAAATTATATTGACAACGTATAGCAACTCTGTTATAATCAGGTAGTCATTTTATATATAAACAGATGCTAAAAAACACTAGGAGGACTTCAATGTCACTTTACGATGTTAAAAGAGTTCAGCTTTTATCAGTAATCAGAGTATTTCCGTTAGTATTTGCTATTCTGGGTGCTGTAATCGGCCTTTTCACTTTCTTCGCTTTTCCTACTGAAATGGCGACGGGTTTAGGCCTTGGTGCAAGATTTGTCTCCTGGTTTATTTTTGTTGTTCTTTACACTTTGCTTATGTCAATCGGAGCAATAATAGTTACCTGGCTTTACAATGTTGTTGCGGGTAAAACGGGTTCCGGTGTCGTAATTTCTCTTGAGCCTAAAGAATAATAAAGTAGACAATAAAAGTTTTTTTAACTGCCGGGCTTTTATGCCCGGCAGTTAACCAGCCTCAAAAAAAATCACTCTTTGCACAAGGTCTGCTCATGAACTTAAGATTTAAGTTCACACTTTCTGTGTCTATTCTTCTTTTAGCCGTAATTTTCTTTGTGTCCTACACTATCTTTAATGCGCAGCAAAATTATCTGACTTCGCAGTTTGAAACCATAAGAGACCAGTCTTTTAAGGTTTTTTTGCATTCTTGTGATGAAGCGCTAAGAGCAAATGAGGAAGACCAGATAAAAAGCATGATAGATGCGATAGTCAATATACATAAGCCGGAAATAGTTTACGCTGCTTATGTTGCCGGGTACAGGCAGGTTTTTACGTCAAGAGATGATAGCAATATAGCTTCGGCGTTTACTCCGAGAATGAGGCAGGCGTATCACGCGAGGACGGAAGTGTACGAATCTCTTACCGGTGAAAAGATATATGAATACGCATCGCCGCTATTGCACGGTGATAAATATCTAGGCACAGTTATTGTCGGATTTTCGCAGGATTTTTTAAATTCTAAAGTGGAAAACGGCACAAACGTAATATATAAAACGATACGGGCTGCAGCTGTAATAGCTTTAATTTTAGGTATTTTGGGCGCGAATTTTACGGCTTTGCAGCTTAGCAAGCCGATTACGCTTCTTGCCGAGGCGGCGAAAAAAATAGGCGAAGGCGATATGGATGTCCGCGTTAACGTAAAAAGAGGCGATGAGATAGGCTCTCTTGCCGATTCATTTAATGAAATGGCGGTAAAAGTGCAGGAAGCCGATAAGCTTAAAGACGGTTTTGTTTCAAGCGTTTCCCACGAACTGCGTTCCCCTCTTGCCGCTATCGACGGATACTGCGATTTGCTTATTGACGGTGTTAACAGAAATTATCCTCCCGAGCAGCAGTTGCGGGGTTTGAGGATAATAAAAGACGCCACATTAAGGCTGACAAGTTTTATCAATAATATTTTAGATCTTGCTAAGATGAAAGCTGGCAAGTTCGAATTAAAGGCGACGGTTCTCTCAATAAATGATATTATAACGGAAATTACACAGCTTTTTGAATCTCTTGCGCGCACGCAGGATAAGACGCTTACGGTAAATCTGGCGCAGGATTTGCCGCCTGTTTTTGCCGATGTTGAAAAAATGAAACAGGTTATAACGAACCTTATTGGAAACGCGCTTAAGTTTACGAGGGAAAATGACAATATAAGCGTAAGCAGCATGATTTCTAAAGCTTACGGCAGCGATTATATAGAAATATGGGTTGCGGATACGGGTGTCGGGCTTTCCAAAGAAGACGCGGAAAAGGTTTTTGAAGAGTTTTACCAGATCAAAGAAGGCGAGTTTAAAAAACCTAAAGGTACGGGCCTCGGGCTTTCAATAGTTTATGAGATTATAAAGTTGCACAGCGGCCGCATATGGGTAGAAGGGGAGATCGGCAAAGGGGCAACGTTTAAATTTGCGCTTCCAATTGCGAAATGAGGATTAAATGGCAAAAATACTTGTGGTTGACGATGAACCTTTTTTGAGGGAAATGCTTAAAGATATACTTAATATCGAAGGGTATCAGGTAATATCCGCAGCAGACGGCAAAGAAGGATTGGATAAAATATTTTCTGAAAAGCCGGATATTGTCCTTCTGGACTGCTCAATGCCGGAAATGGACGGTTACGAGGTTTTGGAAAGGCTCAGGAAAGACCCGCAGTATATAAATCTCCCGGTGATAATGCTTACGGCAATGAGCGGCGAAAAGGAAGAAATTAAAGGTTTCAGCCTCGGACTTGATGACTATATAACAAAACCTTTTAAGGCGGCTGTTTTACTGGCAAGGATAAGAACTATCCTTGAAAGAAAAAAACTCAGCATGGATACCAATCCGCTTACGGGGCTTGCAGGAAACAATGCCATAAAACATGAGGCGGAAAAACGCATAAGCCTCGGGGAAAAATTCGCGCTTTTATACATAGATATTTCAAATTTTAAGAGTTTTAACGATAAATACGGCTTTGAGCGCGGTGATGAAGTGATAAAGTTTACCGCTGAATGCATAACTTCGGTTGTTAAAGAAGAACAAGGCAAAGATGATTTTATCGGTCATATCGGCGGAGATGATTTTGTAATAATAACCTCTCCGGATAAATCAGAAATGCTTGCCCAGAAGTTTATAATAAAGTTTGATGAAGGCGTTGTGAATTTTTACGATGACGAAGATAAAAAAAACGGCTATATTATGTCTGTTGACAGGCAGTTTCATGAAAACAAGTTTGCTTTTATGACGGTATCCGTTGCAATGATATCAACGGAAATAAGCAATTTAACCCATTTTGCCGACATTTCAAAACGCTCCGCGGAGCTTAAATCCGTGGCAAAACGGAACGAAAAAAGTTCTTTTGTAATAGAACGGAGGAAGTGAGGTGCCATGATAGAAAATAAAATTGTTGTCGTGGATGATGATGAAAATTTAAGGACTTTGGTCAAAGACATATTTGAACATGAGAACTTTAAAGTTATAGCCTGCCAGGATACCGATGAAGGCTATAAACGCATACTTAAATCAAAGCCGGATCTTGCCATCCTTGACGTTAAGATGCCTCAAATAGGCGGCATAGAGCTTTGCCGTATGCTGCGGGAAAACCCTGAGACAAAAAACCTTCCCATAATCATGCTTACGGTTGAGTCCACGGAAACCGATAAAGTAATAGGCTTGGGCGTAGGCGCGGACGACTACATAACAAAACCTTTCAGCAATAAAGAGCTTATCGCAAGGGTAAAATCGCTTTTGAGGCGCGCGAAACGCAAAGAAGAAACTAATATTCTGGAATGTGACGGGCTTGTGATGAACCTTGATTCCAGAACCGTTACGCTAAACAAAAAAGTTATTTCACTAAGGCCTAAAGAATTTGACCTCCTTCACACATTTTTGCTTAAACCCAATTTTGTTTTAAACAGGGAATATATTCTTGAAAATGTTTTTGAATATAATGTTGCGGTAACCACAAGGACAATAGACACTCATATAAAGAATTTGAGGCAGGCTTTGGGAAGCTGGGGCAAAAAGATAGAAACGGTTTTCGGAAGAGGCTTTAAATTCGTGCCCGGACAGAAAGCAAATGCTAAAAAGTAAAACGCCTGCCGCAAAAAAGCAGGATATAGATAAGTATACTCCTCTGGTTTATGCGGTAGTTTCAAAGTATGCGACGCTTTTCCCGGCTTTAGACAGGGAAGATATGGCCGCGGAAGGAAAGATAGGTCTTTTGGAAGCCTACGTAAAGTTTGATGCGTCAAAAAATGCCGCTTTTTCAACATATGCGTGGTACTGGGTAGTAAAAAAAATACAAGAGTATATTTCCAAAAACATTAATATAATCGAAATGCCGCAGGATGTGAGAAATAAGTTTTCATCAATTAAAAAACTTATTGATGATTCAGCAAAAAAAGGCGAAAAGCTTACGCAAAAAGAAATAGCGGCGCTTTTAAGTATGAACGAATCGGAAGTTTCCGATATCATGGCGGCTGCCGATAGTATCGGGAATGCCGTGTCGCTTGATAAAGAAGTTGAAAAAGGCGGGAACTCAAAAACCGTTTCGGATTTTATAAAAGATGATTCAGAAAGCGATATTTTTGGTACAATAATACAAAATTCGGAAATGTCATCTTTGGCGGATATGCTTTCCGGACTTTCGGATAAAGAAAGGCAGGTTTTATCATTAAGATTCGGGCTGGAAAACGGCGGCAAAAAAACGTCATTAAAAGATATAGGCCAAAAGCTTGCTATCTCTTCAGCTAAAGCGAAAGATTTGGAACGTTCCGCACTAATAAAACTTAAAGGGATGATAAAAGAAGCTCATGATGAATAAAATTACCAGGTTACTTGTCGCGGCCGCTTTTATTTTAAGTACTTTTCAATACGCGTTTGCTGATGCGGGTATAACTTCCGGCCAGATTTTATCATATAACCCTAACCCAGCTACAGGCGCCATGGGAGACGCGGGCGTCGCGCTTACTTCGAATAAAGCTGCTTCAGCGATACTAAATCCTGCTGCAACCATCTCAACATACAGAACCGTGGTGTCTCTTAGCAACTCTTCGCTTTTTGGCGATATACAATACAATTACGCAGGCGCGCAGTTTCCTACCGAAATCGGAAATTTCGGCATATCTTTGATGTATGCGGGTTACGGCAATATCGATTATTATGACCAGAGCGGCAATTCGATAAATATGAATTCAAGCAATGATATTGCTTTTGTTTTGAATTATTCAATTGATTTGAAAAAGACCGTTCCCCTTGATGTCGTTTACGGCGGCCTCGGTATGAACATAAAGCTTTTAAGGTCGGCGCTGGCCGATTATACGACCGAAGCCTTTGCTTTGGATTTCGGCGGTATTTTAACGCTTCCTTCCATACAGAATTTTTCTCTCGGCCTCGCGTACAGAAACCTAGGCACAAAGATGAAGTTTGTCAAAGAATCCTATTCTTTGCCGGAAACATTCGCCATGGGCCTTGCTTATCAGGAAGAAAATTTTTACGACCTTAAAATTGCTTTGGATTTTAACGCGCAGTCATATTCCGGAAATTACTTTTCAGTAGGTGCCGCGATAACCCCTATATACTTTTTGACATTGAGAGGCGGCGTAAAACTTGCCGATGAGTCGCTTAATACTGATTTCAGGATGGGTCTCGGCTTTGAATTCCAGAATTTTATGCTTGATTACTCATACTCCCCTTCGGATGAGTTAAACGGCACGCACAACTTCAATTTAAGTTTTGCTGTTGGCAACTTTACAAACCAAAAGACCGCTTACGATTATTATATGCAAAACCACTACAGGGAAGCCGTAGGCCTTTATTATAAGAAAGATTATGTTGAAGCAAGGCAGAAGTTTGACGAAATTCTTGCCGTTTACCCGGAACACAGGCCTTCGCAGAGATATTTGCAGAGAATTATTGACCAGCTTGCAGAAATCGATATTTATAACGCAAAACGCGTAAATAAATATATGAAAGAAGCGGACAAAGCCATTACAAAAGGCGACGCGGTAAAAGCGTCAAACTACTTCAGGCAGGTTTTAGAGCTTGACCCGGAAAATTCGCTTGCAAAAACAGGGCTTGAGAGGGTTGATGAATATACCCATGCCGCTTCTGTTGAAAGAGACAGGCTGCGCAATAAAGACCGCATAGAGTACCTTTGGAACAGGTCGGAAGGATTCTATAAAAAAGGCGATTTGGTCCGCTCTAAAGAAGCGCTTAATTTTATCTTGGATATAGACCCGGAAAACCAGGCGGCGAAAGACGGAATCATAAATATAGATAACCAGCTTTCCAAAATAGCTGCGGATAAGATAGCCGAACTTTACAGCCAGGGCATGGACTTGTTTAACCAGGGCAAATTCCAGGAATCTATAAGGTATTTTGAAGCTATAGTCGTTGCCGCGCCCCACAGAAGGGACGCGCAGGAGCTGATTGCAAGGGCCGAAAAAAACATTCAGGATATTACCGAATATGACAGGGCAAGAAAAGTAGCAGCGGCGCAGGATAAAGTCCGCGATGAACTAAACCGCACGTTTGAAACCGCTCTTAAGCACTATGAAAAAAACAGGCTTGCGGAAGCCGTAAAATATTTTAAGAGAAGTAAGGAAATTGCCGATAAATACGAATTTGAAGAGTATTCAAAGAATGCGCAGACATACATAACCAAAATAAGTTATGACCTTTCGGAAATACATTACAGAAGGGGCTTTGAACTGTTCAGAAAGAATAACTTTGAAGCAGCCGCGAAAGAGTACAGGGCGGCTTTAAGCTATAACCCTGCCAACACTTCTGCCGCTTTTGAGCTTGAAAGGGTCGCGGGCGATTTGGCGCAAAGATATTATGAAGAAGGTATGGCTTATTACAGCAGAAGTGACTTTGACAAGGCAAGAGAGCTTCTTAAAAAATCGCTTTCCTTTAAGCCCGACAAAATTGAGGCAAAAAGAGCTTTGGAGAGATTACAATGATAAAAAGAATAGTTTTTATACTGTTTGCCGCGCTTTTATTTGCCGCGCGGGCACATGCCGTAAAGGTTTTTCCAAATCCATGGATACCGGAAAGCAATACTGGTAAACACGGTTCTTATACTGTGACTATCAAATTTGAGGGCCTTCCAACTACCAGCGGTACGGTGCATATATATAACTCAACAGGCGAACTTGTGCGCAAACTGCAATGGGCAAACAGCGCTGAAACCTATTGGGACGGCAGAAATGACCGGCACGAATATGTTGCCAGCGGCGTATATATATGGGTTATTAAGGAAGGCGGCACCCATACCGGCAAAATAGTTATTATAAGATAAATATTGTTTTTCGCAGGCAGAACGACTAATCTAATACCGGAAAACGTCCGGAAAAATCAATTAAAAATTCACAAATATTTTGCAATTTATTTTAGGGGTTTTCTAAAGCCTTAAGTATAATAAAAGTGCAGGCAAATAAGCAGAAGGAGGTTTGAGGAGTACAAAAAAATAAAAATGGAGGGTGTCATGAGAAAAAAAATTTTGTCGTACGTCTTGGGAGCAGCAGTAATAGCTTTTGTCGCGATGGGTTCTTCTTTCGCGAGAGATATTAATGAAGCAAGCTCGGTAGGCATGTCAGCAGGTTCCAACGGGGTTTTGGTTCAAAACGCCGGAGTTGTGATTGATTTTAATTCCCTTCCTGACAATGTAGGAAGAATCTCGCAAACTTTTAACTATGTTAACGGTGTTCTTGTAGCCACGAAAGACGGCGACAGGAATATTAACATTTTCAGTGACGGAAAGCTGAGGGCGTCTTTCGGCTATAACAGCGGCACTTATTCGCTAACGAACGTAAACTTGACGAATGCTGACTGGTCGAAGATCGACTCAATGAAAGGAAGTACTGACGGCGAAAAACTTAAAAATTATTTACTGTCTTTAGGTTTTACGGAAGCGCAGCTTACTGCTAACAACGATAATAACAAAGCTACTGAAGCTAGCGCGATTAACTCAATTTGGCAGTATTTGATTAGCGTCAGCTCAACATCAGCTTACAAAAAAGCAGCTAGAAATGAATTTGCTTTGCTTAATTTTATTAAATCCAACAAAAGCAAGATAGGATATACAGACGAAGAGTATAAAAAATTTTCAAGTTACCTGACGGAAAATGTTAAGAGCAGCCTTGCTAAGGACAACTTTGTTGCGATACCTAAAATAATTGACAGTAAACTATCCCCTGTTGGCGGTGTTAAACCGATTGATGCAAAACTAGGGCCTATCACAGTTCAGCCCATAGCAAAAGATGATGGCAAAAAATCGCTCGCGGATGTATTAAAAGATAAGCTTAGCAGCACTAAAAAAGAGTTAGCTGCAATTGATAAAAAATGGGACGGCAAAGATGTCGCATGGCTTGCTACGGCAGCCGCTCATCTTAAGAAAGGGCAAAACTATTCTATTTCCATCAACGTAACCGCCGCTCTTGGCGCGACTATGACCACTATAATAAACGGTCAGGCGGATAAAACGTACAGTGCCCAGACTAATGCTAAAACAGGCGGCGCGACTGTTATAGAAGAGTATGTTTACCATCATGGTTTTTTAAGCAAAATAGAAACTTTGCAATATCAATATGTTACAAAAGACGGAAAACTTTATGATGCTAATGAAAAAGGCCAAGGAAAAGGAACGGCCAATTTAACAGCTTCAAAAAGCGTTACCTATATGGACCAGTACGGAAGAGCCTCAAAAACGGTTAATGCTGACGGAAGTACAGCATCAACTTATAAGTATTCAAGCAACGGCAGTTTGTCTTCAGTAAAAGATAAAGACGGCAATACTTCTTATTATGTAAACGGAAGAGTCAGTTTTGTTAATAATGCTTCAGGCTATACAACGACCGAATACAGCTATAATGCAAATGGTACGCTTAACGGTGTTAAAAGCAAGTATGACAGCAGCGGTAAAACTACGAATGTAGGCAAAGATAAAACCACTACTACGCAGACAACGGCATACTCTTACGGTAAAGCCGTAGCTACTTCTGACAAAGACGTTTCTTTTGATAAGATAAGAGAAGTTTACGGTCAGATTACAGCAGCAAAAACACAGGAAGAAATAACGGATTTGATGAAATCAATCAATATGAAAAATATCAGCTTGTATGCTGAGCACGCGTCAAATACGGCCTTGATGAACACAATATTCGGGAAAACCGATGCGGACGTTACGAAAGCAAAAAACTACTTTGCTAACATGACAAACGGTTATTCTTCAATTGCTTCTGTGGATATAGATTTGACGACCCAAAAAACCACTTCATCAAAGACGACGGTCCAGTATTTAAATAAAAACGGAAAACCGGTGAAATCTTTGAACCTGAAGAAAGACGGTATGCATACAGGTAAAAAGGTAACTACAACCGTCGAGACTGAAACTACAACAGAAACAATGTCATTTAAAATTACTGTTATGGACAGAGGCGGAGCCGCGTTTACGATGGAAGGCAATAAATGCGTATTAAGCAAAGAAGAAAGTTCTAAAACGAAAACAGATAAAAAAGACGTTAAATACAGCGATCCTGCTGTTATAGGCACGGCGGAATCGTTTACAGATGCTGACGGTAATGAAATAAGCGCGGAAGACGCAGCGGCAAAAATCGCCGCAGGTGAAGCTGTATATGTCAAAGTGGATCCTAAATCCGTTAATATGCTTGACGGAAGCGGCTTTAATGACGTTAGCGCTAAAGAAGGCGAAGAAATATTTGTAAAAATTGAAGACGAAGATATGTTTAAAGCGTTCAGCAATGCCGTAGGTACGGGCGAGCAGGTCATGGTAATGGGCCTTGTAACAAGCGATATTGACGGCAAATTGACCATGGATGTTTATAATACCGCAAACGGAAAAGACGTTGGTTTTGCAATGGATTCTACGAATGACAAAGGTTACGCGGTAGGTAATGTTGACGCGGTAAAAGCAGAAGTTGAAAAGCTTGCCGGTCAGGAAGGCTCTTGGGTTGATAAAAATACAAAGATTAACCAGGCAGTATTTGCCGGTCAGGGCTTTGCTACAGACGCAGGATACATTAAAGACTGGAAAGACGGATGGCAGCAGGCATGGAGACTTCTTGCAGGAAATACTAAATAAAATATGATTAACTTAAAGCAGGCCGGGAATTTTCCGGCCTGCTTTTTTATTGCAAAAAAAAGCAAAAAAAGATAGAATTTTAAAGGATTTATTTAATTTTAATTTGGAGGAATTATGGATCCGTTAAAAAAAGGCAGAAAAAAATGGCTTATTCCAGGGGTTATTACAGTTGCTGTGCTTGCGGTGCTTCTGCTTTTCGGACCCGTTATAATTACAAGATATATGAATAATAAAACACCAGACATACCGCAGGCTGATTTTATGATGAAAGTGAAAGGGACAATAAAGTCAAGTAATAACACAGTCTATCTCAAAGGCGATAACGGCCTGTATTACATTTTGATCGGCGATAGACTTGATGAACTCTCAAAAAATTTAGATAAAGCCGCAACCGTGTTCGGAAATATGTATACTCCGGAAGAAGGCGAAAAAGTTGACGGTAACCCTGTCAGGATGAAAATCGAAGTTATAAATTTCGGGCTTCCAGATTTGGGTTAAATTCCAGCCTTTTTTATGTCTAAAAATTCACAGAAAATTCACATCTTTTTCAGGCAGTTTTCTATTCTTTTCGGTATAATTATTAATAGAAGGAGGGAATAATGAACAAAAAACTGAATTCCATTCTATTTTCAATAGTATTTTTAGCGGGAACGGCTAATGCTTCGTTCCTTCCCGCACCCAAGCCTTATGTTATGGGGCCCGCAGGCAGAACTATTGACGATTTAAAAGATTATGCAAAGCCTAACCAGATGTTTAGCGTATTACCTAACAGGCCTATTGTCGCTACGGATTCAACCGGGTCAAGGCTTTATTACACTCCTACCGGAAAGCTTGCCGTAAGCATCGGTAAAGACGGCCAAACGACATTTTCTCTTCAGGGCGTGACAAAAACTAAAGACGCAAAAGGCAATCTTACAAGCATTTCAAAAAATATAACCGGCACCAACAGAATTGAAACCAAAAATGAATTCGGGGAGGTTATCTCTTACAAAGAAACAGGTCTTGGCGGAAAGGTAGTCAGAGAGTACGACAAAGACAACAATCTTACAAAAACTTTAACTTATAATAAATTCGGAAAAACAATTGCCGCCGTTACGAATGAAATGACAAAAGGCAAAACCGTTTATGATGAAAAAGGCTTAGCGGCTTATGAACTTGATTATGAAGGCAACCGTATGGCTAAGTACGAATACGACGACAAAAACCGTTTAACTTTGAAAACGGACGCTTACGGAAATAAGACGCATTATGATAATCACGGTTCTATGACTTATACGGAAAACAGAGACGGCGAAGTGGTGTCTAAATATAATTATACATACGATGATAAAGGGAACTTTGTACTTGATAATGTAGTGGACCCTTCCACAAATGAGATTACATACTTTGAAAACGGCAAACAGACTATGACTAAAAATTATGCTGGTTCCGTAGTTACTGATTACATGTGGAACGGTTCAAAACTCGTCGCGACTTTTGACCGAAGCAATCAGGAGACAACCTGGTACGATGTTGACGGAAGAACGCTTTATACAAGCGTTAACGAAGAACTTGTAAGCAAAAACTTGTACCACAAAGGCCAGCTTATCGGTATTTGGGACGCGAGAAGCAACCAAGTTACAATATTCAAAAATGAAAGAAGGGAAGTTATTTTACAACTTGAAGATAGTGCCTACGAAGACATTTATGATAAAAACGGCAAACTTGTAAAGAGAAATAATAAAGGTTTAACAGGGCCTACTGCCGAAGATATAAAAAACTGGATTGATTCAGGTTTGATAGAGCAGTCTTCTTTGGTTAACCCATTATAAGAAAACATTGAAAATCAAAGCAGTTCAGGTATACTTTTACTATGAAAAACATAAAATTAAACTACCATCTCGGCTTAAAGAAAACAACCGTATATAAAACGGTTGCGGTTGTCATTTTTGCCATGGTGTTTAATCTCATAAACCTCGGGGCTTTCTACAAAGGCAGCGCTATAGAGTTTAACGCGGCATCCGTACATTCTGAAAACTCTATCGGGAAAATGTTTGCAAATTTAAGCATGCCGTTGAAAACTTTTAACGATTTGCTGAAAAAAGAAATGGGTTTGGCTAATAAAGAGGAAAAACAATCTTCGTCTTCAACCCAATTTGCGCTTATGCCTATTAAGACAAAAAGAGCTTTCGGGGAGAATAATAAATTTATTACTTTTTCGTCAGCTTCTCCGGCGAAAGATATGCGATCTCCGGTTAATAATATTTATCTTAAAGATAATTTTACGTTGGCAGGCTACACGGGCAACAGCGAGACGGTTAAGTTTATGCTGTTATTTCTTATTTTATTAACCGTGCTGCCCAGAGGGATTCCGGTAAGAATTAATAATTTTAAAAAAAATATAAATACCGTGCTCCCTGCTTTATTTTAAAGCGGGGTTTTTCCATTTAATGGAGAAATACGGTGGGAGAAAACATGAAAACGATTAACACTTTTATCAGGGAGAAATTCCGACAACTTGCGGGCAAAAGTTTGCTGCGCGCTAAAGAATGGCTGTTAAATATGACTGCCGTTAAAGCGGTTGCCATAATAGTGGTTAATTGTTTTCTATTGACGGGTGTTTACGGGCAGAGCATTGCGATGGTTGCCGAAAATGTCCGTTCAACCCAGCAGTTTAAGCAGATTTTTGAAGATTTTACGCTTCCGTACTCTTACGGTAAAATTACTGACGCGCATTACGCGGGCAGCGATACCGTAATTATCAATATACAGGATTTGCATGCCCATGCAGACGTTCAAAGAAGCATAAGCAATATAATTAAAACTTTTGACAAGAAATTTAAAGTAAAGAATGTGTATCTTGAAGGCGCTTACGGGCAGTTGGACACCTCATGGCTCGCTTCAATAAGCGATAAAAATCTTAAAGAAAAAGTGCTTGAATCTTTGATTAGCAGCGGAAGGCTTACCGGCGCGGAATATTATTCGGCGTTAAGCGACCGTTCGCAGGTAATTAGAGGGCTTGAAAATAAAGACGAATACTTGCAAAACCTTAAGAGGTTTGGCGATATTTTAAACTCGCAGACCGAAGTTTCCTCCTTGCTTGCAAGCGTCAAGGCTGATGTTGACGTTCTTCAGGCGCAGTATTTCAACAGAAGGCAGCAGAAAATAGTTGATCTTTCAAAAGAATATACAGAAGGTAAAATAGAAGCGAAAAAGTATTTTTCGCTTCTGTCAAAGCATACCGACAAGCTCGGCATTGATATGTACCAGTATGAAAATATTAAAAGTTATGTGGACCTTTTAGACGCCGAGAAAAAGATTGATTATAAGAGAGCCACGCAGGAGCTTCAGCTTCTTGTCGTAACCCTTAAAAATATATTGCCGGTTGCCGCGTACCAGATGATATCCGATTCCACTAACGGTTTTTCCGAGCTGGACAGGCTCTATCCCATCCTTATAAGATTTTCAAGGGAAAACAATATTGATTTAAGCAATAATTTTTCAGAGTTAAACAAGTTTTTTGCTTCGCTGGAACTCAGCCAGAAAATTAACCCTATCGAACTTCTTAAAGAAGAACAGAGGCTTACCGAAGAGATAAACACGCAGTTTTCAAATAACAGAAGCGAAAGGGAAATTGTTTTCCTCGCGGGTTTTTATAAATATTTGGAAGCTTACTTGTCCAGTAAAATATCTTACGACGATTACAACTACTATAAGGACAATGCGGCAAGGTTTAAAGAGTTATGGGTAAAGTACGTAGACAACAGAAAACTTGCGCTCATAAACGATTTTGAAAAGAACGCTGACGCTTTTTACAGGGTCAACGTAGACAGAAACAAGTATTTTATCGCAAATATAGACGGTTTGGAAAACGCTTCTAAAATAACTGCCGATTACGGCAATCTTTCAGATGCTGAAAAAACAATAAAGTCGCTTAAAGAAGCCAAAAATGTCGACGTTATAATTACCGGAGGTTTCCATACTGAAGGCGTTTCAGGCATTTTGGCAAAAAAAGGCATTTCGTATATAGTTATAACGCCTAATGTAAACGGCGGAGCGGCGATCGCTGAAGAAATTTATTATAAAGTTGCAAAAGAACAAAGTAAAATAATGTTCCAGGCTTTAGCCGCTTTGAATTTAACACAGTTTATTCAAAATTCTCCGTCACTATCTGCTGCCTATAATGATTTAGTAAATGCTCTTGCGACAAATCAAACGCTTACTTCAGGCACAGTTGAAAGTATAAATACTTTCCTTGCGGATGTGTATAAAGAAAAAAATAATAGTGTTTCTGCCCGTATTAGTTTTTATGAAAAAGGCCAATCACAGCTTATAGTCAACGAACCTGGTAAAACAACAGTCTCTTATTATAATCCCCAAACGCAGCAGTTTGATGAACCTAAAATCGCTGATTCTGCTATTGGCTTTTCTGAAAAATCTTCAAGAAACGCGTCCGTTGTCGCCGCGGCTTCATTTTCTTTGGCGGCAGTATTTACGGTAGGGCTTTCTTTGCTTTCCGGAGTAATTCCTATAGTACCGGTGATTTTATTGGCAGTTGCGCCGGTTTCACTTTTTGGCACAGGCGTTTTTGAGGCTTACCAGTCATCAAAAATCAGCGCCGCGCAGAGAGAAATAGAAAAGGCAGGCTTGTCTTCAAGCGATTCCGCCATCCCCGGTTTTGACGTTTTGATGAAAATAATAACCTCGCCTGACAACGCGTACGCGTACGAAGATTTCCTCAAATTAGTGTTGAAATCAGATACCGATTCTGTTAAGTTTAAAGCCCGTTATAAAAAGATTGCAAGCATAAGAAAAGCGCTAACAGAAGCGACAGCCGGAGAAAAACTTACTTTGCAGGACAGCCTTGATACTGAAATGAACCTTCTTGCGGATATGCTTTCGCAGGAAATTTCACAGGAAGGCGCGGTAATGGCCTTTGAAAAAGGCGCTGTACATCTTAATTATGACCTTATAGCCAAGTTGTTTGTAGATGATGCAGGAAACATAAAAAACAGCAACCTTTTATCTGTTATAGTAGGCCATGAAGTAAGGCATAAAAAACTTGAAGAGGCCGCAAACAGAAACAATATACTTAAACTTCTTACCGCTTCTAAACCGGTTGAAGAGTTTATTGTTTCCATGCTTGATATTAAAGATTTGGCTTTAAGCGTAATCCATTCCGTTTCCGCGTCAATACAGGAAATTTCATTAAATTGGCTTGAAAAAAGAGCACCAAATACAGTTGATGAAGATGTTAAGGCGGATTTTAGAAATAAAATGGATGCTGAGTACCCCGGTACAAATGCGGGAAACAGCATTAGAACCAGAATACAGATAATAGTCGCAAGGTATATGGTAGCATTCAAAAAATACGTGCATTTAGGTACCGGCGGCGGCAAAACAAACGCGGCGCGCCTTGCCATGACGCAGATAATGAAAAATTTAGGTAAGGAAGGCATACCTTATAATAAAGCGGCAGGGCTTTATATAACCAAAGCTTCGCAGGTTGTAGGGGATTTAATAGGCTTTAATAACTATATAAACTCACGTGAAACTTTAAAAATATTAGCAAAATCCGGATATGCGGCAAATGTTAAAGTAGAAGGCGATACACTATATTATGTTGAAACAATCGGCGGCAGGGAAAAACGCACCGAACTTAAATTTAACGCAAAAGGCAGCTTGGAAGAAGGCATGCCTTCTCCTGTTAAATTTGGCTATATGGATTCTGACACAGAAGGTAAAAAAACATATTTTGTAGTAGAAAACGGCAAAAACGAAAATGGCAGCATAGGTAAGCTTGCAGAAAAAACATATTACACCCTTAAACAGCTTCAGGAAGAAACCGCGGTTGTCGGAACCGGAAGCATGTCTTCTTTTGTCCACGCGAGGCTCCAAAAAGATTTGGCTACAGACAGGACATATTTTGGCATGAATGACGAAGGCCACGAAGCCCTTTACGACCAGGCGAACACTTCAAACGTTATATCTGACGGACAGCCGGTTGAAAACGCGTATAAGATGATGAAAGCTTTGCAGATTATTTTTAACAAAGCTTATGATATGTACCACAGCGGAATTGCGCCAACAAGAGATACTGAAGGATGGGTAAGATACGGCGACTATGTGGTTAAAGACGGGCAGGTGCGCCCCAGCGGTTTGTTTTCAATTACTAATTACGAAAAAGAGTATGCGGAAGCGCTTGAAGCCAACCCTGAACTTTCAGAGTTTGAGTTTGAACGTTATTTGATGAAGTCTTTGTCCGTGCTGCACAGAGTGCATGACGGCGAAGGCGCGCAGATAAAGTATGAAGTTGACGCTAACGGGAAACTTACAAATATCAATAAAGACAATGCCACTTTGTCTTACGGGCAGAGCGTTAAAGGCTGGGAACAGTACCTTTACGAGCTTATGGCTGTAAAAGACGGCGCGGCTGTAAAGCAGTTTACCGCTGAAAGCAAAAGCTCCAGCCAGCAGTCTAACGATGCTTTTATTGAAGCGGTATTTACAGGCGCTGACGGCAAAAAACGTTATGTCGCTTATTCCGGAACTTTGTTTGACGTTAAAAAAACAATAATACGCTTATACGGAAAAGCCGTTAAGTATATTAAATCTCCTGAAGTTTCCAATCCTGAAATACTCGCGGCTTCATGGTTTGAAAATGAAGATGCCAAGTTTAACGCTATAGCGGATGATGTTATTGCGGCTATGGTCGCGGGCAATCAGGCATCGCTCCCGATATTTGCGGATTCACAAGAAGCGCTTAAATTTCAGGGTCTGCTGATAGAAAAGATAGATACTTATAACAGAAACCCTAACAAAGTAAAAGAACTTCCAAAGAAAATATTTATTCTTGCCGCGGAAGGTAAAAATAATATTACTAATGAATTTCAGAAAGGTTTTGAAAATTTCGGCGCTAAATGGAACAGCGATCAAAATAAGTATACGGAACAAGCCAAAGAATATATGAAGCAAGCGGATGCCGTAGTTATCGCTACCCTTGCGGGAACTACCGGCGTGGACATCAGAACGCCTAAAATAGACGCAAATACAAAAAATTTGAATGATATGGTTTTAGCGCAGGATGAGTTTTATGCGGTTGAAGGCCTTCGCACTACAGAGAAGCAGGCATACGGAAGATTAGGAAGAGACGGTGACTTGGGAAGAGTAAGGGCATACCGTTCTGTTGCTTCCCTTGAAGGACGCGGCGGCGGAGAAGCTGCCGAAAATGTTATAGCCAAAATCAAAAAAGCCGTTGCAAAAGGCAATTTTAAAAGGGCTGACACACTTTACAGCAATCTTCAGGATATATGGGGAGACAATCAGCTTTCCGGAAATGAAGCAACAAAAACAAAAGCAGATTTGGTTGAATTTTCAAACAAAAAGTTTGAAGCATATAAAGACATGTTTCTTAATGAAAATAACGAACCTGTCAATGAATGGCAAAAGCTTGTTTACGGAAGAGTCTTAACTGAAGCAGATTACGCAGCAGCAGGAATAAGGATAACCAGAAATCTAATCGCAGATCTTGCCGTAAATGAGGAGCTTGATAAAGCTGTCAGCGAATTAAGAAATTCCGCTGACGCGGCGCTGCTAAGAAAAATTGCCGCGCTGATTGCTGACCCCGCAATGACAAGCAAGGCAAAGCTTATCCAAATTCTTGTCTGGAAAGAATCTAACGATAAAAACAGGCCGTTAAGTGATAAAGAAGTAAGGATTATTGCGGATGAAGTAAAGAATAAATATGATTTTGATTACGGAGCAGAACTTTTAAAAACTGTTGCTGATCCTGCAATTTCAAGTGAAATAAAGCTTGCACAGGTCCAGATTCCCGAATTGGATGCGAATGTGGAATTGTCCGATGGCAAAGATAGTAAAATTGCTAAAGAGCCTAAAAGATATTTTGAAGCCGGAAAAGAAATATTTGAAAGAATTCACGGCAAAGGTTCTTATGCGAAATTTGCCAAAGAAACTGCAAAAGCAAATTCAGACCAATTAGCATATCATTTGTACACAGCTCTTACGGATGTAAACAGGGACTTCTTGGATGCTAATGAACGTATGGAAGATGTTGCCGGATATACTCTGGATAACAGAATCGCGTCCGTTATAGCGAAAATGGCGGCAAAAAGCACAGCTTCAGACAATGCCGATAATTTCTATAAAACTTTTGACGATTTATTTGACGGCACATTAAGGACCGCGGTAGCAAGATTTCAGGTTACAACCGCAATAGGACAAACCCAAAATACAAAAAGCGACGCGGTTAAAACTGCTATAAAAGAAATAAAAACCGCAAATGACGCTTATGAAAGAGCTATGGAGCCTGTATCAGCGGAACATGATAAAGCGTTTAAACAGTTTGGCATCGCTGTATCCGGAAATGCAAAATTGGGCGACAGAGAGCTTGTTTTAATAGGAAAAGCGAAATATCAGTCTGTACAAGCCGGCGAAATTTTGAGCGAGAATCTTTCTTCCGCGCTGGAAAACCTTGAAAGTATTATTGACAATAATCAGGATATTATAGAAAAAGCTGATAAGAAGAGAGAAAGTGCGATAAACGCAGTTTACAAAAAGCTGGGCATTGCAATTACTACGGAAAGCCATGCTGTTAAAGCTAAATTTGAAACTGCACGTAAACCCCAGACACAGCCGCAAACAAATGCAAGGCAGCCACAAGAAGTACGAGCATTTGCGCTAACCCAAGAAGAGCATTTAAAAGCATGGATGCTTAATGCTGCTAATCAAGCAGCAGAAGATGAATACCTTATTAATGCGGGGAGGGGCGAATATGAAGCTGCGGTTGCGAATATTGAAGTAGATTCATTTGCCAAAATTTTAGGAGATGTTGAAGGCACTATATACAACCCTTCAATAAAAAGCGCATTGTTTAAACCCTGGATAGCGGTTGTGGAATTTCTTACGGAATACGGGCAACTGGCTATAAAAATTGTAGGCGGGCTTGTTGTGGCGCAGATTGCCGCTTCATCTTTGTACGCAATGATTGGCGGTATAATGGCTGCTCCTGCCGCAACCGGTATAGTAGCGGCTTTGCTTGCTCCTATTGCAGGTTTGCCCGCCATTGCGGTGCTTGCTTTGGCGGCAGCAGGTTTAATTGCAGTTTTAGTTTTGAAAAACGTATTTTTGGATAAAATTTCTAAATATGACGGTGAAAAGAGCGAAAGAGTTACCGCAATTTCAAATCTCAAAGGCAACCCTAACTTAAAAAATCTTGGAACCGCAGTTTCAGTTATGTCGAATAAATTGCTTATCGGCGTTGCTACAACCGCGCTTTTTAGCGCTGTAGCATTGCTTTTGCTCGGTATTGCCATACCAAGCGTATTGTCAGTCGCGGTTTTATTTGCAGCTGCCGGCGTAGCTGCCGGTTTGCTCGCCATAGTTTTGAATATTGGAAAACTGCCTCAGATGACAAAGGTGCGTGTTGACAGTCCATCTCAGATGACATCCGGAATTATAACCGGCGTCGGTTTGGGCGCGGCGGTTCTTGCCGTCGTTTTCGGAATAGTTTCTGTACCTGTGGCTCTTGTTTTCGCGGGTGTGTTGTTAGCGGTACAGCTTATAGGCAAAACAAACGAATCAAATAACGCGGCTTTAGCTGTTACTATAGGAGTAGGCGCGCTTGCCGCTGTAGGCATAGGCCTTGCCGCGGTTTACGCGACTGCTATTTTCGCGTCCGCAGTAACCCCTGTTATTGTCGCAATTATGGCGATTATGCTTGTAGGTACCGTAGCGGGGTCATTTTTGCGCAATTATTTTGACGCGAAAAAGATACAAAAGCCAAGTGAAGAATTGCAAGAGCAATACACAGAAAAAGTTTTTGATATTAACAGCAAGGTAAAACTGCTGTTAACGGCGCTTTTTAAGCCGGGCTATGTACAAATGACTATTTTCTCGCTTGTAGGCGGGGCCGCGGCATTGGCAAACCCTTACCTTTTAATTGCTGTTATCCCGGTTTTGTTAGTTGCATATAGCGGAATGTTTAGCACGCTTGCTACTGCAAAAGTGCAAAAATTCAGAATGAAAACAATTCCTGACCAGATAAATAAAGCGCAGGAACAAAGAATAAATGATATTGCGCAAAACCTTGCAGATGAAGATGCCTTGAAAAAATCTGCCGCTGAAGAAAAAAACCGGTTAAATCAGTCTAAGTGGAGAAAAAGCTGGTTCTATAAAAATGTTATAAACAACCCGAAAGTAAAAGCTTTTTTTGACAAACCTTTTGTTAAAAAAGCAATTAAGATAGTTCCTGCTACCGCGGGCATTTTTACAATTGCCGCAACTGTTGCCCCTTTAACCGCGCAGGCTGCTTCTAATGACAGCGTAACGTCTGAAAATGCAGTTGTAACGGCAGACAGCCAAGCGGCAGTATCGCAGTACGGCGGAACAGTCAAAAATACCAGCAAAAGCACATACCAGACACAGGCTTTAGTAGCAGCGCAGAACGAAGGCGAAGCGCCGGAAGTAATAGATAATGATGCTTCCACGCCTGTTGAGAAAAAAGAAGAAAAGCCTGCTGAAAAGAAAGAAGAAAAGCCAAAAGAAGATAAAACTGCTGATAAAGAAGACACTTCTTCATCAATTGAGAAAAAGAAAGATGAGACATCTTCACAAGATACTACGTCTAAACCTAAAGAAACATCTTCACAGGATGCTGCATCTAAGCCTGAAGAAACGTCTTCTCAGGCTTCATCTTCACAGGAAGCGTCTTCATCAGAAGTTTCAAGCGAAGCAGTTGAAGAAGAAGCATCAAATATTGATAAGTTTAAAGATTCCGTCGTTAATAAAGATCTGATAAGCAAGCTTTTTTCCAATGACGCTGCAATCGAAAAGTTTGTTAATAAGCACGGCACGGTTGAAAAAGCCGTTTCCGCTTTCAATAATATAGGGCAGCTTTACACAAGAATTAAAGGCTCTTACTCCGGCAAGCTGATATTGGCAAACCTTGAAGATTTAATGGAAGGCAACAGCGTTGACGCCGCGGTAAAAGAATTCAACGGAAGAAGCAATTTCGCAGACTTTTTAGAAGACGCAAAAGCTTATGCAAACAGTTCAAAAACCGGGAATAATACGATAAATGCCGCGATAAATGAAGAGTTTGGCGCTTCTTCTACGGATATATTTGATTCCGGCTTTAAGGCGGCTTACAATAAAGCCGTAAAAAAAGGCTATATTTTTGTTAACGGCAACACCCAGTCTGCCGGCAAAATCTGGTTTAAGTTTGAAAGCGCGCATTTAAGGGTAACCATAGAAAAAGAAAAGTCATACGCGTATAACGGCGCGACGTACTCTTTATCAAAGATATTTAAGAGATATTACGGTATTAACATAGCCGACAACCAGGCAGTAGAAAACAGAATGAACGCCATGCTTTACCCTAATGGAATAAGCACAAGCATAGGCGTAGCGGAAGCCGTTAAAAATTTAGCAAAGGATTATCAGGATAAATTTGACAATGAAAACGTAAAACAGCTTAAAACCAATTTAAGAAACGAGCTTATAAAACAGTTTAATGCTTTAAGCGCTGAAGATTTGGCAAAGACAGGCATTACGGATATCACGGGTTATGTCGCGGGATTAGACTTGGATGACATGGTTGCACCTGTAATAGATGATGTAAACTCTTCAAATGTGCAAACATTGGCGGAAACTCTTGCCAGAGAACATATCGCTGATTTGATTGCAAAAGCTGAACAGGCTGTTGAAGAAGAAGTTGCGGCAGAAGAAACGCCGATAGTCGCGGAAGAGGCTCCTGCGGATGTGACTGAAATAGTTGCAAAGATAAATGCTTTGTATAACAATGCCCCCGCAAGCTTAAGGGATACGTACTTTCCAGGCTTACAGGGCCTTACGGAAGAAATTTATACAACAACAATGGAATCAGGCACAGGCGCTTTGTACGCGCTTTTAAATACCCTTACAAATATGAGTGACGAACAGTTAAGCCGGCTTGGCACCAATTTAACGAATTCAGCAGCGTTTATAACGGGCGTGAAAGCTTTAACTTCAGACCAGCAGACCATGTTAGCCCAGTACATGGGCGTAAGCAGTTTTGATTCGCCTACAAAAGCCGATATAGACAAAATAATAACTACAATCACTTCTTCCGAACATGAAGGAAAGAGCATTGCAGAAATAGTAAGCGTAATTCTTCTTGCCGCGGAAACACAGGCAAATGATGTGAAAGTTGCCGGCTCTATAGATGTAGTTGCCGATATTGTTGCGTATGCCTATGAAAAAGGCTACATAGATTATTTACCGAGCGTATTGGTAGGTTTAGGTAAAGACGAAATGACAGCTTTGAGTAATTATTTTGCCAGCAACCTTACGGGCGGCGAGTTTAATAAAGAAGTCGCAAAACAGAAATATTACGAGATAAAAGAAGTAGGTTGGAGCCATAAATACTACAGATTTGTTTATCTTGTTGATGACATAATAGCCAAAGGCGACAGCTTTGATATTTCCGCCCAGTTTGGCGTTTCGACCGCGGAAGCGTTTATTGACAGAATAATCGCTATGGGTTATTCGGAAGAATATTTTGAATTAACAGGGTATCTTATTACTGACAGGAGCGAAGAAGCGCTGAAAATGATGGATTATTTCAGGTTCCCCGATGGTAAACTTGACACGGCTTCATTTGACAAATTTAGAGAAATTGCCGACCTTTACAAATTGGTGAAGAAGGGTTATGCCGATAATTTTGCGTTTTTCACAGGAGTAAACCTTTCATTTAATAAAAAGCAGGCGATGGCAATTGGCGAAAGCACACCTTCAGCCATGGACGCTTTGAGCGCTCTTATGGGGAAATTTAACAGCAAAGTATACCCAAGCACTGGCGAAGAAGAGATGCCTGTAGTAGGTCCTTCAGAAGCTTTCGGCAATTTTAAAGCGTATGCGGATTTTTATAACACAATACAAACAAATGCAAACGCCTCAACGACATTTGAATTTTTGACGGAAATAGCATTAAACAAACCGGGCTTTAGCGGCGCTTATAAAGGAATAACTGCGATATTGTATGCGGATAACATTGAGGCAACTACCGTAAGCGGCAGGTCAGCGGAAGCGGCAGCCAACTTCGCCAAAGTTGACCCTATTATTAACAATGTTATAGCCATATTTAACCAGCTAGGGCAGTTTAACTCTACAGACATTGCAAACATCAAAACCCTTACAGGTAAAGATTTAACGACCAGAGGCGGCAAAATAGACTTTGCAATAAGCATTTTCTTTGAAGGAGACGGTTCCCGTTTGCCTAATGACAAGCTTGCCTATACAAATCCTTCAAAAGCTATTTCTGATTATAAAACTATTCTTCCGCATGTTGTAGCTCTTTATCTTTATGCTAACAGCAATTTAACATCTGACGCCAAAGAAGTAATAGCTGCAATGGGCGGAAATACAGGCGATTTAGTTAAGTGGGCATTTGACCAGATGTATGATGATAATGGCAATATTAAAACTGAATTTCCGTCAGCGGCAGATACCGTAAACGGATTAAATCTGATGGGTCAAATATATGCGCATGGGATAAACTCTGTAATAGGGTATTCAATAGCCGAAGGGCAGCAGGGGATAGTAAGCAAGAGTATCGCGGAAGCGGTAGCCGGTTTGAAAGATAACGGCATAGAAACAAAAGTAGGGCAGTTGGGCAGCATATACGGGTTAGACAGCGCGGAGCAGCAGTATACAGGCGGGAAGTATGTATATAACACAAAAACAGCGGCTGATAAGATAAAAGCCTGGAAGCAGGAGTACGGATACTTCAGCATACCTGTGGCAGCAATGCAGGGAAACACGGCGTACGCGGTGTATGCGGCAGATATTTCTGACGGAATAGTAGACATAAACGGAAATAAAGTAAGCAATGTAGTAAAAGAAGCAGATGGCACATATACTATAAACGGCGTCAAAGGATATGTAAGAGAATATGGATTGAGAAATGAAACGGGATATTTAGAAAAAGTAAACGAATATTTAAACGGATTAACTGCTGATGGAAGAACGTATGTAAACGCGAGATACGGATTAAGTTTAACGGAGCAAACAGAATATACAAAAGGAAGCGAAGTGCCCGGTATATTCGCAGAGATAATATATGACGAATCCGGAGCGAGAAACATAAGCGAAGCTGTGGGATATGCCAATGAAATGGGACAGGTGTATAAGGTATATAACAGCGACAGCAATGTAAAGACGTATATAGATGATTTAGGGGTCAAAGAAGGCGCAGACAGATGGAAAGCGATGGAGTATATAAGATATCCGCAAGGATACACTTATAATGAATCTACTTTAAAACTAATGGGACAGATATATGCAAAAGGGGTAACCGCAGCAATAGGATACTCAATAGCCGAAGGGCAGCAGGGGATAGTAAGCAAGAGTGTCGCGGAAGCGGTAGCAGGATTAGAAGATAACGGGATGGGAACAAAAATAGGGCAGTTGGGCAGCATATACGGGTTAGACAGCGCAGAGCAGCAGTATACAGGCGGGAAGTATGTATATAACACAAAAACAGCGGCTGATAAGATAAAAGCCTGGAAGCAGGAGTACGGATACTTTAGCATACCCGTGGCAGCAATGCAAGAAAATACCTCATATGCAGTATACGAAGCTGACACAGATGGCAATGTAATAAATATCAACGGAAATAAAGTAAGTAATGTAGTTAAAGAATCAGACGGGACATATACTATAAACGGCGTAAAAGGATATGTAAGAGAATATGGGCAAAAAGATGCGGATGCGTTGAATGCTGAGATGGAATTATTCTATGAAAACTATGCGGCGTTAACTTCAAGTGAAAAGAGCAATATGAGATCTTTCCTGAATACATATGGATATGAATGGCTTGCAACGGCATTAAAAAATGCAGCCAATGCGAATGAATTCACAAATAACGTAGTGGACGGCCAAAATAGTGATGCTTTTGCAGAAATGATGAATCCGCAGTGGGATATATTGGATGCGGATGGCAATAAGACAGGAAAAGACAGTAAAAAATTAACCGGAAAAACATTGTTTAATGAAATAAATAATTACAGACTTATAGAAAATAGAGCGTTACTGAATACCACAAACGGCAAGATAAGAGTGATGAGTAAATCAGACGCGGATATGATGGACGGATATCTGGCATTTACGGATGGAGAGGGGAAGGTTAAGGGAGTGGTATGGAGAAACACGAGCGAAACAACCACAACTCAATGTATATTTGCTACAGAAAATGCAAAAACTAATATTGAAAGCTGGAAGAAAGAGTATGGCTATTTTACTATACCGTTTACGGCATCCACCGGCGAATATTCAATATATAAATCAAATAAAACAGGAAAAGCTGTAGGGGCAAATATATTTGAAGAAGTGAAAGACGAAAATGGGGATGTAAAGAAAGATAAAGACGGCAATATAATCTATAAAATAGATAATGTTGAAGGGTATATAAGGATATATGGAGCGGAAGACGAAAAAGCGCTGAATGCAGAGATGAAAGCATTTTATGAAAGCTATGCGGCGTTAACTTCAAGTGAAAAGAGCAGTATGAGATCTTTTCTTAATAAATACGGATATGAATGGCTTGCCACGGCATTAAACAATGCAAAAGACGCGGCAGAATTCATGAAAAACATAACAGATGGAAAGCATAGCGATAAATTTGCAGAAATGATGAATCCGCAGTGGGATGTGTTAGATGAGTATGGTGATAAAACAGG
>JAVBLP010000018.1:0-9727 GCA_031553505.1 Endomicrobiaceae bacterium
AAGTATGAAGAAGCGGCGCGTTTTTTGCTTGCCGCGGCAAATCTGACAAGGGATTCTCTTATATATGACCATTTAGGCGATGCGTATTCTGCGCTGGGCAGGTTTGGAGACGCGTGGGTTGCGTACGCCTTGTCTTATGATGCCAGCGATGACAAAAAAATAAAGAAAAAGCTTGATGAAACCTCAGCGAAACTTGATAAAAAAGAGTTTTATCAAAAGATGCTTTTGCGAAGCGAAGGCAACTATTTAAGGCTTCCTTCGCTTAAAACCGGCTTTACGATGAAGGCGAGTTCAGGGCTTTTCAGCGTAAAATCGTATGTTCCTTTCAATTATGTAAGGGGCGAAGGCATGAGTATAGGCATCCCCGCAAAGTTTGTTTTGGGCGGAGGGGATATTTATATACAAAACGGGGAGTTTGCGTTCAACCCTAAAGCAATACAAAGTATGATTCCTGCGGAGTTTACTGAAATCGTCGCTTTTGCCGCGGAAATTTTCAAAGGGGATTTTTTAAAACAGTTTATAGATGCCGAAGTGGTGCCTAAAGGCAAAACTCTCATATATAAAATAAACGGAAATGAGCTTGTGCTTGATGCTGATACCGCATTAATCAAAAAAATTACGAAAGATGATATTATTGTGGAACCATCCGAATACAAAGCTATTTTCGCATCAAAATTGCCTTCAAAAATGAAGGTGAATGCAAAAAAAATGAAATTTAAGGCAAAGTTTGAGGCAAGCAATTTTGCCATGGCGGACGCGCACATAAAACAGCCGGCCGAAATACTGCAGCAAGACTTATGTGAAAACAGGATTAAAAAAGAAGATGAAGATAAATCTGCTGGCGCCGGCAAAGATTAACCTTTTCCTTGAAATTACAGGTAAAAGGCCCGATGGTTACCATACGCTTGAATCCATAATGCAGACCGTAAGCCTGTATGATGAAATTACTATTGAAGATGCTTCGGGAAACGGGATAATCCTCGAGTGCGATAATAAAGAGCTACCTGTCGATTCAACCAATATAGTGTACAGGGCGGCAGAGGCTGTAAAAAAGCATTTTAATATAGATAAAGGCGTAAAAATATTTTTAAAGAAAGTTATACCCATGGGCGCGGGCCTTGGCGGCGGTTCTTCCGATGCCGCGGCAATCATAAAAGGGCTTGTACAACTGTGGCGTATAAAAACTTCGAAAGACGAAATGGAACGTATAGGCGCAAAACTTGGCGCGGATGTTCCTTTTTTTATTACGGGAGGCACGGCTTTGTGTGAAGGTGTAGGGGAAAAGATAACCCCTTTGCCGCTTGTTAAAGGCATAAATATAGTACTTGTCAACCCGGGTTTTGGGGTTTCCACTCAATCTGTTTACAAAAATGTTACATTTCCATTGACAAATATTATAAAAATTCATAAAATCAAAAGGCTTATTTGTAATGGTTCTTTTAACGGAAAAAACGCATCTGACGTCTGCTTTAACAGGCTCGAAGAGTTTGTTTTCGGGGGTTATCCCGAAATAGCGGACATAAAAAGCGTTTTAATTAGATTGGGTTGTCCAAGCCTCATGTCGGGCTCTGGCGCAACGGTTTTTGGCATCTTTGGCTCTGAATCTCAATCAGAAACCATAAAATCTAAGCTGCAAGATTATCACTGGAATACTTGGGTGGTGGTTCCAACCGAGTAAAAACTGTGCAGTGGAGGATAGATGAAGATAACCGAGGTCAGGGTGTTTCCTAAAAGTGAAGAGAAATTGAAAGCGTATGCTGCGATAACCTTTGACGATTGTTTTGTAGTTCACAACCTGAGGATTGTAAAAGGCGAAAAGGGTTTAATGGTATGTATGCCTTCCAGAAAGAAAAACGACGGAACTTTCAAGGATATAGCCCATCCGATTACGAACGCATTCAGAAGCGAATTAGAAACGCTTGTTCTTAATGCCTACAACGAGAAACTTAAGGAAGCACCGCATCAGTCAGCATTACAAGCCGAGTAGCACACGCAGGCGGGCCTAACACTAATACTCATTCCGGGATTGTGTAATGGTAGCACAAGGGATTTTGGATCCCTTTGTCTAGGTTCGAATCCTAGTCCCGGAGAATTTGGAAATACATCTATGAAAAGTTTTTCAGCAGTGATTCTGGCGGCAGGCGCGGGTACAAGGATGAAATCGTCCTTGCCTAAAGTCGCGCATAAGCTTTCCGGCAAACCTTTAATTAACTGGGTTGTAGACGCGTTATCCGTTCTTAAACCGGATAACGTTGTTGTCGTTTTAGGGCACAAAGCGGAAGAAGTTGAAAAGAAACTTGCCGGCCTTAACGTAAAAATCGTGTATCAAAAAGAACAGCTCGGATCGGCGCACGCGCTGATGCAGGCAAAGAAAGTGCTCGGCAAATATAAAGGCGATATTCTCGTTTTAAGCGGAGACGTTCCTCTTATAAAAAGTTCGACACTTTCGTCTCTTTTAAAAAATAACAAAAAAAATAAATCTTCGGTTACCGTTCTTGGCGCCGTGACTGAAAACCCTTACGGGTACGGCAGAATAATCAGGAAAGGTTCCGAACTTGAAAATATAGTAGAAGAAAAAGACGCAAACGAGCAGCAAAGGCATATTAATGAAATTAACGGCGGCATATATTGCTTTGACAGCGGCATTTGGGATATACTTTCAAAAGTAAAACCCAATAACGCTAAAAAAGAATACTACGTTACGGATACTGTAGCGCTTCTTAAAAAAGCAGGAAAGAAAGCTACTGTAACTTTTGTCAAAGATGAATACGAAGTGCAGGGCATAAACAGCCGCAGCGAACTTGCCCAGGCGGAAAGTATGCTGCAGGAACAGAAAATAGACGAACTTCTTAAAAACGGCGTTTCAGTTGTCGACCCGATGAATGTTTATATTTCAAAAGACGCGAAAATCGGACAAGACACGGTAATTTATCCGGGCGCTTTTATCGGCACGAATGTTCAGATCGGCGCGGGCTGCGTTATACAGGGCTCCACTTTTATAAAAGATTCTAAAATCGGCGACGGCAGCGAAATTAAATATTCATATATTACCGGAGCCGCTATCGATAAAAACGTAAAAATCGGGCCGTTTGCGCATATAAGGCCCGGAACGGTTTTAAAAGACAATGTTAAAGTCGGCAATTTCAGCGAAACGAAAAAAGCCGTTATTGAAAAAAATTCAAAAGTGAACCATCTTTCCTACATCGGCGACGCGTCTGTCGGGGAAGGCGTAAATATAGGCGCGGGAACTATTACCTGTAATTATGACGGCGCAAAAAAGCATCAAACCGTTATAGGCGCGAAAACTTTTGTGGGCTCGAACGTAAATTTTGTCGCGCCCGTAAAAATCGGCAAAGGCGCGTTAATAGCGGCGGGCTCAACGATAACTCATGATATTCCTTCCGGTACGCTTGCGATAGCAAGAGCAAGGCAGGAACTAAAATTAAAATATAAAAAAGCGGGAAAATAAAAGAGGCATCCATGAAGCTTAAAATTATTTCAGGCAACGCAAACGTCGAACTTGCAAAACAGATAGTGCAGAAATTGGGCGTTGAGCTCAGCGAAGCGAAAGTGGGGCGTTTCAGCGACGGTGAAATACAGGTTAAAATTGTCGATAATGTCAGAGGCGCGGACTGCTACATAATACAGCCTACAAGTTCGCCCGTAAATGAAAATTTAATGGAGCTTTTGATTATAGCCGATGCCCTTAAAAGAGCTTCCGCAAAAAGAATAACCGCCGTCATGCCTTATTACGGTTACGGCAGGCAGGACAGAAAAGCCGAGCCCAGGGTGCCTATTACGGCAAGGCTTGTCGCTAACCTTCTTGCCACTTCCGGCATCACAAGAGTTCTTACGATGGACTTGCACGCGGGGCAGATACAGGGTTTTTTTGATATTCCGGTCGACCACCTCTACGGCACGCCAGTAATATTGAATTATTTCCAGGAAAAAAAATTAAATGACGTAGTAGTGGTTTCGCCTGACGCGGGCGGAGTGGAAAGAGCAAGATCTTTCGCGAAACACTTTAACGCGGACCTTGCCATAGTTGATAAAAGAAGGCCTCGGCCCAACGAAGCGGCTATTATGAATATTATCGGTGAAGTTAAAGATAAAACCTGTGTAATTCTTGACGATTTGGTGGATACCGCCGGCACTTTGACAAAAGTCGCCGAAGCCATTAAAGCAAAAGGGGCCGCGAGGGTTTTTGCGACGGCTTCACACGGAGTGCTTTCGGGCAGCGCGAAACAAAAGATACAGGATTCCTGCATTGAGGAACTTGTAATAACGGATTCTATACCCCTTTCGCAAAACGGGCCGACTGAAAAAATAGTAGTTTTAAGCATCGCGTCAATTTTAGCCGAAGCCATAATGAGAATATCGAACGACGAGTCAATTTCGGCGTTATTTTTATAAGTAAGATGCAGAATTAAACATAAAACGAAAGTTTTTATGTAATATAGCCATAAAAAGAGAAGTTTTAGAAAACCGTTAAAGAAATTTCAGGTTTATCTATTACCTTATCGCAAGGAGATTTAAATGAAGGAAGTGATTTTAGAAGTTCAGAACAGAGAGATCGGCAGCAAAAGCGCTCTTTCAAAGTCAAGAAAAGAAGGGAAAGTCCCGGCGGTGTTTTACGGAAAAGATATTAAGCCGGAATCTATAACCGTTGATTCAAAGGCTTTTATGTCAATAATAGAAGCAAACGGCGCGAACGTGGTTATTAATTTGAACTTTAAAAACGGAAAACAAGCCGCAATCGTAAAATCTTTGCAGAGGGATATTTTGACGCAGGCTCCTATGCACATAGATTTTCAGGCTATTTCGCTTAAAGATAAAATCGAAGTTAAGGTTCCTATCCACATTGAAGGCGTTGCCGATGGCGTTAAAAACTACGGCGGCCTTATGGAATTTATCGTAAGAGAAGTTGAAGTAAGCTGCTTGCCTACAAGCATACCGCAGAAAATTAACGTTGACGTAAGCGCGCTCGGCATAGGGCAGGGAATAACAATCGCCGATCTTCCTAAAATAGACGGCGTTGAATACACGCAGGAACCCTCAACCCTTATAGTGCACATAGTTACGATAACGGCTGAAGAAGAAAAACCTGCGGACGCGGCAGCGGCAGGCACGGAACCCGCGCAACCTGAAGTTATATCCAAAGGCAAGAAAGATAAGGAAGGCGAAGAAGGGGCAGCGCCGGCAGCAAAAAAATAAAATAGAGACAGGCAGCGAATGGCTACTGTTAAACTTTTTGCCGGTTTGGGAAATCCCGGCACTAAATATGAAAATACCCGCCACAACTTCGGTTTTATGGCTTTAGACGCGATAGCGAGTGCAGAGCGTCTTGAGTTTAAAAACTGGAACGATGTGGCGGATATTTCTTTTTATGACTCGCCGTCAGGCAAAGTGTTTCTTTTAAAGCCGATGACGTATATGAATCTTTCAGGGCAGCCTTTATCGGCTTTTATGAAGTATTATAAAATTAAGCCGGAAGAAATATGCGTATTTTATGACGATTTTTCAATTCCGCTCGGGCAGTACAGGGCAAGGCTTTCCGGTTCTGCCGGCGGGCATAACGGGATAAGTTCCATAATAGAGCATTTGCATACGGATGTTTTCGCGCGCCTTAAACTAGGCATAGGCCCTTTGCCGGAATTTATGAAAATGCCGGATTTTGTGCTTTCAAGGTTTCAACCGGAAGAGAAAAATAAAATCGAAGAAATTAAAAAAACAGCAGTTTCATTTTTTACGGAAGTTAATAAAGCGGGCATTGAAAAAGCTGTTTCCGGATTAAAAATAAAATGATAATAACAAAACAAAAAAATGATGAAGAAATATTAAAAAGCGTTCAAACCGCCTCGGGTATTTTTATCGTAGGCTGCGGCAGCTGCGCCACAAAATGCGGGACAGGGGATGATAAAGCCGCGGGGCGCGTTAAAGAGCTGCTTGAAAAAAACGGAAAAAGAGTTTCCGGCAGCATTATTCTGGATTCCGCCTGCGATATGAGAATCGCGAAAAAAGATTTACTGAAAAACGACGCTTTTGTAAAAGCTGACACCGTGCTTGTTTTAGCGTGCGGCGCGGGAAACCAGTCTATAGGGCAGATTTTCGAGAAAGTCATAGTGCCGGCGCTTGAATCGCAGTATGTAGGTTCAACCGAGAGAATCGGCGTATATAAAAAGTTTTGCGGCATATGCGGCGAATGCATTTTAATCGAAACACAGGGCATATGCCCAAGGACAAGATGCCCGAAAGGCCTTGTTAACGGCCCTTGCGGCGGTTTTGTAAACGGTAAATGTGAAACGGACCAGACAAAAGACTGCGCCTGGGTGCTTATATTTGAAAGGCTTAAAAAACAAGATAAAACAGCAAACTTCCTTAAGCAGTATATCAAACCGAAAGCAAACGAATAAATCATTCAAAAACCAATCATTTTTCTATTTTTTAAATGTAAAAATAATGTAAAAAATCAGCATAATCATTGTTTTTAAATTTAGTAATAGTTAAAATTTCATTATATGATTAAAATAATAAATGCAAAAATTATCGCTTGCGCGGTTATGTTAAGTTTAATTCTTAACATTTTTTGTTTATTTTCAGCGGCTTTTTCCGCAAGCGGCATAAAATGCGCCCAAAATATACTGCCTTACACATTTAATGTTATAGCATCCGTACATTCGCCGGTAAATGCGGTAAATAATATACTTGAAAGCATCTTTGCAACTAAAAAAGATGCCGGAGCGCAGCAAAATAAAGAGGCACACAATAAAAACGATGAAAGAAACGCAACAAAGCCTGATGTTTTTATCTTCGCTTCCGCGGCCGGCAATATATCAGAAAAATTAGAGCAAACCTTTTCCGGGCTTGGCGCAGCAGCTGTAATGCCTTCCAAAGCATATCTGGAAAGCAGTTTTATCGTAAATTTCAACAGTTTCGCGCTGTTCGTTTTAATGTTTTTATTGGCGTATATATCATTATTATATGCGTATGATTACGGCAGATTAAATAAAATACAAATAGAAAGTTGAATAAGCCATGCATCCTCCCAGGGGTGCATGGCTTTATTTTGAGGAGAGTTTTATGAAAAAGATTTGCGCGGTTGTAACAATGTCGTTTTTTATGTTTTCCGTTTTCTCTAACAATATGGCTTATGCTGCCGTCGCAGCATCAGCAGCGGAAAATAAAAACGTAAAATCGGAGAAAATTGAAGAACCGGCGATTTCGTGGGCTAGCGGAAGGATTACGGACGGCGTGTTTTTTTCCGGAAAACAGATAGTAGTGAATATACAGGATTTGCACTGCAACCCGGACGCGCAGAAAAGCATTTGCGCCATTCTTTCCAATTTGGATGAAAAATACGGTTTTAATAATATTTACGCGGAAGGCGCGTATGCTGATGTAAACATGGACTGGATTTGCTCCGTAAAAGACGAAAATATAAAAAACGGCATTTTAAATTCCTTGCTTGAAAGCGGCAGGCTTACCGGCAGCGAATATTACTCCGCGCTTAAAAACAGGCCGAATATCATTAAAGGCGCCGAAGATAAAGACGTTCACAGGCAAAATTTGGCAAGGCTCGGCAATATTTTAGAAAAGCAGGATTACTTTCAAAACCAGATAAAATTGATGGATAATGAGCTAAAGCTTATGCAGTTTAAGTACTTTAACGGCAAAAACAGAAGTTTTGATAAAAACCTTAAAGATTATAAAGCAGGCAAGCTTACCCCTGTTGAATTTTACGGATATCTTTTAAAAACAATCAAAGCTGCAAACAAAGGCGTTTCGCAGTACGATTCGGTGTATTACATAAATTTAAGCGATTATCCGAATGTCGTCAGATTTATTGAATTAAATTATCTTGCCGGAAAATTGAAAAATAAAAAAATATCCGAACAGGTTGGCATTTTTGCCGAAGAGATTAAAGAAAAAGTGCCTTTTGCCGTTTACAGGGATATGAGCGAAAAAACAAACGGCTTTTCAAATCTGAACGATCTTTATGATTATTCTATGCACATTATGAAAGAATACGATATAGTTCTTGGCGAGAATCTCAACGATTTAAAGGCTTGTTTTAACTATATATCCAAAGAAAGGGCGCTTGACGTTCTCGCGCTGATCACGGAAGAAAAACGCGTCGCTGAAAAAATCAGAATAAGCCTTTCAGATAATATAAACGAGCTTGAAGTGGCTTTCTTGTCGGATTTTTACGGCTATTTTAAAGATTACCTTTCCACCGCGATAACTGCTGACGATTATAAGTATTTTGCCGATAAGATGGATACATTTGTTAATACATGGTACAGCTATACTTTTGACAGCGCTTTGGCGGCTATGAAAAATGATTTTGCCGAAATAAATAAGTTTTACGGAGTAAACTTCCAAAGAGACAATATTTTTTATGAAAAGCTTCCTCTTACTGCAAATAATACAGACGCGAAAGGGGCCGATGTTTTATCCATGCCGCAAAAAAACATAAAAGAAGCGCTGCAAAAGTCAGACCTTATCGTAGTGGTTGCCGGAGGCTTCCACTCGGAAGGGCTTAAAGATTTGCTCCAGAACAAAAAAATATCTTATATAACTATAACTCCCAATGTCGCCAGCCTTGGCAATTCGGACGCGGTGTATAAAGAGCTTGTGAGAAGCCAGGCGCAGGCATTTGCAAAACAGACCATTGCTTTGCCGCTCGGTTCGGTAAACGCAAAAGTGGATTTTAACCCTAAAACAAATACCGCGGCGGTAACTTTTAGCGGCGAAACCGTAAATCTTATATGGAATGAGCAAAAGCAGGCGTTTTCTTTTCAGGAAAGCGAAAATATTCAGCCTTTTGAAAAATATTCCGGAAGTTTTAGCGAAGAGATTAAATTTCAGATACTGGGCGCTTTTTACGGCTTAAGGGAAATGCCCTTAAGCAGCGGAAATCTTATTACAGCGATTATAGAAGGATTGGCGAAAGCCGGAGCAGAAAGAGGTTATATCGCGGGCAACGGTTTAATATGGGACATTGCTTCCAATAAAAACGTACAGGAAGCAATAAAGAACAGCAAAGAGCCCGCTGTTTTAAATACAATCGCAATGCTGCCTGATTTTGTGCAAAAAATGATTGCGGGAAAGGCAAAAGAAGAAATCAGGATAAAAAGCCTCAAAAATCCCATTTTGGAGGTTTTAGCTGAGACTCCAGAATTTAAAGAACTCATCAGCAAAGCGACTTATAATGCGCCGCTTCCTTCTAAAAGGTTTAACCCGTCAAAGATAATACAGCGTGTTACTTCAATGTTGATGGCGTTTATAACGGTTCTTATGATGGTAAGCTGCAATAAAAATGAAGAAGATATTGCTTCTTCTTCGGCTGTCAGCGAAGGAACCTCTTCCGTTGAAATATACGGGGGAGAACAGGGCAGCGCGGAAGCAAACGCGTATATAAGGAAAGTCTCTGAAGAATTTTTACAGGGCAATCCTTTGCCGAGAAGCTTTATAGGTTCTACGGACCATATTCAAGATTCTTACCAGAAAGCAATCGCGGATAAAGGTATTGTTACATATGATATGGCAGTCCTTATGAAAGCTTTACTTCTTTATCCGGAAGAAAACAAAGACATTGTTTCTGCCGTTGTAAATGCTTTGGATACGGGAAATAATGTAAGAAGCAATAAAGATTTTACCTATGATAACGGAGATATCCCGCTTGGCGAAGGATATTTTTGGAAAATCCTTCAAACAAACTCGGCAT
>JAVBLP010000024.1:0-51737 GCA_031553505.1 Endomicrobiaceae bacterium
AGTATAGTATTCAGTTCAAACAGCGTAGGAAACGGTTTAGGCGGAGCGATATATGCGGATTTTTCAACGATGAGTTTTAGGGCAACAAATAATATGGTATTTAGTTTGAATGCTTCTGGAGGAGGAAGCGGAGGGGGAGCGCGAAACTGACGCCGCAGGCGAAAGAGAATATAGCAACGCAGGCTGAAGAAATAAAGCAGTTCTCATACAAAAAAGTAACCGTGGAAGGGCATACGGATTCAACGGGAAGCGATGCAGTGAACAAGAAGCTGTCAACGCAGAGGGCGAAAACAGTATATGACGAATTTGTAAGCGCGGGAATACCGGCTGAAAAGATGAGTTATATAGGATTTGGTTCATCGATGCCTGCGGCGACAAATAAGACGGCGGAAGGCAGGGCGAAAAACAGAAGAGTAGAGATATTTGTCGAATAATAGGCATTAATAGTATAAGATTTTTGAAAAAGAAGCAGCTTTTATTTTTAAGATTTAAAACTTAAAAAACAAAGCTGTTTCTTTTGTTTTAATAATATACATTGTGGTTTCTTAATATTTGATTTAAAATATTAAATATAAACCAGACAGTATGTGTATTGAAAGCTACCATTAAAATACATTGAAAGGACAAAGCTTTTTAACAAGATAATATGAAAAACATCAAGAATATACTTTTTCTCATTGCTTTACTTTTTTTATTTTTAACAGGCAGGGGATATGCGGTACCCGCAAGCCCGGAGCCGTTTGAAGCAGAACAGCCCGACGGTACGAAAATAACACTGCAGATGAAAGGGGACGAGTTTTACGGCTGGACGGAAGATAAAGAAGGTTATACTGTTTTGAGGGATAATGAAACAAAAGAATGGTACTACGCGGAGCAAGCAACAGACGGCAATCTCCGAAAAACATCTTACAAAGTAGGAAAAACATACCCGGGTTCCCGAGGACTTTCAAAACATATCAAAAACAGGAACTTTAAACAAGAAATTGAAAAACAAAAAACATTAATGCAGCCGAAAGAATCTATGCAAAAGGCTGCCGGTAAAATTGCCGGCATTATGTCGGCGCAGCCTTCACAGGCATTGGCAAAAAATTCTTCAATTCAGGCTGCCCCTGCCGCAAGAACTTATAAACATCTCGTAATACTTGTGGCATTTTCGGATAAAGATTTCCGCGTGCCTAATGTCAAACAAACTTTTGAAAAATTTTTTAACCAAGCCGGATACTATGACTCCGGAGCGCAGGGCTCAGTCAGGGATTTTTATAGCGAAACGTCTTATGGCAAACTTAATGTCGAGAGTGTTGTGACCGATGTAATAACGCTTGATAAAACGTGTTATTACTATGCCGGAAGCAGGTATGATAATGCCAGGGAAATGGTAACAGAAGCATTGAGTAAATTAAACCAGACCGGTTTTTCATTTGAACAGTTTGATGACGACGGTGACGGCACTATTGATTTTATAACAATTCTTCACTCCGGCGGAGGACTTGAAGCGGGCGCTCCGCAAACCATGTGGTCTCATAAAAGCTCGGTTTTTCCGAATTTTAACACATGGGACGGAAAAAGGATTACGGTTTATAATACTATTCCGGAATTGAGAGGAAGCAATGAGTCTTTGGCGCAGATTACAAGAATCGGCGTATCATGCCACGAATTAGGCCACGCCATGCTCGGTCTGCCGGATTTGTATGATACAACCGGCGCAAGCGAAGGCGTAGGTGATTTTTGTTTAATGGGCGGAGGAAGCTGGAATAATAACGGCGCTTCTCCTTCATTATTAAGCGCTTGGTGTAAAATTAAATCAGGTTTTGCGACTGCTACGGAAATAACCTCAAACGGAAGCTTTACGATAGGTGCCGCGTCTGTTAATGACACGGCATTTTATAAATTCAAGGGAGACTCTTTCAATCAGAGTGAATATTTTTTGATTGAAAATCGAAAAGGTTCAGGGAACGACACATATTTGCCGGGTACGCAAAGAGGAATACTGATTTGGCATATTGATGACAATATATCCAATAATAATAATTACCTCCATTATAAAGTCGATCTGGAGGAAGCGGACGGTTCAAATGCTTTGGCGCGAAATTATAACAGGGGAACTGACAATCACTATTTCCGCGCCGGAAATAAAACAGAATTTACCGATACCTCAAATCCGAACAGTAAAAGCTACAGCGGGTATCCTTCAAAAAATATATCGCAAATATCGGCGGCAGGCACCACAATGAGTTTTATTGTAGGAGACGGTACGCAACACTCGGTAACTTCCATGACGCCTGTTTCATCTAAATTCGGAAGAACTGTTGCGGTTTCGGTTTTCGGTTCTCATCTTGTCGAAAATTCGTCAGTGAAACTTACAAAAGATTTTTCGGTTATCAATGCGTCATCAGTTACTTTTATTTCGGCAGGGCAAATTGACGCGATTTTTAACATACCCACAGGAGCTGCTACGGGCGGATGGGATATCGTTCTTACAAGCAGTACCGGTTACGGCGGTTCAATAAAAAAAGAAGCCGCGTTTACCGTTCTTGAAAATATATCGGTTACCGCGGTAAATAAAAATGCCGCGATTAAGGGTTCTCCTGTGACTTTGGAATTAACAGGCACCCAGTTTGCAGATATCATGACGGCAAAACTTACAAGGACAGGATTGGAAATACAATCGTCAAGCATTATTGTCAGCTCGCCTAATTCAGCCAAATGTACATTTAATATTCCTGAAGAATTAGCTGACGATACGGTTTTTAATCTTGTGTTGACCAGTTCCGAAGGCGATTCCGTAACGCGGATAAGCGCGGTAACCGCTTATCCGGCTCCCGCAATCACTTCTTTTTCTCCTGCTGAAACTCCAGTGCCGAATACGGTTGTTATGACGGTTAACGGCGCCAATTTTATATCAGGATATACTGCTTTTAAACTTAAAAAAAGAAACAGTACGCAGGTTATCATACCCACTGTTTACTATATGACAAGAACAACAGCCAATATGTTTTTTACAGTTACGGATAATGATGCCGGCAAATGGCAGATTTACGTTATTTCGGGCGCTAATGAACAGGAATATGTTAATGAAGCCTTGTTTTCCATTAACTCCAATAATAATGCAAACTTTACAGATATCGACCAGGATAACGAGATAACGTCAAAAATACGAGCGGCAAACGGATCGGAAAATGACGCATCCGTATTTATCCCCGCAAATACTTTTTCGGAGCCTTTAAATATTTCAGTTTATCAGGAAACGGGCCTTGTAATTCCCGGAGAAGATGAAGGTTTTACGCCCACAAACATAGGGCTGACCATTGACTCGGAAGGCATTCAGCCGTCAAAAGCCATAACTATAAAAATACCTTATACATCTTCTGATATAAACACTATACAAGAAGAACACCTTACAATTGCGCGTTTTGATGAAATAACCCAAAAGTGGATAAGAATTGAATCATGGCTCGACAAACAAAATAAGCTTATCTGCGCAAACACAGACCATCTTTCAACTTTTGCCATTTTAGGCATTGTGCAGCCTTATGAGCCTCCTGACCCGCCTGTTACAACTGAAGGGTTTAAGTATTATCCAAACCCGATAAAGCCGTCCAAAGGCAGCGGCTATGACAAGATGAATTTTACGGGGCTTTCAAGCGGTTCAACGATAAAAATATATACGATTTTAGGCCAGCTTGTACGCAGTATTACCGCGGGAACTGACGGTAAAGCCGTGTGGGACGCGAGAAATGACAGCGGCGACAATGTCGCCACGGGCGTTTATATAGCTTTGATACAGGATGGCGGAAGCAAGAAAAAAATAAAGATAGCGGTGGAAAGGTAAATGAAAAAGATACGGATTATTCTACTATCGCTTGCAGTGTTAATGCCTTTTGCGGCTTTATCTTACGCCGCTTCAAAGGGCACTACCGGCGTGCCTTTCCTGGAGATGCAGGCAGGCGCGAGATATATCGGCATGGGCGGCGCGGGAACGGCGATAGCCGACGATTCCACAGTTATGTTCTGGAATCCCGGGCTTTTAGGCAAAATTACCGCGCATCATATAGATTTAATGCATTCTGTGTATTTGGAAGATACGTTTTATGATTATGCTTCGGTAATGTATAAAGTTACAAAAAGCCAGGGGCTAGGTTTATCGGTACAGTATTTTTCTTACGGAAATCTTGACGGTTTTGACAAAGACAGCGCTTCTACCGGCAGTATGAATCCCGCGGATTTGGCTGTTGCCATAGGTTACGGCGTAAATATTAAGGGGTTTGGCATAGGCTTATCCGGAAAATTTATCCAGTCTGAGGTTACAAGTTCCGCCGAAACGTTTGCTTTAGATTTCGGCTTATCTTTCCCGAACCTGTTTAACGATAATTTATACTGGGGTGTTGCCGCCGCCAATATCGGAAGCGGCATAAAATATGACAAAGTTACGGAAGATTTGCCCGCGACTTACAGGTTTGGCGCGGGCTTTTATATTACCGATTATCTTTTAGCCGCCGCTGATTTGGGATTTGTTAAAAATCGCGATATGTACGCGGCGCTAGGCGCGGAGTATGCGCTTCATCTTGGCGATGCCATGGCGGCGTATTTCAGGGCGGGGTATAACACGGTTTCAGATACTGACGGCATAACGGGCTTAACGGCTGGTTTCGGCTTCGGATATAAGACATTTTTAATCAACTACGCTTTTGTTCCTTTCGGGGATTTAGGAAATACGCACAGGCTGTCTTTAACTTATTTTTGGTTCTAAAAAATATAAAAATCCAAAGCTGGGGCTTAAGGTTTAAGCCTCCGCTTTTTTTTGTATAATATCACCGATATATAATTATTTTAAGGGGCGGATTATGAATATTTACATGTTTTTAATTATCGGTTTTTTAGTTGCCGTGTATTTGGTTGAAACTATAGCGGACATCTTAAACGTTAAAAACCTTTCAAATGACATTCCTTCCGAATTTGAGGGCTATTATGACAAAGAAAAGTACGCAAAAGCCCAGTCTTACCTTAAAACAAGGACAAATTTTTCAATTTTTTCGGCTTCTTTCTTTCTTGTAATCCAGGTAATATTTATCGCCGCAGGCGGGTTTAACCTTGTTGATAATATAGCGCGTTCCTTTGGCTTCGGGCAAGTGGTTACGGGGCTTATTTTTGCGGGTGTTTTGCTGCTCCTTTTAGAGATCTTTAAAATACCGTTTGCCGCTTACAGCATATTCGTAATAGAAGAAAAATTCGGCTTTAACAGGACTACCGTAAAAACATTTATATCCGACTTGCTAAAAAGCCTGATAATAGGCGCGATAATAGGCGCGGCGATATTTGCGGCGGTAATATGGTTTTTCTCAAGCTTTGGCGCGTTTGCGTGGCTTTACGCTTTTGCGGCTGTTGTCATTTTTGAGCTTTTTATAACATTTGTTTATCCGGTAACAATAATGCCGCTTTTTAATAAATTTACTCCTCTTGAAGACGGCGAACTTAAAACGTCCGTTGAAAACTACGCAAAACAGGAAAATTTTAAAATGAAAGGCCTGTTTAAGATGGACAACTCAAAACGTTCCACAAAATCAAACGCTTTCTTTACGGGCTTCGGGAAATTCCGCAGGATAGTTTTGTTTGACACTCTTATAGAAAAACATACAGTTGACGAACTTACAAGCGTTTTGGCGCACGAAATGGGGCATTTTAAGCTGGGGCATATATTAAGGCAGATGGTGTTTTCCTTTGTAATGACGGGTTTTATGTTCTTTCTGCTTTCGCTTTTTATAAAGTCGCCGTGGCTTTTTGAAGCTTTTAAAATGCAGTACCAGTCGGTATACGCGGGCATAATATTTTTCGGTTTTTTGTATATGCCGGTTTCGCTTGTGATAGGAGTTATTTCAAGTTATTTTTCAAGAAAACACGAGTATGAAGCCGATTATTACGCTGTTACCACTTATAAAAAACCCGACGCGATGGCGGACGCGCTTAAAAAACTTTCCGTTGACAACCTCTCTAACCTCCATCCGCATCCGTTTAAGGTGGGTTTGGAGTATTCGCACCCTCCGGTGCTTGACAGGATTAAAGCAATAAAAAATATAAAAATAAGCTGAAGGGCTTTGCCCCGGGAGAAAACAAATGGATAAACTTCTTAAAGATTTGCTGATGTCTGACGGGATTTCCGGATATGAGGAAAATGCCGCTAAAATTATGACGGACACCCTTTCCAAAAGCTGCGACAGCGTTGAAACCGACAACTTCGGCAACGTTATCGGCAAACGCGGCAAAGGCAAAAAAAAGATAATGATAGCCGCGCATATGGACGAAATCGGCATGGTAGTTAAGTACGTAAACGAAAAAGGCTTTATTTACTTTATAAAAATCGGCGGAATAAACGATAATATCCTTCCCGGAAAAACAGTAAGAATCATAAATAAAAAAGGCGAGCAGATAACAGGCATCATAGGCACAAAACCGCCGCACCTTATGAACGATGAAGAAAGAAAAGTGCCGATAAAATTTGAAAATATGTTTATAGATATCGGGCTTGCTTCAAGAGAAGAGGCGCTGAAAGTTATAGATATCGGCGACCAGATAATATTTGAGCCGAACGCCGGGGTTTTAAGCGGTGATTTTTACTACGGCAAAGCGGCGGATAACAGAATCAGTTGTTACGCTATGGCAAAAGTGATGGAGAAACTCCCAAAAAATATTGACGCTGAAATTTACGCCTGCGCAACGGCCCAGGAAGAAGTTGGTTTAAAAGGCGGAAAAACTGCCTCTTTTAAAGTTAACCCTGATTTTGCCCTTATTATAGACACTACGGTTGCCGGAGACATGCCGGGAATTGAAGAAAAAACGTCAAATTTAAAGCTTGGCAAAGGCGTAGCGATAACTATGATAGAAGCTTCCGGCAGGGGGACTATCGTTCCGCAAAAAATCAGAAGGATCATGATGGAAGCGGCAAAAGAAAATAAAATTCCGCATCAGATAGATATTATTGACGGCGGAATGACGGACGGCGCGATAATTTACACAAACAGGGAAGGTGTTTTAACGGGTATTTTAAGCATACCGACAAGATATATACACGCCCCTTCTTCCGTGTTTAACATAAAAGATATAGATTCCGCGGTTGATTTAGCGGTTAAAACAATAGAAAAGATAGTTAATAATTAATAAGTAATAAGTAAAAAGTAACAAATTTGGAGAGATGCTGGCTTCTGTAAAAGTATCAAAACTCAGTCAAACTTTATCAATATCTCTGTGATAAAAATGAGTTTGTTTTATCAAAGCAGCTTTTGCGTTCCGGCACAAGCATAGGGGCCAATATTGCAGAATCAGAGTTTTTGATTAGCAGGAAAGAGTTTATTCCGAAGACTCAAATAGCTCTTAAGGAGTGTGCAGAAACCCATTACTGGTTAGAATTGCTTTATGACACAGACCTCATTAATGAAAAAGAATTTATGAGCATAGATGCAGATTGTATTGAATTGTTGAAAATATTAACCTCTGTAATAAAAAAATTGAAACAGTAAAAATTTATTATTTTTTACTTATTCCTTATTAATTGGAACTGTCTATGTTAAACTTCTGTATTCTCGCAAGCGGCTCAAGCGGAAACTGTTCGGTTATCTGGACCGATAAAGCCGCCGTTTTAATAGACTGCGGCTGCAGCGCAAGATATATTACCGAAAACCTTTTAAATCTGGGCATAGATCCGCAAAACCTGACCGCGGCAGTCATTACGCACGCCCATATAGACCACATAAGCTCTTCCGGGCTTACTTTCCTTTGTAAAAATAATATTCCAGTGTATTTTCACGATGATATTTTGGATGATGTTTATGAAAAGTACGGCAGCAAGGCCGATTCCTGCGACTGCGTGCCATATGATGATGCTTTTAAAATAAAAAACATAACAATAAACCCGTTTGACGTTCACCATAAGGACGGCAAAATATCGCGCACGCTCGGTTTTACGTTTTCCGCGCCCGTACAAGGCAGAAAGTATAAAATAGGTTATGTTACTGATACGGGAAAGGTGTGCAAAAATATGGCAGGCGCACTTGCCGACAGCAATATTTTGGTTATTGAATCTAACTACGATAAAATTATGCTGGATTCCAGCTTCCGGCCTTATGAAAATAAAAAGTGGGTTTTAAGCGAATGGGGCCACCTCGCGAATGAAGACTGCGCGAAAGCGGTCGCGGACATAAAAGAGCTTTCAACAGCCAAAGACAGCTTAAAGTACGTTTTTCTGGCGCATTTGAGCAGGCATCACAATAAGCCGGAAATAGCTTTAAAAGCCGCGAAAGCAGAGTTGTCCGCAAGGGAAATGAGCGGCATAAACCTTTTTGTGGCAAGAAGGAATGAAAGATGCAGAGCAATAAAAATAAGCTGAAAGACCCTTCCGTTAAGTGTTTTGCCCCTTTGAAAGGAAAATCCCCTAAAATACTGATACTCGGCACTATGCCAGGGCAGGCTTCCCTTGAAAAACAGCAGTATTACGGTTATACGCACAACTCTTTTTGGAAAATCATGTTTGACATGTTTAATATCCCTTTCAGCGCTGACTATAAAGAAAGGCAAAAGCTGATAAAAAGCCGCGATATCGCCCTTTGGGACACTATCGCAAGCTGCCAAAGGCAGGGAAGCAGCGATACCGCGATAAAAGATATTAAATACAATAATATAGGCAAGTTCTTAAAAGATAATGCTGCGGTTAAGGCAGTCTTTTTTAACGGGCAGTTTGCTCATAAAGTATTCATAAAAGGCATAGCAGGCAATATAAGCATAGATATATTTGTGCTGCCTTCCACGAGCCCGGCAAATACCGTAAAATATGATAAAAAACTTAAAGAGTGGCTTAAAATAAGGGCTTTTTTGGATTAAGAAAGCGTTATCCGCCCTTTACAAATCAAATAAAATAGAGTATAAATATTTCCATCGGTCTTTAGCTTATACCCAAGGAGGACGTTATTATGGCAGAAGCAAGATGCATGAAATGTAAAAAGCAGGTTGAAGTTAAGAATCCCCAGGATGTAGTTATGAAAAACGGCATGAAAGCCATTTCCGGCGTATGCCCTGACTGCTCAACGAAGGTTTTTAAGATTGTAGGCAAAAACAAGTAAGTTAATTATACGGAGTTAACCTTTTAATAGTATTAAATGCTTTTTCAAGGTTAACTCCGTTTTTTATTTCCGGCAAACACTATACGGCAGAGGTTACGATGAGCGCAGAAAAAAGAATAATCGATTGGATAACGGCTGATTTAGGACTAGCTGAATCCGGCATAAGAAATACGGTCGCAATGTTAAGCGACGGGGATACCGTCCCTTTCATATCGCGTTACAGAAAGGAAAAAACAGGCAATTTTGACGAAATAAACATAAGAGACATAAACGACAAGCTTCAATACTATATTGAGCTTGAAACAAGAAAAGAAACCATCTTCAAAAGCATAGAAGAGCAGAAAAAACTCACTCCGGAGCTTAAAAAGCAGATAGAAGATTGCAAAGAGAAAACAAAGCTGGAAGACATATACCTCCCTTATAAGCCGAAACGCCAGACCAAAGCAACTGTGGCAAAGGCCGCCGGCCTTGAGCCGCTTGCCATAGAAATTATGGAACAAAAGCGCACTATGAAGGAAAACAGGGAAGAAATCATAAAACCGTATCTTAATCCCGAAAAAAACATAGATACGATTGAAAAAGCCGTTACCGGAGCGATAGATATAATAGCGGAACAGCTTTCCGATGACGCGGTAATAAGGGGCCTGCTCAGAAATTTTATGACAGTTAACGGCAGCATACGCTCAAAAGTTACTAAAGCCGCCGAAAACATAAAAACCAAGTACGATATGTACTATGATTACAATGAGCCCATAAAAGCCGTTCCCGGACACAGGCTTCTTGCCATAAGGCGCGGCACAAAAGAAAAAGTTTTATCATGGAAAATAGTGCTGGAGGATGATAAAGCGATAGATTTGATACTTGCCAGGGTCGCCAAAAACAACAGGTCTTTGTTCTATCCGGAACTTTTTAACGCCGTTACAACGGCTTATGAAAGGCACTTGTACCCTTCTTTACAGGTAGAAATTTTTATCGCCAAGATGGATGAAGCGGATAAAGACGCTATTAACGTTTTTGCGAAAAACGCAAAAAACCTTCTTCTGGCGCCTCCCGCCGGACATAAAGTTATTATGGGTGTTGACCCAGGCTTCAGGACAGGCTGTAAAGTTGTCGTTATAGATGAAAACGGCAATTTTAAAGAGTATCACGCGATATTTCCGCATGAGCCGGCTTCAAGGGTAAAAGAAGCCGAAGATACTCTTGTTGACCTTATAGAAGAATATTATGTTGACCTTATCGCGATCGGCAATGGCACAGCTTCCAAAGAAACCAATACTTTTGTTAATTCTGTATTGAAAAAACATACTTTTAAAGTAACCCCTAAAGTTGTGATTGTAAGCGAAGCCGGAGCGTCTGTTTATTCCGCTTCGCCGCTTGCTTCCGCGGAATTTCCTGATCTTGACGTTACGGTAAGGGGTGCGATAAGCATAGCCAGAAGGCTGCAGGATCCGCTTGCGGAACTCGTAAAAATAGACCCGAAATCCATCGGAGTGGGCCAGTACCAGCACGATGTAAACCAGATTGAACTTAAAAAGCAGTTGGACGGCACAGTTGAATCCGCCGTTAATTTTGTAGGCGCCAACTTAAACTCGGCTTCAACTGAGCTTTTGTCATACGTTTCCGGTATTGGCAAACTTGTGGCAAAGAATATCGTTGGTTACCGCACTAAAAACGGCTCTTTTAAAGATAAAGCCGAACTTATGAAAGTTACGGGCCTTGGTGAAAAGACTTTTGTCCAAAGCGCTGGTTTTTTAAGGATTTTCGGGGGCAAAAACCCTCTTGATAATTCCGGCATACATCCGGAAAGCTACGAAGTTGTTGAAAAAATGGCAAAAGACTTAGGCGTTGAAGTTTCCGATCTTATCGGCAATGAAAACCTTGTGCAAAAAATAGACATTAAAAAGTATGTCACCGAAAAAACAGGGCTTTTGACTTTAAATGACATTATTGCGGAGCTCAAAAAGCCCGGCGTTGACCCCAGAAAAGACTTTTCGAGCATAGAGTTCAGCACTGAAATCAATACTTTGGACGATTTGAAAGAAAATATGGTTTTGGATGGTACCGTTACAAACGTGACTAACTTCGGCGCTTTTGTCGATATCGGCGTACATCAGGACGGGCTCGTGCATATTTCAAAACTCAGCTCGAAGTTTGTCACAAACCCGCACGAAGTTGTTTCGGTCGGAGATAACGTTAAAGTTAAGGTTTTAAAGGTAGACGCGGAGCTCAAACGCATATCTTTAGAAGTTTTAGGCAAATAATAAAGAGAGCGGGGATTGAATTTCGGCGCAGCCGAAATTCAATAAGTTTCAATCTTTTTTGTAGTTGGGTTTGACTTTTCACAGTACATAAATTAAAATTAGTACTGTCATTATAAAAACAGGCAAAGAGGTGCAGAAAAATGCGTAAATTGTTGATTTCGGCTCTTGCGGCAGCGGTTTTTTCGGCCGTGGCGTTTGCACAGGATGAAAACGTCCAGGAAGAGTCTTTTAAGCCAAAAATCAAAAAATCCGAAATAGTTTTAAAACTTGAAATTTCTCCGAGCGCCCAGATAAATACCAGCGGAAGCCTCTCTTCTTTGTCTTTGCCGGATCCTGTCTCTTTTGACGGCGCCCAGTATGCGGATAATACCGGCATAAATGTTGCCGCGGAATACTATTACTACTTTTTCAATTTTTTGGGAGTCGGCGGCGGCTTTAAACAGCAGTTTTCAAGGCATGTTGACAGATTTGGCGATGTCGCAATATCAAATTTATATGTATCCATAAAGCCGAAATTGAAGCTTAAACCCGCTGAAGGCAGCAAATGCACCGAGTTTGTTTACCTCATAGCACAAGGCGGTTTCGGATTCTTAAATAACGATTTTGAAATACAGGATGTAAATAAAAATGCTGTTCCCACTAAAACCGAAAGCGGCCTTTATTACGGCGCGGGATTAGGTTTTCAGCTTAATAACTTCATTATTGAATGCATTTTCTCGGTTAATGAAGCAAAAATTAAAGGCGACGGCGATATGGCGGGAAACCCTGTCAGCGGCACGCTTGACGCTTCTTATGCTTCAACAAACCTTAATGTCGGCTACAGATTCGGATTTTAATAGCCGGCAATGCCTAAAGTCATATGCAACTGCGGCGAACCAAATAATGACATTAACCCGTACTGCTTAAAGTGCAAAACACCTTTCAGGGAAACTAAACAGACTGAAACAGAAACAGAAGCGGAACAAGCGGGCTTATTTGTAAAAATGCCTGTTTTAAAGGTCTTTCTTTTTTCTTTATGTACTGTGGGTTTTTATGATTATTTTTGGTTTTACAAACAGTGGAGTGCCATAAGGCAAACTAAAAATAATTATATGCATCCGCTTATAGCGGCTGTTTTTAAAATTATAACGGTCTTTCTCATTCCGGAAGTTTTAAGAAAAAATTCAGGCCCTAAAGGCAGCTATGCTTTGGAAGTGCCTTTATTGTATCTTTGCGGGCACTCCTTTGTTACATGGATGATAGGGCGAAATGCCGGGGCTCCGGTTGTTTTGCTTGTTTTTGCCGTACAGATGCTTATAAGGGCGTTTGCGCTGGCAATTATGCAAAAACACATAAACGGGAGCGGTTCTTTTTACAATGAAGAAAACAATATAGAAACATCCGATATTATTTGCTCAGTCTTGACTATACTGTTATTGGGTTTCGGTTTCTGCGGAGAAATTGCAGAAAATAAATCAGTTTACCGTGAAAGCCGCGCCGAAAACTGGCAAAAATATGAATTAGCCGGAAATTTAACGGTAAATATTCCTTTTAATATTGAAAGAAACTATGAACGCGAAAAAGAGCTGAATGCAAATAATGGCGGTGACAGGCAAACATATTTTTCAGGATCTTCAGCGGATGACGCTGTTTCGGTATCATACATATTTACCGAGTACGGCAAAAATTACAATATTGACTGGGATGTTTTTATCTCTGAAAAAGCCGAAGCTTTAAGCATCGATAAAAACAGCGTTAAGGTTGAGTATAAGATGTTTGGCGGCATAACAGGGCGCCTGTTTGCCTGGGTTAACGCGGAAAATGTGCACGTTTCCGATATAGTATTATTCGACCGTAATAAAAAGTGGGAGTTTGTAACCGCAAGTATAAACAATAAAAAAAACATTGAAGCGGCAAATAAAATAATTAACAGCGTTTCAGTTAAAAATAAACAGGATACGGAGGCTTAAAATGGCAGACAAATTTTCTTTTGACATAGTTTCTGAAGTGGATATGATGGAAGTGGACAATGCCGTAAACCAGGCACAGAAAGAACTTGCTACCAGGTTTGATTTTAAAGGCAGCAAATCTTCTATAGAACTTAATAAAAACGATAAAAAAATTACGCTTGTCGCGGATGACGATTTTAAAATGAAATCGCTCAAAGATATACTTGAAGGGCGTTTCGCGAAAAGAGGCGTTTCGTTAAAAGCGCTTGATTATAAAGCGCCGGAAAAAGCTTTTGAGGGGTATATAAGGCAGGTCGCGGAAATTATTTCAGGGCTTCCTTCAGATAAAGCGAAAGAACTCTCAAAAATTATAAGAGATTCAAAAATAAAGGTGCAGACCCAGATTGACGGTGCGAAGGTGAAAGTCATATCCACAAAAAAAGACGATCTCCAGCAGGTTATCGCTTATTTAAAGCAGGTTCCTTTTTCACTCCCGCTGCAGTTTACAAATTACAGGTAAAAAAGGCGTTAAAATGGAAGTAAAACAAATTCCCGTTTATGCCGAAAGGGATAGAAACGGAACTTATACCATAAATTTTTTGGAAAACGGAAACTTTAAAGTTTTCCGCTGCGGCTGCGACGAAGCTTTTGACGAAAATAACTATCTTCAAAGCAACGGAGACGAGCCTCTCAAAATCACGTCGCCTTACCCGCAGGAAAGGCTTGTTTTTGCCGTAAGCCGCAATGAGTCGCCGGAATATTTTTACGTTTCGGAAAGGCATATACCGCTGGAAGGCACGCCCAATTTCAGGGATTTGGGCGGGTTTATAACAGATTCAGGAAGACAGGTAAAATGGGGAACATTTTTTCGCTCCGGTATGCTTTCGCTTCTTACCGAAACAGACCTTGAATACTTCAAAACATTAAACATTAAAACAATTATAGATTTTCGCAGCGAAATAGAAGCCCAAACCGAGCCGGATAAGTTTCCTGAAGGATTTGGCGTAAAACGCATAGCTTCACCTATCGGCAATCCTGCGGATTTTGAAAAACTTGCAGAATCGACCAAAAAAAACGCAGGCGCTCAAGAAGCCGTCCGCGAAATTATGATGGCTGGAGCCTCGGCTTTTGTAAGCGTTCTGGAAGATTTTTCGCCTGTTTTTGACTGCATGAAAGAAGGAAAGCCTTTTCTGTTTCATTGCAGCGCCGGCAAAGACAGGACGGGCCTTGCCGCGGCGCTGGTGCTTTTAACGCTTGGCGTAAACAGGGCAACAGCCATTGAAGATTACCTCCTTTCAAATAAATATACGATCCCGTTTTTTTCAAAACACCTTAACCTGATAACGGAGCTGGGCATATCGAAAGATATTGCCATAGCCGCCTCCGGGGTAAACAGGGAGTTTTTGGAGAAAACGCTTGATACTATAGATGAAAAATTTGGCGGTTTTGGAAGTATGCTTGAAAAAAAATTTGGCATTGATCAGGCATTAAGGGAAAAATTAATTAAAAAACACACCTTTGAAAATACCCATGGTATGCTTTCAAATAAATATGTTTGAAAAAAAAAGTTTAAATTTGTTATAATCTCATTATTCTGAAGTCCAATAAATCTGTCCGGGCGGTATCGTGTCTGTCCAAAAAGGAAGAATTTTAATAGTTGATGATGAACAGGGCATAAGGGAACTCTTGAGAAGCGAGTTTTCCAAGGTTGGCTTTGAGGTTTTTTCCGCGGTAAACGGCGAAGACGCCATATCTAAACTCCAGTCAGAAAAAGTTGACGTAATAGTTACAGACATGAAAATGCCCAAAGTTGACGGGCTAGACCTCCTGAAATTTGTAAAAGAACACACTCCTGAAACCGAAGTAATAATAATAACCGGATACGCAACAGTAGAAAACGCTTTAGACGCCATGAGAAACGGCGCCTATGATTTTATACAAAAACCTTTTAATATTGACGAACTTGCGGCACTTGTGGAAAAAGCTATGGAAAAATCGGAGCTTAAGCTGCTTGTCGCTTTGTATGAAAGCTCAAATGCGATATTTTCAAGCCTTAAACTTGAAGAGCTTTTCCCGGTGATGACCTCTCTGATAAAAAAAGTAACTTATTCGCATGACGCGTCGATATTTCTTATGGACAATAAAAACCAGATATATCTCGCGTCTTCTTCTTTTTCAAGATACGACGGACAAAAAAGGGAGCTTGAACTCCTTGCCGCTAAAATCTATGAAGATGAAAAGAAACGCAAAGAACCTTTGTTTTTTGATACTACGCATATTCCTTCCGGGCTTGAAGGCATACTTGACCCTGAAACCGAGATAAAATCTGTTTTGGCGTACCCAATAACGCTTAACAATAAAATGATGGGATATTTGTTTTTGACAAAAATGTCAGGAATGTCATCGTTTGTGAGGGCAGACCTTAAAAATGTTTCAGTTTTTGTCGCGCAGATCGCGCAGTCAATAACAAATACAAAGCTTTATGAAAAACTTGAAGTGAAGATAGCCGAACTGGAGCAGGCTCTTCACGATTTGGAAGACGCTAAAAAGAAAATGCAGAAACTTACGAAACTTCCTGAAAACTGTAAACTGGAAGATACAGCGGCGTTTATATCTGAAAAAGCTGCATATATCGTTTCAATGAAAGAAGTGCCTAAATCCGTTATCACCGTGATAAACGAGATTAAAAACAAAGCAGACCAGTGCCTGAAGTCAGAAAAGAACAGTTAACCTTCCATGTCATTAAAAAATCAAACAATCAATGTTAAAGCGGAGAAAATAGTTTTTCCCGGGCGTTCTCTTTGCAGATGCGCCGACGGCGTCGCTTTATTTACGGAAGGGCTTCTTCCCGGCGAAGAAGCTGATGTTTTAGTAATTAAAGATAAAAAATCTTTCAGGGAAGGCATACTTAAAAGCATTACCGGCAAATCCGCTGAAAGGGCTGAGCCGGTATGCCCGTCTTTCGGCCGGTGCGGCGGATGCACATTTCAAAACACTTCATACGAAAACCAGATAAAATACAAAAAATCATATTTAAACGAACTTCTTGAGTTCACAGGCGTAAACCTTAGCGAAATACTTAAGAGCCCCGATATACTGCATTACAGAAATAAGATGGAGTTCAGTTTTTTTAATAATGACGGCAAAGCTGACCTTGGCTTGCACTGCAGGGGGAGTTTTAACAGATATGTTTCTATTCCTCCGTGCTTTATAGCCGACGAAGACTTTGTGAAAGCTGCGGAAATAGTTAAAAAATTTGCAAATGATAATAATATTCCGGCATACAATAACAGGACTCATGAAGGGTTTTTAAGGCATCTTGTTTTAAAGAAAGCTAAAAACAATAACCAGATGCTTGTTAATCTCGTAACTGCAGCTGCCGAAACGCCTGAAGAGTTTTTTGCCCCGCTTGTTAAAGAGCTCGAGCCCTTTACTCAAAGCATATACTGGACCTCAAACGGAAGAAAATCCGACGCTGTTATATCCGATAAGCTTACTCTGCTTTCAGGAAAAGAGCATATTACGGAAAAACTTAATGTAGGCGGCAGGGATTATTTTTTTAATATTTCTCCTTTTTCATTCTTTCAGACAAACTCTAAAGGCACCGAAATACTTTATAACGAGATTTTAAGGATGCTGAAACCTTCGAAAGATGATATTTTGCTGGATTTGTACTGCGGTACAGGCACAATAGGTATATCCATGGCGGAAAAAGTCAAAAAAGTGATAGGCATAGAGCAGATTGAGCAGGCTGTTGAAAACGCGAAAGAAAACGCTGTTTTAAACAAAATTGAAAACGCGCAATTTTTTGCTTCTACAGCTGAAAAATGGGTTAAAGAAAATGAAGAAAAGTTTAACGCTGTGGTTGTTGACCCGCCAAGGAGCGGATTAACTAAAGATGTTATCAGTTTTCTTGCAAATAATATGGCGGAAAAGGTAGTTTATGTTTCCTGTAATCCGTCCACCCTTGCCAGGGATCTTGCTTTATTTATGGAAAGCGGCAAATACAATATAAAAGAAATAACTCCGGTAGATATGTTTCCGCAGACATACCACGTTGAAAACGTAGTTTTACTTGAATCTTACCGATAGCGCAGTTTTCTTTTATAATTTCCGGTGTGATGCTTTTTAGACTTATGCATAGTATTTATTGAAGGATATCTATAAATGGAGAGATTTATGAATAAACTTAAGGTTTTGTCTTGTGCGGTGGTTTTGTGTTTGTTTGGTTTTGGGTGTTCCGGCGAAGCTGCTTTTGAGGTGTCTAAAATACAAGAGACAGGTTCAAATAAAACGGCTTTAGAGTTATACAAAACGATAAATAAAAGCAAAGTAGCAGAGAATATTTTCTTTTCTCCATACAGCATTCGCACCGCTTTCGGAATGCTTTATGAGGGGGCCCGGGGAGATACTGCCAAAGAACTTGAAAATATATTTGCTTTTAATGCAAACGAAAAAAAACGCCTGTCTTCCATGCGAAGCGAACTTAAAAACTATAATTCTATGATGAGTAACGGCTACGGAATTCAGGTTGCGAATTCTTTTTGGGCAAACCAGGATATAACCGTAAAGCCTCCGTATAAAACCGTGCTTAAAGATTATTATTTTGCGCAGTTTGAAACTATGGATGTAGAAAAACCGAAAGAATCGTCAGAGAAAATAAATGCCTGGGTGAACGATAAAACAAAAGGAAGAATCTCCGAGATTATAAGCGATGATAATATCAAGGAAAACACGCTGGCAGTTTTAGTGAATGCCATATACTTCAAAGCTAAATGGTTGATTCCTTTTGAAAGTGGAAAAACTAAAAAGAGAGATTTTTATATTTCAAAAGACAGTGAAATTGAAGTAAATATGATGTTCAATGACAAAGATATTTTCGGGTATTTGGAAAATGATAAAGTTCAAGTCTTAAAAATGCAATATGAACAGGCTAAAAATATGCCTCCAATAAGTATGATTGTTGTTTTGCCGAAAGAAAATAATATAACCGATGCTGAAAACTATATTTATTCAAATAAAATATCGAAAATTCAAAAATCTTTTGAGTTTCCAAAGGTTATTGTGTATTTCCCGAAATTAGAACTCGAATGGGAAATGGAAATGTTAGATACTATTATAAGCATGGGTTTAAATAATGCGAAACCTGATTATTCTAAAATCTTTGATGAAAAATTTGGAATTTCAGGAGTACTCCATAAAGCTTTTATAAAAATAGATGAAAAAGAAACCGAAGCAGCCGCGGTAACGGCTATAGTTATGGGGAAGACAATGGCCTTAACAGAAGAGCCGGAACCTAAAGTATTTAAAGCGGATCATCCGTTTATGTATTTAATAGTTGATGATGATACTAACCAGATATTATTTATGGGAAAAATGCTTAATCCTGGCAATTAAGCAAGTATTCACTAATTCTGGGAATAAAGATTATTTTTATAACAAAGCAGAAAAGTCTTATAAAAACCATTTTGAGTTTTAATAATCTTTTTTGTACAATAGAGCCAGAATTAAATAATATCAGGAGGTGCCGTAATGGCTGAAATTAAATACGAAATTATCCAAAACATCGGTGTTATTTCCGAGTCTGATAAAGGCTGGAAAAAAGAGCTTAATATCATTAAATGGAATGACCGCGACCCGAAATATGACATACGCGACTGGTCGCCGGATCACAAAAAGATGAGCAAAGGCGTAACTTTAACAAAAAATGATATTACAAAACTTAAAGAACTTATAAAAGATATCTAAATAAAACAATTTAAACTTAAAAGAGGCTGAAAAATCAAATAGATTTTCAGCCTTTTTTTTATTTCTTGTAATTATAAGCTAAAAGTAGGAGTATTCGGTATCTTTCGCGCTGTTATATGTCCAGCCGTTATCATTATGATAAATCATCAACTTTGTCATGCCGCCGTCAATGCTTAAACTCTGCCCTGTTATAAAGCCGGCTTTTGGGCTGCAAAGAAAAAGTATCGCTTCGGCTATGTCCTGCGGAACGCCCACGCGCCCTGCGGGATGTTGTTTTTTATCAGCAACAGAGTATTTAGGCTTATAGTTATCATTATTATGGTAAGCGCCGGTATCTATCCATCCGGGGCATATGCAGTTTACTCTTGCTTTACCCGCAAGGCTTACGCTTAACGCGTGTGTTAAAGCGCTTATCGCGCCTTTTGCGGCGGTATAGCTTTCGGTGTCTTTTTGTGACATATGCGTTCTTGTTGAAGATATATTAATTATAGACGCGCCTTTGCTAAACTTGTTTTTAAATAGTTTGGCAAGCAGATATGCCGCGCTTACGCCGATCCTTAATACATAATTAAAATCTTTATAAGAGCAGTTGCTGAGTATGCCTTTTTTGCTTATACAGGCATTATTAATTAAAAAATCAATGTATTTATGCTTTTTTAATACCGTTTTTGCGAATTTTTCAAGCGTTGCTTCATCTGCCGTGTCGCCACGCATAAATAAAAACTTTCCGCCGTACTTCTTTTCAAGCCTTTTGCCGGCTTTTGCGTCTGTGTCTATAACCGCCACAAAAGCCCCTTGCGATAAAAAATTTTCAGTGGTGCATCTGCCTATTCCGTTTGCGCCGCCGGTTATTACGCATACCTTATTATTAAATGGCATAAAATCTCCTTATACCTATTATATAGGTGTATCTTTTTTTTTGAAAAGGTAAAGATAATCAGCATAGCCTTCTTTTTCCATATTCTTTAAAGGTATAAATTTCAAAGCCGCGCCGTTGATGCAGTATCTTTGCCCGCCGGTTTCTTTAGGGCCGTCATCAAACAGATGGCCAAGATGGGAATTGCCTATATCGCTTCTCACTTCAGTTCTTATCATTCCGTAAGAATCATCATCTTTCTCAATTATATTTGATTTTTCAATAGGTTTTGAGAAAGCCGGCCATCCGCAGCCGGAGTTAAACTTATCTGTGGATGAAAACAAAGGTTCGCCGGTTACAATATCTACGTAAATGCCTTCTTCAAAGAAATTATCATATTGCGAACTGTATGGCGCTTCAGTGGCGCTTTTTTGGGTAATTTCAAACTCTTCGCTTGAAAGTTTTTCCTTTATTTCATCCTCATCTGGTTTTTTGTATTTTAAATATTTTTTAATTTTTGACATATCTATGTGGCAGTATCCAAAAGGGTTTTTATCCAGATATTTTTGATGGTATTCTTCAGCAGGATAAAAACTTTTTATCTCTCCAAGTTCAACCGCAATGGGTATTGCGTATTTTTTCTGCGTATTGTTTAAAATTCTTTGTATAAGCAGCCTGTCTTTTTCATCGGTGTAGTAAATGCCGCTTCTATATTGGGTGCCGACATCATTGCCCTGGCGGTTTAAAGCGGTCGGGTCAATTATATCTAAAAAATGATTAATAACGGATTCCAATGAGATTGTTTTATCATCATACTCAATATATATAGCTTCTGCGCAGTTTGTGTCTCCTTCGCAAACCTGTTCATATGTCGGGTTTTCAAGATTTCCATTCGCATAACCTGCTTTGGTAGAAATAATTCCGGAAATTTTTGAAAAATACCCTTCAACTCCCCAAAAACACCCGCCGGCAAGATAAATACTTTTTACAGCCATTCTTACCTCCGCGATGAAATAAAATAATCATCTTATACGTTGTTATAATAACATTTATTAAAATAATATGAAATTTTTTTTCCGACATAAAAATCTCAAAAAAACTGGATAATTAGTATACGGTATTATAAAAACTGATAAAATTATAATATCGTATAACAAATTTTTCATTTTTTTATAAAATATAAAAAACATTGTAAAATCAATAAAAATTTAGTATTAAAAATTAGTATTTTAAAGAGTTTTTTAAAATATCTTGACAAATTAATTATAAATCTGTATAGTTAATATGTGACAAAAAAAGTATAATTAATTTACTAAAAAGGAGTGAGTAAAATGGCAAGGCCTTCGCAGCATATAGATCAGAAGTTAATTGCTGCCGGAAAGAAAAAGCTGATTGAAAACGGCTTAAGCGGCATAAGCATACGCTCAATATGCCTTGAATCCGGCATCAACCTGGGAATGTTCCATTATTACTTCAGATCGAAAGAGAATTTTATAAAAATTCTCTTTCAGGGATTAAGCGATGATTTACAAAGCTACTGGATAAAAGAATCAGCAGGTTTGTCCACCTCCAGGGAAAAACTTGAAAAAGTCCTTTTTATGAGCGCGAAAATGATGAAAGAAAAGAAAAGGGTTTTTGAGACAATTTTAAAAGATATAGATTTTTGTGATGAATTTTATATACAGCTTGGAAAAGACATACAAAGGAAATGGGGAATATTTTATTACAATCTTGTAGAAGACTGCAAAAAAGAAGGATTTTTAGATAAAAATGTTGACGGGCATGTTCTTGTTGCGGTTATTGCCGGAGGAATGTCGCATTATGCCAAAGGCAGGATTGACCATGGCAACGAAAGCAATGAAGAGTATTACGCGGCGTTGAAAGAAGTATTTAATATGTTAATGGAAAAATTTAAGTGAGAATCAATCACTATATTAAATGGAGAGATTTATGAGAAAGTTAAAGTTGTTTGCAGTAATGTCGTTATTTTTAGCAGCAAGCGCGGCGCAGGCGCAGGTAGTGAGTTTAAACGATTATCTTGAGCTAGTAGCGCAAAACAACACGGAACTGCAGTCGGTGCAGGCAAATATTGATGCCGTAAAAGGAAAACTCGCGGAAATACAGAGGGTTTACTCATATACATTAAACGCGGGCGTAAATTACATAAATGACCAGAGCGGAAGACCTTATTCACAGCTTGCAAAACTTGACAGGATGGAAAATCTCGGTTACGACGTAAGCGTCGATAAAGAGTTTGCGACAGGTACCCAGCTTTCTTTAGGATTAAACGGTTCTTTTGGCAAATACAATTACCGTTTTGGCGGGGTTGACTATGAAGTAAATGATATCGCCCCGTTTGTAAGGCTTGAACAGTCTTTGCTTAAAGACATTAACGGCGGTTCTACAAAAGCGGGCATTTCGCAGGCTATGGCCAGCGCGAAATCAGCTTTATATCTTCTTGAATACCAGAAGCAGGGGATTGTTTTAAACGCGAAACTTGCTTATTGGAATCTTTCATACGCAAGGACAGTTGTTGATTTCAGAAAACTTTCGCTCGAAAGGACAAAAAAGATTCAGGATTGGAACCAGAGAAGGTATAACCTTGACCTTGCCGAAAAAACAGACCTTTTGCAGTCTCAGGCGGCGGTAAAAGTAAGAGAGCTTAACCTTAAACTTGCTTATGAAGACGAAGCGAAATCGCAGAGAACATTCAACCAGATATTAAATATTTCAGATGATACTAAAATATATGAAGTTGAAAAGTTTATGGATAAGTTTAACGAAGAAGGAAAGAGTTATGAAAAGAAGGGCAAAAGCCTTGAGAAAAAAGGCACAAGATCAGACGTCCTTTCCGCTATGGAAGACGTGCAAAGCGCTATGTACCAACAGATTGCATCACAAAAGGGAATGGGTTCGGATTTAGTTTTCACGGGCGAATACGCTCTTAACGGGCTTGATGAAAAGTTTGACAAAGCGACGGAAAATATAGGCGATAATAAACCAACCTATACGGTAGGGCTCCGTTATACGCTTCCTTTAGATTTTAAACTCAGAAAAACAATTAATACAGGCTACGAATCGGCAAAAATGTCAGCTCAGAAAGCCGCGGAATTTGCCATGGTTAAGGAAAAAAATGACTGGGCGCAGCTTGTTGACGACTGGAATAACGCAAAAAGCAGGCTTGACCTTGCCATGGAAATTGAAAAAATACAACAGCAGCGCAACAATGAAGACCAGAGCCTCCTCAAAAAAGGAAGAAGCACTACATATTTAGTGCTCCAGAGCGAGCAGGATTTGGATGACGCGACTTTGAGCGTTCTTCAAGGTATTCTTGAGCTGATTTCAATATATGAGCAGGCTGACGCGTTTTACAATACCAATTCAGATTTGATGATTTAAACAAACTAAAAACGAAGGTGATTTTATGAATTTAAACTTGGCAAAACTGGCGATTAAACGCCCGACGTTTATAACCGCCTTGCTGGTAATTGTTCTTATTCTGGGAATGATGGCTTACAAAAAAATGAGCGTCAGGATGTTTCCTGACGTAGAATTCCCCTATGTGTTGGTTATAACGCAGTATTCAGGAGCTGGGCCTGAAGAGATAGAGCAGCTGGTTTCAAAGCCGCTGGAAGACGCGATGAGCGGCATATCAGGCTTAAAACATGTTAACTCAATAAGCCAGGACAACTATTCAATTGTTTACGGTGAATTTGAGCTTTCTAAAAACCCTGATATTGCGCTGCAGGAAGTTAAGGATAAAGTAGGCGAAGCCAGATGGGATTTGCCTGACGATATTGAAGAACCGGTAATACAAAAGCTGGATCCGGACAGCCTTCCGATCGTTTCATTGAGTTTAAAAGCCGATATGTCCCCCAAAGAGCTGTACGATTTTGCCGATGAAGAAATCACAAATGAGTTTTCAAGAGTCAGCGGCGTATCTAAAGTAGAAGTCTGGGGCGGTTCAAAAAGGGAAATACACGTAGATATAGATAAAAACAAATTGAAAGCGCACGAACTTACTTTAAGCGCCGTTTCTTCAAGAATACAGTCAAACAGCTTAAATATTCCTGCTGGAAAAGTAAATAAAGGCGCGATGGATTTGGCTTTCAGAACTATGGGAGAGTTTAAATCCACAAAACAGATAAATGACGTAGTAGTAAGCTTTATGGGTAATGACGTCCCCGTAACGGTTAAAGATTTAGGTAAAGTAGTAGATTCTACTGAAGAAGAAACTACAAGGGCAAGAGTAAGCATAAGGCAGAATGACGGCAGCGTAGACGTTGAGCCGTCCCTTCTTATACAGATATACAAGCAGGCAAAATCCAACGACGTTGCAATTTCGGACTCGGTACAGAAAAGACTTATTGAAGTAAATGAGAAATATAAAGACGAACCCGGAAAGCCGACTTTAACGCTCGTAGCCGACAATGCCAAAAGCGTAAGAATGAACCTTGAAGACGTCCAAAGGACTATCCTTGAAGGGGTTTTACTCGCCGTTGTCGTTGTGTATTTCTTTTTGGGAAGCTGGCGTTCAACTTTTATCACGTCACTTGCGCTTCCTAACAGTTTGATAGGCGCATTTTTGTTTATGTACCTTTTCGGCTTTAGTTTAAATGTGCTTTCATTGATGTCTCTGTCGCTGGCGGTCGGCTTACTCATTGACGATGCCATAGTAGTGCGAGAGAACATATTCCGGCATTATGAGGAAGGCGCAAGCCCCGTAAAATCCGCTATTCACGGTACGAATGAAGTTACTATGGCGGTTATCGCCACTACAAGCGCCGTTATCGCTGTGTTTTTGCCGGTGTCATTTTTAAGCGGAATAGTAGGGCAGTTTTTTAAAGAATTTGGCTTGACTGTTGTTTTCGCGATGTTTATATCAGTGCTTGACGCTTTAACGATAGCGCCTATGCTTTCGGCATATATCATCAAAGACCACGGCGAGTCAAAAGAGCCGGGAAGGGCTGCCAGAACTATCGGCAAAGTATGGAATTACCTTACTTTGTGGTGGTTTGAAAAAATATACAATGCGGTTGAATCTTTCTACGTTATAGTAATTAAAAAAGTAGTACAGCATAAAATTATTACCATATTGTGCGCAGTTTTGTTTTTTGCGGGCTCTATAGGAGTTGCCAAACAGCTTAAATTTACGTTTATGCCTACCGCCGAATGGGGAGAGTTTACAATAGCCCTTGAAGCGGAACCTGGCACGTCTCTTGATGAGATGGACAGGATTACCAAAGAAGCCGAAAATGTAATTATGGCTGACAAAAATATAGATATGATAGTAACTACGATAGGTAATATTACCGGGTTAGCTAATGAATCTTCAATAGATATAAAGATGGTTCCGGCTAAAGAAAGAAAAATTACCACAAGCGAAATGAAAGACAAATTCAGAGCGGAGTTAACTGAGAAATTTACGGAAATTCCGGATAATAAAGTATATGTTTCTATCGGTGATTCGACTATGGGCGGTGGCTCCAGAAGCGAATTTATCGTTGAACTTTTCGGAGTGGACGCTTCGGAAATGTCGGCCGCCGCGAATGTCCTTATGGAACGTTACAAGGAAATACCGGGACTTGTGGATATAAATACAAATTACAGGTCGGGAAAACCCGAATTACAGATTCAAATGGACACAAAGAGGATGGAATCCCTCGGGGTAAACTCCGTAGTAGCCGGAAATGAAATAAGAGCAATGATTGACGGAGTAAAGTCCGGGAAATTCAGAGAAAAAGGCGTTGAATATGACATAAGGGTGCAGTTGAGAGGCGACCAAAAAGACATTATGGAGGCGTTTAACTCTACATATGTAAATAATGTCAACGGCAGGCTTGTTAAACTGACAAATGTCGCTTTTCCCGTGAAAGCCGAAGGCCCTGTCGCTATTAACAGAAAAGACAGGTCTCAGTTTGTAACCGTGGAAGGAAACCTTGAGAAAGGCGGCGCCATCGGTACGGTACAGCAGGAAGCCATGAGAATATTTAATGAAGAAAAGGCGAAACCTGAAAATGCCGATTCCTGGAAACATATCGAAATAAGGCTTTCGGGAAATGCCGATGAAATGAATACGATGGTCAAAAGCATCGTGCTTGCAGGCGCTATGTCAATTCTTTTTATGTATTTAATTTTGATGAGCTTATATGAGTCGATGATAACGCCTATTACGATTATGACGGCGCTTCCGCTTGCCATTATCGGCGGATTTGTGGCGCTTTACATTACAGGACAGCCTATAGATATGTTTACGCTGATAGGTATGATAATGTTGCTGGGTATAGTCGCCAAAAACTCTATTTTGCTTGTGGATTATACGCAGCAAAAAATCAGGGCGGGGCATTCTATTAATGAAGCGGTTGTTATCGCTGGGCACACAAGATTCAGACCTATTCTTATGACAACCTTTGCCGTTATCGCGGGTATGTTACCTACGGCTTTGGGTCTTACCGAAGTAGGGGCGTTTAGAAAAGGTATGGGTATTGTGGTTATCGGCGGCGTTATAAGTTCGACGCTTCTTACGCTGCTTGTCGTGCCAGCGATTTTTGAGTATCTGGACAGGTTCAGACGCTTCTTAAGAAAGCTTATAGGCAGACCCGATAACAGAATGGTCGATTTAAGCGATAAAGAACTGGAAGAAAAAGAACTTTTATAAGATAAGTAACAGATAACAAGCAATAAATAACAGCCGCGGCTTTAAAAAGGGCGGCTGTTATTTTTATTATGTATGTTAACCTTTTTTTAATTTTATGATAGAATTACACCTTGATTTGTATAACGAATACAGAAGATAAAAAAATATATTAAAAGAAGGTATGTACTATGAATTTAGCAAAGCTGTCAATTAAACGCCCCACGTTTGTTATGTCTATACTTATGGCACTGATCATTTTAGGTATAGTTTCTTTCAGCAGGTTAAGCGTCAGAATGTTTCCGGACGTTGAATTTCCGTACGTTTTGGTGATGATAACTTACCAGGGGGCCGGTGTCGCGGAAATAGAGCAGCTTGTTTCCAAGCCGGTTGAAGACGCCGTCAGCGGGGTTTCCGGCTTAAAACACGTTTATTCGTTTAACCAGGATAACATATCTATTGTATTTGGCGAATTTGAACTTTCAAAAGATCCGGACATAGCCGCGCAGGAAGTCAGGGATAAAGTAGGGCAGATAAAACAGACTCTTCCCGATGACATAGAAGAACCGATTATCATGAAAGCGGATATGAACAGCATGCCGCTTGTTACGATGAGTTTAAAATCCACTACTCTTACGCCGAAACAGCTGTATGATTTTGCCGATGACGTGGTCGCGAAAGATTTTGCGCAGGTTGGCGGCGTTTCACAGGTTCAGATAATAGGCGGACAGAAAAGAGAAATCCATATACTTGCCGATAAATCAAAACTGAAAGAATATGAAATGACTCTTACGCAGCTTGCCGCGAGAATACAGGCAAATACGCTAAATATTCCCGCCGGAAAAGTCGACAGGGGCAGCAGGGAAATCGCTTTCAGGACTATGGGCGAATTTAAAACCGTAAAGCAGATAGACGATGTTGTCGTAAATTTTATGGGTAATGACGTACCTGTAACCGTTAAAGAAATTGCCAAAGTCGAAGACAGCGTTGAACAGGAAGTTTCCCGAGCGAGGCTTGATTTTAAAGACGAAGATGGAAATATCATATACGAACCTTCATTGCTTATAAACATATACAGGCAGGCGAAAGGCAATGACGTTGCGATTTCTGACGGCGTTAAGGCGAAAATAACTGAAACTAACGAAAAGTATAAAAGATATGAAGGCAGGCCGCAGCTTACTATGATATCCGATACCGCGCGCGGCGTGAGAATGAACCTTGATGATGTGCGCTCTACTATTATGGAAGGGATATTCCTCGCAATAGTGGTAGTGTATTTCTTCCTTGGAAGCTGGCGTTCTACTTTTATTACGGCATTAGCATTGCCGAACAGCCTTATAGGCGCATTTGTTTTTATGTACTTGTTTGGCTTTAGTTTAAATGTTATTTCGCTTATGTCTTTGTCATTGGCGGTCGGGCTTTTGATAGATGACGCTATAGTTGTGCGAGAAAATATATTCAGGCATTATGAAGAAGGCGCCGATCCGGTGACTGCGGCTGTAGACGGTACAAATGAAGTTATGCTCGCGGTTATCGCTACAACAAGCACGGTTATCGCCGTGTTTTTTCCTGTAGCTTTTTTAAGCGGTATAATGGGGCAGTTTTTCAGGGAATTTGGCTTAACTGTCGTGTTTGCGATGCTTATATCAGTACTTGACGCGCTGACTATAGCGCCTATGCTTTCCGCATATATAATACCAGAACATAAAGTGAAAGAACCAAAGAGAACAAGTTTTGGTATGACTTCATTTAAAATCAGAGGCATGATTGTAACCGTATTCAGAGCGCTTACCGTTACGTGGTTCAATAAAGTTTTTGATTTTGTGGAATATTGTTATAAAAGCACAATATCGTTTATTGTAAGAAAAGATTTATTTAGCATACCTGTTAGGGTATTTGGCAAAGAAAGGCATATCGGTTTAAGCTGGAAGTTTATTACGCTTGTAATCGCCGCTTTGATTTTTGCGGGAACGCTCGGCATAGCTAAAAAACATTTAAAAACTACGTTTATGCCGGCTTCGGAATGGGGCGAGTTTAACGTGAATGTTGAAGCTAAACCAGGAACTTCTCTCGACCAGATGGATAAATACTCTAAAGAAATTGAAGAGTTGATTATAAGCAATCCTAATGTTGAGCTTGTTTCCGCGTCTGTTGGCTCCGCGAGTATGTTTACAAGCCTTGCAAGCCAGACAAGTCTGTACGTTAAAATGATACCAAATGACGGCAGGGGCGGCATTATCCAAAAAATTGCGGGGATATTCAGTAAAAAGAAAAGAGAAGCTGCTAAAAATGCCAAAAAAAGGACTATGACTACTTCTGAACTGAAGGATTATCTTAGGCAGGAATTGCATTCGAGATACGGCGATTCACTTGAAGTGTCGATTTTAAGGCAGTCTGTCGGCGGCGGCGGGGAAAGTGAATTTGTGCTTGATTTGGTTGGCGCTGATGTTGATACGCTTTATGATGTCGCACAGGTGCTGAAAGAAAGATTTAAGAGCATTCCTGGGCTTGTTGACATAAAGTCCAACTATAAAATAGGTAAGCCGGAAATACAGATACATATGGATACAAAAAAGATGGAAAATTTCGGAGTGAGTTCCGTGGTAGCCGGTAATGAAATAAGGGCTATGATTGACGGCGTGAAAGCCGGAAAATTCAGAGAAAACGGCTTGGAATATGATATACGCGTAAAACTTAATGAGGACCAGAAAGACATTGCGAAAAGTTTTGATACTATTTATGTCAATAATGTAAACGGAAAACTCATTAAGCTTAAAAACGTAGCTCATACGGAAGATGAGTCCGGCCCTACGCAGGTTTTTAGAAAGGACAGATCGCGTTTTGTGACTGTTGAAGGCAATTTAGATTCCGGCGGTACAATCGGCGAAGTGCAGAGCGTCGCGATAAAGATTTTTAACGAAGAAAAATCAAACCCTAAAAACGCTGCAAAATGGAGGAATGTAGAGTACAGAACTTCAGGTAACGCGGAAGAAATGAAAACTATGTTTGCAAGCATCTTGCTTGCAGGCGGTCTGTCGCTTGCGTTTATTTTCATGGTTTTGGCAAGCTTGTACGAATCAATAATCACTCCGTTTACAATTATGACGGCATTGCCGCTCGCAATTATAGGCGGTGTTATCGCGCTTCTCATTTCAAACCAGCCTATAGATATGTTTACAATGATAGGTATGATAATGTTGCTGGGTATTGTTGCCAAAAACTCAATTTTGATGGTTGACTACATACAGCAGCTTATGCGCGCGGGCAACAGCATAGAAGATTCTATAGTAAAAGCAGGAACGATAAGGCTGCGTCCGATTCTTATGACGTCATTTGCGTTGATAGCGGGTATGTTGCCTACGGCGTTAGGTCTTAGCGAAGTAGGACAGTTTAGAAGAGGGATGGGTATAGTTGTTATCGGCGGTATTGTAAGCTCTACAGTGCTTACGCTTTTGGTTGTTCCGGCGATATTTGAGTATATGGATAAATTCAGACGTTTCTTGAGAGGTCTTGTAGGCAGGCCTGAAAGAAGAATGGTTGATATGAGCGATAAAGAACTTGCCGCAAAAAAACTTTCTTAAGGTAAATGCAAAATCGCATAGTATTTTCTATGCGATTATTGACTGAAATCAACCTTTTTGTTATAATACCGATTCTTAAGTGTCTCCGTAGCTCAATTGGATAGAGCAACTGCCTTCTAAGCAGTAGGTTAGGTGTTCAACTCACCTCGGAGACGCTCTAAGAAGATGTCTTATAACATTCCTTAACGGTGGTTGTAGCTCAACTGGTTAGAGCGTCGGTTTGTGGAGCCGAAGGCTGCGGGTTCAAGTCCCGTCAGCCACCCATTTTCAAAAACACATTCAAAAATCAATCAGTTTTTAAATCAAGACAAATCAAATAAATAAACCTTTCCCGACGACAAGCCAGGAAAGGCTTTTTTATTCTCTGAAAGAGATACGACTTATCTTGCACGGTAAACCCGTAAAATCGGCAATACAATCGCTCTTTCTATCTGTTTCGCCGATTCTTAATCGACAGAAATTTAATCGTTGATTTCTCTTATAGGCAAGGGTTTATTACTGAGAAATGTCACAGATAAAAGCGAATGATAATGCTAGTAAAGCCAGGTTATTTTCTTGTGCTTTTTCAACTGTTACCAGCAACTTTCACAATATCTACATAAGCTATAGCTAATGATGTTATAGAAAAAACAGTTAAAAATAATGCAATATGTATATGTCTTTTATTTTTATTAGCGGATGCTGATATAAATAAAAGGATAGCAGGTATGAAAGATAGTGCTGACAGTGCCAATAATACAGTATGTAAAATGCTGAAAATATATGCGATTTCAATTGGTAGTTGCGGTGAAATATCAAAAAAATATAATATGTTTGGAAAGCATCCTAAAAGAAACGCTGTAAAAAATGCAAATACTATAGTTTTTAATGTTTTTTCCATGACCACTTTCCTGTTTTATCTATAACATCCAAAAGGTCTTTATTTTTAAGAATTTCTTTAATATAAGATAAATCATCCTTGATTCCTTTTTCGAGTAATTCTTTACCTGTTTCTCTGCCGACTTTATTGTTGTGCATATCCATCTCTTTTTGTCTTTGTGTTTGGTCCTTATCAAATATCTCATGGTTTGTAGCAAATTCTTCAGCTAAACTTTCGCCTATATCTCTTACCATTAATGCGTTCCAAATAGCATGCCTAAATGCGTCACTTTCATCATCGGATCCATTTCGTAAAAAAGATGCCTTGGTGTATTGTGTGGACATAAAGCCTTCCCCAAGAAAAGACAGTAATGCACGTTTATCTTTGATATTATCCAGCATAGACTTACTATCGCCGCTATTTCCTATTTTAGATAACAATAGAGCAAGCAATTTGTCTATTTCTTTTTCAATGTCATCTTTGTATTTATCATGTTCATCAAATATTGACGACAAATCAAAACCTATCGGCTGTATTCCGTCACGCAAAGGATCTAAAAATGCGCTACAGCTTATTACATGTAAAAAAGTTGTTAAGTTTATAAAAGTTATTGTTGTGCCAGAAAAACCGGAGCTTTGTGTAAGCGTGTATATGTCATAACCATCTGCTTTAATAGGATTTTTATCAGGCAAAAGTTTTATTTTTGAAACTATGTCCTCTACGTTTTTTGCATATTCCTGATATGTATAAGATTTTCCTTTAACCATGTTCATTGCTTCTTCTGCCTTGTTATAAAAAGGTATGTTTGATTTTGCATATTTTGTAAGTTGTGATTTTAATTCTGACTTAATCATGTTATTTACTTTTAAATAAGACGTTGGATCTATTTTTAACAAAAATTCTTGTTGTTCTAAGGGAAGATTTTCAAATTTAACATCATTTTTTAAATTCCATAATAAAAGCTGTTTTTTTGTACCATTAAATTTATTTTTAGAGTTGGAATACAGCATTATTTCTTTATAAAGCGGTATGTCAGGAGATGTCTTTCTAAGGATAAACTGCTCATTGCTACTCGGTGACCCTCCATGCGGGTTTAAACAGTATGATTCGAATTTATAAGTTGTTTTGCTGTTAGGCGGAATAGAGAAGTATCCTTCGTTTCTGTTAAAATCAATAGATTTGAATTTTTTGTATTCTTCTAATAATAAAGATAAATCACCTCCCAATTTCTGGAGATTTTCAATATTAAGTTTTTTATCTGTTTCTGTTAATGCTTTATTAAAGGACCTAATTCTTTCTAGGAGATTTTTGTGGCTAAATTGTATGTAATCGTATTCTTGTAGTTTTGGTGTTTTTTCAGGCATAAGTCTGTCTGGTGATATCAATTTTGTTGAACACGCATTTAAAAACAAGCAGATAGAAAGGAGTAAAGAAAAAAATCTATTAAGTTTTTTCATTTTCTGCCTCTTATTTTTTTAGTATATATTTCCTATTCTTTTTTGATTTGTCAGCTATTTTTAAAAATCCGGAATTAACAAGATTTTGAGCAAGCTGCCTGGCGGTTCTTGGGGAAAACTTAAACAGTTTTTCTAAATCTTTGCTTGTTATATAATCATTCTTTTCAAATAACGTTAAAATTTTCTTTTGGCGCGCATCAAAAATACGCAGTTTATCAGACTGATCTTCCTGACCTTTTTCTCTTTCAAGATGATTTTCGATTTTGTTGAAAGATTCAAGCATGCCGGCTATAAAATATTCTATCCAGCTTGTAATATTGGCAGTAGCTCTTCCAAAATAATAATTATGTGATTCTCCGATATCTATAGCTGAATAATAATCCTGCAGATTTTTTGCATAATATTCTTCCAAGTTATATATGCCTTTTAAATCATATCCGTTAAGATGTAAAACTAAAGTGGTTAATATTCTTGCAGTTCTGCCGTTGCCATCATAATAAGGATGTATGGTTGCATATTGATAATGTGTTATTGCGGCTAAGATAGGTACAGGGATTTCGTTTGTGTTTTTATTTAGCCATTCAACAAGTGCTGACATTAGTTCCGGAACATCTTTTGCTTCAGGTGGAAGATATACTATTCGCCCGTTACCCAATTCTTTTATTACATTTTGTTCAGTTCTGTATTCTGTAGGCACAGGTTTATTTGAACCCATTATATAGCCATGAAGTGTCTTTATGTCTTTTTCCGTAATCGCAGTTTTTTTAGAAACAAGTTTTGATACTTCATCCAAAGCTCTGTAATATCCTTTTATTTCTTTTTCGTCTCTTTCTCGGCCTTTTATTTGTTTATGCTGAAGGAGAACTTCAGATACTTCTTTTTGTGTTAATCTGTTGCCTTCAATCATTGTAGAATAGTGTGTAGAAAATAATTTTGACGATTCTCTAAGGCTTGCTAAAACTTTAGGGGTTAAAGGTAAAGATTTTACCCTTTCCTTAATGGCTTCTATTTCTAGAAGTTTTTTAAGAAGGTCATTGGTTATGGAATACTTAGGTTCAAATTTTAATGGCATATTTAATGGCACACTCCTATGCCATTATTATGCCATTAAATTGCCGTTAAATCAAGCAGTATTTATACTATTTTTAAGCTAGTGTAACCCCAAGGGGGTGGTAGAGTAAAGCACGTTCAGTTGATGATAAAGTTATTGAAAATTCAATAAGAATATGACTTGACTTCTCCTTGATAGTAAGTAACAATGTAAGTAATAATGGAGGACTTTCTCTAAGTAGTTCAAGTCCCGTCAGCCACCCATAGTTTGACTAAGCGTCTGTTTTGAGCGAAAAACCCTTGTAAAATAAGGATTTCTTATGGGTTGGACTAAATTATCCCTGAAAACGAATCCTAATGGCGTAGTCAAACACTGAATCCTTTGCTTCAAGTCTAAATCTGCATCTTTCCATAAATCACCAATATTTAGCATAAACTTTTTAGCAAACTCCCACGCTTCTTTTAGTTCTTCATCGCTTGAAACATCTGATAAGCAGCATTTCTTTTCATTAATTCTTTCATCCAAGTCTTCAATAGCTATTTTTCCATTTTCTTCAGAAATTATACCTTTAGCCGTTAAAGAGATAGTTTTTAGCTTCTCTGATTCCATTGCCTCAACTTCTCTTTTAAGAGCATCATTTTGCCTTAAAACAGTCTTAGTTTGTTCTGCATATTGTTCAACTACCATTTTTTCATATAATTCCAATGCCTTTGGGCTTGCTTGAATGGAATATAAGTGTTTAAGATATTTATCTTCTATAAGTTGTTTAGAAAAACGAGGGCAGCCTTTATGATTATGACAATGGTAATAAGGAACAAGAGCGCCACTTTTACTTTTAGCATTGCTTGCCGTAAGCCTGCCTCCACATTTAGGACTGTATACGAACTGTCTTAATGGGAATTGAGGGTTATTCTTAAGTTTTGGTACTGCTGTTGCCCTTCTTCCGCAAAGAATATCCTGAACTTTAAAAAACAGTTCTTGTGAAATTAAAGGCTCATGAACTCCATTGATATGCTTGCCATCGTTCTGATTGTAAATGTCAGGAAGCAACCCGCAATACACAGGGTTTCTTAGTAATGGGGAAAGTGTTTGTTTGCTTATATAAAATCCATCTTTCTTCATAATTCCAATAATTTGTAGCATTGAATATAGCCCTTGACTTACTAAGTCAAACATTTTCTTTATGTGTTTAGCGTCTTCATTCGGTGTTAATACGCTCTTTCTTATCACAGGGTGTGTCTGAAAAGAATAACCACACATTTTTTTCAGCCATCTGCCATTCATTACTGCTTCTTGCATACCTGCTTTTGTTCTCTCACTATTTATTTCGCTTTCCCATCCAGCAAAGACACTTTTTATATTTCTTACTAAATTACTGTTGGCGTTTTTTTCATTAGGTTCTTCAACAAAGAGTAAATGTATTTTTGATTTATCCAATGCTTTTGTAAGAGATAAAAAATCCTCTGGGTTTCTTGTAAATCTATCAACTTTTAAGCAAATAACAGCAGAAATATTATTTTTTTTCGTAAAGCAGAAATTTAACATCTTCTTTAGTTCTGTTCTATTGGCAGTTCTTGCACTCTCGCCTCTTTCAATGAAGGGTTCAACTGCTAATATGTATCCATGTTGTGCAGCAAATTCTCTGCATCTTTTTTCTTGATTTGAAAGACTTTCGCCTTTTTTTGCCTGTTCTTCGGTAGATACCCTGCAATAAATAACTGCAAATTTTAAATGGTCTGTCATTTTTAATCTCCTTTTAATAAATCTGCCTACCTCATGTATAATAAAAACATTACACTATGAAGCAGGCAGTTTTTAATATTTACTTTTCAATGAAGAGTAGTATTCTTGATTTTTATTTCGCTGATAAGATATTTAAATCTTTTATCAGAGAGTAAATTTTTATTTTTATGCAAATTACTAAGCATTTTTGCAGGTACATTAATATTAGGGATGATAACAGTAGATATTTTATTGTCTTTGTTATTGCAAAAATCCATCATTTGCATAAGTTTTAAACTATTTGCATTTTTTGGTTTGGAACAACCTGCATCAATAAATTTTTTGACTATATGTAACCCGAATTTTTTAGCAAATGCAGAGATGATTGCTTCTTGTGCAGATAAAATTACTTTGCTTTCTTGTCCTTTTGTTTCAGTTCTGTAATAGACTACTGCATTTTTTGATATATTTTTTTTCATTCAATTTCCTCTTTAGTTTTTTCTGCTCAGAAGCATAAGATTTAAAGTCTTACGCTTCAGGCAGAATGATTTTTACTTCTGTGTAGTGTTAATTTTCTTGAAAATATCTTCACTTATCAATGGCTCATGAATTGCTTTGATTAAGTTGCCTTCGTATTTTATCAAACCACAGTAGACTGGATTTTTAATAATCCGTGCAATCTGCCCCAATGAAAGAAAAATATTTTTAGATTTTAAAATATCTGATATTTCTCTTACTTTTTTACCGTCGTTTGTAAGAATAAAAATTAGTTTAACATATTCAGCATTACTGTCAGGGAATAATTGTCTTTTTCCTGCGGAATTATTGTCAAAAGAATAGCCAAAGGTTTTGTGCAGATATCTGCCATTTAATATCGCCTCTCTCATGCCTGCCTTAGTCCTATTAGAACAAAGACTGATGTAAGATTTTTCTATGGATTTTATAAGTTCTTGTTGAGTATTCATTTTATTACCTCCTTTTTATTTAGTGTTTTTCCTTTTAAAAATGCATCAAGGGCAATTTCTGCCATTTTTAGAAGTTCTTCAATTAATTTTTCCTTATCTTCTTCCGTCATATCAAGTTCTGTTAAAAACTCTTTATAGCAGTTAACTGTCTGGCTTCTCATGCTTTCATAGTCAAAGTCAAATTCTAATTGTTTTGGCTTGTCGTTATCACTTTGCATTGTTTACTCTCCTTCTATACTTCGCCTTCGGTTTGTTTATGGCGATTGTTTTTTGTGTCTTGAATAATTCCATTGTCCTTTTCTCCTTTTTGCTTCCTTATTAATCATTGTTATTCTCCCATTGGCTGATTTCAGCCGATTTGTTCAACTCTTTCCAGGTTTTCAATCAATAAGCATCACCACCTTTTTTAATTTTATCGCAGCTGCGTTTCTGCGGTCATAAGCATATCATATATCTTGAATTGCATCAATAAAACGCATTGATTTTTCAATATGTTTTAGTTATTTTATAAATGGCTAAAAAAGGCTTTTATATATCAAAAAAAGCCTCTTTTAACATTTTAAGTTGTGGTTTTAGCTGAAAGGTTGATTTAAGACGGAATATTATGATATGTGCAAAAAATAAAAAAGACTTATCGTCGTGAAACGAAAAGTCTCTTTTTTTAAATAAACTTCCTGCTAGTGCTAGAAGAGTTTAACGTTGTTGCTTTTGTAACTATTTCTTAAAACTTAGCATTATATAGCCCTTTGCTTTAGGAAAAGTTATTTCCATAGTTTTTATTTTTGTAACTTTAAAATGCTTACGCAAATCGTCAGCATAATCTTTTAGTTTATCAGCAATGCTGTCATCTTTTGTATCTTTGCCTCGTGCTTTATTAATAGCTGTTTGAATAGTAACTGGTTTGCCTATGTTTTCTAGAAGGGTAATCAATAATCGGAATTGGTTTGTATCTGTATTATTAAAGTTAAAATTTTCATCGTCGCCTAAGTAAATCACTTTACCAGTTTCTTTATTAACGATAATATAAGGTTGATGTATAATACAATTTTTCATTTCTTCAGGGTTCTGTAAAATTTTAATTTTTAGAGAGGGAGTATAGCTTAGTGGTGCATGTTCTATGTTAATAAATTTCTGCTTAGATAGCGATAATAACGCTTCAATCCATCTTACTTCATTATCTTGAATATCGTTAAAGTCAATAGGAAATGGTTTTTTTTTATAATCTTTATAAAAATTTGATAATAGTTCAGATATTTTTCTTATTTGCGTTTCGTAGGGATAAGCCCGCTTATTAAAAAATTCTAATTTATTACTTTCAAAATTTTTTATGTAACCACTTAAAAATTTTTTAATTTCTGTTATAGATTTTGGGTATTTAAGTAATATGTAATGGCGTTTATATTTTTTATACTGCGATTCAAGATTGTTAATATCATCTATGGTTAAACAATCTTCTAATGCAGCGATGGTTTCTAAATCAGTTTCCATATCATCAGTATTATTACATTGCAAACTTGCCAGATAATCTTGAGAGAATTTAAAGCCAGTATAATTGTTAGATAGTATATCCATTCCTATTTCAGAATTTGGTTCTTCAAGTACAAAATATTTGCTTAAATCATAATACTCAAGCAATCTTATAAAATCTTGGAAATCGTTTTGATGTATAAAGTTTTCAATGGTGGTTATGTCTTCAGGGTAAGATGTTTTTGTCCTAGGTATTATAGCTGAAAGTAAAAAATGAAGAAGAGTTTCTGGAAGATAAATTTTATCTTTTTCAGTTTTTTTGTTTTCAAATGGAACATAGTCTTGTTCAGTATAAATATCTTCGTTAGAAATAATAGAGGAAGGATCTATTGGTTCTGATTTTTTGGAGTCTTTTACTTTTTTTGACTTTTTCATAGTTATCCTAAAAATAGTTTTATTTATAATAATATTTTTAGCATTAAAGTTCAACTTTAAGATTGTTTGATATGACATTTAGCTTTTGCTACAATTATCAATATATTGTTACACTGTATATATTGTGCTTATTAAGTTTGATTTCTTATAGTTTAGTTATGGGGTTTCTTATGAGTGAAAAAATTTTAAGTATTTTAACGAAAGAGACAGGTGGAAAAAGCTATAAAGCGCATAAATATAGTTTAGATAATACCGAAAGGACAAGTATTGAGTATAGTGAACATGATAAACAGATTATTTGGAAAAAAACTGCAGAAACACAATCAAATAGAAGTTATGTGAATATAGAGACATTAAGTGGAAAAATAAAATCAAATCAACAAATACTAAATTATTTTTTGGATGGTTCACGGAGAGTTTTTAAAGTTGATGAAAATTCTTATCCGGATTCTAGTGGCAGAAGTAAAATCTATCCAATCATTGCCGGTCAAATAGGGGTAGCTTGTTGTTATCGCAAAGAACGTAAAATGATACCTGAGAAATTTAAAAGAGAACTTGTTATAGCAGTCCCTGATATAGCAAATGCAGATGGAAAATCTGGTTTTTTTCCTGCAATAGTGAAGAAGGTTAATGAAAGTTCAAGACTAAAGGAAATTAAGTTAAATCTTGCAAGTATTTTACAATATAAAACAAATAATGAAGAAAAAAAGTTTGAAGATAGGGGAATTGCGTGTATACAAGATAGAATGATAGAGAGAGAAAAAGAATTGGTTGCCGAACTTGTTAAAGAGAATAAATTAAACCATGATAATTATCTTGTTAAAGATGGTTCGCTTGAATACAGACCTCCTAAAGAATATAAAAACAATTCTCAAGAATATCAAATATTTAAAAACAACTATAATTGGGTTATTGGAATATCGAAAAATTTTAATGCTGAGATATGTATTGATACCACAGGAAAACCAAACCCCAGTTTTATAGCTGAATTGCCTTTATATCATCGCACTCCAGTGGCTTGTTTTGAGAATAAAGAGTTTTTAGGTGATATTCAATTTGCAGTTTGGTATTTGAGGATTAGAGATACAAAAAAAACTAGAAGCCCATTTGATGGTGTTGTGAAAATTGAAAAAATTCTTGTAACTGAAGAAGAGAAAACATATGGAATGGATAGTGAATTAGTAAATCTATTAAGTGCATATATTATCAATGAAAGAAATCCAGTTTGTTATGGTTCAGATGGACGTTGGGCAAATCATATTTATCCTATTTATTTAACAGAAAGTTTTGCGAAGTCAAAATATATAAGTGCAGAAAGTTTTATGCAATTATTTTAATTTGGAGACAAAAAATGAGTAAACTTATTGGAAGAATACTTGCCACAGAGAAGACTCCTACAACTATGGATAGATTTTGTTTTTGGACAAATATAGATATTAAGTTGCATGCATTTGATATTGTAAAAATAGAACATTTAAATAATTCTTTCACATTTGGCGTAATAGAGAATATTTCACATATTACTGATGCTCAAAGTTTTTTAACAAACTATATATCAAATGATTTTGGTGATGTAAATGCTGATGAGACAACATTAAGGGTAGGTATGAATTACGTTGAAGCAAAAGTTTCCTTCAATACGATAGATTTATATACTCCTGTTCATAACAATTCAAAAGTTTATTTAGCGACTGCTGATGAGATTACGCAAGCATTAGGGCTTAATAAAATACAAAACCCTCTTACATGTGGTTATCTTAAAATGTATGAGGGGACTACAGAAGAAATTATGTTGCCTGTTAATTTAAATTCAAAGTTTATTCTTGGAAGAGAAGGAGCGCATTTAAACATTTCTGGTATTTCAGGACTAGCTTCAAAAACTTCCTACGCAATGTTTCTCATGAAGGCTATTCAAGAGAAATATTTACAGAATACTGACGAAGATGATAGCGTTGCTTTTGTAATATTTAATGTAAAAGGCAAAGACCTTATGGCTATTGATAAAGAAAATGATTTCTCCGATGATGAAAAAGGCAGCAAGGAAACCACTCAAAAGCTATACAAAGAACTTGGATTGTCAGTAAATCCATTTCAACATGTTAAATATTATATCCCATATTCAGATAATACTTCTTCAAAGCAAAGTACATATCTTGGTAAAGATGATATAGAAAATTATATATCAAATAATAAATTGAAAAAATTTAAATATATATATTCTGATGATAAGGAAAATATTGAAATGATGTTCTCCAATATTGATGACCCTGCTCAAACAATGGAATCAATAATTAGCAAAATTATAGATGAAAATGATGCTGACTTTAAAGGGCTTACTACTTGGCGTGATTTTACTGATAAAATTTCAGAGAAATCTCAAAAGGGAAATACTTCAGATAAAGGTGATATTTCAGTTTTAAGTTGGCGGAAATTTAAAAGAATAGTTAAAAAAGCAATTCAAGATGAGATGTTTGCTAATAGAGTAGATACTTCAAAGAAAGAGTGTAGACTGGCTAATGAATTGAAAGAAATTAAGAAAAATGATGTTTATGTTGTAGATGTTGCGAAACTTCCAGAAGATAAACAGGCTTTTGTTTTTGGCGATGTAGTCAGTACTATATACAACCTAAAGCTTGGAGAATATGATGCTGAATCAGATAAAATAAAACCACCATCAAGGATTGTAATTTTTATAGATGAATTAAATAAATACGCTTCAAAAGATGTGCCCAAAACTTCTCCTATATTGAGAGAAATTTTGGATGTTACAGAAAGAGGACGTTCTTTAGGTGTTATATTGTTTGCTGCAGAGCAGTTCCGTTCTGCTATTCATCCAAGGGTGACGGGTAATTGTGCTACACATGCTTATGGACGGACAAATTCTATAGAAACATCTACAAGAGATTACGGCAGTCTTCCTGATACATATAAAAATATGCTTACTCGTTTGGAACAAGGCGATTATATTATTCAAAATCCTGTCTTTAGGTCTTTGCTCAAAATTAAATTTCCAAAACCTGTGTATAAACAATTTAAATAAAGGATATGGCGATGACAGATTATATATTCGGAGTAAATATTTTAGAAAACCTTACAACTGGGATGTATAAAGATTCAAAGGTGATATATCGTGAATATATACAAAATGCTTGTGACCAAATTGATAAAGCAATAAAGCAAAATATATTGACTCCTGAAAAGGGGCAGATTGAAATCTGGCTTGACCATAAAGGTAAAAAGATAACGATAAAAGATAATGCAACAGGTATAAAAAAAGATGATTTTCAAAGAGTTCTTTGCAGTATTGCTGATAGTGAAAAGAAAATAGGAGAAGATAAAGGTTTTAGAGGTATTGGGCGGTTATGTGGGCTTGCATATTGCAAAGAATTAATTTTTAAATCAAAAGCAAAAAATGAAAATATTGTTTCTATTATGAAATGTGACGCAGCGAAAATGCGAAAGTTGATATCAGAGCATCAAAAAGGAAATAAAAAAACAATACAAGAGGTACTTGAGACAATAAATGAGTTTTCTTCTGAAAAAGGTGATAATAAAGAGGAGCATTTTTTTCAAGTCGAATTGATAAATATAAATGATACGAATAAAGATTTATTAGATTTTCAAAAAGTTAAAAATTATTTGTCTTTTATTGCTCCTGTTCCATATCAAAATACATTTATCTACAGAGATAAGATATATCACTATGCAAAGGAAAATAATATTAAAATAGATGAATACAATATATTGCTAAATGGAGAAAGAATATTTAAAAAATATTCTGCCGATTTAAAGGAAAGTAGTGGTAAAAAATGCGATGAAATTGTCGATGTGGGTTTTCAAGAGTTTAAAGATGTAGATGATAGGTTGATTGCCTGGCTATGGTATGGCATATCAAGTTTTAAAGGGGTAATTGCAGAAAGTAATGAAATGCGTGGAATTAGATTGCGCAAAGCAAATATTCAAATCGGCAACGAAAAGACACTTCAAGATTTTTTTAAAGAATCACGAGGGAATAACTATTTTGTTGGTGAATTGTTTGCTTTATCAAAGGATTTAATCCCTAATTCTCAGAGAAATTATTTTATTGAAAATGAAGATAGAGAAGTTTTTGAAAATAAGACACAAGAATTTTTTAAAGAGACGCTTCATAAAATATACTATGTTGCTTCTGATATAAACAGTGCTTATGATAAGAAGTTGACTTACGATAAGGCGGCAGTTGCTCCTAAGCAAGAGTTTATAGATAATGTCGATAAAGAAAAGCAGGAAAACGAATTAACAAACAAAAAAAATAAATCTGAGGAAGCAGATAATAAAATAGACAGACAAAAGCAAAAATATCAAAACAATGAGACAATAAAGAAAATAATTGATAGAGCCGAAAAAAATTATTATTCAAATAGACCACAAAGCAAGTCTTCTGAAAAAAAGCCTTTAGCTTTTACTGCAAAACCATTCACACATACATTACCAAAATTGGACAGAAAACAGCGAAAACTTGTGTCTGCAATTTTAGCAATCGTTCAAGACTTTACAAATAAAGATGCCTTTGAAAAAATCAAAGAGAAGGTTTCGGAAGAATTTAAATGAAAAAAAGGAAAGTTCTTCTGCTGGAACCCGATTATAACAATAAATATCCTCCTATGGGACTAATGAAATTAGCCACATATTATCGTATGAAGGGTGATGATGTTCGTTTTTTTAAGGGTGATTTAAAAGACTTTATAGTTTCTTTGCTTGCCGAAGAATATATTTCTAAAGTTAATAATGTATATGTACACAAGTATTATAATAACATAAAAGAATATATTAAAACTGGAAGAATCGATTTCTTGCAATCTATTTGTTTTTTGAATAACTTGGAAAGAGAAATTATTCAAAAATATAGAAATAGATATAAACATGCAGACTATCCACAGTTTGATGTTGTATGTATAACAACTCTTTTTACTTTTTATTATAAAAAAATTATTGAAACAATAAATTTTTCAAAAAAAATATGTGATATTAAGAATATCAAAGTTGGTGGAATAGCAGCAAGTATTTTGTCCAATTACATACATAAAGAAACTGGTATTAAGCCATATAAAGGACTATTGAATAAAAAAGAGGCTTTAGATGATGGTGATGAAACTATAATTGATGAATTGCCGTTAGATTACTCAATTCTTGAAGAAATTAAATACAAATATCCTGCAGATAATGCATATTTTGCATATATGACGAGGGGTTGCCCAAATAAATGTTCTTTTTGTGTTGTACCAAAGCTTGAGCCTAGATATTGTAATTATATCGATTTAAAGAAGCAAATTAAGTATGTTGATAGTAGGTTTGGACAAAAAAAAGATTTGCTTTTGATGGATAATAATGTTTTAGCATCTAAGAGCTTTAATAAAATTATTGATGAGATAAAAGAATGTGGTTTTGGAAAAAACAATTTCTTTACACAGTCAAATTTATATGATATTGCTTTTAAGAACATAAAAAAACAATGGAATGTTAGAGTCTATAAACAACAGCTGATTAATATTTATGATGAAATTTCTGATAAGTTGAATGAATCACAACAAGCAGAATTTTACACTCAAAGAGATAATTTAGGATTACTATATCCGAATACAATTACTTCAAAAGCAATGATTGAATTTGATGAAACTGTAAGATCATTATATGATAAATATTTTTATTCTAAATCAAAAAAAATAAGATGTGTTGATTTCAATCAGGGGGTTGATGCGCGTTTAATTACTGAAGAAAAAATGAAAAAACTTTCTGAAATAAATATTCGCCCTTTAAGAATTGCTTTTGACCATTATTCAATGAAGGGTGTTTATACAAAAGCTGTAGAATTGGCTGCTAAACATGGAATTAAAAATCTATCAAATTATTTACTTTATAATTTTCAAGATAAACCGGAAGAACTATGGTATAGAATGAAATTAAATGTTGATTTATGTGAAGAGTTAAGTATTTCAATTTACTCATTTCCTATGAAATATCATCCAATAGATGACCCATTGTATTTTAATAATCGTAATTATGTAGGAAAATATTGGAATAGAAAGTTTATTCGTGCCATTCAAGCAGTCCTCAATGCTACAAAAGGGAAAATAGGTAGAGGTAAATCATTTTTTGAAGAAGCTTTTGGGTGTAATATAGATGAATTTAGAAAAATTTTATGGATGCCAGAAGCATTTATAATACATAGGTTTAAATATAAAGATAATCTTACGAAAGATTGGTGGAAAAGGTTTTCTTGTTTATCTGATAATGAAATGGAAGAATTAAAGAGTATTGTAAAAAAGAATCAATTTTTAGATAGTGTGGTGGATGTGGCTGATAAAAAAGTACAGGCAGTTTTACAGTACTATATGATAAAACGAGATAAGGTTTAATATGTACAGTTTATAAAGCTATCGAAAGTTAATTAAAAAAATAATTAACTACTATTTGATATAATGATTAGCAGAAATTGATTTAGGAGAAATCAGCTAAATGAAGTGCTGAAATGCGCTTAAATAAAAACTTAATAGACACATTTTTTGGCGGAAGGTTAATGACCTTCTCCTGTTTGTAGTAATACAAACATTGTTCGAACCCAAAGAAGTGTCGTCATTACAGGGAGTAGTATGCTGTTTTCGAACAGTATACGAAACCGATGACGACCTCTTTATAGGATTCGAACAATATATTGAGGTCGTCTTTTTTTATACCTCCGTCAAAAGATAAACAAAATAATAACGGAGGCATAAAATGAGAAAGGTTTTAATATTTACAATAAGTCTATTTGTTTTATGTGGAATTTTTACATCTTGTTCAAAAGAAAATAAAAACAAAGTAACAGGTAGCGTAACTCCGCCAGTAGTTCAACCTAATGACCCAACCATTGAAGAAATAATTAATTCAACGGGAACTTTTAATTCAACTTTATATGAAATAGATCAGATAATGATTGCTGATAACTTAATTACTTCTGACGTAGCCAGTATTACGGTTATTCCTGATGAATATCTCTATTTCTTATCTTTTCGTATTAAAGATAAGAATAGTGATAGCTATGCTTGGCGATATGTAACTGGCGCAGAATGGGATATTAAAGGCTCTACAATAGTAGTAAAAGGGCTTAATGGACTTGTTATATGGCCGAATGTGTTTTATAGTGATGAGCCACAAACCTGTCAAATAAGCATATCTTTTAAAGGGCTCACGTATAATAGGGGACTGACATTTAAAACTACTTGGACAAGACCTTTAGCTTGGGAAGAACAATTTGCTGTTGATTATACTAATGATAATTTAAATAACTACACTATTACAATAGAGTCTAAAATATCAGATAGCATTGATTATAAAACCTGTAGTCTTTCGGGAGCAGGAAATTTTATTGAGATTTATGATCTTCAAAATCTAAACAATTGGGATATTTATATAGACGGGCATTTAAAAACTGAATTATTTACAATAACTGTTAATGATCAAGATTTTAGTAATACATTTCATTATGTACGTCTTCAACAACCACATGAAGGTATCCAAGGATTTAAAACTAAAAATGGCAAATTATTATATAGATATGATTGGCATTTTTGGAAAGATGCAAGAGATTCTGAATATCCAGGACCATATACTATTGGATATGTTGCTCAATATAGTGCAAACAATCATAAATGTAATGTTGTCATTTATTTTAGCATTAAAAGTACTAATAGATTTATAACAAAATCTTTTAAATGTTGTGAATAGTAAAAAACAGGACAGTTTCAGGATTAACCCTGAATTGGCAAAGCTAAATAAAGAAAATAGGAATACTACTAAAAAAGGAGCGCATACAATGAACAAATACCCACAAGAAGACAGATTTAAAGAATTAATGAAAGACGCAGAAAGTGGAGACGGAAAAGCAATGTTGGAGCTTGCAAACTATTATTATACTACAGGGGATCCTTATGAAGCAGCAAATTGGCTTATTAGAGCAAATAAAGAAGGTAGAATGCTTATAAGCTATGATAGTCCACTTTATGCACAAGTGAGCGAGATAATTTTTGCAGCTGCAAAAGCTGGACATTCTTCTGCTCAAAGTGCAGTAGGTGCACAATTTGAGAAAGAAGGAAATTTTGAAGAAGGATTTGAATGGCGTCGCAAAGCAGCAGAACAAGGTCTTGCAGAAGCCCAATTTAGTTTAGGTATGTATTATGACGAAGGAATAGTTGTTATACAAAACAAAGAACAGGCAATCAAATGGTATGAAAAAGCAGCAAATCAAGGGTTTGCACCTGCGCAAAATAATTTAGCAATAATGTATGAAAATGGGGAAGGAGTAACTCAAAATTACCAGAAAGCACTTGAACTATATCGTAAAGCAGCAGAACAAGGTCTTGTAGAAGCTCAATATAGTTTAGAGCGTATGTATCAAACTGGAAAAGGAATAAAATAAAACATATAAGATATTTGAAAATAGTTAAAAATAAAAACAAGCCCGTTTGATTGTGTGAGTGTCGGAACATTTATTATTAAAAGCAATCTTTAAAGCAATTACAATCATGTATTTATAGAACTTTATTTATAACAATCAAATGGGAACGCTCCGTAAAGATGTATGTATATGATAAATATATACAGGAACAGTAAAGATAAAATGATTGATAAAATTTGATGTAAGGATAAAGCAATAGGAAGAAAAGAAGATGGGAGAACAATGTTGTTATGTAGGTAGGGGTGGCGATACCTTTGGAAGTAGTTCGTGGTAACAATATGGTAGGAATTTTGTAATTTAAAAGAATTTATTCTTGTTTATTGTACTGATTTATCTTCAATAAAGCTGTTAATTTGATAGGCGGTTTCTTCATATGCCAGCCATGCATAAAAAGTATAAATCGGAAGACCATACCTGTTTTCCAAAGGCAACCCCATATTAGCTTCTAAAGCAATTACGAGTTCAGAAATATCATCAATAAATCGTGTAAAAAACTTAAGACAATCTGAATTGTATATAAGTTTATTTACTGTTCTGGATATGCAGCCGTGATTAATGTCTGCAAGTCTTGTTTTTAACCTTTCAATAAAACTGCCATTGTAATTTTTGATATCTTCTAAAATGTCCTTTAAAACAAATTTTTCTAAATCTGTATTGCTAAATTGTTTTTTTAACATCTGTTTTGTAATCTTCATTTTTGCACTCCTTTGAATTTTTGGTAATCAATGATACTTTATGGATTGAAATGAGGTTGGTTAGATTAGATTTTTTAATGTTAAAAACTTCTTTGGGACTTCCATATCACTTTCAATGAAATTCTAATAAAAATAGCCTTTCTTTAAGTCTTTTAGAATTAAGCAGATTATATTCTTTTGTTATTTATGAAAAGGTATATATGTGGTGAATGTATATAAAAAGGGAAGATGTTTTATATATACGAGATAAGATATACTGAATCTAAAATAACTTATTGATTTTTAAACGACTTTAATCATGAGAAGATAAGAGTTGTATTATTGAAAGGGTATAGGGCATGAAACATAATCTCTATATCTATATGGCTATAATACTACCATAGGTATCAGGTGTTGTTATGTGATATAAATGCCTTATATAAAGAAGATAATAATAGATAACAAGGAATATAATTAATACTATTATATTACCTTAATAATTCAGTTACCACTTATTAATAGTTCATATAGGCTTGCACTACTCACATCCTAATTGTATTTCACTATATTAACATAGTTAGAATACAAATAGGGAGAGTTGCAAGAAGCAGTTATATATAGAAACATCATTTTTAAAACTGCTAATGATTTGGGATTATGGCAAATTTACTCTGAATTTCAGGTAAGTAATTAAGACGGAAAATACCTTTGATTTCTCCATTAAGTGTTAGAATGAAATTAGACTGCCGACCCCATACGAAACAAGCTAATATACATAGTAATATTGTATAGTATTTCTCAAAATGCATTCAAAAATCAATTAATTTTTAAATAAAAGTAATTCCTCTGATTAAACCTTCACATGCTATAATGCACATAAACTAGTTTTTACCAATTCTAAAGCTTATATTGTATATACAAGTGCTAAATTGTTTATACCAATATAGATTTGAAATACAAATTCTGTTTCGTGAATGAAAAAATTGCGATAAAGCAGAGAAAGAAACTTATCAAAAATATAAAGTAAAGAATTTTAGAAAGATAAAAATAGTATTTTAATTAGCCTTAAGCAGTTTATAGTTAAATGATTTTAAATACCATATAGTGAAAAAATTAAAAAACGACTCTTGAATAATCAGAGTTGTTTTTTAATTTGCAGACAGATATTATGTGCATCTTTTTTACAGGTCAAAATATCTCTGTCAGAGATATTTTTTGATGACATTTAATACGATATTAATACCAAGAGGTTTGGCTATATGGTCGTTCATTCCGTTTTGTATTGATTTTTCAATATCTTCTTTATAAGCGTTGGCTGTCATCGCAACTATAGGTATATTTTTTGCTTTTTCATTATCCAAAGCTCGTATTTTTTGGGTTGCTTGATATCCATCCATTTCGGGCATTTGTATGTCCATAAAAATTATATCGTATTTGTCAGGATTGCTGCTAACTATCTCAACGGCTTCTTTTCCATTTACGGCTGAGTCTATTTCGATTTGCGTTGACTCCAGAAAAGCCTTAACTATTTCACGGTTTATTTCAACGTCATCAACAAGAAGCATCCTTTTACCTTTGAAGGAAGGCATACTTGAAACGTCGGAAGATATTTGTGGCATATTTTTTGCTTTTGTTAATTGTACCGTAAAAGAAATGTCAGTGCCTTTTTGTGCGTTTGAGGATATCCATATATCGCCATTCATCATTTCAACTATGCGTTTTGAAATTGCAAGACCTAGCCCTGTTCCTCCAAATTTTCTGGATATGCTGTTGTCTCCTTGCTGGAAAGAATGAAAAAGATGTTCTTTTTGCTCTTCACTTATGCCTATTCCTGTATCGGATATTGTTGTTTGTATAGTACAAATGTCATTTTCTTCATTGAGAAGGACCGCGTTCAGTTTGATTAATCCGTTTTCAGGCGTAAATTTCACGGCGTTTGACATAAGATTTGTTATTACTTGTTTTATGCGCTGGTCATCACCTATAAGTTTTGATGGAATGCTGCTGCCTACATTGATTGTCAACTGTTGATGTTTTTCGTTTGCGCGGAAAAATATTATGTTTACTGCCTGCTCTGCCATTTTTTTAAAATCAAACTCTACCGGTGAAAGAGAAAATTTATTTGCCTCAATTTTAGACATATCAAGTATATCGTTAATTATTCCTAAAAGATGGGAAGAAGCGTCATCTATTTTTTCCAGGCAGTAATCTTTTTTAATTATATCGTCTGAATCTTTTGCGATCGTAGTCATCCCAATAATCGCGTTAATAGGAGTTCTTATCTCATGGCTCATATTTGCAAGAAAATTGCTTTTAGCTATGCTTGCCTGCATTGCCAAATCTGCTTTACGGCGGTGAAGTATTACTCCGATAAAACCTGAAACGGTTGCAATTATAAGGGTTATCAGCTGCATGGAGTTGATAAACGGCATTTTATTTTTTAAATTTATAAACTGCGCATCACGTATATCTACCCCGGCCACACAGTACACTTTTCCATTTTTATCGTACATTGGAGTATATGCGGCCATCAGTCCGTCTATATCGGGCACATATATGCCGGTTGTAGTAATTTCTCCGTCAAAAGCTTTTCTTGGCGCGTCGTACAAAAGTTCGCCCGGATATATAAAACTGTCCGGACCGTCCATTTCATCTATTCTGTCGGGGCTTATGATATTATCGGCTATGTACTGCAAGCTTCCGTCTTCTGTTAAACGCATATAGTACGCGTAAACCAAATCCCATTGCTTACAAAACTTTGCGAGGCGTATTTTTATATTATTGTAAATCGGTTTGTCTGTATCAGTAATGTCGTGAATATTTTCAAGTTCTTCTGGCGTTGCAATCGTTGACGCGCTGTGCGAAAGAAAAATAAGATTTTGTTTTGTGGAATTTAAAAGCAGGTTTGTGGTTTCGGTCATTAGGCTGCGGGTGTAAAATAAAAGAAACACTATAGTCAGCACAGATATTGAGAAGAGAAAAAGCACCGCATTTTCTTTTAAGAAATGTTTCATTTATAATTACCTCAGCGCAGTTATTGAGAGTATTATAATATATTTTTACGGTAAGTTGTAAAATACATGAAAAAACTCGGGATTTGATTTTTTTTAGAAAAAAATATATATTATCAGAAACGGCAGGTAAAAATCATGTATATTCTAATAGTACTAACGTCCATAAAAAGGAAACTTTTTAGGGCGTTTTTTCTTTATGTAATATTTTATTATTAAATCAATGCATTTTACAGCGAAGTTAAAAAGATAAAATATTAAAGATAGAAAAAATGGATAAAATGAAAAAAAATAAAAACACTTTGGATAAGAAATATAAAAAAGCTTATCTTGAACTTTCAAATGGAATTATTCTTGAGGGCAGCGCGATCGGGGCTGATTCCTGCGTAAGCGGTGAAGTGGTTTTTAACACGGGAATGCTCGGCTACAGCGAAGCGATGACAGATCCTTCATATTTGGGGCAGATACTTGTCTTTAGCTTCTGCCTTGTCGGCAACTACGGTATCCCCGCCCCCAAAGGCGGGGATTTTTTTATGTCCAAAGGACACGAGAGCGCGTCAATAAAAACACAGGGTATTATTGTCTCAGATATTTTTGACGGCTGCTATCACCATGACGGCGGCATGTCTCTTGAACAATGGATGACAGAACAGGGCGTCCCGGGAATTGCCGGGATAGACACGCGTTACCTTGTACAGATGATCAGGGAAAGCCGCAGTCTGTTCGGGCGGATAGTTAATAAAAATGGCAAAAAGCAAAAAACGGATAAGTTTGATTTTCTGAAAAATTTTAAAGACAACGAATACGTTGATCCTTCAAAATATAATCTTATGCCTTCTGTTTCAACTAAAAACAAAGTCAATTACGGAAAAGGCCGTAAAAAAGTCGCGGTTGTTGACTGCGGTGTAAAATGGAATATTTTACGGATGCTATCAGAAAGAGGATGTGAAATCGAACTTCTTCCATGGGACAGCGATTTTACTGCTGCGGATTGTGACGGCTGGCTAATAAGCAACGGTCCCGGAGACCCTAAAAACACAGGAGATCTCGTTGAGCGTGTAAGAAAAGAGATTCTGGCTTTCGATAAGCCTGTTTTAGGCATATGCCTGGGCCATCAGATACTTGCGCTTGCTTCCGGGGCAAAAACAAAAAAATTAAGTCACGGCCACAGAAGCCATAATCAACCGGTTTTTTCTTTTCCTGAAAAAGCCGCGTTTATGACAAGCCAAAATCACAGGTATGCCGTAAAAAAAGAAAGCATACGGCCCGGCTGGGACTTATGGTTTGAAAATGCAAATGACGGTTCGGTTGAAGGGTTAAAACATAAAACAAAACCGTTTTTTTCAGTACAATTTCACCCTGAAGCTTCAAGCGGTCCAAATGATACAGGCTGGATAATAGATAAATTTGTTAATTTGATAAAAAACAGAGGTTGAATTATGCCGATTTTTAATTTTCTGCTTTCTAAAAACGGAAAAAAACAAAATGTGATTTTGCGTGGTTCCGGCGCC
>JAVBLP010000015.1:0-43289 GCA_031553505.1 Endomicrobiaceae bacterium
CTGTAAAAAACAAAACTTTGTCTTTGTTATCCAAAGAGAAAGACGCAAATAAACTTAAAATATCCGGTAACTTTGATTTTGACAAAAAAATATCGGTAGATAATCTTAAAATATCAAAAAATGCGGCGGTTTTGGATTTAGGCGCCTTGTTTGAAGGCGATAAAGCAGCGCTTAATATAGACGGCAAAAATCTCGACCTTGAGTTTCTTTGTGAGGCGTTTGATCTGCCGGTGGATATGGAAGGCACAACAAACCTGCGCGCTACTATGACGGGTCTTTTAAAAGAACCGGAAATAAAAGTGTCGCTTAACTCTAAAACGGGCACGCTTATGGACATACCTTATGACAGCATAGACATTGATATCGCTTCGTCAAAAAATATTGCTACAATCAATATGGCAAGATTTTACAAAAGGGGCGAAATAGATATTTCCGCAACCGGAAAATTCCCGTTTTGGATAGACTCTTCAGTTACTCAAACGATGATTAAGGCGCCGATTGCGATTTCATACGAACTTGAAGATTCAAAGATGCAGACGCTTAAATACTTTTCAAAAGAGCATATCAGGCCGCGGTCAGGAAAGATGACTGTCAAAGGCACTGTTACCGGGACAAACGAACAGATTAAAAACAGCGGGCAATTGCTGATTTCCGGAGGAGTTTTTGACTCCAAAGGTTACTTTGACAGGGTAAAAGATTTTTCAGTGGATATTTCATGGCTCGATAACTTGGTAACGGTAAACAAACTTACCGGCAAATGCGGCCCCGGCAGATTTAACGTTACGGGAGATTTAGAGATAGATTCAAATGCGCAGAGAGTAGATTCATTTAATCTCAGGGTGTTTACTGATAATAAAGGCATATTTTTACGTGTTCCCGAATTGCCTCTTCCAAGCTCCATCCTTTCAAGAACGATACTTAAAGATTTTTCAAGCGGCGAACCTAAATTTGATATAACGATAACAGGCACGTCCGACAAACCGGTATTTACGGGAAACATAACTTTGGAAAATACGCGTTTTTCATACCCTTCAACGGCTAAAACCTCCGGAGAAAGCATTTTGCCGGACGCTACGGAGCTTAATTTGACGCTTCTTACCGGCAAGAACACTAAATTTGAAAACTCCTATATATCTGCATGGATTAACGGCAGCCTTGCCCTTAATGGGCCTTTATCGGATATAAAGGCAAACGGGGTAATAGACACGCAACGGGGAAGCATACAGTATTTAGGCATTAACTTTGACATATTAAACGCTAAAATAGAAATAGTAGATTCCACATACCTTTACGTTTCCGGCGAAGCCGAAACAAAAGTAAGCTCTTTAACCACGAGAAATGAATCCGAAACGATAAGAATGGCGATAGATAAATCCGAAGTCAGCAATTTAAACGTGCGTTTTTACTCGAAAGACGATCCAACCATGGATTCCCAGACCGCGCTTGCAAAAGCTACAAGGACCAATCCTGAAGACAGCGACGCGTCAAACCAGCTTATGGGCTTGTCGGACTTTGTTTTGCGCCAGCAGGCTTTGCGTTTAATAGACAGCACTTTTGCCACGCCTCTTGCCAGAACCGTTTTACGCAGGACGGGCGTTGTGGATAATTTTAAAGTTTCTTATGTGCCGCAGGACCAGGATTTATCAGCGACTGAAGATATGAGTTTCTCAAATCTTTTCTATGGTACAAAATATTCTCTTGAAAAAAACCTTACCAACCAGTTTCTTCTCGGCTATTCCGTCACTTTTGACCAGATTGAAAAGAAACTTGATTTAAAACATGAGCTTGAAATGAGATACAGGCTGAGCAATAATTTCTTTTTAAGCGGCAGTTATGAGCTTGAATCGGAAGAATCTTTGCATCAGCCCGACAGAAGGCTGATGTTGCAGCACCAGTTCAGATTTGGATTACCGGGCAGTAAAAAAAATAAAAGCAGCGATAAAGGAGAATAGTAATGTTTTTGAAATCGTTTTTCCGTGAGTTTCAACAGTTTGCCGTAAAAGGCAACGTAATAGACATGGCGGTCGGTATAATTATAGGTTCCGCGTTCGGCAAAATTGTTGATTCTTTGGTTAAAGACGTAATTATGCCTCCTATAGGCCTGCTTTTGGGAAATGTTGATTTTAGCAATTTGTTTATTGTTTTAAAGCACGGAAAAGATTCCGCGGAAAGTTACGTGTCGCTTGCAGCCGCGCAGCAGGCGGGCGCAATAACAATAAATGTCGGATTATTCTTAAATACGGCAATTTCATTCGTAATAATCGCGTTTGCGGTATTTTTAATGATAAAAGCTTTAAATAAGCTTAAATCTGCCCCTGTTCCGGCGCCTGTAAATACTAAAGAATGCCCGTTTTGCTTTACTGCAATCCCTGTAAAAGCCGTAAAATGCCCAAATTGCACGGTTGATTTAAAATAACCGTTTTTTTGAAAAAAGATTGAATTTTTTATGTATTTTTAATAAAATACATCAATTAATCTGTCTTAATTTGTATTTAAGGAATATTAATGAAAAAAGTTTCATTTTACATATTGTTTTTGCTATTTATTGCAGTTGGATCAGCTAATGCGGAAACCAATGTCATATCGCAAGTGCTGTTTGACGGGCTTATGAATGTCAAACAGAAGGCGGTTTCTTCCGTAGTAAACTCTAAAAAAGGAAAGATCTATGCCGCAAGCACTGCGAGAGATGACGTCCGCGCCATACTGGAGCTCGGCTTTTTTGAAAACGCGGAAGCGCGCTTTGACAAAGAAACCGGAAAACTGACCTTTGTAATCGATGAAAAACCTTATGTGGAAAAGATTACGTTTAAAGGCAATAAACAATTTTCCGCAAGCAAGCTTAAAAGCGAAAGCGTCCTTAAAGAAAAAGATTATTACGACCTTCTAAAGTTTGAAGAAACAAAAAGAAAAATCACCACGATGTACAGAGACAACGGCTATGCAGACGTCCAGATAGAAGCTTATCCTACAGTTAACTCCCAGACAAATAAGATGACAGTCAGCTTTTTAATTACCGAAAACAATAAAATCGTTATCGGCGGCGTACGAATTGAAGGCACGATAGCTTTTAAAGAGAAAAAAATCGTAAAGCAGATGAAAACAAAGCCTAAAAAAGTGTTTAAAGACGATATTTACCAAAACGACCTTAGAACCATTGAAGCGTTTTACAAAAATAACGGTTTTATGGATTACCAGCTTGTATCTTCTTCAACAACTTACAATGAAGAACGCACGCAGATGTTTATGGTACTTAACATAAGCGAAGGCCTCAAGTATGAACTCGGAAATATCACTTATGAGGGCAATTTTGCGGTAAATGACAGCCAGATGAAAAAAATTATCAAGATTAAGAAAGGCGAAGAGTTTAAACAAAACAAAGTTACCGAAACGCTTCAGGGTATTTATGAGGCATATTCGGACCAGGGATACCTTCATACAATGGTTGACCCTGTTTTTGAAAAAGGCGAAAAACCCGGTATTGTTGATATCAGCCTTTCCATAACAGAAAACTCTGTCGTTTATGTGGGAAATATTTACGTTGACGGGCTTGTTTCTACCAAGGAAAAAGTTATCACAAGAGAAATTTTGCTCAAAGAAGGGGAAGTTTTAGCGGCAAATAAAGTAAGGCGAAGCGTGGAAAAGATTTACAATCTCGGTTTTATCGAAGCTGCGGAACCGCAGATACTCCCTACAAACTCGCAAAACATTATGGATATGGTTTTCAATATTACGGAGGGCAAACCCGGCATGATTACGGCTGGCGCGGGTTATTCGTCCGTTGACTATTTCGTAGGTTCAATACAGTTTCAGCATATGAATTTGTTCGGGCTCGGTCAGAGGCTCAACCTTTTGTGGGAGTTTGGCGCGAGAAGGCAGAATTATGAAATTGACTGGACGGAACCGTGGATATTTAATAAAAACGCAAGTTTGACATTAAGCGCTTTTAACATAGAAAGAAAAAGGGATTACGCTCAGTATTCGGATGCCTATAAAGAAAACAGAACTGGTATTGCGGTAAAAGTCGGCCCGAGAATAAGCGATTACATTTCTATGATGTTCGGGTACACTTATGAACACGTAAGAATTTACGATATAGACTCCAATGTCAGAAAAGAAATCGAAGAAGCAACCGATTTGTCGCGTGACAGGACTTCAAGCGTTATATGGCAGATAGCTTACGATTCAAGAGATTATGTCTTTGACCCCTCACGTGGCAACAGGCAGCTTTTTAACCTGCAGATAGCAGGCGGCCCTTTCGGCGGAAACGTCAACTTTGTTAAAGGGCAGGTTAAATCAAGCTGGTTTATCCCGACTTTCTGGAGATTTGTACTGTCATTTAACTTTAATGCCGGCGTAATAAATTCATACGGCGGGCAGCCGACTGTCCCTCTTTATGAAAAATTTTATGTTGGCGGGGCGGATACCGTAAGAGGTTATAAATACAGAACTGAAATCGGTCCTGATGACGGCGGAAAAGTTATGGGCGTTTTAAATATCGAATATAAATTCCCTATAGTTTCGGAAAGGGGAAGAACTATACTGCAGGGCGCTTTCTTTTATGATATCGGCGGTACTTGGGCGGAGATGGATGACGTTAATTTAACTTTAGGCACGGGCGTTAACAATCTGCGCTCCGGAGTAGGTTTCGGCATAAGGTTTGCAACGCCGGTATTCCCGCTCCGGCTTGACTGGGGATATGGTTTGAATCATAAAGAAGGTGAAGCGTTGCAGCAGTTTTACTTTACCATAGGCAACGTTTTCTAAACCGGAATTGAAATTATGAAAATGAAGATATTTAAATCAATTTTATTTCCGTTTTTTTTATGCGCATTATGCGCTTCTTTTTCTTTCGCGCTTGAAATTCCTATAAGCGGCGCTTTACAACGTGAAAATAATCCGGCAAACGGAATACTGTTTGTAGATATGGAAAAAATTTTTCAGGCGCATCCGATGACCGAAAGGTCTAAAACGGAACTGAAAAATTTTGCGCAGACAAGAAAAAACGCTATAGATGAAATGGTAAAAGCGCATGACGAGCTTCAAAAACAGGCTCAAACGCTTAATGCCCAGATTACGGAAGCCCGTACGGCAAACAATGAAACCGCGGTCACGGAACTTTCTAGGCAGCTTGATGAAAAAAAGAAATCTCTTTCAGACCAGCGGTCAAAAATAGCCGACTTGTCATCAAGGACCAAGACAGAACTCGCCCTTATGGAAGAAAAAAACTCTTTAGCCGTATTAAAAGACATAGAAATTGTGTTAAAAGAAGTTTCCGATAAACATGATGCTGATATAGTTTTAGACAGGCAGAGCGTTTTGTGCGGAAGCGACAGCTGTGAAGATGTTACCGATGAAGTTATTAAAAAACTTGAGGGCAGATAATAATGAGATTAAAAGCGGAAGAACTTGCAAAGATAGTTTCCGGTGAAATTTCGGGAAATAAAGAAGAGATTGTTACCGGCGTTAACGGCCTTATTGAAGCAAAAAACGGCGAAGTTTCTTTTCTCGGCAATATGAAATATTTATCTGACGCCGTAAAAACAAACGCAAGCGTAATATTTGTAACCCCCGACACCAATATAAGCCAGTTTGGCGGTAAAACGCTTATTAAAGTAAAAAACCCGCAATACGCTTTTTCAATGGTGCTTACCATTATTGATACTGAAAGGCTTTCTGAAATTAGAAATACCGTACACTCAAGCGCCTCCATATCGGATAAAGCCGTTATAGGGCAGAATGTCTATATAGGGCAGAATGTCGTAATCGAAGACGGCGCGCAGATTGGCGACGGCTGCAAAATATTTCCTAATGTTTATATTGGCAAAAATGCCACAGCCGGCAAAAATTGTATCTTTTACCCGAATGTGGTGATAAGGGAAAACGTGAAAATCGGCAATAAGGTTATACTTCAGCCTTCCGTGGTTATTGGCGGCGACGGTTTTGGTTTTGCGACAATTGACGGCGTAAATAATAAAATTCCCCAAATCGGCAATGTTGAAATAGGCGACGATGTTGAAATAGGCGCGCATTCCACGGTGGACAGGGCGACTGTTGATTCAACCCGCATAGGAAAAGGAACCAAAATAGATAATTTGGTTATGATAGCGCATAATGTGCAGATAGGCGAAAACTGCCTGATAGTAGCGCAGGCCGGGATAGCCGGTTCAACAAAAATAGGCAATAATACGATAATAGGCGCCCAGAGCGGAGTGATAGGGCACGTTAAAATAGGCAATAACGTTATAGTAGCGGGTCAATCTGGAGTTTCCGGCAATTTAAATGACGGTGAAAAAGTAGGCGGAAACCCGATGGCGGAACTAAATCAAAGCATAAAAATAAGAGTGCTCACAAGAAAACTGCCTGAAATGCATAAAGATATTCAAAAAATAAAAAAAGAACTGGAGAAGAAGAGTTAAAATGGCAAAGCAGACTACTATAGCTAAAGAAGTTTTTGTTGAAGGGATAGGCCTTCATACGGGCAATAAAAGCAAAGTTGTTTTTAAACCTGCCCAGGCAAATAAAGGAATCGTTTTTATAAGGGTCGATTTGCCTAATAAACCTGAAATTCCCGCACTTTGGTCAAACGCGGCTGTCGGTATGGCTGTAAGAGGAAGCGTAATTGAAAAAGGCGGCGCAAGGGTACACACTATTGAGCATATAATGTCATCAGCGTTCGCGCTCGGCATAGATAACCTTATAGTTGAAATCAATAATAATGAGCCGCCGATACTTGACGGCAGCGCGAAAATATTTGCCGAAACGCTCATAAGCGGCGGGATAAAAGAATTGGACGCGCCTAAAGAATATTATGTTATAACGGAACCAATCCATTTTGAATCCGGAAAAACAAAAATTTCCGCTTATCCTTCAGATAAACTTGAAATTGAATGCACAATAGGTTTTGACCACCCTTTTATTAAGCGTCAGGAAATGAAAGTCTCTGAAATTAACAAAGACGTATACCTCAACCAGCTTGCTCCTGCAAAAACATTCTGTTTTGATTATGAAATAGAAGCTTTGCAAAAGAACGGCCTTGCTCTGGGCGGAAATATGGACAATGCCATAGTAGTTTCTTTAGACGGCATACACAATAAAGAGCCTTTGAGATATGATGATGAGTTTGTCAGGCATAAAATACTTGATTTAATAGGCGATATTTACCTCGCAGGAAAACCCATTAAAGCAAAGATAGTCGCGGAAAAGCCGGGACATCAAAACAACATTGGTTTTGTAAAAGAATTTGTAGGCAAAGCTACCATAAAAAAAGATGACACAGCGGAGGAAGCGATGGAAAGCAGCACCCAGACTACGGCAGGGGAAAGAATGTTGTCCCATGAGGAAGTTTTAAAAATAATACCTCACAGATACCCTATCATAATGGTTGATAAAGTTAAAATAAACAGTAATGAGCCTACAAAGGCGACAGGTTATAAATGCGTAAGCGGCAATGAAGGCTTTTTTCAGGGACATTTTCCCGGCGCGCCGATCATGCCCGGCGTTTTGATAGTTGAAGCGATGGCGCAGACATCATGCGTTATGTTTTTATCAAAACCCGAGCTTAAAGGAAAAATAGCGATGTTTATGTCTATAGATAACGTAAAATTCCGCAGGCCCGTAAAACCCGGAGATTACCTTGAACTTAAAGTCGAAGTGCTAAAAGACGCCGGCAGGCGCGGAAAAGTTAAAGGACAGGCTTTTGTTGACGGTAAAATGACGACCGAAGCTGATTTTATGTTTATTATTGCGGACAGGGATGAAGAATAAACAGTAACATGAAAAACAGAGGATATTTATGATACACAAAACTGCAGTAATAGATAAAAGCGCCGTCATAGAAGAAAATGTCGAGATAGGCCCGTATACTATTATCGGCCCGGATACAACCATTAAAAGCGGCACCAAAATACACGGGCAGTGCGTAATAGAGTACTCCGAAATCGGACACAACTGCGAAATATTTAATTTTTCGTCAGTAGGCAAACGCCCGCAAGATTTAAAATATCAGGGCGAAAAAACAAAAGTAGTAGTAGGCGACGGCACAACCATAAGGGAAGGCGTAACTCTTAACCGCGGCACAGCTGCGGCAGGGCATACGCTTGTAGGCAAAAACTGCCTTCTTATGGCATGCGCGCATATTGCCCATGATTGCATTATCGGTGACAATGTAATTATAGGATACACTACGGGAATAGCGGGACACGTGGAAATAGACGATTACGCGATTTTAAGCAGCGGCATAGGCGTTCACCAGTTCTGCAGAATAGGCAAATCCGTAATAATAGCCGCCGGCTCAATGGTCGGCATGGATGTTATTCCGTATGTAACGGCGCAGGGTGACAGGGCAGTCTTAGCAGGTTTAAACCTCGTAGGATTAAAAAGAAAAAAGATGAAATTAGCAGAAATAGAACATATAAAAAACGCATATAGAGTATTATTTATGTCTAAACTTCAATTAAATGACGCCATAGCAAAACTTGAAAATGAGCAGTCTCCGCATGTTCAGGAAATGGTTTCTTTTATAAAGGCTTCCCAGAGGGGAATAACGAGGCCGAAAGGACAGTAATATGATGATACATAAAACCGCAGTAATCGATAAAAATGCCGTTATCGGCGAAAATGTGGAAATCGGGCCGTACACGGTTATCGGTGAAGGCGTAAAAATAGGAAACGGAACTATTATAGGCTCCAACGCGTTTATAGAACACGCCGAAATAGGCGAACATTGCAAGTTTTTTAATTCCGTTTCGGTTGGCACCGCCCCGCAGGATTTGAGTTATAATAACGAACCCTCGAAAGTATATGTGGGTGACGGTACAATATTCAGGGAGTTTGTAACGATAAACCGCGGCACAAAAAAAACAGGTAAGACAGTTATCGGCAAGAAATGCTATTTTATGACACAGTCCCACGCCGGACATGATTCTATAACAGGGGATAATGTCATACTGGCAAACGGCGCCTGCCTAGGCGGGCACGTTGAAGTAGGAAATGACGCTTTTATAAGTGCTTTGTCAGGCATTCACCAGTTTTGCAGGGTCGGCAAAGGCACAATGACCGCAGCCGGGACTATTGTAACCATGGATACCATTCCTTATTCAATGAGTTACGGTTACAGGGCTGTTTTAAACGGTTTAAACCTTGTCGGAATGAAAAGAAGAGGAATGAAAAAAGAAGACATCGAAGAAGTAAAAGCTGTGTATAAAACGCTTTTTATGTCTAAACTTTTGCTTAATGACGCGCTTGAGCAGCTTTCATCAAACAACTCTGTTTACGTTAAAGAAATAGTTGATTTCATTAAAACTTCAAAAAGAGGGATAGCAAGGCCGGCATGAACAAAATAGGACTAATAGCAGGCAACGGACGGTTTCCTTTTCTTGTCGCCGAAGAAATAAAAAAAAGCGGCGGCAGCGTAGTATGCGTAGGCCTTAAAGAAGAGGCGGATCCGGAACTTGAAAAGTTTTGCGATAAATACGTTTCCCTTTCGGTAGGAAAATTCCAGAAAATAGTGGACGCGCTAAAAAACGAAGGCGTTACAACCGCTATAATGGCGGGGCAGGTAAAACACGTAAAGATTTACTCGGCAATAAGCATGGATTGGCGCGCCATAAAAGTTATGGGCAGCCTTATTAATAAAAAAACCGACACGATTTTAAAAACGATCGCGGACGAATTCCAAAAAGACGGCATAACTCTTATGCCTTCGCATATGTATTTGAAAAGCCTGCTTCCGGAAAAAGGCTTGATTGCCGGAAAAAAGCTTTCTTCAGATGAAAATAAAGAAGTTGAGTTCGGTTTTAAAATAGCAAAAGGCATAGCGGGTTTTGACATAGGGCAAACCGTAGTCGTGAAAGACAGGTCAGTTTTAGCCGTAGAATCCGTAGAAGGTACGGATGAATGCATAAGAAGGGCGTATAAACTCGGAGGCGAAAAGTCTGTAGTGGTGAAAGTTGCAAAGCCTAACCAGGATTTCAGGTTTGACGTTCCCGTAATAGGCACAAACACGGTAGACATTTTAAAAGAAAACAAAGTCAGGGTTATGGCTATAGAAGCGGGAGTAACGCTTATATTGGATAGGGAAGAAGTAGTTAAAAAAGCGCAGGACGCGGGCGTAACGATAATAGCTGTTTAAAACTACAGAGGAAAATATGATTAACATTGCACAGCCGCATATCGGTAAAAAGGAAAGGCAGCTTATTAATGAGGTTTTAGATTCAAGAATGCTTGCAAGCGGAAAATACGTTGAACGTTTTGAACAGTCTTTTGCAAAGTATTCCGGCGCAAAGTTCGGCATAGCCAATGCAAACGGCACCACGGCGCTTCATGCCGCTCTTTTAATGTGCGGTATTAAACCCGGCGATAAAGTCGCCACTACCTCTTTTTCGTTTATCGCCACGGCAAACTCCATACTTTTCTGCAACGCAAAACCTGTTTTTGTAGATATTGACCCGCAGACATATAATATTAACCCCGCTGAACTTGAAAAGACCCTTAAAAAAGAAAAAAATATTAAAGCTGTTTTAATCGTACACCTTTACGGGCTTATGTGCGATATGGACGCTATTTTGAAACTCAGGAAAAAATATAAATTTAAACTCATTGAAGATTCCGCGCAGGCTCACGGCGCGGCGTACAATAATAAAAAAACCGGCTCTTTCGGCGACGCATCCGCTTTTTCATTTTACGCCACAAAAAATATGATGACTGGCGAAGGCGGAATAACTTTAACCAATGACGCAAAAGCAGACGCTTACGGAAGACAGATAATAAACCACGGGCGCGCGGCGCACTCGACGCATACTGTTTTGGGTTACAACTACAGGCTTACAAACCTTGCCGCGGCAATCGGCATAGCCCAACTTGAGCAGTTGGACGGCTGGACGGCAAAAAGAATCGCGAACGCCAAAAAATATAATGAAGCGCTTAAAGATTTATCTTTTATTACGCTTCCCGCGATACCTAAAAAATGCAAACACGTTTTTCACCAGTATACAATCAGGGTTAAAGCTTCCGAAAGGGAAAAATTTATGAAGTATTTAAAAGATAACGGCGTAGGATGCGGGATTTATTATGATACGGCGATGTACAACCAGCCTGTATACAGAAAACTAGGTTATAAAGCCGGTTTATGCCCGGAAGCGGAAAAAGCGGCAAAAGAAGTCGTTTCTTTGCCTGTGCATCCGGCATTATCCAAAGCGGATACGGATAAAGTTATAAATGTAATAAAAGGTTACAAAAAATGAAAATTATAAGAACTGCCGTAATCGGCGTAGGCTCTTTAGGCCAGCATCACGCGAGGATTTTGGGCAAACACCCCGATTCCAAACTTGAATATATAGTTGATACCGATGAAAAACGCGCCGAAAAACTTGCAAAAGCAAATGACGCGCACCCTGCGGTTTTAACGGATTTTAAGCAGCTTATAGGCAAAGTTGACGCTGTAGTTATCTCGGCGCCCACGCAGTTTCATTATTCCATAGCGAAGCCGCTTTTAGAAAACGGCATTCATTGTCTGGTTGAAAAGCCTATTACTTTAAATGTTGAAGAAGCGCAGGAATTAATAGAAATCGCGCAGAAAAAAAATGTTATTTTGCAGGTAGGGCACGTTGAAAGGTTTAATCCCGCAGTTATTGCTGCAGCGCCTTATATAAATAATCCGAGGTTTATTGAAGTTAACAGGTTAGGGCCTTATGACCCGAGAACTGCCCATATCGGCGTTGTTTTGGATTTGATGATACACGACCTCGATATGCTTTTTTACCTTGTAAAAGATAAAGTTATCGCTTTTGAAGCGCACGGAGCTAAAATTCTTTCCGATACGGAAGATATAGCAAAAGTGCGTTTAAAGTTTGCAAACGGCTGCGTAGCGGACGTTTCGGCAAGCAGAGTATCTATGGATAAGTACAGAAGAATAAGGATATTCCAGCCGGACGCTTATATTTCTGTAGATTATGCCGGAAAAAGCCTTAAGATGTACACAAAAAAAGAGGGGAAAGAAAAAATAACCTCTCTTTTTGACATAGATATTAAAAAGCCTAAAATTCCTACAAACGAGCCTCTTTTTTATGAGTTGGACAACTTCTTAAACAGTGTTATTGAGGGGAAAAAGCCGGCAGTTTCCGGCGAACAGGGCAGAGATGCCGTAGAACTTGCGTTAAATATACTTAAGCACATGGTGTTTTAAAGGATGAAAAAGTGGCAAATGACAAAATATTCATATCAGCAGGAGATTTGTCCGGAGAAATCCATGCCGCTAACCTTATCCGCGAAATAAAAAAAATAAACCCTTCATTATCCGTATCTACAACCGGCGGAGACAACTTAAAATCCGTAGCTGACAAATTCATAGCCGATATAGTCAATATCAACGCTTTCGGCTTCCTTCCGTTAAGACAGTTGTTTGTCCTGCGCAAAGTTTATAAACAAATAAAAGAAGAATTTATAACAAATAAGCCTGACAAAGTTATTCTGGTGGACTATTACGGTTTTCACATTATTGTTGCAAAACTTGCAAAAAAGATGGATATCCCCGTTTATTATTATGTCAGCCCGCAGGTTTGGGCTTCAAGAAGCGGCAGAATACAAAAACTTAAACAAACCGTTAAAAAGATGCTTGTAATCCTTCCTTTTGAAGAAAAACTCTATAAAGATAACGGCGTTGAAGCAGTTTTTGTAGGCAATCCGCTTATAGATATTGTGCCTGAGAAAGAAAACTTTGAAATTTCAAATCCTCCGGTTATAGGCTTATTTCCCGGAAGCAGGAAAAACGTTATAAAGAAACATATGCCCATAATATTGGAAACGGCGCGGATTCTAAAAGAAAAACTTAACGCGCGGTTTATTATGTTCGGCATAAATGAAAGTATAGGGCTTCATCTGCCGGAATATATAAGCTTTGCGGACGGCGGCGATTTTGAAAAAAGAAAACTTATAAATATAGCGGTTTGCCCTTCGGGCACGGTCAGCCTGGAAAATTCGCTTATGGGCATACCTATGACGGTTATGTATAAGCTGGCGTACTTCAACTATTTTATAATCAAGTCAATCGCAAAAGTAAAATATATAACGCTTGCCAATATTTTAGCGGATAAAGCGATAGTCCCGGAGTTTATACAAGGCGCCGCAAAGCCGGAAAAAATAGCAAACTCCGTTATAGAACAGCTTAATCCCGCCGTTTACGGCGCGAAAGTTAAAGAGTTTGCAGAGTTCAGAAAGATGCTGGGAAATCCCGGCGTAAGCAAAAGGGCTGCAGAGATAATTTTAAACGATTAGGTGCATAATGGACAGAAAAGTAAGTTTAAAACGATTATTTAAATATTTGAAACCGTATATACCGCGGTTTCTGTTTGCAATGTTCTGCATGGCATTGTACGCAGTTTTGGATTTGTACGTTTTAACAGTTTTAAACAAGTTTATAAACACCATATTTGACAGGCCGGATACGGTAGTAATGCTTGTGCGCATAGCTTTAATACTTCCCGCGGTTTACGCTGTTTTGGGCTTTGCCGATTACGGAAGAAGTTATTTACTCAATTATATAGGGCAAAATGTCATAAGGGATATGAGAAAAGAGATGCACTCAAAACTTATGTCTCTTTCGCACGACTTTTACGTGGAAAACTCATCGGCAAAGATGATGTCGCGCGTTACAAACGATTTGGGCGCGGTACAAACAGCTATTGTAAGAGTGCCTGCCACATTTACTAAAGAAGCGCTGATATTTATAGGTATGGCAGGGTACGTTTTTTACCTGAATTGGAAGTTCGCTTTGATTGTGCTTGTCGGACTGCCTTTAGTAGGTCTCCCTTTATATATATTTGCCAAAAGAATACGCAGAGCCTCAAGGGAAGGGCAGTCGCAAATGGCAGAAATTTACTCTTCGCTCCAGCAGATGCTTACGGGTTTTTCCGTTATCAGGGCATTCAACAGCGAAAAACATGAAATAGCCAAATTCAGGGAAGACAATAAAAAGTATTACAATATCGCGCTTAATGTCAGCAGGGTTGACGCCCGTTCGGCACCCATAATAGAGTTTATTGGCGCTTTTGCGGGGGCTGTTTTGTTGTTTTTTGGCGGAAGGGACGTAATTAACGGAATTTGGTCTCCCGGCGACTTTATAGTGTTTTTCTATGCGGTAACTAAAATGTACAGGCCGGTAAAAAGCTTCTCTGTAATCAATTCGCAGATACAAAACGGGCTTGCCTCCGCGGAAAGGGTTTTTGAAGTGCTTGATTCCGAACCGGCAATTAAAGACGCCTCGGATGCAATAGAACTAAAACCTTTTGAAAAATCAATCATTTATAAAGATGTTACTTTCGGATATAACCCTAAAAATATTATATTAAAAGATTTTAATGTTGAAGTTGACCGCGGCAATACCGTTGCGATAGTCGGCCACTCAGGCTCGGGAAAAACTACTATCGCCAATCTTTTAATGAGGTTTTACGATCCGCAAAACGGTTCAATATTTATAGACGGGTTAGATATTAAAAAAGTTAAGCTGAAATCTTTGAGAGGCCAGATAGGCATAGTTACGCAGGATGTTATGCTTTTTGACGACACCATAAAATACAATATCTCTTACGGAAGTTTCGGCGTTTCTATGGAAGAAATCGTAAAAGCCGCTAAAAATGCCAATGCTCACGACTTTATTTCAAAGCTGCCTCACGGCTACGATACTTTAGTAGGCGAAAGAGGGATGAAGCTGTCCGGCGGCGAAAAACAAAGAATTTCAATCGCAAGGGCGATGCTTAAAAATCCGCCTGTGCTTATATTTGACGAAGCCACAAGCGCGCTTGATTCGCAGTCGGAAAAACTTGTACAGGCGGCAATAGACCGGCTTATGGAAAACAGAACCGTAATATTGATTGCGCACAGACTCTCAACCGTTAACAATGCGGATAAAATCATAGTTATGGATGCCGGAAAAATAGTTGAATCGGGCAGGCATGAAGATTTGATGAAAATTGACGGTTTATACAAAAAACTGAACTCTTTGCAGGTATTATAATGGATAAGAAAAAAATTGAAATTAAACGTTTAGCCAAATATTTAAAACCTTACATAGCAAGGTTTCTTATAGCTGTTGTATGCATGAGCGCGTTTGCGGGTTTTGCCGTTGCGTTGTTAGGGCTTTTGATGAAAGCAGTTGACGGCATTTTTATTGATAAAAACTACATGATGCTTACGCTTGCCGCCATCGCGCTGCCTTCTATTTTTGTACTGAAAGGCCTTGCCGATTACGGAAGAAGCTACCTTTTAAGCTATATAGGGCAAAATGTGGTCAGGGATTTGCGTATGGAGCTTTACGAAAAGCTTATAACCCTGTCACATAGTTTTTACGTGGAAAACTCATCCGCAAAGATGATGTCGCGCGTTACAAACGACTTAGGCGCGCTCCAAAACGCCATAGTAAAAGTTCCGGCAAGCCTTATAAAAGACGCTTTAACGTTTTTAGGCATGCTTATTGCCGCATTCTATATAAACTGGAAGTTTGCCTTGATAGTTTTTGTAGGGCTGCCTATAGCTGCCCTTCCTTTAATATCCTTTACAAGAAAAATCCGCAGAGCGTCAAAAGAAGGGCAAAAGCAGATGGCGGAAATTTATTCTTCTTTGCACCAGATGCTTAATGGTTTTTCCCTGATCAAAGCTTTCAGCTCCGAAAAACATGAAGAAGAAAGGTTTAAAGATGAAAATAATAAGTTTTATAATTTTGCCTTAAAAGTAATCAGGGTTGACGCAAGGTCAAGCCCGATAATGAACTTTTTAGGCGCGGTCGCGATTGCGATAGTTTTATTTTTTGGCGGGTGGGACGTTTTAAAAGGAGTTTGGACAGCCGGCATGTTTTTTGCGTTTATAGCGGCAGTCGGGCAGATGTATGAGCCTATAAAAAACTTCTCGCAGGTAAACTCGCAGATACAGGCTGGATTTGCCGCCGCGGAAAGAATTTTCGAAGTTTTGGATGAAGAACCTTCGATAAAAGACGCCGCCAATGCCGTTGTTTTGCCGCTTTTTAGCAAAGCGATAGAGTATAAAAACGTAACATTCGGATATATTCCTGAAAAAAATATTTTAAGCGGTTTTAATATTGATATACAACGCGGGCAGACTGTAGCTTTTGTAGGACATTCAGGCTCCGGAAAAACGACTATAGCAAATCTTTTGCTCAGGTTTTATGACCCTAAAAGCGGGGAAATATTAATAGACGGGCAAAATATTAAAAACGTCACTCTTGAATCTTTAAGAGAACAGATAGGCATAGTCACGCAGGATGTTATGCTTTTTGACGATACGATAAAATATAATATATCTTACGGCACTTTTGACGCTTCGATGGAAGATATAATAAAAGCCGCAAAAAGCGCTAATGCCCACGATTTCATTTCAAAACTCCCTGAAGGCTATGACACAAAGGTAGGCGAAAGGGGAATTAAACTTTCCGGCGGGGAAAAACAAAGAATTTCTATCGCAAGGGCGATACTTAAAAATCCGCCGATTCTTGTCCTTGACGAAGCTACAAGCGCGCTTGACTCCCAATCGGAAAAACTTGTGCAGACCGCTATAGACAATCTTATGAAAAACAGAACAGTTATATTAATAGCCCACAGACTTGCAACCGTAAAAAATGCCGGTAAAATTATTGTAATGGACGGCGGATGCGTTGCGGAAACGGGAAAACATGAGGACTTAATATGTTTAGAAAACGGAATTTACAAAAAATTAATAGAGATGCAGGCATTATGAGTTTCTTGCGTAAAGCCGCTGCGTCTTTATTTGCTGTTTTGCTGCTTTCCCAAACCGCGTTTGCTTCAAAACCGCCGACGCTTCCAAACAGCTATGACGGCGTCGCGCCAAGCGCGAGATCCATGGCAATGGGAAGCGTAGGAACGGGTTTTATAATAAACAACGATGCTTTTTACTATAATTCAGCGGCTTTAGGCCTGATGAACGGCACAAGGATAGCGATATCCGTTGTCGCGGACCGTACAACTAATGCTTCGCCTAATTCGGTAGCGGCAAGCGACCCTGTAGGCCAGGGTATAATATCCGGAATGGGCATTAAAGATACCGGCGGCATTGTATGGCAGGCTCTTTCAGACTATTCGATAACAAATACAACTTCTGAAGGCTGGAATAAATCCGAAACATCCATAAATGCAATTACGATTACAACCGGGCAAAAAAGTTCCAGCGGGTACAGCGTGGGCTTAAATCTTTCTTACCTTTACGGAAAAATCGGCGAATCGTGGGTTAATACCATTGCCAATGACGCTTATTCAAATATCGCTTCAGGAAACGGTTTTACTTTTGACCTTTCGTTTATATATCCTACTGCCGCCGGTTTTGCTTTCGGCATAAACCTTAAAAATATCGCTGGTTTTATGTTTTGGGACGATTACAATACCGAACAGCTTCCGTTTTCGGTCAGGACGGGCGTAGGCTATACTTCCAGAAGTTTTTCTTTCGGCATGGACTGGAATAAAACTTTTTACAGATTCGGGAACCTGAAGGAAGATACGATTCATTTCGGCTTGGAACAGTATATAAGCAACTTTTTATGCGTAAGAGGCGGTTTTATAACCGATGATGAATTCGACACTGACAGCATGAAATACAGCTACGGCCTCGGGTTGCGTTTGAGAGGTTATGATATTTCTTTTGCAGCGGAGCAGTATGACATAGATAAAGAAAGATTTTCAAAATACGTTATATCTTTCAGCGTTTTGGTTATATAAAAACCCTGCTTTTGCCGCTTTAAGCGAAGGAACTTTTAATTGTGATGGAAAATTTAGAAAAAATACTGTCTTATCTGCCTGCTGAAGACCTTTCCTTAATAAAAAAAGCGTATGAATACGCTTCATGCGCGCATTTCTGCCAGATCAGGGCGTCAGGCGACCCTTATTTTACGCACTGCGTTTCGGTAACAATGAACCTTGCCGAACTTAAAATGGACGGCGCGACTATAGCCGCGGCGCTTTTGCACGATGTTTTGGAAGATACGCTTGTGACCGAGCAGGAACTGACAAAAGAATTCGGCGAAGAAGTAACGTCGCTTGTAAAAGGCGTTACAAAACTCAACAAATACCAGTTTGACGATAATATTACCGCGCAGGCGGAAAACTGGCGCAAAATGCTTCTCGCTGTCGTAAAAGACATACGAGTTATAATCATCAAACTAGCTGACAGGCTTCATAATATGCGCACCATAAAATTTCTGCCTCCCGATAAACAAAAAACGATCGCAAACGAATCTCTTACGCTTTACGCGCCTTTCGCGCACAGGCTTGGCATATATAAATGGAAAAGCGAGCTTGAAGACCTTGCTTTTGAAATTTTGCAGCCCGTCCAGTATAACCAGATTAAAACGCAGTGGGAAAAACGCGCTGAAAGCAATATTAAAAATTTAACGGAAGTCGAAAACCAGATAAAAGCGAAAATTGAACCTTCGGAAGATATAGCTTTCAGGATATCGGCAAGGCCAAAAAACCTTTACGGGATCTATAAAAAAATGGAAAGGCAGAACAAGCCGTTTTCCGCTATAGAAGATTTATTCGGGCTGCGTATAATTACCGATACCATCGAAAACTGCTACGCGATACTAAGCATCATAAATTCAAATTTTAAACTTGTCGAAGGCTCTTTTACGGATTATATAAACGTTCCTAAATCCAATATGTACCAGTCTTTGCACTTAACAATCCTTTCCGACAAAAACGTAATCGTTGAAACGCAGATAAGGACCGAAGAGATGCACCAGAGGGCGGAGTACGGCATCGCGGCGCATTGGCGCTATAAGCGCAAAGTTGAAAACCCCAAAGGTTCTGCCGCGGCAAAAGAAGACAATAAAAATATTATGGCTGAAGACCGGCTGGACTGGCTTAAACAGTTTTTGGAGTGGCAAAGGGAAACGACCGATTCCACCGAATTTCTGGATACGCTTAAAACCGAATGCAATTTTGAGCAGATATTTGTTTTTACGCCTAACAAGAAAGTTATCAAGCTTCCGCTCGGGGCAACCGCAATAGATTTTGCTTACGCGGTGCATTCTGAAATCGGCGATACGTGCATGGGCGCTAAAGTAAACGGCAAGATGGTAACGATAGACTCAAAGCTTAAAACCGGCGATATTTGCGAAATACTTGTAAGGAAAAACATAAAACCAAGCGAAAACTGGCTGAAATTTGCCATTACGGCGCAGGCAAGGTCAAGAATCAGAAGGTATTTGAGGGAACGTGGAAATACAGTTAAAGGCAAGCAATAAATAACAAGCAACAAATAATAAACCTTAAGAAATATTTTTTTCTTAAGGTTTTATTGTTGTATACAGGTTTTGCCGTTATGCCGCCATGAGCGAAACTCACTTTTTGTTTGTGTGTTGTTTTACGGGTTTCGGATTTGCCTTCAAAATATTAGTAAAATGCGAAAATCCAATACAAAAGAAAAAAGACAGCCTTTTTAAAGGCTGTCTTTTTTGATGGTTTAGTTTAAGCTATATGGCCTTTTTAACTTTATTGGATTTTATGCATGAAGTGCAGACATATTCTCTGGTTTTCTTTCCGCCCAGCATTATATTAAGACTCTGGAGATTAGGTCTGAAAAGCCTTTTTGAAGCTTTATTTGAATGGCTGATTGTGTTTCCTGATGTTGAACCTTTTCCGCAAACTACGCATTTATAAGACATTGTTTTGATACCTCCGGTAATCTGTAACTGATAAACGATTCTATAAAATTTTATTTATTTTTGCAAATACCTGCCTGCCCTAAACTAAAACTTTGTATAATAAGCCTATGCTAAATTTAGAAAGCGAAGTGCAGTACATAAAAGGAATCGGCCCGAAAAGGGCGCAGATGCTTGCGCGTTTAGGCATTAATAATGCAGGCGATTTGCTGACTTTTCTTCCAGTCCAATACCAGGACAGAAGTAAAACCGTTGAAATCGCAAGGGCTTATATGCAGCCGCAATGCTGTATATTCGGCAAAATAGGCAAATCTTACGAAAGAAAGCTCTCGAAAGACCTTTCACTTTTAGATATTGAAATATTTGATAAAAGCGGCATGGCGTATGCCCGCTTTTTCAGGAAGAAAAACCCTTACTCCAAAATTGATGTGTTCGGTTCAATAAAAAACGCTTTCCAGCCGGAAAGTTTTGCTTATATTTATGGGGACTCAAGAGCCGAAATAGGCGCAAGGTATATAGCCGTAAGTGATTACGAAGTTGTATCTAAAACTGATGATAAACCTGAAATGTTTAATAAAATAATACCTGTTTACGCGGCAACTGAAGGTTTGAGCCAGAAAGTGATACGCGAAGCCGTAAAAAGCGTTTTAATCTCATCCGCAGGGCTTTATCCGGACATTTCAGATATCATCCCGCAGTTTGACGGCATGCAAAAAATGAAGTCGTACCGGGCTTTGGAAAGGATGCATTATCCTTTCAATATGCAGGATGCCGAAGAATCAAGAAGAAATTTCGCGCTTCAGGAGTTTTTTATACTGGAAACCGCCCTCGCCTTATCAAGAAAGCACATAAAAAAGAACCCGAAAAAACAAAAATATGAAATTAAAAAAACTCTGCTTACGCCGTTTAAAAACAATTTAAAGTTCGAATTTACAAAAGCGCAAAAGAAAGCGATAAATGAAATATTTGAAGATATGCAAAGCCCTTACCCTATGAACAGGATGCTGATGGGGGACGTAGGTTCCGGCAAAACGGTAGTTTCTTTAAGCGCCGTGCTGCTTGCCGCGGAAAACGGTTTTCAGTCTATGATAATCGCGCCCACGGAAATCCTCGCGGAGCAGCACTTTTTAACAATTTCAAACATGCTTAAAGGGCTTGGCGTAAAAGCTGCGCTTGCCACGTCTTCTACATTAAAAAAGAAAGGCGAGCGCGAAAAAATCCTTGCTCAAATAAGCAGCGGGGAAATAAAAATTGCTATCGGTACGCATTCCCTTATTGAAGACAGGATAAAATTCAAAAACCTTGCTTTTGTCGTAATAGACGAGCAGCACAGGTTCGGCGTGATGCAGAAGTACGCCGCTTTGGATAAAGCAGAAACGCCGGATATTCTTATGATGACGGCAACTCCTATACCGAGGGCTCTTGCCATGACAGTTTACGGCGAAATGGACATGACTGTTATAGATGAACTGCCTCCGGGAAGAATCCCCATAAAAACATTTTTTACGGCAGAAAGCGCGGCGTACAACAATACAGCTAAAGAACTTGAAAACGGCGGACAGGCTTATATAGTTTATCCGTTAATTGATGAATCCGATAAAATAGCTTTAAAATCAGCCGTCACGGAAGCGGAAAAACTTTCGCAAAACCGCTTTAAAAATTTTAAAGTCGGGCTGTTGCACGGAAAATGAAACCGGATGAAAAAAATGAAATAATGAAAAAGTTTAAGAATAAAGAGTACGATATATTAATATCCACCACGGTTATAGAAGTCGGTATTGACGTACCGAACGCGACAGTCATGATAATACAGCACGCGGACCGGTTCGGATTGTCCGCTTTGCACCAGCTGCGCGGCAGAATAGGAAGGGGCAAAAAACAATCGTACTGTTTTCTTGTAGGCAATGTCAAAAGTGAAAACGCGGCAAAAAGGCTGCAAATTATGACAGAAACCAATAACGGTTTTAAAATAGCCGAAGAAGATTTAAAGATGAGAGGCCCCGGAGAGTTTATGGGCACCGTACAGCACGGATTTCCTGAGTTTAAAGCCGGCGATTTGATAAAAGACGCCGATATAATAGATTTTACAAAAAACCGCGCAAGGGAGTTAATAGAAGAAGACCCTGAACTTATAAAAACCGAACACCTGCTGTTAAAAAAACTTATAAGTTTAAGGTTTTTAAGCAAATTGAAGCTTACTAAAGTCGGATAAAGTCAAATAATAATTAATTAATAGAAAGAAAAAATTGCTAAACTTCTGCCTTTCCTGCCGTCATACTGAAAAATCCGTAGAATTTTGAATGTATACAGTAGTTAAAAGACTGAATTCTTCTGCGGCAGACAGATGCCGTATCAGAATATCAAACAATATCAGTATCTAATAATTAATTATTTAACTGCCGATTACATTGACAAAACATATTGAAATTTGATATAAAATTAACCTGTTATGAAGAAAAATTTCTCGGCAGTTTATCCAGGAAGTTTTGACCCACCTACAAACGGGCATTTAGACATCATTACACGCGCGTCAAAATTATTCCCGAAAATCATTGTAGCCGTAACCGAAAACTCAAATAAGCAGCATTTATTTTCTTTAAACGAAAGGGTAAAACTCCTTAAAGAATGCTGTAAAAATTTAAAAAACGTCAAAATTGTTTCATTTTCAGGGCTTCTTGCAGATTATGTAGTTAAAATCGACTCTTTTGTGCTTATAAGGGGCTTAAGAGCGCTGTCAGATTTTGAGTACGAGTTCCAGATGGCTCTTATGAACAGGAATTTAAACAAAAATATAGAAACTGTTTTTCTCATGCCTGACCAGGCATACACGTTTCTTTCTTCAAGCATGGTAAAAGAAATAGCATCGCTTGGCGGAAAAACTAAAAATCTTGTGCCTGACTGCGTAGAGAAAAAACTAAAAAATTTAAAGAGGTTCTAAAACATGTACGATTTAGTTACCCTTGTAGAGAACATGGTTGCGGTTAACGCTTCCGACCTTCATATCACGGTAGGCGCTCCGCCTGTTTACAGGTGCAGCACAAGGATTACGCCGGCGGGAAAAATAGCCCTGGATTCCGACAACTGTGAAAAGCTTATTTTTAGCGTTCTAAACGAAGCGCAGATAAGGCGTTTTGAAAAAAACTACGAGCTTGATATGTCTTTCGGCATAAAAGGCATCGGCAGAATAAGAATGAACGTTTTCAGGCAGAGAGGCTCTATTGCAGCCGCGTTAAGGCTTATACCTACAAAAGCCTGGCCGCTTGACGCTTTAAACCTTCCAGAAAAAATTTATGACATAGTTAACATACCTAAAGGCCTCGTGCTTGTAACGGGGGAAACAGGCTCCGGAAAATCAACTACGCTTGCCGCTATGATAGATTATATCAACCAAAGGCGTTCCGGGCATATAATAACCGTTGAAGACCCTATCGAATACATACATAATCACAAAAAATGCATAGTAAACCAAAGAGAAATCGGCACGGATTCGGCTTCGTTCGCGCAGGCTTTGAAATACGTTTTGAGGCAAGACCCCGACATTATCCTCATCGGTGAAATGAGAGACCTTGAAACGATAGCCGCCGCGACAACAATAGCGGAAACGGGCCATTTGGTTTTCGCGACGCTCCATACTATGGATGCCGCTTCATCGATAAACAGAATGGTTGACGTGTTTCCTTCTCACCAGCAGGGGCAGATAAGGTCGCAGCTTTCTTTAACGCTTCAGGCGGTTTTAAGCCAGCAGCTTATGCCAAATGCCGCAGGAAACGGCATGGTGCTAGCAGCGGAATTGATGCTTATGACGCCTGCAATAAGGAGCATCATAAGAGAAATGAGAACCGAGCAGATATACACGCAGATACAAATGGGCGCTAATCTCGGCATGCAGACTATGAACCAATCCATCGCTTTTAACGTTGCCAACGGAAAAATAACACAGGATACCGCTTTTGAATACACTACAAACAGGGAAGAGCTTCAAAGGCTTATAAATTCTTCATTAATAAACAAAAAAGCAACAACGAGAGGATAAACCTTATGCAAAAGAAGAATGGTTTTAGCGCAATAGAGATTGTAATTGCCGTGGCAGTTGTAGTACTTTTTGCAATAATTGCCGTTCCAAAGCTTGCGGATGTTTTAAGAAAATCCAATGAAGGCGCCACAAAAGGCGGCCTCGGCGCTTTAAGGAGCGCGATTGCCGTATATTACGGCGACCATGAAGGAAATTATCCCGGCGAGAATATAGTTGAAGAGATAACGGCAGACGGAAAATACATAAAAGAAATACCCGTTGCTTACTGCCCGCCTTATCATCCAAAATCCGGCAAAGTCATTGTTCTTACCGGCGAAAATGACGCAGATATACCGGAAGACACCGGAGAATGGATTTATAAAGCAGTTGAAAACGATGATGACGGAACAGGCAGAGTAAAGGGCCAAATTTGGATTAACTGCTCGCATGTAGATTCCAAGGGCAATATCTGGAGCGAATTATAGGATGGAACTGCTAAATACTGAAATAATCCTTTTCGGCACGTTTTTTTGTTTCATTTTCGGTTTACTTTTAGGAAGTTTCGCGAATGTCTGTATATACAGGATACCTTTGGACCTTTCAATAGTAAGTCCGCCTTCTGCCTGCCCGAAATGCAAAAAATTTATTCCGTGGCATGATAATATCCCAGTCATAAGCTACATAGCGCTTTTGGGAAAATGCCGTTCATGCGGAAATAAAATATCGATAGTTTACCCGCTTATAGAACTTTTAACAGGCATTACGTTTGCGTTGGTTTTCTACAAATACGGCATGTCCGTAAATACGCTCCTTTTCTTAATACTTACGTTTTCGCTTATCGTAATATCCGGCATAGATTACTACCACAAAGTAATACCTGACATTTTTCCGCTTATACTCGCCTGCGCGGGACTGCTTTTATCGTTCTTCAATACAACTTTGGGAGATACATACCTACAAAGGTTTTTACATTCCGTTTACGGCTTAGCCGCAGGCGGCGGTTCTTTGTTTTTAATAGGGGTGCTTGGCAAAGCGGTTTATAAAAAAGAAGCCATGGGCGGCGGAGACGTTAAGCTTATGGCGGGCGTCGGCGCAATAATCGGCTGGCAATGCGCCCTTTTTGCGATATTTGTCGCGGCGCTCATCGGAAGCATAGCAGGGCTTTTGCTTGTAATATTTAGTAAAAAAAGAGAATACCTTCCTTTCGGGCCATTTTTAGCTTTTGGTTCATATATAACGCTGTTCCTTCCTGCTCCGGCAGTTATGCTTAATATGCTTTTCGAATGGGAAACAAATCTAATTAGTAAATTTGCCGGGTTTTAGCCATGCAGCCGGCTTCCGATAAGTTTAATTATCTTGTTTTTATCTTATCGTTTGTAGCCGTCATATCTGTTTTTTCACGCTTTTCAAACGAAATCGGCACAATATCCCTTCAGTTTCTGATACTTGCCACTGTATTATTCTTTGAACTTAACGCTTACAAAATAAAATTTACCAATATGTTCCTGCCCGTATTATTTTTTGTTTTTGCGGCGCTCATTTCTTACTACCATGCTGATTTTCAGTATAATGCCAGAACCGGCATTTTGCTTTTATCTTCATGTTTTGCTGCGTATATGCTTACCGGCTTTTTAAATGAATATGATAAAAGAAGCATTATGCTTATACCTGTTTTAATATCAGTATGGCTAGCGATATACATGCTTTCGGTAAATATTCCGTTTAAAGGTTTTTTTGTAGCGCAGGATATTACTCCATATATGAGAGCAACAGCCGGTTTTTTGCTTCTGGCTCTTTCTTTATCTTTTATTTTCTGGAGCGTTGAACGCAAAATTTACTTTTATACTTCAATAATGATATTTGCGGCGGTTCTTCTTACAAAATCTTACTGGGCGGCAGCTGTTGCTTCGCTTATTTTTGCTGTTTTTCTGTATTTATCCAGGGAAAAAATCAAGATAAAAACAGTTATAGCCGTTACGCCTTTTATTGCTTTATTTATCGTTTTTATCTTTCTGGCTTATAAAAGCGGCTTTTTTGCCGGAAAAACAGCGCTTTGGGGTACGGCTGTATCGGTTATTAAGGATAATTTTCTTTTTGGCACGGGTTTTGCCAACTATTCAAATGTTTCTTTGCCATACTCCGTTGTTTCGGGCTCAGATGTTTCGCAGGCAGACAATATATTTTTACAGATCTTTGCCGAAACCGGCGTAACGGGGTTGATAACATTTTTATCGGTCATTTATGTTTTCATAGCAAATATCCTGCCGAAAATTAAAGAAAACAAAACGCTTTATATGCCTGTCTTGATCGCCGTATCCGCGTTTATTCTTTTTAACTTTTTTGAATCCTCGGCTTTTATCTCAACAAATATGCTTGTTCTTTTTATATTGTTTGCTTTTCCGGGGTACACATATAAAACCGCTCCCGGGAAAAAGAAAATAAGTACGTATTTGCTTATATTTTTAGTATTGCCTCTTTTTATTGCGGTTGCCATGCCGCTTTACGCGCGCCAGGAATATACTAAAGGCATGGCGTTTTTTACGGCAAAAAACTATGACGCAAGCCGCGAACACTTTATTACGGCTTTAAAAAATGACCCTTTAAACCCGGATTATCCCGCAAAACTTGCGGACACTTATTTTGCTTTGTACCAGAATACGCAAAACCCTGTTTTGCTGGATACGGCGTTGACATACGAAAAATTTGCGTTAAAACTTAACAGCCGCAATCCCGAATACTATTACCAGCTTGCGTGGCTGTATCATTTTAAAGGCGGTAAAGAAGCGGCTTTTGAAAATATATCAAAGGCTTTAGATATAGACAAATTCAACGAAAAGTACCAAAATTCTTATAGTACGCTCTTATATTAAACACCGGAGATATGCAAACAATGTTTAAAAAACACTTTTTCAAAATACTTTTAGGATGCCTTTTCAGCGTTATTTTAATCTGGCTCACAATAAGGCAGATAGATTTTAAAAACTCGTTTGAGCTTATCCGCAACGCAAACTACTATATCTTAATCCCGGGCGTGCTTATTTACGCGTTTACATACGTTTTAAGAAGCATACGCTACTACTTCATGATATACCCGATTAAAAAAACCAAAGTGCTTGAAAACTTCCCGTATACGGTACTCGGATTTTTTATGAACAATATCATCCCTTTGCGCCTTGGCGAGCTTATCAGGGCTAAAGTCACGGGAGAAAGGCTCGGAATTTCGCGCAGCAGTGTTTTAGGCACAATAGTGGTGGAGCGCCTTATAGATGTTATAATTTTTGTCATGTTTTTCTTTATAATTATGCTTGTTATGCCTTTTCCGGAGTTTATAAAGAATACTTTCTATGTCTGCGGGGCGGTTTTCGGCACGGCTCTTATAGTATTGTTCCTGATTTCAAAACATGAAGAGAAAGCGGCGGCTTTTGTATCAAAAATACCGATGCCCGCAAAAATTAAATCTTTCGTAATGTCTCTTTTTGAGAAGTTTGCGGGCGGTTTGATAATGCTCCGCAAGCCTGGCGTATTTTTTGCTTCTTTCGCGATTTCGGTGCTTATATGGGTAGCGGAAAGCGCATTTTTAGTGTTAACAGCTAAATCCTGCGGGGTAGACATTTCTATTTTAGGCGGCATATTTGTAGTAATCATAATAGGCATAGGCGCCATTTTACCGACCGCCCCGGGATATATCGGCGCTTTTGAGTTTATGGGCGTTACCGCGCTTTCGGCTCTAGCCATCGATAAAGACGCGGCTTTTGCCTGTATCGCCATATACCACTTCCTGCAGCTTATGGTAATATTCAGTTTAGGCTTTGCCAGCATAGTAAAAACAAAAATATCATTTGCGGATCTGTTTAAATTCGCAAAAATAGAAGAGGATATCAATGGAAACAGCGAAAAAGAAAAATAAGGTAATTATTGTGATGCCGGCTTACAATGCCGCAAAAACCATTAAGCAGACCCTTGACGACATACCAAAAGGCAGTTATGACGAAATTATACTTGTCGATGACCTTTCAAAAGACAATACCGCCGAAGTCGCCAAAAATTTGGGGATTAAAGTAATAGTCCACGAAAAAAATAAAGGCTACGGCGGCAACCAGAAAACCTGCTATAACGCGGCTTTGGAAGACGGCGGCGATATAGTGGTTATGCTCCATCCCGATTACCAGTACGATCCGCGCCTTGTGCCGTTTTTAACGGGCCTTATAAATGATGATATCTGCGACATTATGATGGCAAACAGGATAAGGACCCGCAGGGAAGCTTTAAAAGGCGGCATGCCTTTCTATAAATACTTTTTCAACAGATGCCTTACCATTACGGAAAACTTTGTTTTGGGCTTAAACCTCGGAGAATACCATACCGGCTATAGGGCTTTTTCAAGAAAAGCGCTTGAAACCGTAAATTTTGAAATGGATTCAGACGATTTTGTGTTTGACCAGCACATACTCGTACAGGCAGCAGCTTGCGGCTTAAGGATAGGCGAAATACCGGTCCCGGCGAAATATTTTGAGGACGCTTCTTCAATCAATTTCAGAAGAAGTTTTAAATACGGCCTTGAAACGCTCTGGATTTTGTTCAGGTTCATTCTTCACAAATGGCATATAGTGCCTTCAAAGATGTTTAGGCCGAAAGGGCAAGGGGTAAAATAATGGGTTCCGAAGCGCTTTACGCGCTCTCATTTGCCATAGCTTTTGCAGCCGCGTTTTTGGCTACGCCTGTTTGCAGGTTTTTTGCCGTAAAATTGAACATTTTAGATAAACCGATAAGTGAAGTTAAAACCCATAAAATAAGCACGCCTTACCTTGGCGGGCTTGCCGTTGCCGCGGGATGGGTTGTCTCGCTTTTTATAATAAGGGTCATAACAAACTTTCCGGACGGAACTTTAAGAAGCCTTAGGGGAATTATTTACGGCGCTTTAATTGTAATGGTTTTAGGCTTTATCGATGATATAAAGTTTAAAGGTTTAGGGCCGGTTGCAAAACTTGCGATACAGCTTGCCGCGGCCTGCATAGTTGTATTCGGTTTCGACATAAGGATAAATTTTATAGGGTATTACTGGCTTTCATGCATTATAAGCATATTCTGGATAGTAGGCATTACGAACGCTTTCAACATAATAGACATAATGGACGGGCTTTCAAGCGGCATTGCCGTTATCGCGGCTTTTGCGTTTCTTTTCATATCGCTCCCCACGGAAATGATATACGTAAATTTCTGCGCTATAGCTTTAGCCGGCGCGCTTTTGGGTTTTATGCCTTATAATTTTTCAAAAACAAAAAAGATATTTATGGGTGACACGGGAAGCCTGTTTATAGGTTTTATCCTTGCAAGCCTTGCGATGGGAACCTCTTATACAGGCATAAACGAAATCGGGCTTTTTGCTCCGCTTTTGATTCTTGCCGTGCCTATTTACGAGACGTTTCTTGTCAGCTGGTTTCGCATACGCAAAGGCAAATCGCCGCTTATGGGCAGCAAAGACCACTACGCTTTAAGGCTTGAAAAGATAGGTTTTTCAAGAAAAAAGATACTTGTTATAACTTATTGCGTATGTATCGCGCTTGCGGTTTTCGCGTTTTTGCTTACAAAAGCCAATTTGATATGCGCGATGCTTATATTTTTATTCGTACTTATATGTTTATGGACGGCAAGCATTAAACTTGCTTCGGTACATATAGAGTGAAATGTTGAGTTTGAAGTGAGGAGTTAATGTGTTTTCGCACCGCGAAAACCTACTTAGATTAGTTTCGGCTTTGCCGAAACCCAACAACTCCACTCTTCACACTCCAAATTGTTGTTAAAAAGGTATTTTATGAACAAAACCATAATAATCGGCGCGGGCATCAGCGGGCTTACAGCGGCTTATTTTTTAAAAAAACCTTATACCGTGCTTGAGGCAAAACCTTACGCCGGAGGCCTTTGCGCTTCTTTTTATGACGAAGGTTTTACTTTCGACTGCTCCGGGCATTTTATCCATATTAAAGACGAAAAGATTAAAAAACTTGTATCAAAACTTTCCAACGGCATCGATGAAATAAACCGCAACTCTTCAATTTACATAAAAGACAGAATCATCCCTTTTCCTTTTCAGGCGAACCTCTACTATCTTGATGAAAAAACAAAAAAAGAGTGCGTAAATGGCGTTCTGCACAGAAAAAACACGGAACCGGACACAAAAATGCCTTTTATTGACTGGTCGGAAGCCATGTTTGGCAAAGGCATAACAAAATATTTTATGAAGCCGTACAATGAAAAGCTTTGGAGTTATGATTTAAAAAAGATGACCGCGGAATGGTCCGGCGCTTTTGTGCCAAAGCCGGACGCCCAAAGCATAGTAAAATCGGCATATTCAAAAAACAAAATTGTTTACGGGTATAACAGCGTTTTTTATTACCCTAAAAAAGGCGGCTGCCAAACGCTTATAAACGGGCTTTTAAAGAAGGTTGACGTACGGTATAATGCCAAAACGCACAAAATTGATATAAAAAACAAAGTTATTACCGATGAAAACGGAAATAAATATAAATATTCAAATATTATTTCAACGCAGCCGTTAACGGAGCTTATCGCGCAAACCGGTAATGTTCCGTCTGCAGTCAAAAATGCTGCGAAACGGCTTGTCTGCAGTTCAGTAAGGTGCGTCAATATAGGCGTAAACGCTAAAAACGGCATTCCTAAAAAAATAAAAGGCATACACTGGCTTTATATACCGGAAAAATCCATACCGTTTTACAGGGTGGGGATATACTCTAATGCCAGCGCTTCCGCCGCGCCGGAAAACAGTTACAGCTTTTACGTTGAATATTCAAGCGGTAACGGCAAATATAAAAACTGCGACAACGTAATAAAAGACTTAAAAAAAGCGGGATTTATCGGCAAAAACGATGAAGTTAAAACCGTAAATGTAGTGGATATGCCTTACGCTTATGTAATTTTTGATAAAAACCGCCGGAAAGCGCTTGATACGATACAAAGTTTTTTAAGTAAACACGGCATATACTCAATCGGCAGGTACGGCGCTTGGGAATACTCCTTTATTGAAAAAAACATGAAAGACGCAATAGAAACGGCAAAGAAAATTAACAATTAATAAATACTTTAAAGTGACGGTTTGCCGCCATTTTTATGGCTTATGAGCGCAATATTTGTAAGCTTTCTGGTATGGTAAGTTGGTTTTGCAGTTAAAGCAGCCTCAGAGCACGTGTATATGAGTTTTTAAATTTTTTAGGCGTCTTAATTCCTGTATGTTTGAAGCCTTTCAAAAAGGCAAGTTTCAGAAATTGAATAAAAAATTTAAAAACGATTGTGCTCATCTGCAGTGTTTTTGGTACTTTTGGCACGTTTGACAAAAGTACTAGGGTTAGGGACAAAGTCCCTTTAAAGCAACCCGCCTAAAAGACGAAAGGTTTTACAGGAAAAGAATGAATAAAAGAAAATATATCATAATAGGTCCTGACAGTTACCTGTTTAACGGGCTTGCCCCGTATTTACAAGGCTCTGAAGTACATTATATGACTTTTGAAAACTGGAAAGACGCTGCGAACCTGAAGCTTCTAAAAGAAGCGGACGCGGTGATAAATTTTACTATTCACCCTGATTTTTCAGCCAAAGAAATGGAGCTGCAAGACATAATTGATATACAGATAGGGGAACACATTAAAGGCGGAAAAACGCTTTTTGTCTTTTTGAGTTCAAGGCGGGTTTACGGTACCAGCGCTGAATATAAGGTGTATAAAGAAACTGACGCGCTTGCAGGCGCTGATTTTTACTCCGTAAACAAAATTAAAACGGAAAAAGAGCTTTCCGGGCTTCTTGGCGGCAATTTGTGCGTTATGCGGGTATCAAACGTAATAGGCGAGCCTGTAAATAAAAGCGGCTATAAAACTTTTGCGGGCTGGATAAGTGAAAACTACATAAAAAACGGTAAAATTGTTACGGATCAGGCATCTGAGACCAAAAAAGATTTTATATCAAAAGATTTTTTGCATAAAACGATAGCGGCAATAGCTAACAACAGTATAAACGGGGTTTTTAACGTTTCAGCGGGCTTTCCCATAACTATAAAAGATTTACTTACAAACATGGCAGGCAAAGAAAACGTAATATTCTGCGAAAACTGCCCCGTTAAAGAACAATTCGTGCTTGATAACTCTAAAATTGTGTCTAAAACCGGAATATCCATTAAAGAAGAAGATGTAATAACCGCCGCGAAAGCTTTCAATAAAGCATTGGTCCGGATTAAAAAAACATCAGGGGAAAGGCAATGTTAAAAGTATGCTACATAATTACCAAACTTGAGCTTGGCGGAGCGCAAAAATTTACGCTTTATACAGCCGAACACATTAACCATGATGAATTTGACGCTTTTCTCATAAGCGGAGCCGGCGGAATGCTTGATGATGAAGCTTCGGAAAAGTCTAAAATATACTTTATTATGAGCCTTGTGCGCGAAATATCGCCTTTGAAAGATTTAAAGGCTTTAATCAGCACGTGGCGCGTTTTAAGGATTGAAAAACCCAATATTGTGCACACGCACTCTTCAAAAGCGGGCATAATCGGCAGGATAGCGGCAAAACTTGCCGGCGTAAAAACTGTCGTGCACACAATCCACGGATACAGTTTTAACGAAACACAAAAGTGGCATATAAAAAAGCTTTACATTTTCCTTGAACGGCTTTGTTCGCTGTTTTCCGATAAGCTTATTGTGGAAACGGCAGGCGACATCAAAAAAGGTTTAGATTATAAAATAGCTAAAAAAAGCAAATTCACGCTTATCTGTTCCGGAATAGATACCCAATACTATAAAAATTACGCGCCAAATCCGGCTTTCAGGCAGTCTCTTGTAAAAGATAACAATACAAAAATAGTGATGACAGTGGGCCCTTTTAAACCGCAGAAAAACCTGCAGGATTACATAAAAGCGGCGGCAATCGTCTGCAAAGAAGTTAAAAACGCCGTTTTCTTTATAGTCGGCGACGGGGAGTTGCGCCCTGAACTGGAAAGCTTAATAACGGAACTCGGCTTAAAAGACAAGGTAATCCTTTTAGGGTGGAGACGGGATATTATAGACCTTTTATGCGCCTGCGATATATTTGCCATGACTTCGCTCTGGGAAGGCTTGCCGCGCACAATTTTGGACGCGATGTGCTGCGCCAAACCCGTTATAGCAAATCCCGTCGGCGGCATACCGGACGTTATTGATGACGGCAAAACGGGCTTTCTTACAAAGCCTTACGATGCGCAATACGCTGCTGAAAAAATCATATATTTATTGAAAAACGAAGATAAAATGCGCGAAATGGGTAAAAACGCGAAAATATCTGTTGGCGAAAAATATGATATTAACTATAATGTCAAACAACACGAAGATTTATATCTACAGCTTGTTCCTGTTAAAAAACAACCATAACATCAATGAGGAGTTAAAAAGTTTGGAATGAGGAGCGCATGAGTGCGCTTTGCGCATTTATTATAGGTGAGGCAACGCCTCACACGACAACTCCTAACTTCACATTCCTAATTCCTAATTTAATCTTTAGATATTTTATGACTTTGGAAACAAAATAAATGAGAAAGCTGCTTAACATTTTAATATTCATGATTTTTTGCGCCAATACCTATGCGGCAACACCTGCGGATTTGCAAAACCAATTCAATATACAGCGCAGCATAGATAGCCAGTATAAAGATAATCTGCGTCGGCAGGAAATGGAAAACAGGACCCGTTTTAAGAAAGAAACTTCCGAACCCTCCGCGCCTTCAGTAAAACCTTCAAGGCAGAAAAAACAATTTAGAGCTGTAAATGTGCGCCGTCCTGATAATTCCGGCGTTTCGCAGGGCTCAATAAATAAAATTCTCGCAGAATACAAAGATTTAAACCTCGGCATGAATGAAATCGCCGACATACAGCACAAACTCCAAAACCTCTATATTGCCAAAGGTTTTGCCGCCGCACGAATTTACATTGACGGCAATACCATACCGGACAATATCCTTACTTTTGTGGTTTCGGAAGGCTGTATCGAAGATATAGTGTTTAAGAAAAACGGCAAAAAGTACGGAAGCTTTGCGAACGCGCTGCAAAAGTTTTCTTTTTACCCTTTCGCGCAGGGAGAACTTCTCAATATAAAAGATTTAGACCAGGGGCTTGAGCAGGTAAACAGGCTTTACACAAGCAGCGCCGTAATGGAAATCCACCCGGGCACAATTGACGGTTATTCAATAGTGGAAGTCAACAACCAAATGGAAAACCGATTTGTTATCACTCTCGGAGCCGATAACAGCGGATTGGAAAACACAGGAGTATACAAAGCAAACGCTTCAATCAGTTCCGATAACCTTTTAATGCTAAATGACAACATATACTTTAACTATTCAAGGAATATTGACGGAAATTGGGATAACAAATCAAATAATATGTATTTTACTTCATTAAGCATACCTTTCGGGCATTTTACGTTTATGGGCTCATACTTTAAAAGCGATTATATGACGCCCGCTGGCGTTACAATCGGAAATTATACTTCAGACGGCAGCACTCTCAACAAAAACGCAAGCCTTGAAATGGTTATAAAACGCGGACAGAACCACAAATATTCGGCAGGCGCTGAAATGGCGCTCAAAGAAACCCAAAATTTCTATATGGGAGACAAAATAGATATTTCCAGCAAAAAACTTACCGTCGCGTCAGCTTTTCTTACTTCGACGTATTTCTTTAATACTTCAATGCTTTACGGCAAATTCTCTTACAACAAGGGTCTGGACGCTTTTGAGGCAACGACAAGCGAGGACCCTAAAGGGCAGTTCTACTCTCTGTCTCTTTACGCGCAGTATACGCAGCCTTTTACGCTGCCGTTTTTAAAGCTGCCCACATCTTATACGGTTGCGTTAAACGCGCAGCAGTCGCCGGATACTTTGTACAGTTCGGAGCAAATTACGCTTGGCGGGCAAAGCTCCGTACGCGGTTTTGGCGAAGGAAGCATAAACGGGGATTCCGGAGGATATTTAAGGAATGATTTAAACTGGGCGCTTTCCAACATATTCAAAAGAAAAGGGTTTTTTAATATTCTTTCACGCACAACGCTTAACGGTTTTATAGATTACGGGTACGCCAGACACGAAGGTTACGGCAGCGATTACCAGATTGCCGGAGCGGGAGCGGGGCTTTCTTACCGCATAAAGCATTTTAACGCTTTAGTTAACTGGAGCAACTCCGTTTATAATGAAAGCCCGCTTAAGAGCGAATATAATGTTATATATTTCAGCATTGAAGGTAAGATCTTTTTTTGACGGATATAAAAGCATAATAATCTTATTTGCCATTCCCGGAATTTGTAATCGGGAATATGCTTTAAAAAAGTAAGCAAACTCTTTGGGTTTACCGCCCAAACCAGCGTACTTTTATAAAAAGTGATAAAAGTACCAAAAACGCTGCCGCTGAGCGCATTCGCTTAAATTTTTAAAACAATTTGCGAAACTCGCGGCTGATAAAGGCTTTTAAGGATGCCGTTCAAACAGACCGGAATAGATATTTAAAAAGTGCCATTAGGCGCTAAGAACAACAAAAAGATATAAATAGCCTGTTATGTTGCGTATATTCAGGGCAGGGTTAAAAACAAACTATGAAAACAATAAAAATACTTCTAATTTCAATGATTTTCGCTTTATTTGCGGCAAGCGCTTACGCTAAAGCGTTTCCGTACGCGGGAGATATCACCGCCGGAATCAACGGCGCGGATGATAACTGGGACAGCTATATAGACTTTATGCTTCCTTTAGCCGCAAAAGAAACGTCATTTCTGTTTTTAGCGCCAAGGGCAAGCATGACAGGCAAAAGCCTTTTCGGCAGCGATGCCAACGAGTTCAGCATTGGCACGGGATACAGGCAGTATTTGGACAAATACTTTAAAGGCGGCGTAATTTTAGGCATCAATGCCTATTACGATACAAGAAACACAGAGCTTGGTAACAGCTATCAGCAGGCAGGCGCGGGCTTGGAGTTTTTAAGCGAATATTTAGATTTCAGGGCAAACGCCTATATCCCTTTCGGGCACGGGGAAACATACCTCGGCAAATATTACGATATACCTACGCAGCACCATATAGCCGCTACATATTATTATGAGTCCTCCATGAAAGGCATGGATAGCGAAGTGGGCGTAAAACTTCCCGTGCCGGACTGGGCAGGGGAATTAAGAGTGTACGGCGGTTATTACTATTTTACGGCTGAAAAAAGCGAAGACGTCAAAGGTTTTAAAGGCAGAGCGGAGTACCGCCCGTTTAATATTGTGCGTTTAAATTACGCTTTATATGAAACGGACAGCTTCAACGGCAGTTCCTGGCAGGCGGGCGCGGACATTAAAATACCTTTTGATTTTAGAAACTTTTTACGCGGCAAAAGCCCTTTCGCGGGCTTATGGAAGTATATAAAAACAAAACCGCTGCCTTTGAAAAACAGAATCGGCGAGATGGTCATGCGCGATATGTATGTACGGGCGCGCCAAAGCGGAGTAATTCATAATGAAGACAGGCTGCTAAGCGACTCCGGAAACGAGTTTTATTTTACGGTCGTAAGCCCTAGCGGCGCCGGAGACGGTACTTTCGAAAACCCCGCAAGCCTTGACAGCGGGCTTTCGTTAAATAAAGCGGTAACAGGCGATAACGCTTCGCTGCTGCTTTTAGGCGGCAGTTATTCTTTAGATACAACGCTTGATTTAAGCGGCCACCAATCGGGTGAAGTTTACGTACTCGGCCCAGCCGAAATTACTTACCGCGGAGGCAATTTAAGCAAAATTACAAACGGCAACCCTGTTATACAGTCTTCAGGCATTACGGCTTTTGCCGTTGACGGTTCTGTACCGGCTCCGCAGTTCTTTATGCTCTCTTCAATCGAATTTAAAGGCAAAAACCAGTCCGGCACAGGTTTCGAAATAAGCAGCTACAACTCCGGACTTTACATAAACAACAACAGCTTTGCCAACTTTGAAAAAGGCTTGCTCGTAGAAAATTCTTCGAAAACCGTAAGCCTGTACAATAACATGTTTGAGTTTAACGCTACGGGCGCGGAAGCGGCGTTTGGCTCCGCTTTATTCGAACAAAACATATTTAACGATAACATCGTACAGGGCGTGCTGCTAAACAACAGCACGGGCGCGGTTATAGTTTCAAACCTTATAGAAAACAATGCAACAGGCGTAAACATACAAGGCGGCGCTAATTCTTATCTTTACGACAATGTTATAAGCAACAATGCGGCTTACGGCGTGTCATCGTCAAGTTCTTATTATATGGTAATAAGCGAGAATTATATTGAGACAAACCAAGGCGGCGGCGTTTATTCTTCTTCCGATACGGGCATAGAGATATTCCGTAACCGCGTATGGCAAAATTCAGGAAACGGCATGGATATTTACGACAGCGCGTCCGCGAAAGTATTAAACAACTATATAGCGGAAAACGAAGTTAACGGGTTGTATATGCTTAATTCTGATTCCGCCGAGGTACAGTCAAACACTTCCGTATCAAACGGCGCTAACGGTATTTATATTGAAAATTCAACCGCGCCCGTATTTTTAAGAAATGCCTCCTTATACAATAAAGATGACGGCATGGCATTTATCAATACTTCATACGGCGATATCAGCGAAAACCAGTCAAGCGGGAATACTTTAAACGGCATATATTACGGAAGCGGCGCATATACAAATATCGGCGATAATTTGGTTTCTGAAAATAAAACCGGCCTTTTCGTTACAAACTCATCGTTGCTTACAGTTTCAACAAATACGGCGCACGCGAATGACGAAGGAATGAAATTTATATCTTCCACCGTGCTTACGGTTAAAGCCAACACCGTTTCAAGCAACACGGCTTACGGAATTTATGCGGCGGGCGCTAATGATTCGACATTGTTATCCAACACCGCTTACTATAATGAGGGCGTAGGCGGCATATTTGTTGAAGAAGCCTCAAATGTTATTTTAAGCAGCAATGAAACGTACTACAACACAAATTCCGGCATAACGGTTACAAATGTAACGGGCGCCAACTTGATTTATAACGGCGCCAATAATGATGAAAAAGGCCACGGCATTACGTTAATAAATGTCGCAAACGCCGCTTTTTATTGGAACTCCTTCGTAGGCAAAGAAACAGGACATGATAAGTTTGACCTTTACCTTTTGGGCACTACGTCTTTCAATCCGGCAACGTCAGGCAGCAATAAATTTTTTAATGATAACGGCAACCCTAACTATTACGCAGGGGATATTGCCCCTGTTGATAACTATGAAAACAATGTAAAAGCAACGGATTTTTTTGACTAAAGCTTTTATGTACATTTATCAAACGTGATAAAAGTACCAAAAACACTGCTGCTGAGCGCATTCGCTTAAATTTTTAAAACAATTTGCGAAACTCGCGGCAGATAAAGGTTTTTAAGGATGCCGCTCAAACAGCCATAAATAGATATTTAAAAATTTTCGCTCATAGGATGTGCTCTGAGGCGGCAAAAAACGGCAAAACTATATTAGAATTCTTATATTTTGTGATTGCTGTCATCGTTCAGAAGTCAAAACAATATAGTTTTTGTTGTCATTGCAAAATAGTGTTTTTTGTTTGTCATTCTGCACCCTGAAAAGGTTGCAGAATCCAGCCTTTTAACAACTGAATCCTGCGATCACATAAATTTGTTCCGCAGGATGACAGCAAGGCAAAGCCGCGATATTCAATTTGTATAAAATTGTTTTATAATAAAAACATGGAAACCCTTTGATTTTTGATGTAAAATTATTGTTAGCACCCTTGAATCAGCAAAATAATTATACGGGGCAAATTTATTATGTTAAAAAAACTCATTACTATAACTACATGTGTGCTTTTTGCAGGTTCACAGGCAAACTTTGCTTTCGCGGATATCTTACCGCATAACAGCGTAGTGGTAAACAAACCGTCCGTAACTATGCACCCCACAAAAAGCGTGCCGATAGTTAATATCGTTGCGCCAAACGCAAAAGGGCTTTCGCACAATAAATATGACGAATTTAACGTCACTCCGGGCGGCGTAGTGTTAAATAACAGCGCAGCGGACGCTTCCTATTCGCAAATACTGCAGGAAGACGTTGACGTAAACAGCAATCTTGCCGGAATCGCCGCGACCATAATCCTTAACGAAATAATGGCATCCGCCAAAACCACAATCAGCGGCCCCGTTGAAATAGCTGGTACGGCCGCTGACCTTGTAATCGCAAACGCTTACGGAATATCCGTAAACGGCGGCAGCTTTATAAACGCAAACAAAACCGCGCTTATTACGGGCGCGCCGAATATAGTTGACGGCATAATTTCAACTTTTACTATGGGCAAAACCGGCAAAATAGAAATTTCCGGAAATGTAATATCGGACAACCCTGTAGAACTCATAAGCAGATACATGAAACTGTCCGAAAACGCCTCTTTAAACGCCGGCGATAACGATATAGCTGTTATAACAGGCAACGGCACATATGACTACCAAACCAAAAAAATGACATCTGTAGCCGCGACCGATAACCCGGCCGACAAATACGCGGTAAACGCCGCGGCGTTCGGCTCTATGTACGGCGGCAGCATAAAGATAATAGCTACGGAAGCGGGCTTTGGCGTTAAAACGGAAAGCGGCTCCAACCTTGCAAGCTCAATCGGTGAAATATTAATAGAAACGGAAAACGGCATAGAAGCCGCGGGCAGTATTAACAGCGTGGACGCTGTAACGCTTTCGGCATTATCCGTTACAAATACGGGGAAAGTGGAAGCGGCAGGCGCTTTGGCGATAAAAGCGGATAATATAACAAATATCCGCGCGCTTACGGACGGCGCTTATTCTAATACCGCGGCTGTGCTTAAAGGCAATACTGTCAGCATAACGGGCAAAACAAACGAATACGCCCAAAGCATCAACAATTACGCAAGCACAATAGAATCCGCCGGCAAAATGGCTTTAAAGGCAGACAATATAGAAAACTGCGCGCTGACAAATGCCAATACGTCAAACTATATTAGAACCGTACTCACAAATGAGAAATATGAACTGAATAAAGAATACCTTTACAGTTATACCGCCGTTACAGGAACTTTCGGCATAATCGGCAGCGCAAATATAATAAGCAATGGCGATTTGGAAATATACGCCCAAAATTTAAACAATCTAAGCAGCAATATAAACGCGGCAAATAATGTATTTTTTAATGTAAACAACCTAAATAACGGCGATTACGGCAAACCGCTTAGCTTGGAAAAAACATACAGGACATACTATCTTACAACACCTCCTTTTGGCACGCCCTCGCTCACTTACAGAACCCGTAAGGAATATGAAAGTATTATGCTCTACGCAAACGCGCCGTCATCAATAACGGGCAATAATATAACAATTTCAGGTTTGTCCGTTACAAATACGGGCAAAATAGAGGCAACAGGCGCTTTTGCAATTATGGCGGATAATGTCACAAATACGCGTTCGGCTACGTACGGCATATATTCTGCAAACGCCGCGTCGATTAAAGGCGGCACCGTAAGCATAACGGGCAAAACAAACGAGTACGCCCAAAACATCAATAATTACGCAAGCACAATGGAATCCGCGGGCAATATGGCTTTAAAAGCCAACAATATAGAAAACAGCGCTTTACCGGATTCCGCAGAAGAATATACACTAAAAAGAATATATACAGGAAACCCTGCCGTAGCGAATGATACTGTTTTATACAGCTATACATATATTGTGGGGAATTTGAATTTATTAGGCACGAGCAGCATATTAAGCGGCGGAAACTTAGAAGTGTGCTCCGGAAATTTAAACAATATAAGCAGTACGGTAAACGCGGCAGGCGATATATTTTTAAATACGGATAATCTTAACAATGCTTATTACAGCAAAATATTAACTACGGAAAAAACGTACAGAAAATATAATCCTGCCGCTATTGGATTTTTTGAATGGGGGTCTTGGGGAGGATCGAAAGCGCCAACAATTAAAGAAGAATATACTCTCTATGAAGACGCTCTTTATTACGCAAATATCGCTTCTTCAATAACAGGCAAAAACATTACAATAAACGCTTCGGACGGCGTATCGCAAACATCAAACTTTACAAATATAGCAAGTACCATTAAAGCTGACGAAAAACTCTCCATAAACGCGGTAAATATAAGAAATGAACGCGTTAGCGTAAATTCCAACAGAGGAATAAAAACCTCACAAATATATACAGGGCTGACATCCCCGCTTTTTGAATACGCCGTACAATGGTATGAAACCGCCCAGGTAACACACGAAGCGCAAGCCGCGGTATTAAGCGGAACCGAAACCGAAATTAACGCTTATGACATATATAATTTAAGCTCGCAAATATCAGGCAGCGATAAATTGAGCATAACCGCGAATAATCTTACAAACACCTCTATAATGTTTCAAGACACGTTAATGACATATTTCCATTTATTTGGCAAACATAAAGGGCAAACAAACTGGGGCGGTAATTTTGACGACCCCGCGCACAGATACTATACAATGTACGCGCCTTATACATTCGTAAGCAAAACCATAGGTGAAATTTCCGGAGGGGAAGTAGATATAGCTTTAAGCGGGCTTTTAACGCAAGAACAAAACTCAGGCGCATTGCAGCGCGCGAAAGCTGCTGACGGCACATACCTCTACAGCAATATAAACGGCTCAAACGTGAATATATCCGCCGGGTCAATACTTAATTACGGCGCGTTAACAAGCGATAATTTACTCAAAGTTACAACAACCGGCGATTTTAAAAACTATGACGCGAAAATAATATCCAACGATTTAGATTTATACGCCGGCAACGATTTCACGGCTGAAACGATGCCGTTTATACACGAATTTCCCTGGAACGGTACGTTTTTATATGAAAAGTCATACACAAACCCGTACGGCTTAATTATGTCAACCAATGACATGTCCATAAAGACCGGTAACAACCTTACCTTAATAAGGACAGACGTGCTTGCGAGGGGCGACGGTTCAATTTTGGCGGGCAATACTTTATCGTTGCTGGCATTGCAGCCGCATCTTAAATGGAAAACAAGGATACACGAAATCGGCTCCGACAACTTTAGCAATAAGCCATTAGATAAAGATTTAGGCACAATAAGAATATTCGGCGACGCGGAAATAGATTCCGCCGTTAACAGCGTTACTTTTGAAGGATACAATATAATAGTAAGCAAAAATTTAAGGATAACCGCGGCGCAGGACGTAACAATAAAATCGGTAAAGGCATTGGAAGAAAGCGGCTTTTACAGCAAAATGGATAAAGGCTGGCAGGGCAGCGAAGAAGAGATGACAAGAAAAGTAACGATAACCAATATAGGCTCGTTTGTGCAGGTTGGCGGCAAGCTTGATATACTTGCGGGCGGCAACATAAACATACTGGCAAGCACGCTGGAAAGCTTAAGCGACGTGATAAACCTTACGGCTGGGATGGACGTTAACGTTTTAGCGGGCGAGAATTATGAATCGGCGGAGCGGATAAAGATAACCAAAGGGACATTCGGATTAAGCATGAGCGAAGGGTTAACGTTAACCGACCAGAAAGACAGCTACTTTAACGAAAAAACGACTTTAGCGGCAAGTTCAATAAAAGGCGGCAAAGGCGTAACGATAACGGCGCAGGGCAACAAAGCAAACGCGGACGGCACGGCAAGCGGCAACATTAATATAGTGGGCAGCAATATTGAATCGGGCGCGGATTTAACGCTTAACGCCAAAAACAACATAAACGTGTTAGCCGGGTACGAAATGGCGATGTCCGCCGAAACACATGAGAAAACCAAAATCGGCATAGGCGCTGCTGCGCTTGGAATGATAAGCCCTGTAATGGGGATAGCAGCCGTGGCAAACGGAAACGGCGACTTTATGACATACAACTATGAAAAATCCGAAAGCCAAATATATGAAACGGCAGCCAAAGGAAGCCTGTTAAAAAGCGGCGGCACTATGAGCCTTACGGCAGGCAACGACATAAGCTTTGCGGGCAGCGACGCCGTTGGTGCGGGCGATGTAAAGCTTGAAGCGGCAAGAAACGTGAATATATTAAGCGCGGAGCAATTAAAGACGGTATACAGCGAGTCGCAAAGCGTAAGCGCGGGAATGGGTTTTATAAACGGAATCGACTTTAGCCAGTTAGACCGCGGGCGAATAAGCGTGGAGCTTGGCAAAGGTGAGCTGGTAAGCGACAAGTATCAGGAGTACACGGCAACAAACCAAGGCAGCGCCATAACATCGGGCGGTGCGTTAACGGTAAAAGCTGGTAAAGACGTAAACCTGCAAGGAGCGTCGCTTGACGGCGATACGGTGGCAATAGCGGCGGAAAACATAAATCTTTTAACGGCACAGAATACATCTAAAACCGAAAGCAGCCACAAACAGGCGGATTTGACTTTAAAGGCTGGCATTACAAACAGTTATTTTGACGCATATTATGCGGGCGACGCATTAGTAAAAGCAGGCGAGCAGCAGGCAGCGGCAGAAAGCGAACTTTCGCGGATACAGGCATTGTACGATGAAGGAAAAGCAACGCAGGAAGCGGTGGA
>JAVBLP010000023.1:0-12075 GCA_031553505.1 Endomicrobiaceae bacterium
GATTTCAGGGCTCACGGCATTAACGACAGCATATCTTCTATAAAAGTCCCTGCGGGCATGAAAGAAGTATTATACGAGCACAGCAATTATCAGGGAAAATCAATCGAGATTTATGAGGATGTCGCCAACTTTAAAAATATCGGGTTCAACGATATGGCAAGTTCAATAAAAATTTCGAGCGTTACCCCTGCTGATATCCCACGCGTCCAATTGTGGATTGATGCCAACTATAAAAAAGGACCTTTTTTTGTTTCCGGAGATATCCCTGATTTCAGGGCTCACGGCATTAACGACAGCATATCTTCTATCAACATACCTAAAGGTATAAAAGTGATATTATACCAGGATATCAATTATAAAGGGAAATCAATTACGCTTTCCGGGGATGTTCCAAATCTTAAGAATATCGGCTTCAATGATACGGCAAGCTCTTTAAAAATAATAAAAGCGTAAAACTTGTCTTTAAAGGTTTAAAAGTTTGAGGCGAAATGAAGAAAAATACGAATAATACATGCTTCGGGCGCGAAAGCCGTATGTGGGTGATAATTTTTCAAAGTTGCAGCCCAAAATTTTAAGCCGCTATGAAATTTTATAAAAAATATCATGTCCGCATTAGGCAGGGTTTAGCTAAATCAAAAAGATAATATTTTTGAATTTTATAGTATGTCTCAGGCCATTGACAGCTCTTTAGAAACGGCTGGCAAATAAAAAAACGAAGATGTAAAACAATTAATTATTACTATCAGTTAATACATCCTCATAATATGGTGCCAGTATTTTACATATGCGTTATATATTTTATAGTTCAATCGTAACTTAAACAGGCAGGGTGAGGAATATGAAAAAAATATTTTTTTTACTGTTTTTAAGCTGTTTTTTTGTATCTTTGTCTCATGCAGCTCCTAAAAAACTTACTCAAGATGAAAGGAATGTTATTCAAATACGTAAATACAATAAGCCTTATGATGAAGCTTTTGATGTAATTGCTAAAAACATGAGAAGAACTTTTAATGATTTAGAAGAGATAGATAAAAATACGGGATATATCGCTACAGAATGGTTTAAAACTACTATTAAAGGTGGTTTAGGTATAACGGTCTCGGCAAGAAAAAGATATATAGTTTCAATTGATAAAATTTCAGATGACGAAATTTCAGTTAAAGCTGAAGTGCAACAAAAAGTTTTAAGCACTGATAATAGGTGGCATGACATGGATATTATAAGCAATGTCAGAACCTCGCCAGAAGGCGCAAAAGAATATAACATTTTTTTCGATGCCATAGGCAAAGGCTTAAAGTAACACTTTATATGCCACTTTAAAAAAAGAAGATACCACCGGAAATATCAAAAGAAATTTGCGAATATATAAATAATCAGATCGGATTGCAGTTATTGGACTACTCTAATGTCTAAATCTACAAAATCCGCTGTTATCACAAATCTGGAATTCAATATGATACCAAGCTCAATGCAATGACCGAAATTCTTATACGTAGAGATCAGATTTTAAAAGTATTTTGCATTCACAATACATCAGAATATGTCTGCGCCAATGACCAAAATAAATCAGAAGTCTGCTATCTATACCAGCCGCTAAGGTATTTCCTTTAAAGGCTTTTATTTTCATCTATTTCCCTTAGCGGAAATAGAGAGTTAAGCCTGGGAATACTGATTTGTGAGTGTTTTTGGTGTTTTTGATGTTTTTGGGGTTAAATATAAAACTGCCCATATTAGACAGGATTCGACTGAATCATATATGCGACGTTTTAGAATTTCGTCATATTTCTGAAACTACTGATAAATTTTTAAAATTGAAAAGATGATTTTATGCCGGTTATCGCGCCCCCTTGATCTAGACCGCATTAAATTTCAAACAAAATGTTATATAATATTCAAACTTTCATACAGCAAAAACATTTAACAAGGTGATTCATGAGCAGCTATTCCGCTAACAGTTTGTCAGAGACAGCTCCGCAAAGCAAACATAATTCATCTTCCGGAACAGATCCTTTTTTTATTGTGCCTCCGCAGCAGCCGACGCAGGAAGGGCAGCACGGCATACGTTACGATTTTAACGACGGCGCCCGCATATTCCTGCCGCAGGGGCAGTGGCATGCCCGTATAGAAGATTCGGAGTCCGGCAATATTATTTTCGAATGCGATTCTGAAGGCGGCTGGATATTAAGCACAAAAAAATATTACGTGCCGTTTCGCATACAAGTCTGGAAGCGCGGCGAAACGGAGCCCGTTTTAGACCACACTCTTGACCTTGAAGGAAAAGAAGTCCTCATCAAATTTCCCGTTGGCACTATAGGCGACATAGTGGGATGGATGCCTTACGCGGAAAAATTTTTCACAAAACATAAATGCCTTACGGAAATAGCTATGGGCAAAGAGATGGCCGGCCTGTTCCGCGAACAGTATCCGGACATTCACATCACCGACCTTCCCGGGGAAACTAAATTTAAAAACCCTTACGCTTCATACAGGATAGGCCTTTTTTTCAACGGAAATAAAGACCACCAGCCTATAGATTTCCGCATGGTCGGCCTGCACAGGACGGCGGGTTACATTTTGGGAGTCGATCCCGCGGAAGAAGCCCCCAGGGTAAAGCTCGGATACCAAAGAAAGATCAAAGAACCTTATGTCTGCATAGCCGTTAAATCGTCGTGTCTTGCCAAAATGTGGTGCAACGGCCACGGCTGGGATAATGTTATCAGTCATTTAAAAGATCTGGGGTACCGGGTTTTGTGCATAGACAGGGACAGGATAACCGGCAGCGGATACGTCTGGAACGCTATACCGCACGGAGCCGAAGATTTTACCGGAAGCATAGCGCTTACGGAAAGAGTGGCGCTTCTTGAACACGCAGATTTTTTTATAGGCCTTTCAAGCGGCCTTTCATGGCTTGCCTGGTGCGCAAAAAAACCCGTTGTTCTGATAAGCGGTTTTACGCTGCCGATATGCGAATTCCGGACGCCTTACAGGGTTTTCAACTCCCACGCCTGCAACGGCTGCTGGGACGACATAAACGCGAATTTCGACCATAAAGATTTTTTCTGGTGTCCGCGCCATAAAGGCACTGAGCGCCAGTTCGAATGTACGCGCCTTATTACCGGTAAACAGGTGATAGGGCATATAGAACGTTTAAGGAAAGATTTTTTATTAGCTGCTCCTAAGAGCAGGGGGAATAACGAATGAATAATGAAACAAAAGACTTAACCGCTTTTTCGGCATGCTTTGTATGCAGGAGGTGCACAAGCGGCAGTTACGGCTGTGACACTCCCGCGATATCGGCCACAAGCGCTTGCATGTTCGGCATTTTTGACAGTCACACGTCATTATGTTCGGGATATTGCGGTTCGGCAGCCCAGCGGTCGGCGTTAGCATCCGTATTTAACGGCGGCAGAAAAGTTCTTTACACAACAGCTCTCGCAGCCGTTCTGCATGTCAATATAGCACAGCACGCACAGGCGCAGACATTTACTCCGGACGTTTCAGGAAGCGGAGCGCTTGCTACGTCTGAAACCGTCTCAAGCGGAACGCAAAACGTGCACGATTATGCCAGGACCAATAATATTACGATAGCGGATGCAGGAATACAGAACGTCTACGACAACGCTTCCGCGTACAATACGATAATAAGTTCCGGCGGAACGCAAAATGTTTATAACGGCGGAGTCACCTTCGATGCCAGGGTAAGAGCCAACGGGATACAAAACGTTTCATCCGGCGGAAGCGCCGTTAATGCCACAATAAGCGCGGCCGGAGTACAAAACGTTTCATCCGGAGGATCTGCATATGATGTCAGCATAACCACCAACGGGGTGCAAAACGTTTTGGTCGGAGGAACTGCGGTTTCAACGATAATAAGAAGTTTCAGTATACAGTCAGTTGCAGGCGGCACTGCTTCGGGAACAAAGATAGATATGTTCGGCAGACAGACGATACTTTCTGGCGGCAGCAGTTTATACGGTACCGTAAACGGCGATCAAGTTCTTGAAAACGGCGGATATACTCATTCTGCAAACGTAAATTCAGGCGGGACGCAGGCAGTTCTTTCAGGCGCTTTAGCTTCCGGTTCCGTTATCAATTTCAGCGGTACGCAATATATCGTAAACACTGGTATAGCGCGCGACACAGTGCTTAACGGCGGACATCAGATAATATCAGCTGCGGGAATTTCCGAAGACGCGATATTGAATTCAGCCGGGTTACAGATAGTTTCCCACGGCGGTTCCGCAGTAAGGACTGAAATCAACGCTTTAGGGGCACAACTTGTAGAAACAGGCGCTTTCGATTCGCAGACCGTGATAAACAGCGGCGGAGCCCAAAGCCTTTTCGGACATTCGGAAAACGCGGTAATTAATAACGGCGGTATACAGATTGTAAATACCGGCGGAGAAGCAGTTTCTGCCGCAATAAGTTCCGGCGGCACTCAGAACGTTTCGTCAGGCGGTTCGGCGCTGAATGCCGCAGTATACTCTGACGGAGTTCAAAACGTAAGTTCAGGCGGTTTGGCTGGAGGGACTGTCGTAAATACCGGCGGGCTGCTTAATGTTAAAAGCGGCGGGCTGCTTTCAGGCAATACGCAGATAAACGGCGGGACATTACAGGGGCAAATCGTTTCAGCGGGCGCGTCTTTAAATTTCAGCGGAGGGCTGTGGAGCATGTCAGGCGACTCCGTTGCAGATAATATAAACATGGACGGCGGCAATATAGATATGAGAGATCCGTCAGGTACAACTTTCAGGACGCTGACTACAGACAATTTCAACCCTGCAGGCGGCGCAATAATAGATATGAACGCCAAACTTGACGGAAACGGCTCTCCATCCGATAAGCTTGTGATAACCACTGCCGCAACAGGAAACGCAAGTTTAAGAGTAACAAATCGGGGCGGTTCGGGCGCGCAGACAACGGACAACGGGATACTGCTCGTAGACCAGTCGGCTGTTTCTTCAGGTATTTTTGACCTGCTCGGAGGAAAAATAGACGTTGCCGGTTACGAATATCTTCTGTATAAAGGCGCCCTGAACGGCGAAGCGCTTTTGGCAAACAACTATTATCTGCGTTCAAACCTGATAATGACAAACACTATGAAAACAATGGCGAATACTCCCGCAATGATGCTTGTAATGGCAAAAACAGGAATGAATTCTCTTGAAAAGCGTCTCGGAGACCTGAGGAATTTTAGCAATGCGGGCAATACGCACGGCGTGTGGGCAAGAACTTATTTTAAAGAACTTACCGTTTCTGATCTTATAGACACGGACTTGACACTTTACGGAGCGGAAGGCGGCTATGATTTTTTAATAAAAGACACCTCTTCAAATAAAATTTATTTGGGTATTATGGCAGGATATATCAGAAATGAAAACATTAAAACCGCCCAAGATAATGGCCGTTACGCGAAAGGGTCAGGCGGAGCTCCAAACGCAGGAATATACGCCAGCTGGCTAAGCGCAGACGGTTTTTTTATTGATTTTGCAGGAAGAAATTTTTGGACAAAACTTGATATGACAAATTATGACACACTTGGCACGCCCATAAATTACACACCTGAAAGGAATATTATGGCTTTGAGCGCGGAATTCGGGAAAACATTTGAAAAAGCCTTAAATAAAACTTCCTTTTTACGTTTTGAGCCTAAAGCGGAGATCTCTTTTGCTAATGCCAGCGGCAAAACCATAGGGACTTCAAGCGGTTTTAATTTAGAATATGACAGCGCAAACTATTTGACCGGGCGCGCCGCAGCACTTTTGGGCTATACAATAATAAGAAACAACGGGTTGCTTATAGAGCCGCTGGTAGAACTTGCCTACAGCTACGAATTTGACGGCAAAGGCAACGTAAGCTACGGCGGGGCAACGTACCGGACAGACCTTTCCGGCGGAGGTTTTGAAGGGGCTCTTGGTTTAAATATGCAAATTTCAAAAAATGCTTATTTGTACGCGCAGGCTACTTATGAAACCGGCAGAGTTATAGAAGGCTTCGGCGGAAATATCGGAGTGCGTTTTGGGTTTGGAAAAGGCGGAGACGGCTCCGGCAAGAGCGGCGGCAGTGATGAAAAGCAAAATGCAAAGGCCGGCGCAAAGACAAATGCCGCAAATCCCGCTGCTGAAGATACAAAACAGAGAAACATAAAAGAAGATGCGGCGTCTTCGGCAGACAAAAAACAAGATGCGCCTGCGGAAGTCAGATCTGCGGTAAAACCCGCCGCGGCTGCAGAAGAGAAGAAAGCCGTAAATTATGCCGAACCGTTGAAAACATACAGAAATATTATAGAGTTTGAGTACGATAAATCCGAAATATTGGATAATACAAAAACCAGGATCGCAAAAGCCGCAAAAGAGATAAAGGCGTCGGGGTATTCTGCCATAGTAATAACGGGACATAGCGATAATGTAGGTACGGAACAGAACAATGTGCGGATTTCGCTTTTAAGGGCAATGGCAGTGGAACAAATTTTCCAAGAAGAAGGGATAGATGTTTTTAAAATAGAGTTAAAAGGCGCCGGAAGCAAAGAGCCTGTCGCGACAAACGAGACCGAAGAAGGCAGGGCAAAGAACAGAAGAACGGATATCGCGGTTTATTAGAGCCTGTTTTGTCAAGTGTCAACGGGACGTTAATTGGCAGGAAATTCATTCGCTTACTTAATATTTTTCTAAACCGTATTCTTACAGATTTGAATTAATAACCATGGTGTAATTAAAAAAGTTGTTTATTAAAAGATAATTTCGCGATGTAGTTAAAGTATTTGAAGTTTTTGCGATGTCTACGACGGAAAAATGTGCTTAACGCATACGAGCCGGAGTATAAGGACGCAAAAGCTTCAAAGGCAAGACAAAAATAAAAACTGCCCGACCTGGACTCGAACCAGGAGACTCTTGCTCCAGAGGCAAGCGTGTTACCAATTACACCATCGGGCAATTAAAACTGTTAAGAATTGAGTTAGAATTATACAAAAAAGTTATGCTTTTTGGCAAATTAAACTGTTAGTTTGCTTTTTAACCTGCAATTACAGCTTAACAACTACTTATTTTTCTCAATCCAGCTTTTAAAGCCGTTTAAGAAATTCGTAAAATATTTTTTTGAATTATCGGCGAGTTCGTCTTTTTCGTTTAAGTTGCCGCCAAAGCTGAAATATATTTCCGGCTGCCACATTACATACGCACCCATAAAAGAAAGCGTGTCTTTCGCATGTTTTTGCGAACCGAAAGCGCCTGTCGCGCCGCCGCCTGCACCTAAAACCGCAGCAGATTTCTTTACCCATACATTTTTGCCGTAAGGGCGGCTTGCCAAATCTAAAGCATTTTTAAGTACGCCTGGCATTGAACGGTTATATTCCGGCGTTATAATCAAAACGCCGTCCGCCTTAACTATTTTATCTTTAAAAGATGCCGCCGTTTCAGGCATGTCATTTTCAAAATCCTGCGAGAAAAACGGAAGCTGCGATATGTCAAACGCTTCAAATTCCAAATCCTGGGGCGCAAGGGGTTTAATAAGTTCAAACAGCTTTTTATTTATGGAGTTTTTCGAAATCCCGCCTATCAAGGTTAAAATTTTCATTTCCCTCCCCTTCGCATCCGTCATGGCAGCACCCGCAGTCATGGGAATGCCCTTCAGACTCTTTATTTTCTATCTTTTCGGATTGTTTATCCGCCGGTTTTGACGCCTCATCCGCGTAATTAATCTGCAGGTTTGATATTGTTGAAGCAACTATCTCTTCTTCTTTTTTAGTAAGGTTGCCTTTCATTTTATCGCGAAGCATAACAAGCATATCAATAGTCATTTTTGCGCCCGGCAAATCTTTTTCAATTTTGCCGTTCATCGGGTTTTGCATTTTGCCCAGCTGGCACCACGCCGACGAAGCAAACATCGTTATCAGGTTAAATAGATGCGGATTTAAATCTTTCATTTCTTCTGCCATACAACCCTCCTTGCTCATGCAAAAAATTTATTATAGCAGGCTTCAATTCTGCGCACAACTTCATCCTTGCCCATAACTTCCATCATATGAAACAGGCTCGGTCCTTGGGTTCTTCCGGATATCGCGACTCTTATAGGGTGGAACACCTGCCCTGTTTTTATTTCTTTTTCAGCTGCCAGATCTCTAGCGTACTGTTCTAAAGCAGCAGCGGAAAAATCACTCTGGTTTGGCAGCCTATTAATGCTCTCTTCAAGCACTATTCTTGCCGACTCTTTTGATTTTTCAGACAAAAGAGTCTTATTTACGGCTTCTTCTTTATAATCCACCTCTTTAGTGAAGAAAAAATCAACCAAAGAAGGAATATCGCTTAAAAGTTTTATTTTGTCGTGTTCTAAAACCATAGCTTTTTTTAGCAGCTCTTTATCCCAGCTTTCAATCAATTTTTCATTACCGGTATATTTAAGCCAATCCATAAACAATCCATACACCTCATCAATAGATTTTGAACGTATCTTTTCCCCGTTAAGCCACAAAAGCTTTACAGGGTCAAAAGTTGACGGGCTTGAGCCGCACCTTTCAACAGAAAACTTTTCTTTGAGTTCGTCCATCGTAAAAAGCTGCTGGCTGTCTTCCGTGGACCACCCTAAAAGCGCCAGATAATTTATAAGCGCTTCGTAAAGATATCCTTCTTTTCTGTATTCTAAAACGGAAGTATGCCCGTGCCTTTTTGAAAGCCTTGCGCCGTCCGGGCCCAAAATCATCGCCATATGGCCGAATTCCGGCATTTTCCAGCCTAAAGCATTGTACAAATGCATCTGTCTCGGAGTGTTTGAAATATGGTCATCGCCCCTTAAAACATGCGTCATTTCCATTAAATAGTCGTCAATAACGCAGGCAAAATTGTATGTCGGCACGCCGCTGGCCTTAAGTATTACAAAATCATCCAAAAGGGCATTATCAAATTCCACGCTGCCGCGGATGAGGTCGTTTAAAACTATTTTGCCGTCTTTAGGCATTTTAAACCTTATAACGGCTTTTCTGCCCTGCGCCTCTTTTTCTTTGCGCTGTTCTTTTGTCAAAGATGCGCATCTGCCGTCATATTTAGGAGGCTGTTTATTTGCCTGCGCCGCTTTGCGCATTTCATCAACTTCTTCAGGCGTGCAGTAGCATGGATATGCCAAATCTTTTTCAATAAGTTCATCGGCATATTTTTGGTAAATACCCTGCTCTTTTCTTGCCATTTGGCAGTAAGGGGCATATTTTGCAACTTCGTTACACGGGCCTTCATCCCAGTTAAGCTCCAGCCATTTCATCGCGTCAAGGATAACTTTTACGGATTCTTCCGTTGAGCGGGCTTCATCGGTATCTTCAATCCTGAGTATAAAGCTGCCGCCTTTATTTCTGGCAAAAAGCCAGTTAAATAAAGCTGTGCGGACGCCTCCGATATGTAAATCCCCCGTAGGAGAAGGCGCAAATCTTACCCTGATGTTGCTGTTCATTAATTTTCCACCTTTATATATTGCGATCCTGCAGATTCGCGCAGGACAGATTGCTTTATTTATTTTGCAAATTCGCAATGACGGCTTTCAACACAACTGTTTTTTAGGTTTTAAGATTTGAGTTGAAACGAAAAACGCCAGGCGAAGCGTAACTTTAGCGGCGCGGTGAAGCTGTAAGCTAAATCTTGAAGCCGCTAATATATAATTTTATTCAGCGGATACTCTATAATTCCTTCAGCTCCTGCCCTTTTAAGCGCCGGAATTATCTTTTTAACCGTTTTTTCTTCAATTATAACTTCCAGAGCTACCCAGTTTTGGTCGCTAAGCTGCGAGATGGTAGGCTTTTTTAACGCAGGAAGAACGGAATTTACTTTATCCAGCGCTTTAAGCGGAACATTCATTTTTAAACCGACCATTCCTTCGGCGGCAAGAGCGCCTCTCAAAAGCATAGCCATATTTTCAATTTTTTCCCTTTTCCATTTATCATTCAAAGCTTTTTCGTTAGCGATAAACCTTGTGGTTGAGGTAAGCATTTCGTCAACAATCCTGAGTTTATTTGCCCTAAGCGAAGAGCCCGTTTCTGTAAGTTCTACAATAGCGTCAACCAGGCTGCCGGCTTTGGCTTCCGTAGCACCCCACGAAAATTCTATATCGGCTTTCACTTTATTTTTCGCAAAATATTTTTTTGTATAGTTTATAAGCTCGGTCGCGACTCTTTTGCCTTTCAAATCTTTTATCGTTTTTACTTTAGAGCTTTCAGGAACGCACAAAACCCAGCGCACAGGCCTGAAACCGGATTTTGCGTAGTTAAGCTCGCATACTTCTTTTACTTTCGCGCCGCTTTCGCATATCCAGTCAAAACCCGTAAGGCCACAGTCAAAAAAGCCTTCCTGCACGTATCTTGCCATTTCCTGCGAACGCACAAGCATTATTTCCAAATCTTCATCATCGCACGAAGGGAAGTATGAACGCGATGAAACGTTTATCCTTATGCCTGCTTTTTTAAAAAGTTCAATTGTAGAATCCTGAAGGCTTCCTTTAGGAAAACCTAATCTTAATTTTTTCATTAATTTCTCCCGTTATGCTGCTAGTTAATTTCGCTATCTCGCCTTTCCATTACCTTCTTTTCAAGGGAAGAAGGAATGTAATCCTTAAACAAAGGAATTTGTGTATGCATTGTGCTTGAGATGGTTTTATATACTGTGTGCGTTGCGCCGTCCAACGCGTGCGTGCCGTAAGTCAACGTAGGGATGATAACGTTTACCGATACTATAAGCCAGACTGCCGCGCTTAACACAGCGCCGCCCGCTTTGTCAAAAGGCTTCATAAAGAAAAAACTTACAATCCTTAAAACAAAACCGCCCGCGATTATCACAAGTATCGCCGTTATTAAAAAAACAAGGTAAAAGTTGAGTCCTTCCTGATAGGGATACTTATCCGCGGCAAAAATGGCAAGAAAACCCGCGAAAACGGCAAAAAATGTCCTTGTCAGCCCTGCGGACCAACCGAGATAGGCTATTAATATAATACTGACAATTAAAAAAACATCAATTAATAAAGACATATTACCTTTCCGCGCTTCTAAACTTCTATACTGTTCTTATTACTATTCCGCTTGCAAGTTTCGGGTAAAAATATGTAGATTTTTGCGGCATCATTTCGTTGTTTAAGCTTATCGCTTTTAAAGATTCGACCGGGGTAGCCGGCACTATTATCGCCATTTTATTGGTTTTCTTTGCAAGCAAAACGGCTTCTTTTTCATCTTTTACGTATGTGAAATCTTGCGCGTCTATATTAGGTATCAAAAGGTAGTGCAAAGCGCTGACAGCCAAATTTCTGTAAGCCGCGCCTTTGTCCGGCATCGCTTTTTTAAGCATTGCTTCTTTTTTCACCGTTAAAACCCTGTATTTGCCGTCTTTAAAAAGCATCATCGGCTGCTGTTTGCTCTTTTTTGCAAGCCTCTGGAAATCTTTTGAAGAATGAACGTCAAAATACTTTTCTATATTTTCTTCTAAATCTTTCGGTTCCCCGATCACCCTGTGGGTAGGCCATATCGATATTCCCGGGTCTTCCATAGGGCACAAATACGTCAAAACGTAATTATAATCTTTATCGGAAGAGTATTTTTTATCTTTTTCTTTTCTTTCCTGGCTGTAATTCCACGCGGTTTCATACCTGTGGTGGCCGTCAGCTATAAACATTTTTTTATTGGATAAGAACTTCTGTATGCTTTCTATGGTATCTTCGTCTGTCACAGCCCAAAGCTTATGAAATGTGCCTTCTTTATCCCTGGCGGTTGCGGCAGGGTTTCTTCTTGCGATGGTTTTGCATATGCCCACCGTAAAAAGCTTTTCATCGTCAAAAAGCCCGAAAATAGGGCTGATATTTGCTTTAACGGCTTTTAAAAGTTTCAATCTGTCGGCTTTGGGCTTTGCAAGAGTTTTTTCGTGGGGCTTTACCGCGCCTTTGCCGGAATGGGGGTTTTCGAGCTTCAAAGCGGCAAAAAAACCTCTTCTTGTCATTTTAATTCCGTGGTCTTCAAAAACCTGTTCATAAAAATAAAGGGCGGGCTTTTCATCGCGCACCAAAACGCCGTCTTTAATCCACTGTTTAAATATGTCGGCTGCGTTTTTATATTTATTT